>JBKEBS010000060.1:0-71135 GCA_047973265.1 Oscillospiraceae bacterium
AGTTATCAACATCGTTATTCAGTTTTTTTTATCCAGTTGCTGACATTTTCCTTACTCATTCCTAATATTTTCCCTACACCTCGTCCACTTACTCCTGAATAGTACATTTTTATTGCTAATTTTCGTGTTTCCTCTGGATATTCTCGTTTCTTGTGATTTATTGTATAGACAACTTTGCAGTCCTTACATATGCAACGTTGTGTTCCTGAACGATTTTTTCCTTTTTTTATTTGGTTTTCTATATTGCCACATTTTGGGCATATTTTTCCTTCTTCTATTTTAGCTACTCTCATAGTCCTATTATATCATAAAGTTTGCTATAAGGACACTCCCAAGAGAAACGGGAACCGCAATTGCGGTTCCCGTTTCTCTTTAAGGAAGGAGGTGGGACAGAAGGGCTATTCCAATGAATCGGTGTTGTCTTTTTCAGGCGCAGGGGTCATCTTGGGGCCTTTTCCTTTGCTGTGCTTTTTCCAGATGCGGTAGATGATGAAGGCGATGACCGCGAGAATCAGCAGCACGGCGAGGGTGGGCAGGGCGGAGATGAGGAACAGCAGGCTGCCCTGAGCCATGGAGAGGAAGCGCAGTCCGGTGGCGGTCTTGACCTCGCCCAGGCGCTCGCTCCAGGTGGGCTCCGGGGTCTCGACGGGGACAATGACTTCGCTGAGGGTGACGTTGACAGTGGAATAATGCACCTGGCGGCTCATCTGGTCGGAGCTGGATTGCAGCGCGCTGATCTGGCTCTGAACGTCCATCAGCTGGTATTCCAGGTTGGATTTTTCCTCCGGGTCCTCGGTGGCGGCGACAGCCTCAATCAAACGCTGTTCCTGCTCCTGAAGCTGCTCCAGCCGGTTGTCGGTCTGCTGGTGCCGGGTGGTGATATCCTCTGCGCTCTGCTCCATCTGGAGGAGATTATAGTTGTCCTCCATGGCGACGAGGAAGAGGGAGAGGTTCGCGGAGGGAATCTGAAAGGAGTAGCTGGCGGTGCGGGGATAGTCTATTCGCAGGAGGTCGCGGCCCTGTACGCTGGCCCGGACAGTGTAGCCCTGCATGTCGCCCACGGTGGTGTTCAGGGTGCGGATGCCCGCCATGAACTCGGTGGACTGGATATGGAGGTCGACGGTGTAGGAGAGCTCGATGCCCGCAGCGTTTTCGGGGGCCAGCAGGGCCATCTCGGCGACGCCGGAGCCCTCATCGGGGGCAGCGGGGGCTACTTCTTCCGCGGAATAATCTGCGGTGTCGTCGTAGTAGCTTTCCGCCTCGGCGGCGGAGGATTCTGCGTAATAGGCTTCCGAGGAGGCGGGTGCGTAGGAGGAGGCGTAATCGCTCGATGCGCTGCTACATCCGGTGGAGAGGAGAATCATGGTGAGGGCTGTCAGGCTTGCCAGAGCGGTGATTGTCTTTTTCATAATGAGTACCTCGCTTTACATTGTCGGCATCCGCTCGCTGCGGTTTTGCCTTTCTGTTCATGTAAACCGGGGAGGCTAACGCGACATTACCGGGAAATCTGTTTTGAAACCGCTCTGTCACCACCCGAAATATCTTGTAACAAAAAAGCAGGAGGGGGTTTGCCCCTCCTGCCGGTATGATCTGCCTCTAAATCTTCCAAATCTCTTCCGCATATTCCCGGATGGTGCGGTCGCTGGAGAACTTGCCCGCCCCCGCCGTGTTCAGCAGGCACTTGCGGGCGAAGCCCAGGCTGTCCCGGTGGTCGCGGTTGGCCTGCAGCTTGGCCTCCACGTAGCGGTCAAAATCCAGCAGGAGGTAATAGTGGTCGGCCTTGTGCCAGCTCGCCCCCTTCAGGATGGCGTCGTACAGCTCCCGGAACATGCCGGTGCGGCCGTCGCTGAGCGTGCCGTCGATAAGGGTGTCCAGCACCCGCTTGATCCGGGGGTTGTGCCGGTAGATTTCCATGGGGTTGTAGCTGTTCCCCAGGCCCTGAATCTCCTCGATACGCGCGCCGAAGATGTAGTTGTTCTGCTCCCCGGCCTGCTCGGCGATTTCAATGTTGGCCCCGTCGTAGGTGCCAAGGGTGACCGCGCCGTTCAGCATCAGCTTCATGTTGCCGGTGCCGGAGGCCTCGGTGCCCGCGGTGGAAATCTGCTCTGAAATGTCGGCGGCGGGGATCAGCTTTTCCGCATAGCTGACATTGTAGTTCTGCACAAAGAGCACCGACAGCTTGTCCTTTGTGTCCGGGTCGGCGTTCACCATATCGGCGATCTCGTTGATGAATTTGATGATGCCCTTTGCCCGGTAGTAGCCGGGGGCGGCCTTTGCCCCGAACAGGAAGGTCATGGGGTGGAAGTCGGTGAGGCTGCCGTCCTTTAAGCGGAAGTAGATGTCCAGGATGGAAAAGGCGTTCAGCAGCTGGCGCTTGTACTCGTGGAGACGCTTGATCTGGATGTCGAAGATGGAGTCCACATTCAGCTCGTAGCCGTATTCGTAAAGGCGCACATGCCCGGCCAGCCGCTCCTTGTTCCGGCGCTTGATCTCCATGAAGCGGCGCAGGGAGGCCTCGTCGCTCTGATATTTCTCCAGCTCCCGCAGGCGATCCAGGTCGGTGAGCCAGCCGTCGCCGATGCGCTCGGTGATAAACCGGGCGTATTCGGGGTTGCAGAGCCCCAGCCAGCGGCGCTGCGTGATGCCGTTTGTCTTGTTGGAGAAGCGCTCGGGGTAGAGGGCGTACCACTCCTTCAGCGCGTCGTTCTTGAGGATTTCGGTGTGGATGGCCGCCACTCCGTTTGTGGAATGGGTGGCGTAGACAGCCATGCGGGCCATGTGGATGCGATGCTCCTCATCCACAATATAGTAGGGGAGCTGATCCGCGCCGTTGATGTCCCGGTTGTGCAAATCCTGTTTCAGCTGGTTTTGCAGCATGACCACATAGGGATAGACCTGGGGGATGACGGCGCAGAAGGTGCTGCTGTCCCATTTTTCCAAGGCCTCGGCCATGATGGTGTGGTTGGTGTAGGCGAAGGTGTCCCGCACGATGGGGAAGGCCGTCTCGAAGGAGAGTTCCTCCTCATCCATCAGCAGCCGGAGCAGCTCGGGAATGGCAACAACCGGGTGGGTGTCGTTGAGCTGGATGGCAAAGCTCTGGGCAAAGGCCGAGAAGTCCCCGCCATGCGCAGCCTTGTAGCGGTCTACTATGCAGCGCAGGGAGGCCGCCGAGAAGAAATACTGCTGTTTCAGGCGCAGTCGCTTGCCCTCCGCGCTCTCATCGTTGGGGTAGAGGACGGCGGAGATGGCCTCGGCGTGGTTCTGCTCCCCGTAGGCGTCGGAGACCTTCATCTCGTTGAAAGCGTCGAAGTGGAAGCCGTTCACGGGCTCCGCCTGCCACAGGCGCAGGGTGTTGATGGTGCGGTTTCCGTAGCCGATAACGGGCATGTCGTAGGGCACGGCCCAGACCGATTGGTCGGCAAAGCGGATCAGCACCCGCTCCGATTCTTTCCGCACACTCCAGGGGTCGCCGAAGCGCGTCCAATCGTCGGCGGTCTCCTTCTGGAAGCCGTCCTGGAAATACTGCTTGAACAGGCCGTATTTGTAGCGGATGCCAAAGCCGTCCAGGTTTTTGCCCAGGGTCGCCCCCGAATCCAGGAAGCAGGCGGCCAGCCTGCCCAGGCCCCCGTTGCCGAGAGCCGCGTCATCCACGCCCTCGAAAAGGTTGGGGTCGAGGCCGTTTCGCTGGAACAGCTCCCGAAACTCCTCCAGCAGGCCCAGGTTCAGAAGGTTGGCGTAGACCATGCGGCCGATGAGAAATTCCGCCGAGAGGTAGCAGGCGGTCTTGCCCTGCCGGGGGGAAGTCCACCGCTCCCCGACCTGCTCCATTGCGGCGGCGCTCACCTGGGTGTAAAGCGCGCCTATGTCCGCGCCCTTGTTTTCTTGCAGCAGCCTTTGCAGGGAATCTTCAAAAGACATATTAAAAATCACTCCTTTCAGCGTATACCTATTTCCAGTATAACACCGATCAGGAAAAAAGGGGAGGGGAAACCCGTCTGAAAGTGTCGCTATTTGGACGGATACACGGCGAACTCCTCGGCAGAACCGGCAAAAACGTTGATGTCGATGAAATCTTCCTCCCCTGCGTAGCCCTCTAACCTGCCACGGTTGGTGTACTGCCAGAAAAGCCAGTCCCTGTCGTCGGAGAGGCTGGGGCGGCCAATGACATTGCGAATCCAGATGTCGTTTTTGGGAAAGGCGCTTTCCAGGTATAATTGATACGATTTCTCCGTTGCGTATAAAATTGGTGGGGTGCCGTAGTGTTCCTCCAGCGCTGTGAGCATGGCGGTCAGCTCTGCCTCGACCTCTGCCCGCTCCGGCGGGTTCTGCTCCTTGTCGCCGTAGAACTCCACATCCACCACCGGCGGCAGCATGCCCTCTATGATGGGTACCGTGGCGATGAAGTTTTCCGCCTGTGTGATTCCAGGGCTGTCGTAGCTGAAAAAGTGGTAGGCGCCGACCCGCAGCCCGGTTTGCAGCGCGCCTTCCAGATTTTGCTGGAAATAGGAATCCACATGGCCGCTGCCCTCGGTGGCCTTGAGGAAGGCGAATTGAATGTTCTGCGAGGCCAGCAGCTCCCAGTCGATCTCCCCCTGATAGGAGGAGACATCGACGCCGTGGACTTCATATTTGGAGGCCGCGCTGCCGTTGGGCAGGAAGAAGCCGTTCCAGGTCAACCAGAATGCCCCCGCGAGACATAGGCCGAAGAACAAAACGAGAATCGCCCAACGGACGATGCGCCGCTTCATTGCGCCGGGCCCTCATGCTTTGTGCCAAGATAGAGGGGATGCTCCGCATTCAGGATCGCGTCGATATTCTCGCCAACCAGCAGGGGCATAATCCTGGCTTCGTGCAGCTTTTCCACGGGAACCCACTGGGATGAAACCTGCCCGGCATCGGGCTCGCTGGGGATTTCAGGTGTTTCGCTGACCAGTCGGCAGAGGAAGACGTGATAGTTCTTGTGAGAATATCCTGCGTGCTGTTCGCGGTAGACGGGGTCGTCCTGAATCTCTCCGCAGACAGCGGCAAGGCGCAGCGGCTCCACGTGGTAGCCGGTCTCCTCCAGGCATTCCCGTACAATCGCTTCCTCCATTGTCTCGTATAAATCCTGTCCGCCCCCGGGCAGGGAGAAGTGGTCGCCGAAATAGTCATTCCGGCAGTCATTCAGCAACAGCTTGCCTTCGTGCAGAACCAGGGCTTTTACACAGCTTCTGATGCGCATTGTAGGTGTGTCCTTTCGCTATTCCTTTGTATTCAGTTCGTGCAGTGGCAAAGAGGGCTCTCCGGCGCTGAAAATATCCAGCCGGTGGAGCGGCCTGGTCATCGCCACATACAGCAGGTGCATGTCAATGGTGCGCGCCGCCGAATACTGGTTCTCGCTGGCGTCCAGCAGCACCACGCAGTCGAACTCCAATCCCTTAGCCAGGTGGCAGGGCATGGCGCAGGTTCCCCCTGCGTAGACAGTGCTCTCGCCCGTGATGAGCTGGACTTCACCGCCCAATGACTTCTGGATGGCCGCGGCCTCCTTGTCGGTCTTGCCCAGCAGCGCCACCGACTGGTAGCCCTGCTCTTTGTAATCCCGGAGCAGTGCCGCGATTCTGTCGGCCAGCTCCTTCGCCTTGATCTCCCACAGCCGCACCGGCTCCCCGTGGCGGATGACCGGGGTGGCGGGGGGAATACCCAGCAGGCCGGACACTCGGTTGGCGGCCTCCATGATCTCCACCGTGTTGCGGTAGCTCTTTTGTAGGTATTCGATCTCCGCCTTGCCGCCGAAGGCCTCCCGGCGAACCTGCTCCCAGTCGGCGGTGCCCCGGTAGGTGTAGATGGACTGGGCAAGGTCGCCCACCACGGTGAAATTGCAGTCGGGCAGGCTCGCCCGCAGCGCGCAGTAGTCGAAGACCCCGAAATCCTGGCCCTCGTCGATGACGGCGTGGCGGTATTCGGGGATGTTTCTCCTGCCCCGGATGCGGGTGCGCAGGTGCAGCAGCGCTGCCTGATCCTCCGGGTCAAGCTTTCTGCCCCGCAGATTTTTCAGGGTGCGGGCCTTCAGCTCCTCTGTTTCTGTGAAGGAGGGATCGAGCCATCGTTCGCAGCTCTCGGCAAACTCCCGATAGAGAGCAAGCAGCGGCGTATCCACCCGGCCAAAGAAGGCGCGCATGCTTTTGGCGCAGTGGGCGCGCAGCTCCTTTTCGATGGCGGCGCGCCTCTTTTGCAGGGCGATGATATCTCCACCGGCCCGCATCTTTTCCCGAAAGTGCTGGTCTACCTTCTGCTCCAGCAGCACGGGGCTGTATTCGATCATGGGGCGAAGGTAGATGATGGCGTGCTCCACCTTGGTGAGGATGTCGTCTCCCGGCCCGGCCATGGCGTCCTCCCAGGCTGTCCGGATGGCATCCTCTTCGATAACGGTGAAATCCTCCAGCATGAAGTCCCCCTCCGGCAGGATGGTGGGGGTGAAGTCCTCCAGAAAGCGGTCGAGAGCGTCCCGGTAGGGGAGGGAAAGCTTGTAGGCCTCCACGCCGCTGTCGTCCTTCCCGCCCACGGCGGCGGCCAGGCGCTTGGCGGGATCGGTGAGGCTGTATTTCTCGCCGATCAGGCTGCGGGCCAAATCCTCATAGGTGTATTGGGGGACGCTGTCCACATCCAAATCCGGCAGCACAGAGGAGATGTAGTTGATGAAGAAGCGGTTGGGGCCGATGACCAGATACTGTTCCGGCCGGATGGCGTCCCGGTAGGTGTAGACCAGGTAGGCGATGCGGTGGAGGGCCACAGTGGTCTTTCCGCTGCCCGCCGCTCCCTGCACGATAAGGTCGCGGTTGATCTTTTCGCGGATGATGCGGTTCTGTTCGCCCTGGATGGTGGCGATGATGTTTTTGAGCCGGTTGTCCGCGCTCACCCCCAGGTAGGGGCGGAGCAGCTCGTCGTCCGAGACCAGGTCGACGTCCCGCACCGAGAGCAGCTCGCCCTCCTCCACTTCCAGCTGGCGCTTGAGGGAGAGCTCCCCCTCCACCATGCCGCCCGGAGCCTCATAGGTGACCGGGCCCACGCTGCTGTCGTAGTAGAGCGTCGCCACCGGGGAGCGCCAGTCCAGGGTGACGAGATTGTCGGCGTCGTCCTGAACGCCTATTTTGCCGATGTACAGCTTTTGGAATGGCTCCTCCTTCTCCGCAAAATCGATGCGGGCGAAGTAGGGCTTGTCGGCGCTCTGCCGCAGCCGGGCCACCCGGTTGTGCAGCTGGGTGAGCATTTCGTTCATCACGTCGGTGTCGGCGCTGTAGAGCCAGGGCATGCGGTCGAAGGATTCCCTCGTCTCCCTGATGATCTCCCCGAACTTGTCCAGCGTTTCGGCGAGATGTTCTTTCTCCTCTTCAAAAATCTGATTCCCGGCCATATTGCCATCACTCCTTTAGGCACAAAGGGCGAAAAACAAGCCGACTCCATAGCAAAAAGAATAAGCAGCTGGCGGTCACTGGTGTCCCTTTTTGCTCTGGGATCGGCTTGTTGCGAATACACGAGTTCATTTTTCAGACAGGAGAAAAATCATAACACAGCGCAGGGAAAAATGCAAGGGGGAAATTTGGCGACACTGCAGGCATTGTCACTCTTCCAACCGGGGCCGGTAGGGATTGGGGTTGACCAAGCGATTGATGAAGCCCACCCCGTAGCCGATCAGGCAGCAGCCCAGCAGCACCAGGGTGACGGCCAGCTCCGCGTTGAGGCCGGGAAAGTCGCTCAGTGCGCCGACAAAGGGGGAGAGAGGCAGGTAGGAGGGCAGCCCGAACAGGACATAGGAGAAGCGGCCTGTGAACACCCCCAGGGTGCGCAGCAAAATACCCAGGAGGGAAAAGCCCTCCAGGCCGACCGGCACCGCCAGCGCGGCCAGCGGGCGGCGATAGCAGAACATCGCCGTGTTGACCGCCCAGCCCACCAGCAGAATGGCCGATACAGCCATTCCGGCAAGGAATGTGGTGGCGGGGGGAAGGATTCCATCGGGCAAAAAAGCCAGGACTGTGGCGGGCAGCCACAGCCAAATATAACGGGTAAGGTACTTGCTCATCAATATATCCATTCCTCTGGTATGCGATGATTAGCCGCTTTAATCAGTCAGGCTTCGTCCTCGTCAGCTTCCTCGGCGTGGGCCTCCACCTCTTTGTCCACCTCGGTGCAGATGAAGAGATACATGTCCTTTGCCATTTTGTAGAAGCGGTTCACCTGCTTGTACTCTAGGTGAAAGGGAAGGTCGGCGGGGTAGCGGGTTTCAATGTAGCAGCGGTTGAGGGCCGCGCTCTCGTCCAGCCAGCTGGAAAACCGCTGGTCATAGCGCATGGCCTGCTTGCACAGCCAGGTGAGGTTGTGGCCGTCCACCAGGCGCCTGTCCATCAGCAGCAAATAGGCTTTGAGCGCCTTTTCAATGCATTGCTGGCAGTGAAAGGCCGCGCTGTGGTAGCAGTTGTCATCCGTCATGAGCAGTCCCGAGGCGATGATGTCCTCCCCCGCGCGGGCCAGCCAGTCGTAGTAGCGCCGGCTGTCGCTGCTCCGGCGGGTGGTGGGCCGCCTAGCCATGAAGCACCATCCCGGTGCGGCTGATTTTGCCCGCGAAGGAGGAGGGATCCTTCACCAGCATATCCCACTCGTCTGGGGTATAGACCACGATGTCGAAGGGAACCTCACACTCAATATCCAGGTAGGCCTTGCGCTGGACAGCCTCCTTGTCAGCGGTGTCCAGCACCATCAGGAGCTTGAAGGAGGTGGTATCCCCCCCGGAGCCGGTCTTGTGGGAGAAGAGGTAGATTTTGCCGGGGGAAAAATCCCGCACCAGCTGATCCACCACATGGCGGATGACGGGGGAAGGGGTGGGATGAGCCTTGTCCATGGCAGTGTTCCTTCCTTTCAGGGGTCGGCAGCTCCAAAAGAATTGATTTTGAGGGGCATTGACTATATAATGGGAACTCAGGCAGAAAAACGTGGACAGGAGAACAATATGAACAGCAAGCTCGGAAGAATATCCGCCGCCGTGACCGGCCTGTCCGTGCTGGGCTTCGCGGTATCGATGATCGTAGGCGTCTTCACAGGGAGCGCCACGCCGAGCTTCCTGACAAGCATGTGCATCGCGCTGGGCTTCCTTCCCCTCATCTGCGCCATTACAGGCGGCAACCCCAAAAAGGAATCGCGGGGGATGGGCCTGGCTGCTGTGGGGTTTGCCGCGGTCTACGTGATGCTGATCATGCTGGTCTACTTTGCGGCGGTCACCACGGTGCGGATGAATCCCGGCCTCAGCGAGGAAGCCAGGGCGATCATCGACTACGAGCACCTGGGCAGCCTCTACTTCAACTACGACCTGCTGGGCTACGGCTTCATGGCGCTGGCGACCTTCTTCGCCTCCTTTTCGGTGGAGCCGAAGGACAAAGGCGACAGGGCCTTCCGGATGCTGCTTCGCATCCACGGTATCTTCGCGGTCAGCTGCTTCATCATGCCGATGTTCCCACTCTTCACCACCGGCACCAATCCCCTGATCGGCACCGCGGTGCTGGAGTTCTGGTGTATCTACTTCCTTCCCGTCTGCATCCTGGGTTGGCGGTATTTCCGTGAAAAGAAGTTCGACAAGCGCTGACATCTTGTCAAAGTATATCCCATTTTTAGTCAAAACGCAAAATGAATTGGTAACGGAAGGAACGAACCTTCTATGGAGAGAGACAGCATAGCCCATGGGCTCGACCTCCGGCTGCCCGATGTGGGGGAACCCGCATACAGCCGGATGCGCGCCCTGTTGGAGGGCACCGCGGAGCAGCTGGAAAGCGCCGCCCACATATTGAAAAACCCTTCCCGCAGCTTGTGGGAACAAAGTGAGATCGAGCCAATCGACGCCCTGCCCACTGCTCCCCGGGCCGCCTGTCAGGGGGTGCCGGGGGCGTATTCCCAGATCGCCTGCGAGCAGCTTTTCCCCCAGCCGGACATCGCCTTTTTCGACCGCTTCGGCCAGGTGGTGGAGGCTGTCTCCTCCGGCGAGGCGGAATTCGGCGTGTTGCCGGTGGAGAACTCCAACGCCGGTGCGGTGGAGGAGGCGTTGGAGCTGGTGGCGGGCAGCGGCTGTTATATTGTGGCCGCCACCCAGGTGAAGGCCAACCACTGCCTTTGCATCCACCCGGACAGCGCCGAGGGCGGCCTGACCCGCGCCCTCTCCCACCCCCAGGCGCTCCGCCAGTGCGGGGGCTTTCTGAAAGAGAGGGGGCTGGAGCCAGTCCCCTGCCTCAACACCGCCATTGCGGCCATGGAGGTGGCGAAAGGCCCCTCTGCCGACGCCTGCCTCTGCTCCCGCCGCAGCGCCGAGCTCTACGGGCTGCGCATCCTGGGGGAGGGCGTGCAGGACTACGAGGCCAACTTCACCCGCTTTGTCTGCATTGCAAATAAGGCGCTGGTGCTGCCGGATGCCGACAGCGTTTCGCTTGCACTGTCTTTTCCCAATCAGCCCGACGCTCTCCGGCGCTTTCTCACCCTCTGTTCGGTGTGGGGGCTTGACCTGACCAAGCTGCGCTCTCTTCCCATTGCGGGGGCGGATTTTCGGGTGCGCTTTCATCTGGATTTTCGGGGCAATGTCTTCCGTGACCAGGTGGACAGCCTGCTGGGCCACATGACCGACACGCTGGAGGACTTCCGTTTCCTGGGCAATTATCCGTTTATCTGATTTGCCGGTTTCTTTTCCCGGAAAAAGGTCGAAAACATTAGGAGATATACAATGCAGCATACTCTCAGCCGACGTCCCTATGAGCCCCAGCGCTCCCTGCACAAAAAGGCATTCCTGCTGGCCCTGGGCATTGCGGCAATCATTTTTTTGCCCTTTGTCATCATGGACAAGGGAATGTTCATCTACTTCGGGGACTTCAATGTACAGCAGATTCCCTTTTACAAGCTGGCTCACGAGGCGGTGCGCAGCGGCGACATCTTCTGGAACTGGTATACGGATTTGGGCTCCAACTTTGTGGGCTCCTACAGCTTCTACCTGCTGTTCAGCCCCTTTTTCTGGCTGACGCTGCCCTTCCCCACCGAGGCGCTGCCCTACCTGATGGCCCCGCTGCTGGTGCTTAAGACCGCCTGCGCGGCGCTCACTTCCTATTTATTCCTGGAGCGCTTTGTCAAGGATAAGAACTACGCGGTCATCGGCAGCCTGCTCTACGCCTTCTCCGGCTGGATGAGCTTCAATATCTTCTTCAACCACTTCCACGATGTGGCGGTGTTCTTCCCCCTGCTGCTGCTGGGGCTGGAGCAGCTCATCACAGAGGACAAGCGGGGCGTCTTCGCTATAGCGGTCGCCATCAACGCCGCCGTCAACTACTGGTTCTTCATCGGCGAGGTGGTCTTCGTCATCCTCTATGTGGTGGTGCGAAGCTACAGCAAGGGCTGGCGCATGACCTGGAAACGTTTCGGCTTCCTGGCGATGGAGGCCGTTCTGGGCGTGCTGATGGCTGCGGTGGCGCTGCTGCCATCGGTGCTGGCGCTGCTGGGCAATCCCCGCACCGACGCCAACCGGCTGCTCTACGGCTGGGGCTTTTGGATTTACTGGCACGACAGCGAGAGCTACGCCGAGCGGCTGTTTGCAATCATACAGAGTTGGTTCTTCCCGCCCGAGGTGGTTTCCCGGCCCAACTTCTTCCCGAACCACGGGGCGAAGTGGGGCTCCCTCTCCGCCTGGCTGCCCATGGTGAGCATGAGCGGCGTCATCGCCTACTTTAGCTCCCGCAAAAACGACTGGGTGAAAAAGCTGCTGGCTCTCTGCGCCGTCATGGCGCTGATTCCCGGCCTAAACAGCCTGTTCATCCTGCTCAACAACTCCTACTACGCCCGGTGGTTCTACATGCCGGTGCTGTTCATGGCCATGGCGACTGTCCGGGCCATCGAGGACAGCGACCGGGATCAGAAAAGCTTTCGGGCGGGCCTCAAGTGGACTGCGATTGTCTGCACGGTATTTGCGGTGGCCTGCGGCCTCACCCCCGACCTGGTGGACGGGGAGTGGCGGATCGGTCTGGCGGACAACCTGCCTCAGATGTGGGTTTGGTACGGCCTCGCCATTTTGGGCGTCCTGCTCACCTTTATAGTGGTGGTGCGCTGCCGGAACAACAAAAACTTCCAGCGGATACTGACCGCCAGCCTGTCGGTCTTCATCATCGGCTTCACGGTGTTCTACATGGCAAACGGCAAGAACTCCCCCGAGCGCTCCGCGGTTGTGCGGGAGACGGCAATCCAGGGGCGCTACAAGCTCCATTTGCCCGACGAGCCCTTTGGCCGGGCCGACGCCTACGACGACATGGACAACCTGCTGATGTTCTGGCACCTGCCCAATATCCAGGCGTTCCACTCCATCGTGCCAGTGTCCATCATGGAATTCTACCCCGATGTGGGTGTAAAGCGGGATGTTGGCTCCCGCCCGGAGGCCGACTACTACGCCATCCGCTCCCTGCTATCCACCCGCTGGCTGTTCATCAGTCAGGATAAAAAGGAGCAGTCTCCCATGCCGGGCTGGTCGCTCTACGACCAGCAGCTGGGCTACAACATCTACGACAACGACAACTTCATCCCCATGGGCTTCACCTACGACTACTACGTCACCGACGAGCAGTTCCTGCAGGTGAGCAAGAAGCTGCGGGGCAATTTGCTGCTCAGGGCCATCCACCTGGACGAGGAGGGCATCGAGCGCAACAGGGATATCCTCCAGAACCTGCCCGACATGGAGGAGCAGGACTTCAGTGAGTTCTCCTTTGAGCGGGATGTGGAGGATCGGAACGCCATGGTGGCCTACGACTTTGCCATCGACAACCTGGGCTTCTCCGCCAAGACGGCCTTCCCGGAAGAGGAACTGGTCTTTTTCAGCGTGCCCTGGGAGGGCGGCTGGTCTGCCACCGTGAACAGCGAGCCCGCTGTCATTGAGCGGGTCAACATCGGCTTCATGGCGGTGCGCGTACCCGCCGGAGAAGTGGAAATTCGGTTCAACTACATGACGCCGGGGCTGCTGATCGGCCTTGCGGTCACGGGCGGCGCGGTTGTCATATTTGTGCTGTATATCCTTTTGATGCGGCGCGGCGCAAAAAAGCGGAATGCCCAGGTGAAGAGAGAGAAGAGCGTTCAGCAGTCGCTGGCGGACGGCGAAACGGTTCGCCTTTCCTGGGATGAATACCTTGCGGAGTTTGACCCCGTGAAGCGGAAGGAACGGCTCCGCAGGGCAATCGGTGCCAGAAAGCGGCACAGGATTGAGAATGCGGTGCCGGATGAAGCCCGCTTCGATTTCGTCCCGGAGGATGAGGCGGAAGAGAAAGAAGTGGAGACAGAGATCATAGTAGTCGACGAGATCGTGGTAGCGGATGCGGAACCCGCCGATTCAAAGGATGGTGACAATGTCTGATACCCTGTATGTGGTGGTGCCCTGCTACAACGAGGAGGAGGTGCTCCCCGAGACCTCCTTCCGCCTGAAAAACAAGCTGGACTCCCTGGAACAGCGGGGGAAGATTTCCTCCAAAAGCCGCATCCTCTTTGTGGACGACGGCAGCAAGGACAACACCTGGAAGCTGATCGAGGGCCTGCACAAGGACGATCCGGATCACTTCTCCGGCCTCAAGCTCAGCCGGAACAAGGGCCACCAGAACGCCCTGATGGCCGGGTTGATGGAGGCCAAGAGTCGGGCCGACATGGTGGTCTCGATGGACGCCGACCTCCAGGACGACATTGGGGTTATCGACGGCTTTGTGGACAAGTACCACCAGGGCTGCGACGTGGTGTACGGCGTGCGCAGCGACCGCAAGCGGGACAGCGGCTTCAAGCGGTTCACGGCCCAGAGCTTCTACAAAATCATGGGGCTGCTGGGGGTAAATCTGGTCTACAACCACGCCGACTGCCGCCTGATGAGCAGGCGCGCACTGGAGGGCCTTGCCGAGTTTAAGGAGGTCAATCTCTTTCTGCGGGGCATTGTGCCGCTGGTCGGCTATAAGAGCGACATGGTGGAGTACAGCCGTGGGGAGCGCTTCGCGGGGGAATCCAAGTATCCCCTGCGCAAGATGCTGGCCTTCGCCTGGGACGGAGTGACCTCCTTCAGCGTCAAGCCCATTCGGTTTATCACTGTGCTGGGCTTTATCGTGCTGCTCATCAGCCTGGGCCTCATGATCTACACCTTTGTGCGCAACCTGACCGGCAACACCGTGCCCGGCTGGTCTACCCTTATGGGCTCCATCTGGCTGCTGGGGGGGCTGCAAATCTTCTCCCTGGGCATTGTGGGGGAATATGTGGGCAAAATCTACCAGGAGGCCAAGGGCAGGCCCAAGTATATAATTGAGACGCTGCTGGACAAAGAGGAGGATCAGACCGAATGAAACCGGTGAAGATGCCCCAGATGATTCTCTTTGACTACGGCGACACCCTGGGCTGGGAGGAGCCCTTCAACTCCCCAGCGGGGGTGCGGGCTGTGATGGAGCACTGCACGGCCAACCCACACAGCTATTCCCCCGAGGAGGTGGACGCTGTGGGTGCGGGGCTCTTTGCGGAGCTGCAAGCGGTGCGCACCCTGGACTTTGAGGGCCACAATCTTATCGCGCAGCGCCTTCAATACGAGCTGATGGGGATTGAACTCGCCATTTCAGCCGAGGAGGCCGAGTACATCTACTGGGAAAATGTCGCCCCCGGCCATCCCACCCCCGGCAGCGCGGAGCTGCTGGCCTATCTGAACAAAAAAGGCATCCGCACCGGCGTGATCAGCAATATCGGCTTTTCCGGCGGCGCACTGGCCCGCCGCATTGCCGGGCTGTTCCCGGAGCACCCCTTCGAGTTTATCCTGGCCTCCAGCGAATACCTGGTGCGCAAGCCGAACCCCATGCTCTTCCGGGTGGCCCTCGCCAAAGCGGGGCTGGGGCCGGAAGGGGTCTGGTACTGCGGCAACGACGCCTATTTTGATGTGAAGGGCTCGGCCTCCGCCGGGCTGTTCCCGGTGTGGTACCGGGGGATGGATCGCACCTCTGCTCCGGCCCCGGAGGGCACACCGCCCCATCTGGAAGTGGGCAGCTGGGACGAGCTGCGGGGCATCTTGGAGGGGCTGCTATGAGGCACATCCTCTTCGACTTCGACGGTACCATTGCCAACTCCATGCCCGTGCAGGACAGGCTGCTGGGAGAGCTGGCAAAGGAGCGGGGCCAGAGCCTTTCGGTGGCGGACTTCCGGAACCGGGACAACCTTTCCCCGCTGCGCAAGGCGAAGCTGGGAGCGTTTATGCTGAAAATTGCCGGGGAGTACAAATCCCGGTACGCCGCCGCAATTGGCGCAGGAGAGGTGCAGCCATTTCCCGGTATGCTGCCGCTGTTGGAGGAGCTCCAGGGGCTGGGGGCTGTTGTGGGGATAGTCTCCTCCAACGAGCCGGAGGCCATCCGGCGGTTCTTTGCCACACAGGCGCAGGGCATGGATATTCCTGTCTGGCCGTCCGAGGGCTTTTTCGGCAAGGCGAAGACCTTCCGGGGCTATATGGAGGGACAGCAGGCCTCAACTGAGGAGCTCCTCTATGTGGGGGATGAGCGGCGGGATGCGGAGGCTGCCTCCTCCGCCGGAATCGGCATGGTCTATGTCACCTGGGGGCTGGACGGCCCGGCGGGGGCGGCCTCAAAAGGTGTCACCGCAACCGCATCCTCAGTGGAGGAACTGACGACTTTATTGAAGGATTGGATACAAAAATGAACATCAACTACATTGAAAACAACGGCCGCCGTGTGGCGGTGCTGGAGGAGCCCGGCTGGGTGCTGGAGAGCGTGCAGGATGCTTTAGACCTCATGACCGATGTGCGCATCCTGGGCGACAGCGACAGCCTGATTCTGCTGCGGGAAAACCTGCCGGAGGAGTTCTACGAGCTGAAAACCGGCCTTGCGGGGGAAATTTTGCAGAAATACACAAACTATGGCTTTCGGCTGGCAATTGTGGGGAATTTCTCCGACGTGACCTCCAAAAGCCTGAACGATTTCATCCGGGAATCCAACCGGGGGAGCCAGGTGTTCTTCCTGCCAACGGTGGAGGAAGCGACGGAAAAGCTGCTCCGGCTGTAAAAAGCTTGAAAGATAAACCCTTCAAACTCGGGAAGAGAGGCGGCTATCATATGAGCAACCCGAACAGGAAACGTGACCCCAGTCAGTTTCGCAAGGCAAGGCGCTCCAGCCTGGTAATCACGCTGATCTTTGTCGTGCTGATGATTGCCGCCATGGTTCTGGCTACGATGAACATCCGGGCGAATCCCGACCTGGGCTTCGGCCCCTGGGACGGGGTCACAGAGATGGCCAAGCTGTTCGCCCTGCCCGTGGGGATCATGTTGGCCTGCACGGTGTTCTTTGCCGTTTTGGAGAGGAGAAACCGTTGAGCGGGAAGCTGATCCGCCCCGACCGCGCCTTTTTTCGCAGGGACACCGAGGCGGTGGCGAGGGATTTGCTTGGGGCTTATCTCGTGTTCAGTGGTGATCAGGGTGAGCTGGTGGCGGAGATCACCGAAACCGAGGCCTATCTTGGCGAGGGCGACAGGGCCTGCCACTCCTACGGCGGCAAGCGCACCCCCCGCACCGAGAACATGTACCGGGACGGCGGTCACAGCTACATCTACCTGATCTACGGCATGTACCGCATCCTGAACGTCATCACCCAGACGGAGAAGGAGCCCTCCGGTGTGATGATTCGGGGGGCGAAGCCGGTGGAGGGTTTCGACATCATGGCGCGAAACCGCTTCGGCAAGGCTTGGGATGATCTGCCGCCCGCAAAGCGGAGGGCCCTGATGGACGGCCCCGGCAAGCTGTGCAAGGCGCTGGGTCTCTCCATGGCGGAAAACGGCTTGGATATGGTGGCGAGCGAGCGGCTCTACCTGCTGCGGCCATCGGAGAAGCCCGCCTTCGGGATCGGCGTGGGCAAGCGAATTGGCATCGACTACGCGGGGGAGGATGCGGATTTGCCCCTGCGGTTTTTCCAGATAGCGAAATAGAAAAGGAGGCGGTATAACCGCCTCCTTTTTGATAGTCACTTTCGTTTATATGGAGTTTTATCATCTGTTAAATCCAGAAGATAGTCAGCGCTGACCTTATAGTAAAGGGCCAATTCAGCGACAATTTGCACTGGAATATTGCGGGTTCCATTTTCATAGCCGGAATAGGTTCGCGCCGCTATGTTCAAATATTTGGCGATCTCTTTTTGGGTCAAATCGCGGTCTTCCCGCATTCCTCTGATTCTGTCATATTTCAAGATATCACCTCGACATTAGTATATCCAGCTCAAATCGAGCCATTGACTTTCGGCTCAAAATGAGCCATAATGATTTTGAGGTGAGCAGATGGCGGACTACAAAAAGATGTACAACAAGCTGTTCATTGAAATAAACGATACCATTGAACGTCTTCAGAAAACGCTAGTGGAGGCCGAGGAGATTTATATCGGTTCGGAAGAGACGGTTCTCTCGATAGGGGAAGTCGTAGACAAAGAAGAGGAAGACTGAGTGAAAAAAGAGAGGCGCGCCACAAACGTGGTGCGCCTCTTTCTTTTTGAATGCCCATCTTATAATTTGCAAGTTAAATTATATAATACGATTGACAAATTAACTGAATAGTGCTATAATGATTCTTGTAGAAATGGAAAAGGAATGGTCATAATATAATGGACAGAAGCATGTACAGCCTCATCCTGCTGGACGAGGTGGTGCGGGAGGTAGACCGCCTTGCCCACCGGGAGGGCCTAAGCCGCTCCGGGTTGATCAACCGCATCCTGGCGGAGCACATCGGCCTCTCCACCCCGGAAAAGCAGCTGGACAGGCTCTACGGCGCGGCCCGCAAAAAGATGGAGGAGACCCCCTCCCTCCGGGTGCAAAATGCCGAGAATACACCGGGCAGTTCCCTGCTTTCGATAAAAAGCGCGTTGCCGTACCGCTATAATCCAACTATACGCTACAATGTGGAGCTCACCCTGCGGGACGGCTCCTACGTGGGCGAGCTTCGGGTGGTCTCCCGCAGCCAGAGCGGCGAGCTGCTGAAGTTGCTGCGGCTTTTTTTCCGCGCATGGAAGCAGTTGGAGCAGAGCCTTTCTCACAGTCCCCCCACTGCCATCGCCGGGGGAAAAATGACGAGGGAGCTGCGCATCCGGGGAGAGGACACCGACCGCACCGGGGAGGCGCTGGCCGCCTACATTCAGATGTTCGACACGGCGTTGGATACCTTTTTTGCCGCGCCGGAGGCTCAAAACTGGAATAAGCAGATCGAACTATACAATGAGTATTTGAATTCCGCAGACATTTTGATATAGATGAAGGAGATATGATGCCATGAACGCACAAAAATTAACTCAAAAATCTCTGGAGGCCGTGCAGGCCGCCCAGGGGATTGCACTGGAGCACCAGAGCATGCAGATCGAGCAGGCTCACCTGCTGAAAGCCATGCTGGAGCAGGAAAACGGCCTCATCGCCCAGCTGCTGCTTGGCATGGATGTTGACGTTGACGCCCTGAACAGGGCCATCGACGAAGAGATTCGCAAGATTCCCGGCGTCAGCGGCCCCGGCAGGGAGCCGGACAAAATCTACGTCAGTCCCACCGTCGACCGCATGCTGGTCACGGCGGAGAAGACTGCCGACAAAATGAAGGACGAATACGTCTCTCTGGAGCACATCATGCTTGCCATGCTGGACGAACCGGACAAGGCCATCAAGGGGATTTTCCAGAGCTTCGGCATCCGCAAGAGCGACTTCCTCGCCCAGCTCATGCAGGTACGGGGCAATACCCGCGTAACCTCCGACACCCCCGAGGACACCTACGACGCGCTGAAAAAGTACGGCGACGACCTGGTGGAGCGGGCCCGCAACCAGCAGCTTGATCCGGTTATCGGCCGTGACAGCGAGATCAGGGATGTCATCCGCATCCTCTCCCGAAAGACAAAAAACAACCCCGTGCTCATCGGCGAGCCCGGCGTGGGCAAGACCGCCATCGCCGAGGGCCTCGCCCAGCGGATTGTCCGGGGGGACGTGCCCGATTCCCTGCGGGACAAGACCATCTTTGCCCTGGATATGGGCTCGTTGGTGGCGGGAGCCAAGTACCGGGGCGAGTTCGAGGAGCGCCTCAAGGCGGTGCTGGGCGAGATCAAGAAGAGCGAGGGGAGAATCCTGCTCTTTATCGATGAGCTGCATACCATTGTGGGCGCGGGCAAAACCGAGGGCGCGATGGACGCAGGCAACCTCCTCAAGCCCATGCTGGCAAGGGGAGAGCTGCACTGCATCGGCGCCACCACCCTGGACGAGTACCGCCAGTACATCGAGAAAGACCCCGCATTGGAGCGCCGCTTCCAGCCTGTCATGGTGGAGGAGCCCACGGTGGAGGACAGCATCTCCATCCTCCGGGGTCTCAAGGAGCGCTACGAGGTCTTCCACGGTGTCAAAATCACCGACCAGGCATTGATCGCCGCCGCGACATTATCCTATCGGTATATTTCAGACCGTTTTCTACCGGATAAGGCCATCGACCTGGTGGATGAGGCCTGCGCCATGATCCGCACCGAGATCGACTCCATGCCCACCGAGCTGGACGAGATTGCCCGCAAGATCATGCAGCACGAAATTGAGGAAGCCGCCCTGAAAAAGGACAGCGACCCCGTGAGTCAGGAGCATCTCCGGGACATTCAGAAGGAGCTGGCCGACATGCGCGACCAGTTCAACGCCATGAAGGCCCAGTGGGAGGCGGAGAAGGACGCTATCTCCAAAGTGCAGCATCTCCGGGAGGAGCTGGAGCAGGTAAACGCCGATATCGAGCGGGCGGAGCGGGGCTACGATCTGGAAAAGGCTGCCGAGCTCAAGTACGGCAGGCTGCCCGAGCTCAAGAAGGAGCTGGAGGCGGAGGAGAAGATCGCGGAGGAATCCCAGCGGGACAACAGCCTGCTGCGGGACAAGGTCACCGAGGAGGAGATCGCCCGCATCATAGGCCGCTGGACAGGCATCCCCGTGGCCAAGCTGATGGAGAGCGACCGGGAGCGGCTGCTGAACATGGAGGACATTTTGCACCAGCGGGTGGTGGGCCAGGAGGAGGCTGTGGAGAAGGTCTCCGAGGCGATTCTCCGCTCCCGTGCAGGCATCCAGGATCCCGACAGGCCCATCGGCTCCTTCCTTTTCCTCGGCCCCACCGGTGTGGGCAAGACCGAGCTGGGCAAGACGCTGGCCGAGAGCCTTTTCGACGATGAGAAGAACATCATCCGCATCGACATGAGCGAGTACATGGAGAAGCACGCGGTGTCCCGGCTGGTGGGAGCGCCTCCCGGATATGTCGGCTATGAGGAGGGCGGCCAGCTCACCGAGGCGGTGCGCCGCAAGCCCTACAGCGTGGTGCTCTTCGACGAGGTGGAGAAGGCTCATCCCGATGTCTTCAACATCCTCTTGCAGGTGCTGGACGACGGCAGGATCACCGACTCCCAGGGCCGCACGGTGGACTTCAAGAACACCATCATCATCCTCACCTCCAACCTGGGCTCCTCCTTCCTGTTGGAGGGCATTGACGGGGAGGGACAGGTGAGCGAGGAGGCCCGGGATGCCGTGATGGACATCCTCAAGACCAGCTTCCGGCCGGAGTTCCTCAACCGTCTGGATGAAATCGTCTTCTTCCACCCGCTGAGCAAAAGCGACATCCGGGTCATCATCGACCTGCTGCTGGAGGATTTGGACAAGCGCCTGGCAGACCGCCAGCTCCGCATCCGGCTCACAGATTCCGCCAAAGACTACGTGATCGAGAACGGCTACGACCCGGTCTACGGCGCCCGCCCCCTCAAGCGCTTTTTGCAGAGCAGGGTGGAGACGCTGATTGCCCGCAAGCTCATCGCCGAGAACGTGAAGCCCCAGACAACGCTGGTGGTGGACTACAAGGACGACGCGCTTACAATAACCGAAGAGCAGCCAGCGTGACGCTGGACTCACTCGCTCCGCGCGCTCTAAAGATAGAATTGTGTTATTACAGGACATAGATATGAGATAGGCTTTCTTTGATCAAAGAGGGCCTATCTCTTTTTTTGCCGGTATTCGGTGGGGGAGCAGTCGAATCTGCCGCTGAACACCCGGCTGAAATAGAGCTGGTCGGAGTAGCCCACCTGGGCGGCAATCTCCCCGATGGTCAGCTCGGTTTGGGCCATCAGCTGCCGGGCGTGGTTCAGCCGCAGCACGGTGATATAGTCCCGGGGGGAGAGGCCGGTGCTGTCGCGGAACACAGTCCGGAAGCGGCTGGCGCTGAGGTGCTCCAGCGCCGCAAGGTTTTCCACCGTGAGGGGATCGGCGTAGTGGGAGTGGATGTGGGCGAGGGCGCGGGTGATCCTGCGGTCACCGCCCTCCCCTGCCCGGTCGGCGGCCCTGCGGCCCAGTGTGACCAGGATGGCTGTCAGGTGGGCGGCGGCCAAATCCTCGGAGCAGTTATCCCTGCGCAGAAAGGTCTGGAACAGCTCATTATAGAGGCGTTCCAGGGACTCATCCAGGCCGGGGGAGAGGAGGGAGCCGCCCCGCAGGCCGCATTGAGCCACCAGCTCCTCCGCCCGGGAGCCGGAAAAGTGAATCCAGTAGTAGCGAACCTCCCCGCTGTGGAAAGGGGGGGCGTAGCGGTAGGGTGTGTGGGGGGGAGAGATCACCGCCTGGCCCGGCGACATGAGCAGCCGTTCCTCGCCGTCCCCCTGCCAGACCTCCATCTCCCCGGCAACCAGGTACTGGAGGTAGAAGTCGCTGCGCCCCACCGGGTTGTGGGTGTGGAAGGGCTGCTGCGAGGCGAGGAGGCCGCAGCAGTTGACGGCGAGCTCCCGGTCGTTCCTGCGCAGGTTGTTGTCCGAGCCGTCCAGCAGCCGGTAATAGGCCTGATCCCGCATGAGGTGTCTCTCCCCTTTCAGTGGTCAATCCAATCGATTTGTCCATATAGACAGATGATTTCCCCATGGCATTATGGTAGCCTTATTATATACTGGTAGCAGAAATCAGGCAAGAAAGGAGTTGTCAAAGAATGAAAAAATCCATAAACGCATGGGCGGCGGACAGTGCTGTGGGCTTCGAGGAGCTTTTCCGCCAGGTGAGGAACGCGGGATTCGACGGCATCGAGCTAAATGTAGACGCGGCGGGCCACTCCGCCCACTCCCTCACGCTGGAGACGACAGAGGGGGAGCTGGTGGAGATCAGGGCGCTGTCGGAGCAGTACGAGCTGCCGGTGGTCAGCGTCTCCACCTCCATGCTGAGCTATTTCATGGGCTCCCCCGACAGCGCGGAGCGGGAAAAGGCGAAGGAGATTATCCTTTGCCAGCTAAAGAGTGCGAAAGCATTGGGAGCGGGCGGGATTTTGGTTGTTCCGGGCGGTGTCGTTCAGCAGGGCGGCTACGAGAAGGCCTACCGCACCAGCGCTGAGACATTGAGTGAATTGAAAGACCACATTGTGGAGATGGGCGTCAATGTGGGCGTGGAGAACGTTTGGAACGGCTTTTTTCTCTCCCCCTTCGACATGGCGCGCTTTATCGACGGGCTGGATTGCCCCCGCATCGGGGCCTACTACGATGTGGGCAACGTCATCGCCTTTTCCTGGTCGGAGTATTGGATTGACCTGCTGGGGAGCCGCATCAAGAACATCCATGTGAAGGATTTCAAGCGGAACGACAGCGGCTTCGGCCTCAACGGCGGCGGGGACTTTGTGGATTTGCTGAAGGGCGACGTCAACTGGACGGCAGTCGTCCCCGCGCTGCGGAAAGCGGGCTTTGATGGCTACCTCACGGCAGAGGTGTTCAAGGGGGATTCGGACAATCCGGATATGTCCGACGAGGCGTTCTACAGCGAGGTAATCGCGGCGCTGGACAAAATCATCGCAACATAGGAAAGGACTGGATTGATATGAAAAAATTGGCGCTTATCGGTTGCGGCGGCATCGGCGGCTACCACCTGGACAACTTCCTGAAAATGGACGGTCTTGTGGAGCTTGCGGGCTTCTGCGACCTGCTCATCGACAGGGCGGAGGACTTCGTGAAAAAGGCGGGCGGCGGCAAAGCATTCTCCAGCTTTGTGGAGATGTACGACGAAGTGAAGCCGGACATGGTCTTCATCTGCGTGCCCCCCAGCTGCCACGGGGAGATCGAGTTCGAGACCATTCGCAGGCGCATCCCCTTCTTTGTGGAAAAGCCTCTGGCCCTGGACACCGCGCTGGCGAGGGAGCTTGTGCGCCAGGTGGAGGAGAGCGGGCTCATCGCGGCCTCCGGCTTTCAGTGCCGCTATGACAGCATCAACGAAACCGCCAAGCAATACCTGCAAAAGCACCCGGTCGTGCATGTGCAGGCCTCCCGCGTGGGGGGCATCCCCGAGGTGCCGTGGTGGAGGGTGAAGGCGACCTCCGGCGGGCAGCTGGTGGAGCAGACCATCCACCAGATGGATATGCTGCGCTACCTGCTCCAGGATGAGCCCGACACCGTCTACTCGGTGCCCACCCGGGGCTTCATCACCCAGGAGGAGTGCCCCGGCTACCTCTCCGACGACCTTTCCACCACGCTGATCACCTTCCGCAGCGGCGTCACCTGCACCATGATGACGGGATGCTACAGCGAAAACCCCGCCGCATGGGAGTCGAAGATGACTTTTGGCGGCAGGGCCGCCCGGATGGACTACTACCTGATCACCAAAGCGACAGTCTTTGAGGCGGAGACCGCCCAGGCCCAGAATCTGGGAGGCGTGGTGTCCGGCGACGGCATGCAGCGCTCCGCCGGGAATGAGCAGGGCGTCACGGTGGAGACGGCGAACGACTTTGGCGTGGAGTGCGACCGCACCTTTATCGAGGCCGCCATCAGCGGCGACGGCTCCAAGATTCGCTCCCCCTATGCCGACGCCTGGAAGAGCGTGGCCTTCACGCTGGCCTGCAACCAGTCTATGGAGACCGGGCTGCCGGTCAAGGTGTCCTACTAAATCATACAGCTAACGGCAAAGACCCGGCCTCTCCATCAGGAGAGGCCGGGTCTTTGCTTTTGGCGATACTAATTCCGATTAAAAACCTGAGAAGCCGAGCGATGCATTCTTTTGAGAAAGAATGCGCTCTGAGCGACAGCTGATCAGCTATTTTTATTTGGAATTAGTATTATTCCGATGCGGAGCGCGGTTCTCTCCGCTTGCGTTTTGCCTGCTCAAGCAGGGCGTGAAAGGCGGGAAGGGCGGCACGCCCCTCTTGGGTGACAGGCTTGACCCATTTCCCCGTGTTCATGTACCACAGGACAAGCCCGGTGCGGACATAGTCGTCCATGTACATGCAGAAAAACACGACGATGAAGGGCAGCTTGAATACCAAACCCGTCAGCAGCATGGCGGGGATGGTGAAGACATACATGCAGACAATCTCCACCACCGTGCCGAAAACGGATTCTCCTCCGGCCCGGAAAGTGTCATTGCAAATCCAGTTGCAGGTGCGGAAGGTTGCGGCGAAAATGAAGAGAAACAGCATCTGGTTGCCGTAGCCCAGCGCGGTTTCGCCCAGGCCGAAGATGCCCAGCAGGGGCCCGCGAAGCAGCCACTGGATGACACACGCCACAAAGATGACCGCCGGGCAGAGCAGCGCGAAGCGCTTGCCGTCGGTGTAGCCTCCCAGGGGTTCCCCGGCGCCCACCTGCTTGCCCACAATGACCGAGGTGGCGTTGGTGAAGCCCCGGAAGAAGGAGAAGACGATGCCCTCGATCACGCGGAAGACAGCCAGCGCCGCGATGGCCGATTCGGCCTGCCGCCCCACCACGATGTTGATGATCATGAAGCCGATGCCGAGAAACACCTCGTTTGCCACGATGAACAGGCTTTTGGAGAAATACTCCTTGACAAAGGCCGCGTTCCAGCGGAAGTGATTTCGGAAGTCACGCAGGAAGGTGCGCTCCTTGTCAAACAGGCAGTAGGTAAACAGAAGAATCACGTTGACGGCGTTTCCTACCACGGTGGCGATTGCCGCGCCCTCCACGCCCAGAGCAGGTGCGCCAAGGTTGCCATAGATGAGTACCCAGTTGAGACCGGCGTTGGTCAGCAGACCGGCGATGGAGGCGTAGAGGGGCACCTTCACCTGTTCGGTGGAGCGCATCAGCCCGCTGAGGGCGAAGGCCATCACCTGTAGGGGAAAGGAGAAGCCCACAATGCGCAGATAGGGGGCCGCAATCGCCTGGATATTGCTCTTGTCGGTGTAGACGCTCAGCACCCACTCCGGCGCCAAAACAGCAGTCGCTCCAAAGAGGAGGCCGAAAAACATCATGCAGGCCAGGGTGAGGCCGTAGGCCCGGCTGATGCCCTTTTCATTCTTCGCGCCCCAATACTGGGAAAAGAAGATGATGCCGCCGTTAAAGAAGCCGTAGAAGGCGCTGAACAGCAGGGAGCTGAACTGTGCGCAGATGCCCACCGCCGCAACTGCCAGCTCCCCCTGGGAGCCGATCATGATGGTGTCCACCATGCTGCCCGAGGTGGTCAGAAGGCTTTGCAGCGCGACGGGCAGGCCGATGGCGGCTGCGCTGGCGTAAAACTTTTTGTCTCCCAGCAGAGGAGTCTTCATAAGTCAAAATCCTTTTCAGTAAAATGGCACAGCCACATCAGAATACAGTATGTCGCACTCCGTTACAAGACTGTTTTCCGCTTTGGATGCAGAATCGGCGAACAGCACAAAAGGAACGGGCTTCCTTTGTAAAAGAAACCCGTTCCACCTGTAAGGGACTGCAATGATAAAGATGGAGCTAAGCGGCGCTGAGGAAGCGGTCGTAGGCGCCCTGGAAGGTGGAGACCAGATCGTTCACGCCAGCGGCTTCCAGCTCGGCGATGTAGGCGTCCCAGGTCTCGTCGGCGTTGCCGTCCAGCACCCATTGGATGGTGTAGCGGCGGACGATGTCGGAGATGGTGGGCTGAATCTGGGAGATTTTGGTCTGTTCCTCAGAGGTCATGATCATCTTGGGGACAGTGGTGTACTCCTCCAGAATATCGTACTTGCCGTTGGCGATCTGGCCGTCCAGCAGGTCGATGGCATCCCAGGTGTAGTCGCAGACAGTGCCGTAGTATTCGTTGAGCACAGCGAGGGAGCCGCGGGTGGGGGTGGAGTTGTTGCGGAGTTCGCCGAAGGTCTTGTAGTTGTCGAACAGCAGAATGTTGTCGTTGTCGTCCAGGCGGAAGTGGAGGATGCCGTCGTCGCCCTTCTCGTAGACCCAGCCCTCTGCGCCCCAGTTGAGGGTGACGGAGATTTCGGGCTCGAAGCAGTAGTCCACATAGGCGGCGATGACTTCGGGGTATTCGCAATCGGTTGTGATGGCCACCATGCTGGTGTCCTGCATCTCGGAGAAGTTCAGCGCAACGCCAGTTTTGCCGCTCGGGCCCTCCATGCGGGGGATAGCCTGGTACTGGGCGCGGACGTTCACGTCGGGAATCTCATTGGCGGGGGCCCACAGGCCCATGACGCCGACGACAGCGTCGGTGCCGGTGATCTTGTTCTTGTAGAGGGGCAGTCCCTCGGAGGGGCCGGGGGAGAAGGAGTCGACATCCAGCAGCTTTTCGCTGTTGAGCGTGTTGAAGTACTTGGCGGTCTCCTTGTAGGCCTCGTTGGTGGCGGTAAAGGTGATCTTGCCGTCGACGACAAGCATGTGGTCGGCGATGTAGTTGCCCTGGCAGTAGGAATCCATCTGGCCGAAGGCGGCGGTGAACTGGTTGAAGGTGTTGTAGGAGCCGAAGGTGTCCTTGGAGGTGAAATCCAGGGCGTAGGGGATTTCATCGTCCTGGCCGTTGCCGTTCAGGTCGCCGCCGTCCCGGAAGGCCTTGAGCACCTCGGTGAACTCGTCCACGGTGGTGGGCATGGTCATGCCGACTTTTTCCAGCCACTCGGTGTTGATGATGAAGGGGCCGGGGGTCAGCACGAGGCCCTTCATCTCCTCGATGTAGGGGAAGCCGTAGGTGTGGCCGTCGGGGGCGAAGGCTGCAGCCTTGTACTCGGGGTGATCCTCATAGATTTTGCTGAGCCGGGGCATGTACTGCTCCACCAGATCTTCGGTGGGGAGAAAAATATCCTGGCCCATATATTGGGCGACCATGACACCGCTGATGTTGTTCCAGAAGGCGTCGGGGAGGTCCGCGCCGGAGGAGAGCATGAGGTTGAGCTTCTCGGTGGAGCCGTCGGAGGGGATTTCCTGCCACTCGAATTCCACGCCGGTTTCATCCTTTAACTTCTGGATCATGGTGAGATCGCCGGAGGGGATGACTCGCTCCGGGGGGACGACGATTGCCATTTTCATCTTGGGGAACTGGGAGGGGTCTTTGATAATGGGCATGGTGCCGTCAAGGTTGATGTTGTCGTCGCTCTCCGCCGCGGAGACTTCCCCGCCGGCGGAGGCATCATCGGTGGAGGCAGAGGAGGAGCCTGTGGAAGTGGAGGCGGTTCCGCCGGAGGAGCTGCCGCCGCTGTTGCATCCGGCCGCTGTGGTAAACAGCATGGCCGCCGCCAGAATTGCCGCAAAAATTCGTTTTCCCATTTTCATTCTCCTTTTCCTTTGTCGGGTTGTACCGGTTTTGGGCCGCACAACCCCAGAGCTTGGAGGATTCCCCAAACTTTCTTGCCGAATCAATATACCGCCAATTTATTTTATGACCCAATTAAGTGAATGGGCTGCTATCCTTTGACAGCAACTTAACCCTTCACGGCCCCGATCATCACTCCCTTGGTGAAGTATTTTTGGAGGAAGGGGTAGGCAACCAGCAGGGGCAGGGCGGAGACGACGATGACCGCGTATTTAAGCTGCTCCGCCAGCTTTTGGCGCATGATGACCTCCGAGGCGTCGCTGGACAAGTTGGAGGCCTGATTGATAAGTATCAGGTTGCGCAGGATAACCTGGAGAGGCATTCTGTCCTGATCCTGCATGAACATCAGGGCGTTCATGAATTGGTTCCACATGGCCGTTCCGTAAAAGAGAATCATAACGGCGATGATGGTGGAGGAGAGGGGCAGGACGATCTTGAAGAAGAAGCCGAAGTCGGAGCAGCCATCCAGCTTGGAGGCCTCCAGCAGCTCCGCCGGAATGCTGGAATCGAAAAAGGAGCGGCAGACGATGAGGTTGTATACCGATACCGCCGAGGGGAGCACCATAGCCCAGATGGTGTTGTAGATGTTGATGTTCTGGATAACCAGATAGAGGGGGATGATGCCGCCGGAAAAGAACATGGTAAAGGTGAAGAGGAACATCATGGGACGGCGGCCAACCATATCGGTGCGGGAGAGGGAGTAGGCGCAGGGGATGGTGGTGGCCAGCGATACCAGCGTGCCCACAACGGTGTAGACAATGGTGTTCCAATAGCTCTTCCAGAGGGGAGTGTAGGCCAGGATGCGCTCATAGCCGCCGATGAAGGGGTCAAAGGGGAGGATGAGTAGCTTGCCCTGGTTGACCACATCGGGGTCGGTGAAGGAGGCGACGAGCACAAACCACAGCGGATAGGCAATGCAGATGCAGACAATCAGCATGATGAAGAAGTTGAAGATGTCGAAAATGCGGTCAGAGAGAGTGGGTTTCAGGTGGGAGGGGCCGTGAAGAGCGTCTTTCTTCTTGGTGCTTGTCATGGCTCTCTGCGCTCCTTTCTAGAAGATGCTGATGTCGGCGGTCTTTTTGGCGACAGCGTTGCAGACTGCCAGGATGATGAAGTTGACACCGGAGTTGAACAATCCCACGGCGGTTGCAAAACTGTATTGTGCGTTTTGCAGGCCGGTCTTGTAGACATAGGTGGAGATGATCTCGCTCACCACGGTGTTCATGCCGTTCTGCATCAGATAGACCTTTTCGTAGCCGATGGTCATGATATTGCCGACGGCCAGGATGAACATGATGATGACGGTGGGCATGATCAGAGGGATGTCGATGTAGAGAATGCGCTTGAACTTCGACGCGCCGTCCACGATGGCGGCCTCGTAGAAGTCGGGGCTGATGCCGGTGAGCGCGGCGATATAGATGATGGCGTTGAAGCCCATGGATTGCCAGATGTTGGAGATGATATAGAGGGAGCGGAAGTATTCGGGCCGGCTGGTGAACAGGAGGGGGTCGTTCCCGGTAAGGGTGGTGTAGATGGTGTTGACAAAGCCGCTGCCGGGGGCGAGGATGACGTTCATGATGGAGACGACAACCACTGCCGAGATGAAGTAGGGGGCGTAGGAGACTGTCTGAATCGTCTTGCGCAGCTTGTTGGTTTTCACCTGGTTGAGCAGCAGGGCAAAGATGATGGGGACGGGAAAAGAAATCAAAATGGTGAGCAGGCTGAGGATGACAGTGTTGCTGATGGTATTCCAGGCAATGTTGGTGCTGAAGAAGGCCTGGAAGTGCTTGAACAGCGGCTCTGCCCAGGGGCTTGCCGTGATGCCTGCCCGGGGCTTGAAGTCCTTGAAGGCGATGGTCAGGCCGTACATCGGATAGTAGGCGAAGACAACCAGCCAGAGAAGGCCGGGCACCATCAGGGCCCACAGCTGCCAGTTATGGGAGAGTATTTCCAAAAGCTTTGACTTTTTCGCCGGTTTCACTGCGGCGGTATCCCTTTTCACCATGCTGCCTGCTCCTTCTTTTGCAAGTTGTGACATACTGGCCGTTCCTTTCTGCCTATCGTTTCTGCTTCTGCATTTCCATGAGTATCTCCGGCCGTTTGAGGCAGAAGTCGATGGCCACAGCGGCCGCGCCGTAGAGAATGGGGTCGTTGGGGAAGCGGGAGAGCTCTATGCTGACATTTTCCGCGATATGGGGGGCAATGCGCTCCCGCACAACTGCCAGCGCCTCTTCCAGGAGGGTTTGGCCGCCCCCTGCCATGTCGTTGCTGATGACGATGGTGCTGGGGTCGTAGGTGTTGATCATGGCTGCCGCGCCGTAGCCGATGTAGCGCCCCGCCCGTCTGACCAGCGAGATGGCGAAGCGGTCGCCCTGATTGGCGGCCTCGAAGATAGAGGAAAAGGTGAGGCTGCCATAGCGGGTCAGGGTGGATTCCGGGTGCTCGGGCAGCTTGGATTTGGCGTGCTTGACAAAGGCGAGGGAGGAGCAGTAGAGCTCCAGGCAGCCCCGGTTGCCGCAGGTGCAGTGGGGGCCGTTGACGTCGATGCTCACATGGCCGATCTCTCCGGCGATGCCGTTGTCCCCCGTGAGTATCTCGCCGTCGATGATGATGCCTGCGCCCACCCCCTCGCCCACCAGGTAGTGGATGAGGGTCTCGCCCTGCTGGTGAATCTGGGTGCCGAACCACCACTCGGCCAGCGCGCCGGAATTTGCGTCGTGCCGGATGATGACGGGAACGGAAAAGGCGGAGCCCAGGTATTCCTGGAGGTTGACCTCTTTCCAGCCGATGGTTTCGGTGACCAGAACCATGCGGGATTCCTTGACCAGATAGGGGCCGGGGACGGCCACGCCGATGGCTGCAACATTGTCGAAGCGGGACATATAGCCCTCGATCACCTGAATGATCTTGTCCAGCACGCCGGGGAGGAGCTCGTCCTCCGAAAAGCTCTCGGAGTGGACGCCGAAGTTTTCGCCTGTCATATCAAAGACGCCCACTGAGAAGTTCCGCCGGGACAGCTTGACGCCGATGAGCTTGCAGAGGTCGGCCCGCAGGGTGATGCCGATGGAGCGGCGTCCCTTTTCCCCCTGCACGAATCCGATTTCCTCCACCAGCCCGTTTTCCATCAGCCCGGCCACCGTCTTGGTGATGGAGGCGGGGGTGAGCCCCAGCGCCTTGCTGAGTTGAGAGCGGGTGCAGACTTTATCCCGTTGGAGGTGCTGGACGATCAGCGACCGGTTGATGTTGAGAAGGTTTTCGTTGTTCTGGCCCTTGCCTGAGACATTCATCATAATGTATTAACTCCCTTGAACGTTTGTCGTTAACAATGTGAATACATTATGCTATAAATGGAGTGGCTTCGCAATATTAATTCACGGAGTTAATTCATTTACTGCATTCATAATAGCAATGAGTTCATAACTTGTCAACACTTTTTTGGTATTTTTATCTAATAATCTTTTGCAGAAAATAAGATAAGTACAGAAAGGCTCGGGTTTCTCAGAAAAACATGTTTACATTTTGAATTATCTCTGTTAACATTAAGGCGTCGAATGAATTAATGGAGTTAACATAAATATTGATTTGTGAAAGGAGCACGTTATCATGAGCACACAAGGCATCCGCGACTTCCGCCCCCGCATCCACTACAGCCCCACCACGGGCTGGATCAACGACCCCAATGGATTGGTCCATCACCAGGGCAGGTACCATCTTTTTGCCCAGCACAATCCGGCTGCCACTGTACACGGCCCCATGCATTGGGATCATGCTGTCAGCGACGATCTCATCCACTGGGAACACCTGCCCATCGCCATATTCCCCGACAAGGACGGCCAGATTTTCTCGGGCAGCGCTGTGTCCGACACAGAAAACCTCTCCGGTCTCGGCAAGGACGGGCAGGCGCCGCTCATCGCCATGTACACCATGCACACCGACAACAACGAGGAGCAAGGCATCGCCTACAGCCTGGACGGCGTTGACTTCAAAAAGTATGAGGGCAATCCCGTCCTTCCAAACCCCGGCATCAGCGACTTCCGCGATCCCAAAATCTTCTGGAATCCGGTGAAAAAGGGCTGGAGCATGGTGATTGCCGCCAAGGACAGAGTGCACTTCTACAGTACTAAAAACTTTATAAATTGGGAAAAGACCGGGGAGTTCGGCCCCGGCGGCAATCATGCCTCCGGCATCTGGGAGTGCCCTGATCTCATCGCCCTGGAGTGCGGCGGCAAGCCGGTTTACATGCTCATTGTCAGCATGACTACCACCATGGAGGAGGGCCGATGCAATACACAATACTTCTTTGGCGACTTCGACGGCGACGCGTTTACCAGCACGGTGCCCTTCGGCAAAATGGAGAAGATCGACGACGGCTGGGATAACTACGCGGGCGTGAGTTTCAACAATCTGGAGGACAAGCTCCTCATGGGCTGGGGTATGAGCTGGGAGTATGCCGGGGACACCCCCACAGGCGAATACTGCGGCCAGATGACCCTGCCCCGCCGCCTGTCAGCCGTGGAGACCTCCGCGGGACTTCGCCTCGCCTCCCAGCCGGTTGCCTATGACAAGTTCCTGGGCGGGGAAAAGGCGGTCAAAGACGGCGACGCCCTTTCCGCCGAGACCTTCCTGCTTCGCATCAAGGGGAATGGCTCCGCTGCCGTCACCCTGACCAACAAGGAAAATCAGAGTCTGGTATTCGGTGTGGACGCTGAGAACAATCTTTTTGTGGACAGGACAAGGGCTGGTGCGAACACCTTCCACGCCAGCTTCGGCACAGAGCTGTACAGCGTGAGAAAAGCAAAGCGGTATTTCGACGGCTCCTACGAGCTGGACTTTATCTTCGACGTCTCCATCCTTGAGATGTTCGTGGACGGTGGCGCCCGGAACATGTCGGTTGTGGTTTATCCCGATTCCGCGTATAATAGAGTGAATATAGAAGGGGATGCCGAGGTGGTTCTCCGGGAAATCAACGCGTAGCCGGCTGCCGGAGCGCGGCGAAAGGAATAGTCACATTGATGACCAATAGGAAGAAGAAATACGATGTCGTCGCACTGGGGGAGCTGCTCATCGACTTTGCCCCTGCCGGCAGCTCCGCCGGAGGCTACCCGCTTTTTGAGGCGAATCCCGGCGGTGCGCCCGCCAATGTCCTCACCGCCGTGACCCGGCAGGGCGGGCGGGCAGCGTTCATCGGCAAGGTAGGGGAGGACGCCTTCGGCCGCCTGCTGGAGGGAACGCTGCGGGACTGCAGCATCGACACCGGGGGCCTGCGCATCGACCCCGACGTGCGCACAACGCTGGCCTTTGTCTCCCTGGACGAGACCGGCAACCGCTCCTTCAGCTTTTTCCGCAACCCGGGGGCGGACTACATGCTCACCCCGGAGGAAGTGGACGTAGCGCTCATCCGCCAGGCCAACATCTTCCACTTTGGCTCCCTCTCCCTCACCCACGAGCCCGCGAGAAGCGCCACCCACTACGCGCTGGAGATGGCGAAGGAGAGCGGCGCGGTCATCAGCTACGACCCGAACCTGCGGCCCCCCCTCTGGGACAACCTGGATACTGCCAGGGAGCAGATTCTCTCCTGCATGCCAAGCGCCGACATTGTCAAGATCAGCGATGAAGAGTTCACCTTCCTCACAGGGGAGGACGACTACGCCTCCCATGCCCCCGCCTTTGCGGAGCGCTACGGCATTTCGCTGCTGTTTATCACCCTGGGGCCGGGCGGCGCGTACTACCACTGCAACGGGCACAGCCGGGCGGTGCCCACCTACGACGTGGAGGTGGTGGACACCACAGGCTCGGGGGACGCCTTCATCGGGGCCGCGCTGGGGAGGATCAGCCGGGAGGGGCTCGACTTATCCACCATCGGCGACGAGGCCCTGCTGGAGCTCACTTCCTTCGCCAATGCCAGCGGCGCTCTCACCGCCAGGGCCAAGGGGGCGATCCCGGCGATTCCGGGCACCGAAATGATTTTGGATTGCATGAGGGATGGGAAGATCGGATAACACGATTTCATATAACAACGAAAAAGCGCCGGATAAGTTTTACTTATCCGGCGGCTTTTTGCTGTTTTGAGAAGATCAACTCTTTCGGTTCAGCCTTTCCCCGACGGCGCCCCCGGGGTGGACGACTGCAAATTGATCACTTTTGTGCCCGGTTTCCTCGATCAGGGCGGCCTGGAGGGCGTCAAACACGGCGGAGGTCGCCGCAAAGCTGCTTGTGCCCTGTGTGTTCTCCCGGTCAACCTCCCTGGGGATGCGCAGCGGGAGGACGATATCGCTTGTTTTCGCCATCTCCGAATCGGTGTTTTCCGTGACTGCAATCACGGAAGCGCCGATTTTTTTCGCCACTGCGATTACGGCCAGCAGCTCAGCTGTCCTTCCGCCCCGGGAGGCGACCACAAGGACATCCCCCGGCTGGAGAAAGCCGGAAGCGCCGTGCAGGGCTTCTGAGGGGGAGAGGAAGCGGGCGGGGCGGCCGATGCAGCACATCAGGTGGGCGAAGTGCATACAGGCGATTCCGGTGTGGCCACAGCCGCTGGAACCGATTTTTGGGGCGGTGGCCAGCAGCAATACTGCCCGGGAAAAGGACTCCCAGTCCATGTTTGCGGCGGTTTCCCGCAGTGCATCGGCCTCGATGCCAAAGGCGGCTTTCGCCCGCGCCAATCCTTCCTGCTTCATAGATGCTTCAGTCCTTTCTATACTGTGACAAGATTTATCTTTTTCTGGCGGTACTGGTCGGCGATGACGGGGGAGAGCCCGCTGTCTGTGACGATGCAGGCGCACTGGTCGGTGGACATGAAGGAGAGCAGCGAGTGCTTTTCAAATTTGGCGGAATGGGCGAGCACCACGGTTTTTGCGGCGTGCTTGATCACCTCGGTGTCGAAGCGCAGGGTATCCACATCCATGGCCATCACGCCGTCACTGAGACTGATGGCGTCCGCGCCGATGAAGCAGTAGTCCAGCTTTAGACCGCGTAGAGACAGCTCGCTGATGTAGCCGATGAAATCCCGCCGCTCGGCGCGGTACTGCCCGCCCAGCATGACGACGGTGTTGACGGGATGCAGGATTTCCAGGTTGACAAGGGAGTTGGTGATGATGGCGATGTGGTGGAGTTCCTCCCGGCGGATGCGTTCCGCCAGAGCCATGGAAAATTGCCGCAGGGTGGTTCCCGACTCCACGAAGATCACCTGATGGCTTTTCACAAGGGTGCTGGCGTATTTTGCAATCCGCTCCTTTTCACCGCTGTATTCCTGACTGAATTTTTCGAAGGAGTATGTCGCCTGCTGTGCCGCCAGATTCCGCACGCCCCCGTGGGTGCGCAGCAGACGCCCCTCGTCAGAAAGGGCTGTGCAGAGCCGCCTTGCCGAGGGAAGCGAGATGGAAAAGTGATCTGCAATTTGCTGTACCGACAATGTGTTGTCGATACCCAGCCACTCCAACAGTTCGTTTTTGCGAAGCTCCATTTTATACACAGGGGACACCCTTTCAACAATATAATCCATTACACTGATTCTAATTTACATGATAATTGATCGAATAGCAAGCGATAAATGATTGTTTGACATCGTTATGTGCAAAAATATGGGAGATATGTTTTCTATTTGATCATTATAGAACGATAAATGATCGAAATATGATCGATTGAAGTTCGGTTCGATTGATTGCACAATATATATTGATGATTAATAATATTTATGTTATGTTTGCCATATAAATAAGCGTATGATCAATTTATGTAGATCAAATGGACAATAAATACTCAAAAATGGCGGGCCCGACACTGAAAAGGAATGGTTGTACAGATGTATGTGATTGGGATTGATGTGGGGACGTCTGGAACCAAAGCTGTCCTGCTGGATAAAGACGGCACTGCTGTGGGCCAGGGCCAGCAGGGGTATGGGCTTTTCACCAGCGGCAATCGGGTTGAGCAGGACGCGGAGGACTGGTGGCGGGCTGCCATAGCAGCCGTTCGGCAGGCGACTTCCGGTGTTGAGCCAAAGCAGATTGAGGCGATTGGCCTCTCCACCCAGGGGGCAAGCATGGTGGCGCTGGACGCCGAAGGTCAGCCTCTGGGCAGGGCAATCACCTGGCTGGACGGGCGCTCGGCTGAAGAGGCGGAGCTGCTGCAAAGGGAGCTGGGCGGCGACATTATCTACCGCACTACGGGCTGGCAGGCGGGGAAGGGCCTGGATGCCGCGAAGCTTCTACACTTGAAGCGGCGGGGGCAATATTCGGAGGCCGCCTGCTATCTCTCCACGCTGGAATACATGAACCTCCGGCTGACGGGGAGGGCCGTGATCGACCCCACCAACGCCGCAATGCGGCAGATGTTCGACTACCGGAAAGGGGACTGGGACGACAACATCCTGAATGCGGTGGGGGTGGAGAGGAGTGAGCTGCCCGAGATCAGAAAAACCGGTGCGTCGGTGGGCACGCTTCTCCCGGAGGCGGCGAAGCTGCTGGGATTGCCTCCATCGGTGACGGTATACAACGGCGCCCACGACCAATACTGCGCCAGCCTGGGCAGTGGCGCGGTGTCTGCGGGGGACATGCTGGTCTCCACCGGGACAGCGTGGGCGATTCTGGGCATGACGGAGCAGCCCATGTCCACCGCCAGCCGCATTGCCAGCTGTACCCATCCCGTTCCAGGGCTGTACGGCAACATGGCGACACTGGCGGGGGCCGGGACTGCCTATGAATGGGCCGCAGAGCAGTTTTCGCCGGGAAAATCCTTCGGGGAAATTGACCGCATGGCACTGGAGGCGGTGGAAAAAAACAGCGAACTGTTTTTTGTTCCGTGGACTTCCGGGGCGAACTATCCCTTCTGGATTTCTTCTGCGCGGGGCGGATTTATTGGGATAAACTTTGCCACAAACGGCTGCGATATGGCGCTGGCGGTCATGGAGTCCGCGGTCTTTCACATGCGGATGGCGCTGGAGGATTTCACCGCAAACGGCTTTTCCCCGGCGGCGATCCGGCTGATGGGCGGGGCGAGCAGGAGTCCCGCGTGGATGAACCTGTTCGCGGCACTGATCGACCTCCCGGCGTATCAGATGGCGATGAGTGATGCCTGTGCCCTGGGGGCGGCCTCTATCGCCGCCTGCGGCGCCGGGTGGTACTCCTCTTATAAGGAGGCGTCGGACGTGCTTGCAAAAAAGGTTCCACTGCCGCCCACGACGTTGGACAGGGACTTTTATGAGGACAAATACCGGCGGTACTGTTTGCTGCTGGTTGGCCTGGCTGACCTGTACCGAAAGGAGTGAGAGAAGATGCCGCTGTTCGATTACAAAACGGTTGACCGGGACTGCTATGAGGCGGTCATCCGCGATTTTCTTCCCCAGCGCATCGTGGACGCTCACACCCATGTCTATCGGGGGTGCTTCCGGCTCGCCAGAGAGGCGGAGGGGGTGGATCGCTCCCAGAACTGGCCGAATCTGGTGGCGGAGGAGAATCCCATCGAGGATTTGCTGGAGACCTACCGAATTCTGCTGCCGGACAAGGCAGTCACGCCGCTCATCTTCGGCCAGCCCTCGCTGGACTACGACGTCGGACGGAACAACCGATACATCGCGGACTGCGGGAAAGAGTACGGCTTTCCGGCGCTGTACCTCTCCCGGCCGGAGGAGTCGGCGGAGGAACTGGAAAAACAGCTGGAGGAAAGCGGCTTCCAGGGCGTCAAGGTCTACCTGAACTTTTCGCCCCCCTACATTCCGGCGGATGAAATTCGTATTTTCGACTTCTTGCCGCACCATCAGCTGGAGCTGCTGGATGCCCGTGGCGCTGTGGTCATGCTGCACATCCCAAGACCGGGGCGGCTTCGAGACCCCGTCAACCTGGCCCAGATGCTGGAGATTGACAGGCGTTATCCCCGCATCAGGCTGATCATCGCCCATGTGGGCAGGGCCTATGCGGAGGAGGACTTGGGGGACGCCCTGGAGCGGCTGGCAGACAGCCACATGTGGATGGATTTCTGCGCCAACACGAACCAGCAGGTCTTTGAGGCAGCTATCCGGCACCTCGGGCCCAAACGGCTGCTGTTCGGTTCTGACCTGCCGATTTTGCGAATGCGGATGCGGAGGATTGTGGAAAACGGCAGCTACATCAATGTCGTGCCGCGGGGACTGTATGGGGATGTCTCAGGTGATGCGCACATGCGGGAGGTGGACGGCGGCGAGGCGGAGGGGCTTACCTTCTTCTTCTATGAGGAGATCGCCGCCATGCGCCGCGCCGCGGAGAACATGCAGCTGGATCGTGGCGACATCGAGAAGATGTTCTGCGGCAACGCTGTGGGACTGCTGGGCTTAGTTGAGTGATAAAGTATCGCAGTGCGAAGTATCACAGTGTGAAGTGTCGCACGGAGAGGAAGGATTGCGTATGAAGATGCACAAGGCGACCATAGATGTCCAGTCGGAGGGGCTGCACCCCACCTTTCACGACATCACCGCCCAGGTGAGGGAGATGATCGGGGCGAGCGGCATCAAAGACGGGGTTTGCACCGTCTACTCCCACCACACCACCTGCTCGGTCATGCTGCAGGAGTGCTCTCACGACAAGACCTATTTCGGGCTGGAGTACCTCCAGCAGGATCTCTGCAATATCATGGAAAAGCTTGTCCCCACCTGCCGGGTGGAAAACCAGTACATGCACCCGGGCCCCCGGCACATCGAGTTTGGCGACAGCGTCGGCGAGCCCGGCGGGTGGACAAGTCTCAACACCGACGCCCACCTGCGAAGCTGCTTCTTCGGCCGCTCGGAGAGCATCATCGTCGAGGATGGCATCCCAGATTTGGGGGAGTTCGGCTATGTGTACTTTATCGACTGGGATCAGGTGCGGGCCCGGAAGCGCTCGGTGAAGGTTACGCTAATAGGAGAATAGAGCAGATGAAACCCAAAATCAGAACGCCGTTTTTTGAGATAGGCGTCAAAAACTACATCTATGGAGATGACGTGCTGGAGCTTGCCAGGGTGGCGGACTCTGCCGCCGAGCGGTATGACATCGACGTTTTGATGATTACTCCCTACACCGAAATCCGGCGGGTGGCGGAGAACACAACCCGGCTGATTGTCCTTGCCCCCTACATGGATTTGCTGCATCCCGGGCGGGGGATGGCCGACATCTTGCCCGAGGCCCTCAAGGCGGCGGGGGCCCAGGGAGTGGTGGTGAACCACTGCGAGAAGCCCATGTCCCTGCCCGCGATCAAGCAGACCATTGATCGTGCAAGGGAATTGGAAATGCTCTCCTTCGCCTGCGCGGACACCGTGCCCGAAATGCGGGCCATCGCCCAGCTCTGCCCCGACATCATCAACCCCGAGCCCAACGAGCTGATCGGTTCGGGCAGCGCCAGCGACATGTCCTACGTGATGGAGTCCATCCGGGTGATCAAGGAGATCGACCCGGGAATCTTGGTGGAACAGGCGGCAGGGGTGTCCAGCCCGGAGCAGGTCTACGATTTTATCTACGCGGGGGCGGAGGCGACGGGAGCGGCCTCGGGAATCTTTGCGGCAGTCGATCCGCTGCGCATGGCCGAGGAGATGATTGCCGCGGTGCGCAGTGCCTGGGACGACCGGCAAAAAAATCAGGAGAGGAGCGGAGTGATATGAGGACAGTGCGGGAAGTGCTCAGTGCGACCTCAACGGGCTGGAAGCCCACCTTCCACACCATCACGGAGGAGGTGCAGGAGGTGATTGACCGCTCGGGCATTCGCTCCGGCATCTGCGTGGTCTACTCCCACCACACCACCTGCTCCGTGATGACGCAGGAGAGCTCCTTCGACATGGCCTATTCGGGCCTGGAGTACCTCCAGCAGGATTTGACCGATATGTTCGAGGCAATCCTACCCACCTGCCGCAAGGAGGGCCAGTACATGCACCCCGGTCCCAAGCTGACGGCGTTTGCCAAAGAGCACGGCGAGGAGAAGCCCCAGACGCTGAACACCGAAGCCCACCTGCGCTCCGTGCTGCTGGGCAGGAGCGAGACTGTGGTGATTGTGGACGGCAAGCTCGACCTGGGGCAGTATGGCAACATCTACTTTGTGGACTTCGACCAGATCTGCTCCCGCACCCGGGAGATTCAGGTACAGATAATGGGCGAATAAAGTCAAAGGGTAGTTGTCTGAGGACGTGAATACTGCTTTTTGACTCCATGGCAATCGCGAAAATCAAAAGACGCTTTTCACGATTGCTGCAAAAGGAGAATTTTCCATGGATGTTATCAAAATCGGATTGCTGCCGCTCTACGTCAAGACCTACGACGACTCGCTGCCCCAGCTGCGGGAGCGACTGGAGGCCTTTTACGCCAAGGTCGCGGCCAAGCTGGAAGACAGGGGCTACCGGGTCGTCACCCACGGCTTCTGCCGACTGGAGGGGGAATTCCAAGCTGCTGTGGACGCCTTCGCAGCGGAGGGGGCGCAGTGTATCGTCACCCTGCACATGGCCTATTCGCCGTCGCTGGAGTCGGTGGCGGCGCTGAGCGGCACAAAGCTGCCCCTGGTGGTGCTGGACACCACCGAGACCTTCGACTTTGGCTTCGAGCAATCCCCGGAGGAGATTCTCTACAACCACGGTATCCACGGCGTGATGGACATGTGCTCCCTGCTACTGCGCAGGGGAAAGCCCTACATCGTCTGCGCGGGTCACTGGGAGGATGAGAGACTGTTTCAAAAGCTGGACAGGGCGGTGAGCGCCGCCGTGGCGGCAAACGCCTGGAGCGGCATGCGGGTCGGCAGATTGGGAGAGCCCTTTGCCGGGATGGGCGACTTCCTGGTGGAGGACGGCAAGCTGCAAAGCGATCTCGGCGTGCAGGTGGTGCAGAACGACGGCGCGTTCCAGGAATATTTTCACATCTCCGGTGAGGAGGCTGATGAGGAGGTTGCGGTCTGGAAGGCCGCCTACACCCTGCAAGGGGTAGAGGATGATACGCTGAGAACCGCCGCAGTGAACTGCCTGGGGCTTCGCCGCTGGATGGAGGCGGAGCGGCTGGACGCCCTCACTGTCAACTTCCTGGCGACGAGCGGGTCGCGCTACCCCACCATGATGCCCTTTATCGAGTTGTGCAGGGCGATGGAGCGGGGGAAGGGCTACGCCGGGGAGGGGGACACCCTCACAGCCGCGCTGGTGGCCTCCCTGATGCGGATGGAGCCCGCCACCTCCTTTGTGGAGATATTCTGCCCCGACTGGAAGGGGAACCGCCTCTTCCTCAGCCACATGGGGGAGATGAACACGGCGCTGGCGGCAGACCGCCCCCTGCTCACCAAGGTAGCCTTCCCCTACACCGACGCCCACGATCCGGCGGTGATCAAGGCGGCGTACCGGCCGGGCAAGGCAGTCTACGTCAACCTGACGCCGTCCCCCACCGGCTACCGCCTCTTCCTCACCGAGGTGGAGATGGTGTACGGCGGCAGTGACGCCTTTGTAGGTGACATTCGCGGCTGGATGCAGCCGGGCTGCGACATCGCCCGATTCCTGGAGGCGCATTCCTGCGTGGGTGCGAGCCACCACTCCGCCGTTGTGTACGGCGACTACAGAGAGGAACTGGAGCTGTTCGGCAAGCTGATGGGCTTTGAAGTTGTGACACTATGATATTGGAATAAATGAAAAGTGGAAACGAAAAGAGACCGAAAGGGAGGAACAATCGTGAAAAAACTATTAGCGATTCTAATGGCGGCAATCGTGTGCCTGTCGGCGTTCTCCGCATGCACCCCATCCGGGGAGACTGCGTCTTCCCCCTCTACGGAAAGCGCGGAGGGCTCTGTATCCTCGGGGACAGAGTCCCCTGCAAGCACACAGGAGCCCGCGGCTTCGGATGAGGAGCTGTATGTGATCCCCCTGCTGCTGGGCAGCAACGATGTCGTCGGAATGGGCGGGATGACGCGCTCCGACGAGAGCATGGTGGGCGAGTACATCCGCGACAACTTTGGCATCGTGTTCGAATTCAGTTCCTACGCGGGTGACCTGCGGGAGAAGCAAAGCCTGATGCTGGCGGCGGAGGACTACAACGAGATGGCCTCCATGCAGCGGGACGACATCGTACAGCAGTATATCTCCGCGGGCGCGCTGATCGAGCTCGACCCCTACCTGGCCGACGCGCCCAACTTCTCCTCCCGCTTTGAGGAGATTATCCCCTACTGGCAGATTCTCGGAGAGGGTACGCTATATAAATGGGAAAGCAACGTTCCCAGGGAGCTAGACACCGACATCGAAGTAAATGACGTAATGGTGCGCTCCGACCTGCTGGAAAAGTATGACTGGAACATGCCGCTCTCCGCCACAGAGTGGGTGGAATTCTTTGAGGAAGTCGTGCCCGGCGCGGTGGATGTCAACGGCAACCCCATCGTGGGTCTGACGCTGCCCATGGCGGAGTCCTGGGGCCTGGCGGGCGTTGTGCCTGTCCTCTACGAAAAGAGCGAGCACTACCTGCCCCTCTCCAACGAGGGCTTCACCTATAACCATACCACTGACCGCTTTGAGGACTACTTCATGAACCCCTATGTGAAGGAATCCTACAAGTTTTTTAGCGATCTGAACCGCAGGGGTCTGCTGGACCCCGAATGCTTTACCGATACAGCGGATGTTACTCAGCAAAAGGCCTCCACCGGCAGCGTGGCCGCCATGTTCTACACCGTGTGGCTGATGAACGCTGCCAACAACGCTCTGACGGACAGCGGCAACGAGGAAATGTGCTACATCCGCGTCCCAATCCAGTCCGACGTCTCGGTGGCAAACGGCGAAAAGCGCCTGGTTCGCATGGAGACCACCCGCTCCTTCAACTCCTGGGGACTCACGAAAAACTGCCGCGACCCCGAAAAAATAATGAAGCTGCTCGACTGGGCCAGCACCGATGAAGGGCAGATCATGCTTCGCTCCGGTATTGAGGGAGTGCACTGGGAGCGGGACGAGTCCGGCAACCGCGTCTGGACAGACGAATTTGTGAAGTGTAAGCGCGAAGCCACCTACAACCGCACCCAAGGTGTGGGAACTTTTGGCGCCGGAATCGGCATTCCCCAGTTCAACCTGCTGGCAGAGGACGGACAACCCCACGATTTGGCCAGTACCATTGAGTGGATTGACGGCGAGAACCTTCTGCCCCGCCAGAAAGAGGCCTATGAAAAGCTGGGCTGGGATTCTTCCCTGACCTGGTACAGCGAAAACATCGCGCTGGGTCACACCGGGCTGGCCGGTTCCATCTACATTGACCCCACCTCCGACCTGGGCAAGCTGCATATCAAGATGACCGAGACAAGGGTCAAGCACACCGCTCCCATGATCATGGCCACCACCGACGAGGAATTTGAGGCGGCCTACGCCGCGGCCATGGCGGAATACGACAAGCTGGATCACGAATCGGTGATCGACGAGTTCAACCGCCTGTATGACGAGCAGAAGGCGGCGCTGGAGCAATAGAAAGCACATTTTCGCGGAAAGACCGGCCCCTTTCGGGCCGGTCTTCCGATCAACAGCGAGGTGATGGCAGTATGACGAAACTGGCAAGACCTGCCGCGGATCGTCCAACAACCAAAAGGAAGAGCCTGTGGGGAAGAATCAAGCGGCAAAAGTTTGTGCTTGCGATGATGCTGCCCTCCCTGGTCTTGACCTTTATCTTCTTCTATCTCCCCCTGAGCGGCTGGGTAATCGCCTTCAGCGAATATAAGCTGGGAGGGCCGCTGTTCGGGAATGCCTGGGTGGGGCTAAAGCAGTTCAAGCGCTTTTTGTTTGACAGCTCCGACTTCAGCTACCTGCTTCAAAATACGCTGGTGATCAATGTCTCGGTCATCTTTGTGAATATCGCGGTGGCGGGGGTATTTTCCATCGTCCTCAACGACATGCGGCGCAAGCGGATGGCAAAGACAGTGCAGACCATTGCATTCTTCCCCTACTTTATCTCCTGGGTGATCGCCTATGCACTGGTCTGGGCTCTGTTCGCGGTGCGCTCCGGCTCCATCAACCAGTTTCTGGTGGGCGCGGGGGCGATACCCAGCGGCTTCAACATCCTGGGTGATCCGAAATACTCCTGGGGGCTCATGATTGTGCTGAGCATCTGGAAGTACACGGGGTACAACACCGTCATCTTCCTCTCGGCCATCAGCGGCATTCCCCACGAGGAGTATGAGGCCGCCGCCATCGACGGGGCGGGGCGCTTCCGACGGATGTACTATGTCACCTTTAAGAACATGCTGCCCTCTGCGGCGATTTTGCTGATCATGAACAGCGGGTGGGTGCTCAACTCCAACCTGGAGCAGTTTTTTGTCTTCACCAACTCCACCAACTGGCAGCGGATGGAGGTGCTGGACATGTACATCTACAAGTTCGGGCTCCAGAGCCTGGACTATTCCTACGCGACGGCGGTGGGCATCATGAAGACGCTGGTGAGCATCCTGCTTGTCATAGGGGTGAACTTCTCCAGCAAGAAGCTGAACGGCTCGGCGATTTTCTAAAAGAAATGGAATGGAGAAGGCTTGAAAACAGGTAATCAAGCCTTGATAAGGAGTTGAAATTTATGATAGAAAAAAGATCGGCGGGGGAGCGCGTGTACGACGCGCTGGTGTACCTCTTTATGCTGGTGCTGCTGGTTGTCATGATCTACCCGTTCCTGTATATTGTAAATTACTCCATCTCCTCCGCGGGGCAGATCAGCCAGCCTCTGCTTCTCTGGCCCCAGGGGGTCAACTTTGAATCCTACAAGCTGCTGTTCAGCGACGACTCTGTTTTCCGGGCATTCTTCATCTCGGTGAGCCGCAGCGTGCTGGGCTCCGCCATTATGCTGCTGGTGACGGGGACGGGGGCCTATGCCATCAGCCGGCCCAACCTGATATTCGGCAAGTTTTTCCGCATGTTTTTTCTCTTCACCATGTACTTCAGCGCGGGGGTCATCCCCACCTATATCCTGTACAAAAACCTGGGGCTCACCAACTCCTTTTGGGTGTATATCTGGCCCATGGCGGTTGTCCCCTTCAACATGATACTGATCAAAACCTACATCGAATCTCTCCCCCGGGAGCTGGAGGAGGCCGTGCTCATCGACGGCGGCACCGAGGTGGACTCCTACTTCCGGGTCATCCTGCAGATGTGCCTGCCGGTCAACGCGGCGGTGCTGATGTTCTCCTGCATCAACCACTGGAACTCCTTTATCGACACCCAGCTCTACAACGCCATGCGGCCCGATCTGCACACCCTCCAGTACGTGCTGTACAACACCCTGGCCGTTCAGATGCAGCGCTCGCTGGAGGATGCAAAGAATATGGTGGCTGGGGTGGTCTCCAGCCAGTCGCTGAAAATGGCGATCACGGTGGTCACAGTGGTGCCCATCATGTGCGTGTATCCCTTCCTGCGCAAGTATTTTGTGTCCGGCCTGCTGGTGGGGTCGGTGAAAGCTTAGACGATTGGAGGACTGATTATGATCAAGATCGGCATAGCGGGCGTGCGGGGGCTCTCTTCCCTGATGGGCTTCCGGGAGATTCCGGATGTGGAGGTGGCGGCCCTCTGCGACCTGGACGAAGAGCTGCTCCAGAGCCAACTTCTGGAGCACGATATTCCCAAAGGCTACCGCATTTTTGAGGATATGCTGGAGTCCGACATCGACGCTGTCGTGATCGCGACCCCCATGCAGTGCCATGTACCACAGGCCATCGCCGCGCTGCAGGCGGGCAAGCACGTGCTCAGCGAGGTGACGGCGGGCATCTCCATGGATGAGCTCTGGTGGCTCATCGAGTGTGTGGAGAAGAGCGGCCTCACCTACATGATGGCGGAGAATTACTGCTACATGCCTGATAATCAGCTGATTCTCAGCCTGGTGGAGAAGGGCCTGCTGGGCAAGCCCTATTACGCCGAGGGGGAGTACCTGCACAACCTGCAGTCCATGCTGACCTACAACTACGGGCTGCACCAAAGCGGCAAGACCTCCTGGCGGAACTACTGGCAGATGGGCGTTCACGGCGCGTACTACCCCACCCACAGCATCGGCCCGGCCATGCAGTGGTTCAGGGGTGAGCGCATCAGCAGCGTTGCCTGCTTCGGCAGCGGGCGGAACAACGACCTCTCCCTGCGGCAGGAGGATACCACAGTCACGATGTGTCAGCTGGAGGGCGGCGGTCTGGCACGCATCCGGCTGGACGCGGTCTCCCCGCGGCCCCACCAGATGGCTTACTATACAATTCAGGGCACCGAGGGCGTAGTGGAGGCGGCCCGTGTGGCCGGGGAACCGGCAAGGATATGGCTGCGCTCTATGGAAGCGGACATCGACAAGGCGGAGTGGCAAAATCTCAGCGAGTTTGCCGACTATTTGCCGGAGCGCTACAAGAACGCAACTGAGGAACAGCGGAAGGCCGGGCACGGCGGCGGGGACTTCTTCATTGTAGAAGACTTCATCAAGGCTGTTCGCGGGGAATGCGCCCCACCGGTGGACGTCTATACCGCCTGTGAGTGGACAGCTGTTGGCCTGCTCAGCGCGCTGAGCGTCACCAACGGCAACCGGGTGATGGAGATGCCCCGATTCCGCAAAAACATGCCCTTTGAGGAGCAGCACATCAGACTATAAGGGGATTGCCATGCAGAATGAAAACAAAAGCCGCATCCTCGATACGCTACAGGGAAAAGAAACAGCGGGCATCCCCATTTGGGGCCCGAATATTATGGAGCATTCGGTGCTGGAACTGCTGGACGGCTCGGGGCGGCGCTATGTAGACGATCCCTACGGCGTCTATATCGGCGCGCTGCAAAAAATCGGTGTGGACATGGTGGATCAGTTTATCCCCACCAACCCCCTGAGCATGGGGGCGGGTGGCTACGACGGCCCTTCGGGGGAGCACAACGCGCCCGACTCCGGCATCGTGCTGGACGGCATCACCATTGACTCCCCCGAGGCGGTGGCGGAGCATATGGAGGCGGTGCTGATCCCCTCTATCGAAGCCAAGATTCGGGATTTTTCAGAGGGGGAGATTGTCGGCAGGGTAGTGGAGGATGAATCCATGGCGCAGCAGATGCTGGGGCCGTCTATCCAGAAACTGGGCTACGGGCACTTGGTTTTCCCCACGCTGGAATACTTTCGGTACGGCTATGTGAACTACTTCATGGCCTACGCCATCTACCCCGAGATCATCGACCGGCTGTTTGCCGCACAGGCGGATTATGCCGTGCTGCACAACCGAGCCGCCGTGAAGGCGTATCTCTCCACCGGAAGGCCGCTGTACACCCGGCTGGATCACGACATGGCCGATTCCCGCGGGCTGCTGGTCTCCCTCTCCTCGTTGGAGCGGAGCTGGCTGGGGAGCTTTCGCCGGTCGATTGAACCGGCTGTGGAGGCGGGGTTCCGCCTGCTCTGGCACTGCGACGGCAACCTCATGCAGCTGCTGCCCCGCCTGATCGAGTGCGGGGTGAACGGCTTCCAGGGCTTTCAGTACGAGGACGGGATGGATTATGAGAAAATCTGTGCCTGGAAAGACAGGGACGGCGGTGATCTTGTGATCATCGGGGGGATATCGGTTACCAGGGAGCTTCCCATGGGAACGCCCGCGGACGTAAAGCGGCAGCTGGAATTCTTGGTGGAGCATGGGCCGAGAAATGGACTGATCCTGGGCTTTTCCAGTTCCTGTGCGCCGGGCACACCGGTTGAAAATATCCTCACGGCGGTGGAGGGGCTGCAATATTACCAGAAGTATGGACGGCTGAAAGGATGGCAGTGATATGGGAAAGGAAATCCGCGTGGGCGTGGTGGGCGTTTCCAGGGGGATGAGCTTTGCGGTAAATGCAGCTCTCTCCGGCATGAAGCTGGTGGCCCTCTGCGACACTTGGAAGGAAAAGCTGGCGGAGATCGACGTGGGTGCGGATGTGGCAAAATACACCGACTACGACGAGTTCCTCCGCCACGACATGGATGCCGTAGTGTTGGCCAACTACTTCGACGAGCACGCGCCCTTCGCCATCAAGGCCCTGCACACCGGGAAGCACGTGCTCAGCGAGACCACCTGCAATGTCTCCGTGGCGGAGGGGGTGGCTCTCTGCGAGGCTGTGGAGGAGACAAAGCTCGTCTACATGCTGGCGGAAAACTACTGCTACACCCGCTTCAACCAGGAGCTCCGAAGAATTTATCGCAGCGGTGAGCTGGGAGAAGTGCGCTACGCGGAAGGGGAGTACAATCACCCCATGGCGCCGGAGGAGCGGCTGCGCATTTCCCCCGGTTTTGGGCATTGGAGGAATCACCTTCCGCCCAGTTGCTACAACACCCATGCCCTGGCGCCGCTCATGTACATCACGGAGTGTATGCCGATTTCAGTCAACGGGCTGAATATCTCCGCCCCGGAGGTGGGGGAGGGGACGGCCTGCATCAGCGATCCGGGCTTCGTCACACTCTGCCGCATGGACAACGGCGCGGTGTTCCGCCTGTTCGGGCTTGTGATGCCGGGGCACTCCAACTGGTACCGTGTCCACGGGACAAAGGGGGCCGCCGAGATCACCCGGGGACCCGGCTACTTCGGGCCGGAGCAGGTGAGGGTGTGGCACGAGGAGTGGAACCGCCCGGATTCTCCGGACATTCCGCTGGAGAGAACCTACTTGCCCGACTGGCCCTCCAACGCAGAAGAGGCAGAGAAGGCCGGGCACGGCGGCGGGGATTTCTGGGTGGAGCACTACTTTGCAGAGGCGATTCGGACGAAGGCACAGCCTTTCCTGGATGTGTACCGGGGTGTCGCCATGTCGACTGTGGGGCTGTTGAGCAGGCGAAGCGCCATGCAGGATGGAGGGCCTGTTGCGGTGCCAGACTTCCGGGACAAAGTGGCGAGAAAAGCGTGTTTGAAGGATACGGAACGTGCTTTTTCCGGTGTGGAAGCGCGTGAGGCAAAGGCGAGAGAGGTTTTGGATACAGCGTCACAACAGTATGCGGAACAGTTTTGGAGAGAAAATAAATAGAAAAATCCCCAAGTGCCTGAAAGCAGACACTTGGGGATTTTATTTATTTTACTTTTTGCGGAGGAAGTGATTGAGGTGCCTTTCCTACTCCTCCCAGTTGTGCCACACATTTTGCACGTCGTCATTGTCGTCCAGCATATCGATGAGCTTCTCCATCTTTTTGACGCCCTCTTCGTCCAGCCTCACGTAGGTGGAGGGGATAAACTCCTCCTCGGCAGAGGCAAACTTGTACCCCTTGGCGGACAGGACCTCCTTGACAGTCTCCAGTTCGGTGGTGTCGGTGAAAATTTCCACCGCTTCATCCTCGATATCAAAGTCGATGGCGCCGGCCTCCAGGCAGTCCTCCATCACCTTTTCTTCATCCAGGCCGTCATTTTCAATGACGATAACGCCCTTTCTGGAAAAGAGGAAGCCCACCGAACCGGTTTGGCCCAGATTGCCGCCGTTCTTGTCAAAGTAGTGGCGCAGGTCGCCTGCGGTGCGGTTGCGGTTGTCGGTGAGACAATCAACAATCACTGCCACGCCATTGGGGCCATACCCCTCGTAGACAATGTTTTCATAGTCCGCACCGTCCTTGTCATTGGCCCGTTTGATGTTGCGGTCGATGTTGTCGTTGGGCACGTTGAGGCTCTTCGCCTTGGCGATGATGTCCCGCAGCTTGCCGTTGGTGTTTGGATCAGGGCCGCCCTCCCGGACAGCCACCATGATCTCCCGGCCAATTTTGGTGAAGACCTTCGCCTTTTGAGAGTCGGTCTTTTCTTTTTTGCGCTTAATCGTGCTCCACTTGGAATGTCCTGACATGCGGCTTCAGTCCTTTTTATATAGGTATATGATTGGTGTCGATTTATTGACCCGGTTTATTGGGGCTCTCGTCGGGGCCGTCTCCGGAGCGGGAGGAGGAACTGGTGGAAGAACTGCTCGACGGCTTGCTGGAGGATGCCTGGCTGGAAGAGGAAGCGACCGGCGGCGCGGAGGAGGAGACAGTCGCAGAGGAGCTTACCTCCACTTCTTTGGCAACGTAAATCTGAATTTTTTTGTCGTCGGGGTCAAACTCTTCTCCGGCGGCCGGGGTGGTGGAGATGACCTGCCCGGGATCGACCGTGTCCGAAATGCGCTCGTACTTGTCAATGCGGACGCTGCGCCCCACCTCTTCGCCCAAACGCATCAGCTCGTCGTAAGCGTCCTGGTAATCTTCGCCCTTGAAGTCGGGCATGGTGATGGTCTTTGCGCCCTTGCTGACAGTGAGGACAATCCGGGTGCCCGGTGCAACCTTGGTGGCTGCGGCGACACTCTGCTGGAAGATGGTTCCCTCGGGGTAAACGCGGTCATTTTCTTCCTTTATTTCAAAGACAAAGTTGTCCCGGTATTCGCTGTTTGTCTGCACATCCTCCAGCTTCATGCCGGTAAAGGTTGGCACCGTCACCTTTCCGTCATCCTCTTCGCTGCCCTCGCTCTGGGAGGACGAGGAACCGGAGCTGGAAGAGGATGATGAGCTGCTCTCATCCTTGCTGCTGCTGTTGCCCAGCACATTCTCGTTGACATAAATGGCGAGGAAAATGCCGCCCATCACAACGCCCACTACCAGGATCAGCAGGAGTAGCCGGCCGATGATCGGCCCCCAGTTTGGGCCGGGATTGGAGTTGCCGGAGCCGGAGTGGTTGGAGCTGATGGGGCGTTCGTCCTCGAATTCTTCCGTGTAGCCAAACTCATCGTCGGTTGGGGGCTGTCTGCGGGTGGGTGGTCTCTTGGCGGCTGCCCTTCTGGAAGCGGTCGGCTCCCGGCGGGGCTGGGAGCGGGTTACGGGTGTCGCAGGGCGGGTGGGGAAAGCGTCGTACTCTCCCGCACCGGGCTCGCGCCCAAAATCGAAGACAGCGGTGCGTGAGCCGCCGCCATCGTCTAATAATGCAGAGGTGAAGGCGGCCACGGTCTGGGTGCGCTCCTGGGTGCGTGACTGCATGGCGTCGACAACCGCCGCCGAGATGGCGGGGGTGACGGTGCTGATCAAATCCTCTAGGGGTCGCATGGGAGATTGGGGGGTGATCAGGGTGGACTTGGGCGGCACCACGCCGGAGACCGCCCGGTAAAAGACGGCAGCCAGTGCGTAGACATCTGTCCAGGTGCCCTGCCAGCCGGTGGAGACATACTGCTCCGGCGCGCTGTAGCCGTTGAAGAGCTCGGCCTGCAGCTCACTGCCGCCGGTGCGGGTGGCGCTGAGGGAGAACGCGTCCAGGTACATTCTGCCGCGGTCGTTCACCATGATGGTGTAGGGGGAAAGGCCCCTGTGGATCACCCCGCGCACGTGGATGTTGTCCACCGCGTTAAAGAGGGGGATGAACAGCTCCATGGCCTCGTCAATGGGAAGCCTGCCCCCGTTATCCACCAGATACTCCTCAAGGGAGATGACCGGGAGGTGCTTGTAGATGGCATAGATGGTGTTGTTCTGCCCCACCACGTTCTCAATGGGGATGACGGGGTCGCTGACGCTCAGGCGCTTGACCTCGTTGCAGACATCCACGTAGTCGGACATCAGGGCCTTATACTGTGCCCCGAACCCGGTTTCCGGCATGATCATACCGGTTTGGAGCTCCCGGAAAGAGATGGTGTAGGGGAAATACTCCCGCACCCATACCGGCTGCTGGACGCTGTTGTCATAGCCGATGTAGACCGCGCCCTCGCCGTTGTAGGACTGTAGGGCCCCGACCAGATAACGGCTTGCGATGACCGTTCCGGGCGGGAGGTAGTTTTCATCGTATGCGGTGTTGCTGTCGTAGCCGCAGTGGGGGCAGATTCCCTCCCGTTCCAGGGGGGACATGCAGCCCATGCACAGCAGGTTGTCGTTGTTGTTCATCATGCGGTGATACAAACCTTCCTTGAAATAGGATTCATATAATTCACGGGTCATTCTCAGATACAACTTAACAGTATACACTATACAATTTTTTGCGTAAAGTTGCAAGCAGGGCCGCTGGATTCCGGTCATGTGTGTGACAACTGCAAAATCGTGCAAAGAAGTTCCCCCATTCGCGAAAAGGATCACGAATGGGGGCTGTATGTACGGCGTTAATCAGTATAGCTGTTTTCCGGTACAACCGGGAGAAGCGCTCCGCCATCCATATCCAGGCAGGTTCCGGTGATGTAGCCCGCGCTCTCTCCACAGAGGAAGACGCAGGCCCTGCCCACCTCCCAGGGCTCGCAGAAGCGGCCCAGGGGCAGCTTTGACAGCATTTTCTTCTCCCAGCCCTGATGCTCTGGAGGAGTCTCCCTGATTTTGGTGTATCCGGGCGCAACTGAAAGCACCCGGATGCCGTGTGGGGCAAGCTCCAAGGCGGCGTTCCGGGTCAGCTTGTTCAGCGCCGCCTTTACGGGGCTGTAGACATTGGCGCGTGGCCAGTTCCCCGTCTGATGATTTGAGGTGATGTTGATGATGGTTCCCTTAATTCCCTTGTCCACCATAATCCGCGCGGCCCTCTGAGCGCAGAAGAAGGAGCCCCGGAAGTCGGTGTTGACCACCTGGTCAAAGAGCTCGGGGGTGGTTTCCAGGAAGGGGGAAAAGCGGGTGATTCCCGCATTGTTTACCATTGCATCCAGACGGTCATAGGCGGCGGAAAACTCCGCGAACATGCGGTCGATGTCCGCCAGCACGCTGATATCTCCCTGAATGATAACGGCTCTGGTGCCCAGCGCCTCCGCCTCTGCCGCCACTGCCTGCGCGCCCTCCCTGGAGGTGGCGTAATTCAGCGCCAGGTCATAGCCCGCCCTGGCATATTCCAGGGCGATTCCCGCGCCGATACCTCGGCTGGCGCCGGTGACAAAGGCCACCGGTCGGATCTGTGTGCTGCTTTTCATAGGCATTCCTGCCTTTCATTTTGATAGATCACCACTCTGTGAAGGAGCCGTCGTCGTTGTAGTAGCGGGGGGAATCCCAGTCGCCCGGGTAAGCCATCTTCGCCACATACTCCTCGTCCACCTCGATGCCCAGGCCCGGTGCAGTGGGCAGGTCGATATGACCGTCTTTGATCTTGAAGGGCTCCTTGATATAGCCCTCGCCCAGGCAGACCTGCTCCTGACAGAGGAAGTTGGGAATCGAGCCCGCCACCTGGAGCCCTGCCGCCAGGGAGATGGGGCCAAGAGGGTTGTGGGGGGCGATCTGCGCGTAGTAGACCTCAGCCATCGCCGCAATCTTGCGCACTTCTGTGATACCGCCGGCATGGCAGATATCGGGCTGGAGGATCACTGCAGCCTGCTTTTCCAAAATTTCCCGGAAGCCCCAGCGGGTGAAGATGCGCTCGCCTGTGGCGATGGGAATGCAGGTGGAGCGGGCCACGGTCACAAGAGCGTCCACATTCTCGCACTGGACAGGCTCCTCAACAAAGAGCAGCTTAAACTGCTCCAGTTCCCGGATGAGCCGGATGGAGTTGGCCGGGGTGAAGCGGCCGTGGAAGTCCAGAGCCAAGTCCACATGGGCGGGCAGGGCCTCCCGGATGCGCCCGACCTTTTCCACCGCCTTGTCGATGAACTCCATCGTTTCCAAGGGGCGGACAGGGCCGTCGGCGGGGCCGGTCTTAAAGACCGTGAAGCCCTCTTCCACCGACTTTTTTGCGTTTGCGATGATCTCATCCAGCGTCTGGCCCTGCATGTGGGCGTAGGTGCGTACCCGCTTCCGGGTGGGGCCGCCCAGCAGCTCGTACACCGGCACGCCGAAATATTTGCCCTTGATGTCCCACAGGGCCTGGTCGATGCCCGAGATGGCGGAGACCAGCACGGGGCCGCCGCGGTAAAAGGTGCCACGGTAGAGCTCTGTCCACAGCCGCTCGATCTCCAGGGGGTTTTGGCCGATGAGCACGGGTTCAAGCTCTTTGACGGCCATGGCTACAGTGCGGGCGCGGCCCTCCACGATGGGCTCGCCCCAGCCGACGATGCCCTCATCGGTGGAGATCTTGAGAAAGTGCCATCTGGGTTTGACAAAAAAGGATTCCATTTTGGTGATTTTCATCTGCAATTTCGGCTCTGTGCGGGAGCCTTCCTCCTTCTGTCTATTGCTTGGGTATAATACGAATCACATATTAAAAACAGCTAATCAGCTGTCGCTCAGAACGTGTTCTTTCCCGGAGTCAAAGCAACAGTTCCAAAAGTATCTGCAAACATCTTCTTTTGACTCTGAGAACACATCGCTCCACTTCTTAGGTTTTTATTTGAGATTCGTATAAGCTACCCCTTTTATAATGCGGATTCTGCAAACTGTCAATAGAGCAGGGCAAACTCGTCCCGCCAAAATGGCAGGACATTTTTTGGCTATTGTGCGAATTACTCTTCGTTGTCAGTTTCCGGCGGCAGGTAGATTTTTACCATGCTGCCGTAGGCGCAGGTGGCCAGCAGCGCGGAGGCCGCCGGGAAGAGAAGGATTATCCCCACCCCGGTGAGCAGGCAGATTAGGAACGCCAGCAGTCCGGCAAAGGCAAACATCAGCGACCAGCCGGGATTGCCCACCACCATGAGGAAACCTCTGGCGATCAGCAGGGTGAGCTTGTTCCCGGGCTCCCTGGCCAGGGCGGGCCAGCGGTAGAGGCCCCCCAACAGGTAGAGCAAATCCGCCAAAAACAGCAGGGCGTAGAGAAACCCCAACGGCAGCGGGAGGCTGCCCTCCAGCAGCGCGAGGATGCACCCGCCCGCCATCACAGCCGCCGCCAGGTCGGAAAGGCCCATCAGCCAGCCCTTTGCCCCCGCGGTGCGCAGGGAAAAGGCCATAGCCTCCCGCCAGCTCGTCTTGATGGCCCGGTTGCGGTGATCCATGTAGTGGTTGAGGGCGAGCCAGGCGGGCCCGATGGTGACCAGAGGCAGACAGGTGAGTAGAAACCAGCAGCTCCCTGCCAGCAGCCCGTTTGGCTCTTTGCGGATAAAGGTCAGCCAACTGCGGAGCCCCCGGACGTAACGCTCGGACTTTTTCACGGTTTGCGTCGTTGTCATGCTGTTTCACCCTTTACAAAACCCAAGAAATCGAGTTGTGAGCTGAAGATTGATTGGCGCTTTTATCAGCCTTTCAGCCCAGTCATGGTAATTCCCTGCACAATGTACTTCTGCGCCAGCAGGTAGACCAGCATGACCGGTATGGTGGAAAAGGTGAGCAGCACCATGGATTCGTTCCAGGTCGTCATCTTCTGGGAGGCGTAGATGCGGATCATCACCGTCCATTTGCTGGAATCGGGCAGAAGAATCAGCGGGAAGAGGAACTGGTTGTACACCGCCATGAAGGTGTTGAGGATGACCACCGACAGCACCGGCTTTGACAGCGGCATGACAATGCTTGTCAGCACACGCATGCTGCTTGCGCCGTCGATCCGGGCGGACTCCAGCAGGTCGGAGGGCATGCCGTCGAAGAAGCCCTTCAGCAGGAAGATTGCCCACCCCCAGGCAGAAAAAGCCATGATGAGCGACCAGAAGTTGTTGATCAGGTTCATCCCGAAGAAGTTGCGGAACATCAGATAGGAGGGAATGGCGATGGCCTGCTCGTTGATCATCATGGTGCCCACGAAGAACAGCAGCACATATTTTGAGTCTCTTGGCTTGAGTTTGGAGAGGGCGTAGGCCGCCAGAATGGAGATCGTGCACTGAATGAGGATGACGGCAACGCACAAAATCAGCGTGTTCTTAAAGTTGTTCATCAGGTCGTACTTGGCGAACACCTTGGGCACGTTGTCGAACACCGGCTCCTTTGGAATCAGCGAGGGGATCGCGCTGGTGATCTCCCGGTTGTTCTTGAAAACGCCGGAGACCATCCACAGATAGGGGAACACCTGCAGCGGAACGCCAATGAGCAGTACCGCGAAGATGACGATGTAGGTGAGCTTCCCCTTTGTCGATTTGAATTCAACCTGTTGCAGTGCGGGCATTTATGCGCTCCCTCCCTTCGCCATCCGCCGCTGGAGCTTCCGTTCCTTTTTGCGGCGCTTCTTTTCCGCCTCCGCAGTTTTGTCCCTCTCCAGGCGCATCTGTATCACCGTCAAAAGAAATATGACCAGGAAGGCTATGGTCGAAAGGGTGAGCGCATAGCCGTAGTCAAAGAAGGTGTAGGCCTGTTTGTAGGCGTATAGCACGATGGTCTCGGTGGAGTTGGCTGGGCCGCCTCCCGTCATGACCTGGACGTTGTCAAAGGAGTTGAAGGCGCCGATGAAGGAGAGCACCAGCATAGTGGAGATGACAGGCCGTATCTGGGGCACTGAGATGTGCCAGATGCGCTTGAAGAAGCCCGCGCCGTCCAGCAGGGCGGATTCGTGCTGCTCCTCCGGGATATCCTGGAGGGCCGCCAGATAGATGAGCATGTTCATGCCGCCGCCCATGACAAGGCCGGGGAACTGCATGCACCATTTGACCAAACTCACATCGTTGAGCCAGAGCTGTTCCGGCAGGCCAAGGGTGCGCATCAGGAAGTTCGCGAGGCCGTAGTCCGGCTGCCATATGAACTTCCACAGCACCATCATGGCGATGCCCGGGGCCACCGCAGGGATGTAATACATGGTACGCATGAAGGTCTTGCCCTTGCGCACCTCGTTGATGAGGGTGGCCAAGAAGATGGGCACCCAAAAGTTCATCAGCAGGGTGATGAGCAGGAATTCCACGTTGTTTTTCACGGCATTAAAGAAGAAGTTGTCCTTGAATGCCCGAATATAGTTGGTGAAACCGATAAATTCACCGGGAAGATTGACGGGGTCGACCTTGAAAAATGATACAAAAACGCCCAAGATGATGGGGTAATACTTAAAGAACGTGAAGCTTATGATGGCGGGAAGCAGGAAAAACCAGCCCACCATGCCCGCTAAGCTCTTTTTCTTCTTTGTGGGATTGACGGGTTGCGCGACAGCCACATGCATAACCTCCCTAATGTTTTTGGCGGAAAGGGAAGGAGCAACCGAGCAATCAATGTGCCCGGTTGCTCCGCGTTTCTGCTATGCGCCGCGTTGGAAGGATTCGGGATACTTTTCGTAGAGAGAATCGGCTACGCCGTCCAGAAGCTGCTGCACTTCCTCGCGGGTGATACCCTCTTTCAGGTAGATGGTCTGGAGGGGCCCTGCGATTTCGTTCTTGAGCTCGTTCCAGTTGGGGCAATAGGGCTCGGGGAGAGCTACTTCCATGGCGGCAGTCAGCTGGTCGGCCCACTCCGCAGGCCAGGAGGTTGCCTTGGAGAGTTTGTGTTCGGTCAGATCAACGCGGGCGGGAGGATTGCCATTCAGGCGGCCCAGCTCATTTTCCTTGTCCCATTGCTTGTCCAGTCGGCCTTCGTCATAGGTGTAGGCCTGGATGTACTGCCAGGCGGCTTCCTTCTGCTCCTGGGTTGCATTGGGGGACATCGTCCAGACCTCGCCGCCCGCGAATGCGACACTGCGGCCGCCATCATCCTTGGCGGGAAGGGCAAAGAAGCCCATGTCGTTCTGATCCTGGTCAAAGCGGGCCAGATCGTCCACCGAGAAGGACAGGAAGTTGCCCCAGCCGAAGCAAGCTTGACCGGCCTTGAAGTGGTTCTGCATCTCGTCGTAGGTCTCAAGGACGTCCTTCTGAGTGCAATTGTATTCCCAGATCAGCTGATTCATGAAGAGGGCGGCATCCACACCGGGATCTTCGTTGAAAGCGATTTTCCAGGTGCCGTCGCCGTTGTCGCGAACCATTTCACCGCCGGCGCTCCACACCCAGGGGGTGAATGTCCAGGCGTTCCAATCGGAGCCCAGCAACAGGTAACCGAAGCGGGGAACTTCTTTGTCGGTATAGCTCTGGGCCATTTCCGCAAATTCGTTCCAGGTGGCGGGCAGGTCGGAGGGGTTGCCGCCTGCTTCAGTGATAACTGCTTTGTTGTACATGATGCCGTTGACATAGGGCTGGAAGGGGACGGCATACCATTTGCCGTCTTTATCGGTGATGGCGTCGTCGAAGGTGGTGACGACCTTGCCTTCTTTGCGCAGATCCCAGTCCTCCGCGAACTCGCTGATATCGGCAATGGTGCCGTTGGCGATGCGGGTCTGGATGTCCACATAGGGGAAGATATGGCCCACGGTGGGCTCGTCGCCGGCCATCAGCCACTGGTCATACTGCTGGCGGTAGTCGGAGCCGGGGGCGAAGCGGGTGAACTCGATCTCCACATTGGGGAGCATTTCCTCAATAGTGGCCTTGTTGAACTCGTACATTTCCCGCTCAGAGTCGGGGGCGTCGTCCTGGGGGATCTCAATGGTCTTGATCTTGATTTTTTCGCCGGTGGCTGCGGATTCTTCAGAAGCGGGGTCGTCTGTGGAGGCGGGAGCGTCGGAGCTGGCTGCCTCAGAGGGGGCTGTCTCAGAGGGGGCTGTCTCGCTGGATGAAGAGGTACTGCCGGTGTTGCAGGCTGTGAGCAGCAGACAGGCTACCAACAGTAGGGCAAGAATGGTACTCAGCTTTTTCATGTACTTTTCCTCCTGACAAAATGAATACTTTGTGACAAGTATTGAGGTGCGTTTTGAGTGCTCCATAATTTTAGGGAAGGATGCGGTGTCAAAAGCGAATTGTCAATTGCGCATTAGGTTCATTTACTGTATATTCGAGGCTAAAAAATACGCTTTTTCACCATCAAACTGGTGAAAAAGCGTAAATATCGATTATTTCGTATACTATATATTGCAACAGCAGGCTAAAAATAAACTTTTTCTTGCTTTCTGTACGCTAAATGAACCTTTAGTGCATGGAAGGAAGTAATCAAAGTGCAGTTTCAATATCAACTACGTATACTACCTTAGCATACGGCAAACAAAAGATCAAGAGTAAATAAAAAATTTATCCAATTTTTTTCTTATAAACTATTTTTTAATGACAATTATGTCAATGGTAGCTTGCCGACATGCACGGGCTATGTTATAATATAGTATACGTATTATCGCATAGGCGGTATTGCCTTGAGAGGAATGGTTACACGATGAAAGACAAGCCGCTCTACCAACAACTGATGTCGCTGTATATCGACAAGATCACAGGGGGCGAGCTTTCGCCCGGCAGCCCTCTTCCATCCGAAGCGCAGATGACGGAGCTGCACGGCATCAGCAACATAACGGCCCGCCGGGTGCTCAACGAGCTGAAACGGGAGGGCTACGTGATCAGGGAGAAGGGCAGGGGCACCTATGTGGCCGAGCACAGCGAGCCGCTGCCGGGAAGCATGAAGGTGATCTCCCTGATACTGGCGCGGGACGACGCCTGGAGTAAATCCATGGAGATGGTTGCGGAGATATCGGGCAGGCTTGGCGCCATGGGCTACTATCTCAGCATTCATATTTCTCACGACGATGTGCGCTCCGAGGAGGCATTCATCCGCAAATCGGTGCGGGACGGGGTGGAGGGCATGATTCTCTACGGCGCAACCAGCAGCTCCAACGCCCAGCTGCTCATTGAACTCGGCGTGCGGGGCTATCCCCTTGTCATGCTGGACAGGCGCTTCGACGGCTTTCCGCTGCCCTCTGTCACCTCGGACAACGTGGGGGGCGCCGCGGCCATCACCAGATACCTGATTGAGCGCGGACACCGCAAAATCTGCTTTGTGTCCAACTTTTCCATCGCCGAAACTTCCTCGATCCGGGAGCGCTACCGCGGTTTTATGGAAGCCCTTTACAGCGCGAACCTCCAGGAGGAATTTGGGGGCTATTTCCTGATCCCCAACAGCCTCTTTGAGCGGCACCGCACCGAGGGGAAAAAAGAGAAGGATTTGCGCAGGCTTTTAACCGGGATACAGGAGAGGGGCATCACGGCGGTGGTTTGCCTCAGCGACCCGGTGGCGTTTCAGCTGATGGCCTCGCTGGAGCAGGAGGGCATCTCGGTGCCGGAGCAGGTGTCGGTGGCGGGCTTCGACAATCTGGAGGATTCTGCCAGGAGCCTCGTGCCCCTCACCACGGTCAACCAGGATTTTTCCTCTATTGCCCGCATCGCGCTGGATGCATTGCTCGTCCAGTTGGAGGGCCGTGTGCCCGAGCCGCTCCACACGATTGTGCCCACCACTATTGTGGAGCGGAAATCGGTGGCGGATTTGCGGGAGAAGCAATAAAAAGAGGGGAAAGCACTAGGCTTTCCCCTCTTTTTTTGCATGCTCAATGCGCTTTTGCTGCTCCTGGCGGGAGAGGCGCATGATCTCGGTGTACAACGCTCGTACATACTCCGCCATGTCCGGTTCTGCCATCGCCGAGAGCCTGTCCAGCAGCGCCCTTTCCCGCTCCGGCTGGAGCACCTCCATGCCATGTTCCAGCTTGTAGTCGGCCACCTGGCGGGAGAGGCTCATGCGCTGCTGAAAGAGCTCCACCAGCCGGGTGTCGACTTCGTCAATCCTGTCGCGGTAATCCTGTAAGTCCATTGGGATTGCCTCCTTCCATCAAACTGTCCAGCAGCCCCAGGGCCAGGCAGGCCTCCACGCAGGGGACAGCCCTGGGCACCACGCAGGGGTCATGCCTGCCGTGGATTTCCAGCTTGGCCTCCGTCATGGCCGCCATGTCCACCGTCTGTTGAGTCCGGGCGATGGAGGGGGTGGGTTTGAAAGCCACCCGGACGACGACCGGCATGCCGCTGGTAATTCCCCCGATGATTCCCCCGTGATTGTTGGTAGACGTTTTGATTTGGCCATCCTCCAGGATGTAGGGGTCGTTGTGGGCGCTGCCCCGCAGCTTGGCGGCTTCAAAGCCCAGGCCAAATTCCACCCCCCTCACTGCAGGAATGCCAAAGATGAGGGAGGCGAGGGTGTTTTCCAGCCCGTCAAAGATGGGGGAGCCAAGCCCCGCGGGGACGCCCACAGCGGCACACTCCACCACGCCGCCCACAGAGTCCAAATTCATCTTAGCGGCGGTGATTTCCCCCTCCATCCGTTTTCCCTGCGACCCATCCAAAACGGGGAAGGGCTTGGAGGAGAGGCTTTGCAGCAGCGACCGGTCGAGGTGCACGGGATCGAAGCTGCTGTCCTCCACCGGGCCGACAGAGGCGATGTGACCGCCGATTGTGATACCGTGAGCCAGCAGAATCTCTTTGGCAACACCGCCCGCAAAGACCAGGGGTGCTGTGAGCCGGGCGGAGAAGTGCCCGCCCCCCCTGGGGTCGCCAAAGCCGGAGTAGCGCACCGCGCCGGTGTAGTCCCCGTGGGAGGGGCGTAGCGGCATCTGGGCGTAGTCCTCCGAGCGGGTGTCGGTGTTGCGGATGATGCCGCAGAGGGGCGTGCCGGTGGTCTTTCCCCGGAAGAAGCCGGACTGAATGTCCACGTGGTCGGGCTCCCGGCGGGCGGTGGAGTGGGAGGCGCCCCCCGGCGCGCGGCGGGCCATCAGCTCCTTGATGCGGTCACGATCCAGGGAATAGCCTGACGGGAGACCATCGATCACAACCCCGATGGATGCGCCGTGACTCTCGCCGAACAGGCTAATGCGGATGTTGCGGCCCCAGCTAGAGGACATTGCTGACACCCCCCAATAATTCTAAATCATCATAAAAAGTGGGATAGCTCTTGTTCACGCATTCCGCGCCGCGAATCGTTACGGGTTCGGAGGCATTCAGCGCGGCGATGGACATGGCCATCGCAATACGGTGGTCGCCAAAGCCGTCCACAACCCCGCCGATGAGGGGCGTGCTGCCATAGACGATCAGGCTGTCCGGCCCCTCGTCCACCCTTGCGCCCAGGGCGGAGAGACCCTGAGCCGTGGCGTGAATGCGGTCGCTCTCCTTGTCCCGCAGCCGCCCGGCATTGACAAAACCCGTCGTGCCGTAGGCGCAGGCGGCGACCACCGCCAGGATGGGGAGAAGGTCGGGCATATCGGAGACATCCAGATGCATACCGCCCAGGTGGCCGGAGGAAATGCGGCAGCCGCCCTCCCGGCGCTCCAGAGAGGCACCGAATAACCGCAGCACCTCAAGAATGGCGCGATCCGCCTGCAGGGATTCCTCCCGAAGGCCGGTCACCGTGATGTCGGAACCAATGGCGCCCGCCGCCAGCCAAAAAGCCGCTGCGGAATAGTCCCCTTCGACGGTGACCTCCGCCGGAGTGTAGCACTGCCCGCCCGGAATGTGGAAACAGTTTTCCCCGCGCTCGATGCGGATGCCGAAGCTGCTCTGCATCTCCAGCGTCATGTCCACATAACCGGAGGATTCCAGCGGGGTGGTGAGGAGGATGTCGCTGTCCCCGGGGAGAAGGGGCAGGGCGAAGAGCAGGCCGGTGATGTATTGGGAGCTCACATTGCCGGGCAGGGTGAACGCGCCGCTTTGGAGCTGCCCGCTGACGGAGAGGATTTCCCCCTCGCTCTGTGGAGTACCCACCTGCACGCCGTGGGCCGCGAGAGCGTCGGCCAGATCGCCGATGGGCCGCTGCGGCAGGCGGCCTCTGCCGGTAAAGGTGGCGGATATGCCCAGCGCAGCGGCAACCGGGAGAAGAAAGCGCAGGGTGGAGCCGCTCTCGCCGCAATCCAGGACGACCGGTTCCCGGGTGGGGGCGATCCCCTTCACCAGCAACTCGCCCCTGTCGAGGGGGGAGAAGGAAGCCCCCATCGCCTGCAGGACACCGATTGTCGCCTTTGTATCCTCATTGTCGGCGAGATTGTGGAGGACGCTGCCTCCCTTTGCCAACGCCGCGCAGATCAGCGCCCGGTGGGAGGCGTACTTGGAGGGCTGCGCGGCGATTGTCCCCCGCAGCTTGCCCGGCTGAATGGTTCTATCCATTGCGGTTTTCCCCCTCCTTCAAGAATTCTTCCAGCTGCTCTACCGGCAGGGGAGTGATAGCCCATTTGCCGATTTCCGGGATGGTGATGAGATTGATGCTGTCCCCCTCCCGCTTCTTGTCCCCGAGGCAGGCGGCGGCAACCTGTGGGATGCCATATTCCAGCCGGGTGGGAAGGTGATAGCTGCGCATGGCCTCCTCAATGGCCGCTTCTGTGCCGGGAGCGGTGAGGCCGGCGGCTTCCCCGCAGCGGGCAATCACGCACATGCCGATGGCGACGGCGCTGCCGTGAGAGACTCCGAAGCCGGAGAGCTTCTCCACTGCGTGACCCACCGTGTGGCCAAAGTTGAGAATCTGCCGCAGGCCCTTGTCCCGCTCATCCTGGGCGACGATCTCCGCCTTGATGGCCACGCAACGGGCAACCACCTGCTCCAAAGAGGAGTTTCGCCAGCCCGGATTGGACAGCGCCTCGAAGAGGGTCTTGTCCCAGATACAGCCATACTTGACCGCCTCAGCCACTCCGTCAGTGAAGATGTTTTCGGGCAGGGTGAAGAACGTCGCGGTGTCGCAGAGCACCAGCCGGGGCTGCCAGAAACTGCCCACAAGGTTTTTGCCCTGGGGGATATTCACCGCCGTCTTGCCCCCTACCGAGGAGTCGATGGCGGCCAGCAGGGTGGTGGGAATCTGGACATAGTCCACGCCCCGCAGGTAGATGGAGGCGATGAAGCCGACCAAATCCCCCGTGACGCCGCCGCCCAGGGCGACCAGCAAATCGCCGCGTGTAAAGGAGCTGTCGGTGAGCCAGGAGATGATCTCCATGGCGGCGTTCATAGATTTGGAGGACTCCCCGGCGGGAAAGGTGAAAGGGAGGACGGAATAGCCCTCTGCCCCAATGCTTTCGCAAACCCGCGCCGAGTAGAGGGGAGCGACATTGCTGTCGGCGATGACGGCCACTCTGGAGTAGCGGGTGTTCAGCTGTTTCAGTTCCGCTCCGACAGCAGCGAGGAGTCCTTCGCCGATTTTGACTTGGTAGGGCTTTCCGGTGTTTACCTGGATGAGTTCCATGACCTGCCCGCCCCTTTCTGTTCATTCTGCTCTATTTCCACTTTCTCCTTGAGCAGGCAGCCCTTGCGCAGCTGCTCCTGGAGCTCCTCCTGCTTTCCATCGGCGATTAGCGCCCGAAATCGGGTGAGATTTGCCTGAACGTTATCGATCTGCTCTACCAGGGGCCCTGCGTTGGCGAGGAACAGCTCACTCCACATCACCTCGTTGAGCTTTGCCACCCGGGTGAGGTCGCCGAAGCTGCCGGCGGAGAAGCCCATGTACTCCTCCGCTGTGGGGCTCTGCATGTAGGCGCTGGACACCACATGGGCAAGCTGGGAGGTGTAGGCGATGACCTCGTCGTGGTGCTGGGGGGTGGTGAGGGTCATGCGGCCAAAGCCCAGGCTGAGGAAGAGGGATTCCGCGTCCTCCAGGCGCTGGATGGGGAAGTCTTTTTCCGGGGTGAGAATCATGCTTGCTCCCCGGAAGAGCTCCGGCTGGGCGTTGTCATACCCCGAGCACTCCCGGCCCGCCATGGGATGGCCGCCCAGGAAATCCACGCCGGTTCCCGCGAACAGCTCCCGGCCGCGGCGGCAGACAGCGGTCTTGACCCCACACATATCCACAATCAGCGTGCCGGGGGAAAAGCTGTCCCGGAATTTTTCCAGAAAGGCGATGGTGTCGGCGGGGTAGAGGGAGATCAGCACCATGTCCCATCCGGCGAAGCTGTCCTCAACAATATCGTCGGCAGCGCCATCCGCCATGGCCTTTGCAAGCACGTCCGGATTCTGGTCATAGCCGCCCACTTTGTGAAGGGTGTGGGCTTTCAGCGCCTTGGCAAGGGAGCCGCCGATGAGGCCAAGCCCCACAACTGCAATTTTCATGGGTTGTCTCCTGTCGGTTGATTTATTTTGAGCATGGAAGTAAACCGGCGAAAAGAGTGCTAGTTGCTCTCCCTTTTGACAATGCTTACGCCGCCCTTGGCGTTTTCACCTGTCACAGAAACCGTATAGCTGCCGGTTTTATCTATTTCTACGGTAAAGGTGCTTGTTGGAATATCGATGCCGCGATAGATCGGCTCGTCGTCTTCTTTTTGCAAGGTTATGTTCAATGCGCCGGACTCGCTGGTAACTACAAAATCAACAGAATCGCCCTCTTGAAGTTCCAGTATTTGAGAATCCGTTGTATTTAGAACTTTGTAGTCCATGATTAGTTGGCTTTGATTTCCTGTTCTGCTCCCGTCGAATTCTGTGAGAGAACAGCCTCCAAGGGTCAGCATGACAAAAATGAGTGTAAGTGCAAGTGTGATTTTTTTCATTTGCTACGCTCCCATTTCTTTCCCAAGCAGCTTCGCCATGGGCGTAAGCTCGCCCATCAGGGCCTCGAACTCCTCCGGACGCAGGGATTGGGCCCCGTCAGACCAGGCGTGCTCCGGGTCGTTGTGCACCTCGACGATGAGACCGTCCGCCCCCGCAGCCACCGCCGCCTTGCTCAGGGATGGCACCATCCAGGCGTGTCCCGCCGCGTGACTGGGATCGACCATCACAGGGAGATGGGAACGGGATTTGAGGAAGGGGATGGCGGAGATGTCCAAGGTGTTGCGGGTGGCTGTCTCAAAGGTGCGGATGCCCCGCTCACAGAGGATGACCTTCTTGTTGCCGCCCGCCATGATGTACTCGGCGCTCATGAGCAGCTCCTCCAGGGTGTTGGCGAGGCCCCTTTTCAGCAGAATGGGTTTATCCACATGGCCCAGCTCCTTGAGAAGCTCGAAGTTCTGCATGTTGCGGGCCCCAACCTGGATGATGTCCACCTTTTCAAAGTGTTCCAGGTGCTCGATGCTCATGATCTCGGTGACGATGGGCAGGTCTGTCTGGGCCTTGGCCTCCAGCAGCAGCTCGATGCCCTTTGCCCGCATGCCCTGGAAGGCGTAGGGTGATGTGCGGGGTTTGAAAGCGCCTCCCCGGAGGAAGCCCGCGCCCGACTTCTTCACAGCCTCGGCCACACAGGTGATCTGCTCCTCCGACTCCACCGAGCAGGGCCCTGCGATAATCGAGATGGTGCCCTCGCCGATTGTGCGGCCGCTCACCTCGATGTGGGTGTCCTCGGGGTGCATCTTGCGGTTGGCGCTCTTGTAGGGCTCCTGAATTCTGCGGACATCCTCGACGATGGAGATGGAGCGGATGAGGTTGAGATCGATGGATGTGGTGTCGCCGATCAGCCCCACGATTGTGAGCTTTTCGCCTACGATGACGTTATTATCCAGGCCCATGTCCTTAGTCCACTCCAAAAAGGTGTCCAGCTTCTCCTTGGGTGTGCCCGGCTTAACAATTACTACCATTTGAATCAGTCCTTTCTCAAAAATAAAAAGAACCGACTGCACAAGACAGCCGGCCCTTTCGGTTCCGAATCAATATGGATTACTGCGGCACAACACCGCGGCTATCCGGCTGTCTTATCAAATTGTCGCATCCAAAAAAGCCCACGCTAAAGTAATAGCCCAGGCCGCTAAAATAGCTATAAAGTTTGGAGGCGGCAGACGAAAGCATGAGTGGTTTTCCTTCCCGCAAGATTAATATGCTTTATACTATACTCCAAAACGGAGACGCTGTCAACAGTAATTTAGCAAGTCAAAGCAGAAAAGTAAAAGGCTACAAATGAAAGCGCTTGCGGAGCTCCATTTTGGTGGCGTTGTCGGCAAAGATAAACAAGCTCACCAGGGAAAGGCCGGAGTAGACGGCAGAAATGAGGGAGGGCCAGCGGACAGTAGTAAAGCCCAGCAGCATAAGCACTAGGGGAATAAAACCCAATAATCCAACCAGTATAAAATAGAGAATAAATTGCTGTGCGTTCATACGGCGGACAATGGTGATGATGCTGATGCTCAGGGTGGCGCAGAGGAAGAGGGCGGGCAAAATGTAGTTGAACACGGCCCGGCTGAAGTCGAGGAAGTTGCCGAGAAAGACGACCAAAGCGGCCAGGCTCACTACCTGCACCATAATGTTGAAGCCGATGGTATTTCGCTTACGGATGGCGGTGCCGATAGCGACCCACATGTAGAGGATATTGATGACGACGAGAAGCGACCACATGAAATCGGTGTTAGTGGCTATGTTGATGGTGAGACAGGTGACCGAAATAGCCAGGGAAAGAAATACCAGAATGCGGAAAACGAGGTTGTACTTTTCCGCCTGTTCCGACAGATCCGGGTAGGTTGGAACCTCCGGCTTATTGTCGGCGGGGGAGAGCATGGTATAACAGAGGGGACAGCGGCTCACAGGGCTGTCCACATCGACATTGCAGCGCTCACAGTGCTTCACGCAAATCCACTCCTTTCTATAGGCCAAGCTCTGTTTGATCTTCCGGAACAGGCGCAAAACTATCCATGTTTGTGCCGGTGTTGGTTGTGATGCAAACCGGCGCGCCCTCCGCGGCCAGATGCCGCAGAACATATTTCTGGATGCCGGTCTCCGCGATGCAGGAGGTGAAGTTCAGCATCAGGGCGTCCCGGTAGGAGGAGACGCACAATTTGACCTTTTGGATGGGGGAGGGGTTCAAAAGACAGGAGAAATTGTCGATGTAGGGGGCGAATTCCTCCGGCATGAGAATGCGCCCCATGTTGGACAAGACGGTGGTTGCTGTGGATTCGCTGCGGCGGTATCCTCGTTTCAGAACGAAATTCTTGAGGAAAAGGGGCACAAACCGGGCGAAGATATTTTTTTGCAGCGAAATATTGTAGTTGATGGAGCGGGCAAGATTCTCCACTCCAACCTTGCTGTTGAGCTGCCCGGTGACCGATTCCAGCACCCGGTCGAAGTCGACGGCCCCGCCCATGAAGTTGTAGCGGACGTTGACGACCCCGAAAAAATTGCGGGAGCTGCTGGAGGCGAAGTGACCCCGCAAATCCACCGGAATAGTGACGCCGATGTCCCTGGAGGCGAAGCGGCGGGGGGTCATCTCGGTGTAGACCGCACAGATGAGCAGCGCGGTGAGATAGGCAGTGAGGGTGGCCTTTTTCCCCTTGGCGAGGGTCAAGACGGCCCTTACGCTGGTTTTGGCGGAGATTACCTGCACGCTGTTTGAGGGCAGGGTTGTGCCGCCCAACAACAGGGCTTTCTTGAAGAAGGGGCCCTGCTTGCCCCCCTCCTCCGTGTAGTAGCGCAGAAAGCTGTCCTCGGCCTGATAGGGAGGGGAGGAGGGGGAAATATCCAACACCGGCAGGGGGGAAGGCAGCTCCTCCCTGTGAACCAGCACCAGATACTCATAGACGATTGTGCGCATGAAATCGATAGCGCCGCCGCCGTCGGCAAGCGCATGGAACATCTCCAGATTAATGCGTCCGCCAAAGTAGCTGACCTGAAAGAGCAGCGACTTGATCTGCTTGTAGAAAATGCGGGCGCAGGGGCGCTGGGATTCCAGCACTACATCCGGCTCCTGGTCGGTGGGTTCCAGGTAGAACCAGAACAGCCCCCGCCGCATGACCACCCGGAAGTAGGAGTAGGCTTCCATCGCTTTGTCCAGCGCCTGCTTTAGCACCTCGGGGCGAATCGTCTCCCGCAGTTCGCAGGACAGGCGGTACACGTTTGTATTGCGGTCATTGCTGATGGCCGGATAAATATTGGCGGCGGTATCTAAATTAAACCAGGTGCTGCTTTGGGTCATTGATGTCATTCCTCTGCGACAATGGGATGTCTTTTCATTTTAATATCATGTAATTATTATACCCTTTTGATGCAACAGGAATCAATGGCGTAATTGTCAATTTATTAGCCCCTTCCTCACAGTTTATTCAAATCTTTCGGATACAATAAAAACGGCAACAAAGGTGGCCGTTTTTGCGCAGCTTTTATTCAGACTAGATAAATTAACGCCCGTTCGCGGGCTTGGAGGGCTCCCCCGTGACCAATACTATGGCCTTTGTGACCAGTCAGTTCAGTTGCGACCGCATCATCTCCGCCGGAAGGCAGGTGGCTGAAAAAAACGGCTGCGAGCTTGTCGTCGTGGGAATATTGGATGCGGAATACACGCTGAACCCCGAAGCCATCGACTACCTGTTCAGCTGCTCCAAGAAAAATAACGCCGTGATGAGGCTGCTGTTCGAGGAGGACAAAGTGGCCGTGATGCGGAGCGCCATACAGCAATATGAGTGCCGCCATGTGGTGACGGGTATGCCCAACAGCAGCAGCTCCGTGTTGTACGACCTGTGGAAGGACTTCGGGGAGAAATTCTTTTATGTGGTGGACGAGGAGGGCAAGCTTGTGGAGGTTGCCAGGGATGTGGAGCATGCGGGTGAGCCTGCAAAACGCAAGGCAGTGAATACACTTTTTTCTATTTTGTAAAAAATAGATTGACAAAAGAATTGGGCTGTATTATAATATCGTCGTTGTCTTTGCGGCGAAATGGCGATGCTGTGAAGTCAGTTTTGCCCAGTACGGCCCGGTAGTTCAGCTGGTTAGAACGCTAGCCTGTCACGCTAGAGGTCGAGGGTTCGAGTCCCTTCCGGGTCGCCATGCCAATCTTTTAGATTGGTACTTTGCCTCTGTAGCTCAGTCGGTAGAGCAGTGGACTGAAAATCCACGTGTCGTTGGTTCGATTCCGACCGGAGGCACCAACTTCTCCCTTCACGTCAGTGTTGGCGGAAGACCAATAGCGGCTTTTGCGGTAGTAAAGGCCGATATATGCGGGTTTAGCTCATCTGGTAGAGCGCCACCTTGCCAAGGTGGAGGTAGCGAGTTCGAGCCTCGTAACCCGCTCCAACGAAAAGTCCTTTAACCATGCGGGTTAGAGGACTTTTTTTGTTATCAAAAGTTCTGCGAATTTGTTGCAAATTGGGCTGTTCTACAGAGTGTTCTACGAACCCCGAATTTGCGGCGTTTCGTCTTCCGAGGGCTCCATTTGCAGTGCCGCATTGACCTTTTCCGCCATGCCCTCCTTAGACTTATAAAGCAGGTGGGCGTAAATATTGGTGGAGGCAATGCTGCCGTGCCCCAGCCACTCCTGCACCTCCTTGAGGGTAAAGCTCATATTGATGAGCAGGCTCGCGGAGGAGTGCCGCAGGTCATGAAACCGGATTTTTGGCAACCCGTTATCTTTGAGCAGCTTGCGGAACCGGGCGGAGACATAGGCGGGATCAAGCGGCTTTCCATCCTCCCATTTGCAGAGGTACGCATTCTGGTCGTAGCAACTGCCGGAAAGCTCCTGCATACAGCGCTGGCTTTGGCGGAGCCGTTTCAGGTAAAGCTCCATATCCGCTGTAAGCGGGAGTGTGCGCAGGCTGCTGCCAGTCTTTACCAGGTCGTCATAAATGACCTGATGCCCGCAGCGTACCGCCGTATGCTGAACAACAATGGTTTTCTTCCCGAAGTCTACTGACGACCACCGCAGCCCCAGCACCTCGCTTCTGCGCAGCCCATAGGTTGCCGAGAGGCGCACCGCCGCTTCAATGGATTCTCCCTCCATCACCTTGAAAAGCGTTTTGAGCTGCTGCTCATCGTAGAAGGTGGGAACACGTTTCTCCTTGCGGGGCAGCACAACCTTTTCTGCCGGGTTGTATTTCAGCACCCCAAGCGTCTCAATGGCATAATCCAGCGAGCATTTGATGATGGTGTGGTGCTTGTCCAGCGTCGCACGGGAAAGCCCTCCCTCGCATTTTACGGTGTAGTATTTCTGGATATGGGCGGGCTGTAGCTCCTGGATCGAAAGGCCAAGCTCGTTAAAATAGGGGCGCACCTGGGTCTCCACCGTCGCGCGGTAGTTTTCCCAGCTGTTGGGGCGCACCACCGTCTTTTTCACCGCAAGCCAGTCGTCCAGCAGATCACTCATCGGCATCCCGGTAAACAGCTTCGCCTGGTTGTCCTCGTATTCCTGCAGCACTTCCCGCAACCTCTGCGCCGCCTTGCGCTTGTTGCCCCGCTCGGGCAGGCCAGTTGAAACCCATTTGGCTTTATATTTTCCGGCCTCGCTTTTATAATTCAGAATGATATAGTAGTAACCTTTTTTCACATGCAGACGTCCTGTCATAAATCTCCTTTCCCGTCTGCGGGCAGAGTTGTCCTATCTTCTATTCTACCAGAAAACAGGACAGCTTTCACCTGCTCCCGCTGAACTTGTGTAGATTCGATGCACATAATTTGATATAATGAATCATACAAAATTGAGGTGTGGATGATGTTTGATACGATTGACTACAAAGCCGGAACGATCACCTATATTGACAGCCTTGACTACTTGAAGGAAGATCTGCTCCAGGTGCAGTACCCCGGAGGCTATCTTCTGGATGTCGGCTGGTATGGCGAAGAAGTTGCATATCCGGAAGAATATGACCGCTTGGACGCCAGCTGGTTTAGTGGAAACAATGGCTTCTTTATTTCCATCGTGAAGGACTTCGATTGGGAGTATCCGGTGCGCAGGATACCGGTGACATCGGTTGACACGTTGAAGCAGCAGATCGAGGAAGCAGTCCGGCTCGTGATGGAGCTGGCGGCGGAACTGGATCTAGACCAAAACGAGATTCGCGCTAAAGAGCTTGCCGAACGCTTCGGATACCGCTTTGACGAGGCGCTCCGCCCGGAAATCTGCGCCCTGCTGGAGCAGGAGCTGGCGGACTATCAGCCGGGCAGCAGCGAATACCTGCGGTTTTTGTGCGGATATCTCTACTGCATCGGCAACGCTGGCGACGCCGAACTTATCCGAAAGGTCAAATACGGCATCAATATGGACGTCGGCTGCATGATCGACGGCGAATGGCTTGTGGTCAACCCCCAAAAATGTATACAGAAATAAAGTTAGACTTAAGCAGAGATGAGCACGGTTTGAGGGGCTGGTGGCAAATAGCCCAAAGAGCTGTGGGGCCTGATGGAATTGTATGTAGCAACCCAGTGTCTGGTAAGGATTTCGGCTTCCAACAGGGTATCAAAAATCTCACCGTTTAAGAACTCATCCCGCATCTTGGAGTTAAAACTTTCGCAGTATCCATTTTCCCAGGGACTACCCGGTTCA
>JBKEBS010000061.1:0-2561 GCA_047973265.1 Oscillospiraceae bacterium
CGCAAGGGTGACCCCTATGACAACGCTGTTGCGGAAAACTTCTTCTCCTGCCTCAAATGTGAATTGGTCCACCTAACCCATTACATTTCCAGACGCCAGGCACAACTTTCCATTTTTGAGTACATTGAGGCGTATTACAATTCTTTCCGCCCGCACTCTGCTATTGGATGGATTTCCCCGAATGAATTCGCCCGCGACTTTTATCTCGTTGCCTGTTGAGGTTGTTGTCTACTTTTTCGGGAAGGGCTCAATCCAGGATATTGAGGACTACTTCGCCGCAGTGGTGGAAAACGAGAGCGGCATGCTGCCCTTCGCCGCCACAGGCGACCGCACCGGCGGCTTCGAGCGCATCGGCTGGACACAGCCCAACCAGCTGGTCTTCATCGCCAACACCGACCTCTGCTACCAGTATACGGGCTCTACCGACGCCCCCGAATCCTCCAGTTTCGAGTACAAGTGGTTCCGGGACGACGCCATGGACTACTACGCGCTGATGAAGAAGTGGAACGACATGGGCTTCTGGTCCAAGAACGCCATCTCCAACACCGAGCAGGTGCGGGACGCCTTTGAAAACGGCAAATCCTCCTCCCTCACCTGGAATACTCCCATTTTCCTGGCTGCAAAGAACCTGGTCAAGAACAATCCCGAGTGGACATACGAGGCCCTGGACATCAACCCCGATACCATCCGCACCCAGGCGCTGTACACCAACGACTGCATCGCCATCGCAGCCGCCTCCAAGAATCCCGAGCGCGCCGCCATGTTCGTCGACCTTGCCAAAAACGACATGGACATCTACCTGAAACTGGTGGGCGGCATTGAGGGCACCCACTATATCCTGAACGAGAACGGCACCCGCACAGCGGGCCCCGACGCGGAGAAGTATCCCTGGAATCCCAGCACCTGGTGCTTCAACCGGACTCCCGGCGCCGCCCCCGAGGATGCCGACACCCTGCCCGGGCAGCTGACCTTTGAGGCCGAGCAGCTGGCCAAGGCTGTCAACCCCGCCACAACCGCTTTCCGCTTCGACGTAGAGCCGGTTAAGAGCGAGCTTGCCGCCCTGGACGCCCTGCGGGACGAAATCTGCCCCACCCTCAATCTGGGCATGGTGGAGGATATCGACGCGACTGTCGCCGACTGGAAGGCAAAGGCGGAGGCCGCTGGTCTGAATACCGTAATGGATGAATTCACAAAGCAGTACGACGCCTGGAAGGCATCCCTGTAACCAGGGCTTGACCCTTACAAATGCAAAACAAGCCGGTGCGCACCTTTTGCGCACCGGCTTGTTCTTTGCGTTATCCCAGAATCAACTTGGAGAGCTGCTTCACCATCTCGCCCAGGGGCATATCCTGGGTGCTCACAATGCATGTGTTGCAGCGGCTGACCGGCAGCAGAATTTTCTTCGCCTTGCTCTGCCCCACCGCCACGGACATGGCGGGTGAAATCTCCCCGTGCAGCGCGTCCGCAACGAGAATGCCCACGGGGCCGATGATATAGTCGGCGTCGCGGCAGTTCACGATCACAGCGTTTTCCCCTGTCGCGCCCGCATCGGCCTTCGCGCCCATCATGGTGGCGGTGGCCGCGCCGTTTGTGCCGACTGCGACAATCTCCGCCTCTATCTGATTGGCCCGCAGCTCCTCAATGATAGAGCGGCCCATCCTGCCGCCCTGGCCGTCAATCACAACTATTTTCATGGGAATACCTTTTTATGCCCAACCGCAGTCGTTGTAATCCTTCCAGCGCTCCCGGTAGGCCTGGTCGCCGGAGATTCGGCTGATCACGTAGCCCGCGACCACCAGCAGCGCGGCAATGGCCCCTACGAAAGCTACTCCAATTGCGATGTCTGTCTTCTTTTTGCGCTTCGGCTGGGGGAGATACTCTTTCTCCAGCCGTGTGGCCTTCTTTTTCAGGCTCTTGGCCTGTTTGACCAGATTGTCCAACATGGGCGGCACCTCCTTGTATTGTCGAACCCTGTCGAGTACGGATAGCAAAAACAGCCGCGCCGAATCCCACAACACGGCGGGTTGGCAGGGCTGTCTTTCACAGTCTGAGCATTTTGCTCTAGGCTTTGTTCAGGCGGCTGGACAGCTGGGACTTTTTGCGGGCTGCATTGTTCTTGTGCAGAATCCCTTTGCTGACAGCGCGATCTATCTTGGACATGGCGAAGCGAACCACCTGAACCTTATCCTCGCTGCCCTCGGTGAGCGCAAGCTCGGCCTTTTTGATAGCAGTTCTGAGATCGGAGCGAACCGCCTTGTTGCGCTGGCTCTTCGCGGCATTTACCCGAACCCTCTTGGCTGCTGCTTTGCTGTTTGGCATGGTACACCCTCCCTTCGGTGTTGGCTTTGTGCGGCTGTTGTCTTTCGCCGCGCAGACTACGGTTTATCTTATCATTTTTGCACTGGGATTGCAAGAGCTAATTTGGATCAACTTCGTTCATTCGCGGCGGCCATCTGTATTTCCACCGAGGAGGGAACCGTCAAGTCCAGCAGATCCTGCTTCGCCTGGGCGACGACAGCGCCGTCACGGTCGCCCTGCTGGATCATCCGGGCGTTGGCCAG
>JBKEBS010000062.1:0-7739 GCA_047973265.1 Oscillospiraceae bacterium
AGCTGCTGGAGATGGTTCCGGTGGATGCCGCCCGCTTCTTCTTCAACGACCGGGACTTGGGCGCTACCGTCGACTTTGACTTGGATTTGGCGGTAAAGCAGTCTTCTGAAAATCCGGTCTACTACGTCCAATACGCCCCCGCCCGGATCAGCAGCATTCTCAAAAAGGCGGCGGAAGAAGGTGTAAAGCTCAAAGACCCCACACCCGAAGAGCTTGCGATTCTGACAGAACCCGACGAGGTTGAGCTCATACGCGGGATCGCCAAGTTCCCCGGTGTGATTGTGGGCGTGGTCGCGAGATACGACACCGCCAGCCTCACCCGCTACGCAACAGAGTTGGCCAATCTCTTCCACAAGTTTTACACCAGGTGCCGCGTGGTGGGCAACGAGGACGGGCGACTGACCAACGCGAGATTGGCTCTCTGCACGGCCACCCGCACCACCCTCACCAACCTTCTGGGCATGCTGAAAATCACTGCGCCGGAGTCAATGTAAGAGACAGTGCTGCATTCAAAAGTAAGATACTAATCGTAAAAGAAAGAATTATTATACGGATAGTATCATTTCATATTTTGAAGCCAGTTACAGACAATCTGTAAAAAAGAAAGGAAGAATTACCAAATGGACATACCCTTATCCGCCTCGGGCGACCCACCCCGAGAACGGAACGCCCGAGCTTCCGCCTATCCCGAAACCGGGGTTGGCGTAATCGCAACACCCCACGGCGTGCTGAACGCACTGCGCATCCATCCCCTGCCCGGCAGTTCTCTGGGGGAGAGCCACCCCTGGGAGCGCACCTCCCTGGAAGCGGTCACCCTCTACGCCGAGCTGGCCCTGAGAGCTCTTCCCGGCCACGATGTGATCAGCCTTGAGGGCTTCGGAACCCTGCAGGAGCTGCGCCTCGCCCTGTTGGGCGCCCGCCAGGCCGGACTGCCCGTTTACGGCTTTCTCGGCGTGGAGGAGGATGGGGAGAGCGAGGAGGGGGACGATCCCCTGGCTGCACTGATCTGCCTACAGGCGCTGGGACTCAGCGGCTTCGGCATCCAGGGCAGAGGGGAAGAGTTGGACGGCATTCTGCCCCGCCTGCTCCCCTACGCGGAAATCCCCCTGGGCATCCTGCCCGAGCGGGAGGGTGTTATGTTCCAATACTTCAACGACGGCGCTCGCTTTGCCTCTGCACCGGAGGGTGAGAGCGCGGAGGCGCTGGCTGTCAAGTTGGAACGCTTTACGGCTTCTCCCAGGCGGCTTCTCCGCCCCGAGGACAGTCCGATTTTGCTGGCGGACGGGAGCGGCGTCTACTATCTTGAGGAGGACTTCAGCCTCTCCGCGCCCATTCTGGGGGAGCGGGATTTGGCGGAGGAAATCCTGGAGCAGGAGGATCTGGGCGTGGACGCCCTGCTTTTCTACATCCGCACGGCGGAGGACGCCGATCACTTCGCCGCAAACGCACACTTGCCCCGCCTGCCTGTCTGCCTGCTGTCCGAAGACCCCGTGCTGCTGGAGGCCTGCCTGCTGGCCTATCCCGGCCGGGCGATGATTGACGCCCGCAGTGAGGCGGAGGAGAACACCCTCCGGCTGCTGGCCGAGGGATATGGCGCCGTGGTGCGGTGAAAAACGATATTTTTACTGCAATAATCCGGGCCTCGTTTGCCACTACTTAATATGGATCATATTTTGCGATGGCAAATCAGGTTAACTGGAGGACATGATGAACAATGAGTTCTTTGCGGTGAGCAGCGTTGCCACCGATGCCCAGGTAAATTTCGAGGCGCTGCCGGTGGGGAAGATCACGAAGTACCCGCTGGAAAAGGGCTCTTACAAGCCCTATGCCCAGTGCAGCCTCTGCCTGACGGGCGAGAGCCTGGCCGCCCGGATGCTTGCCTTTGAGGTGGCCCCGGGGCCGGACAGTGAGCTCCGCGCCGTGCTGTATCCCTTCCGCGACGGGGAAGCTGCCCTGCACCTTCGGGCTGTTCCCGGTATGGAGGGCGTGTCCGCGTGGGTGGAGATTGGGGAGGAGACAATGCCGCTTCCGCTCCGCTCCCGCTCTCGGGATGGGGAGGACTTGCAGGGCGTCTACTGGGGGTGGGATGTCTTTCTCCCCCTGGAGGCGCTGGAACGGCTGGGAGGCCCGCTGCCGCTGGAAAAGAACAGGGATTTCCCCGGCAACTTCTACAAGCTGCGGCCCGCTTCCCACCAGGGCTCTTGCTATCCGGCGGATTTCGCGGGGAGCCGGCCCTTCGCCCTTTCCAGCATGGGCAGCTTTCGGGTAGTGGGATATTGAGTAAGCGATTTTGAACGGCGGAGGAAATTGGGCGTCTAGGGAGGACTGAGATGAAACTGTTTGGAAAGATTGCGGCGGTGTTGGTTTGCGGGGCGCTCAGTGTGCTGGCGGCCCAGCTTTTGGTGCGCAAGGCCTACCTGCGGTGGAGCTCCAGGCGGTATATCTCTCCTGTTGACGACCTGTACCCGCCCCAGAACTCCCGGCATCTCCGCAGGGTGGAACGGGAGCTGCACAGGCGGTAATAAAGTAACTGCTGAAAGACAGTTCATTTGCGGTTATTTAATAGAAATAAAATGTGTTTTGGAGGAATCGAAATGAGTAAGCGAATTGCGGCGCTTTTGTGCGCATTGATGATGGTCTTTGGACTCGCCGGCTGCGAAGAGGGCAGCCCGATCAACCAGATGCTGGGGCTGGATTCCAGCAACAGTGAGAGCAGCTCTGCGAGTACCGGCAGCAGCGCCGAGGAGCATTCTTCAGCGGCGGAGGACAGCTCTTCCAGCACCGCCCCTCTGCCCAAAGCGACCCAGGAGGAGAAAGTCTATTATAACGGCGCCACCGGCCTGAAGCTGACGGTGCCCGAGGGCTACTACATCAGCGAGCTGGACGAAGGGGCCATGACCGAGACCCCCGAGGAGTCCGACGATATGGATTCGCTGCCCTTTCAGGAGCTGAGCCAGGGCTACTACAGCATCACGCTGTTCAACATTGCCAACAAGGGGCGCTCCAACCACGACGACCACGCCGGGATGGAGGGCTACCTGGACTACTACATCGAGTACACTATGGAGGATTACCTGAGCGACCTGGAATACAATATCCTCTACGAGACGGAGGACTACAGCTACGAGCTGGTCAAAAAAGAGGAGATCGACTTCCACGGAAAGCCCACCTGGTATCTTGAGGTTGAGACCACCTATCAGGAGGACAGCGAACCCTACCTCACCCAGATGTTCTTGGTGACAGAGCTGGATACTGATACTTTCCTCTACTTCTACGCCGACTACTGGAACGACTCCGAAGCCTCCAAAGAGGCGGCTGAGGGAATGCTCTTTGACTGCCTGGATTTTGAATAAAAAGATGTAAAAACGCAAATTAGCACTCTTACCACTAGAGCGCTAATTTTTTTGTAAACAATCTGTGAAAGACCTTGACAAAAGGGAAAAATCGTGCTAAATTTATCCTAGCACTCAGAGAGATTGAGTGCTAAAGTCTTATGATATAGCGATTTCCCCATACCCCATACGGGGATGTCTGCTTTTAGGAGGTGGCGGAAACGCAACTGACACAGCGACAGAAAGAGATACTTTCCGCCATTGTGGAGGAGTATATTGAAACAGGAAGCCCCGTGGGCTCAAAATCCATTATGGATAAACTGGCCCGCAGAGTTTCCTCCGCGACAATTCGCAGCGACATGGTACAACTCTATGAGCTGGGCTACTTGGAGCAGCCACACACCTCCGCCGGGCGGATCCCCACTCACCTTGGCTTTCGGGAGTACATCAACGACCTCATGCAGTGTCAGCCCCTGACCAAGGAGGAGCAGGCGGAGATTTCTTCCCTTTTCAACGTCCGCAACCCTGACCCCGACAAGCTTCTGGGCGAGGCGGCGGACGCACTCTCCGACTACACGGGCTACGCCTCGGTCACCTCCTCCATCGTGCCGAAGTCGGTGAGCGTCAAGCGCATCGAGATCATCGCCGCAGGGGACAGCACCGTTGTGCTGGTGCTGGTGGCGAGCAATGGCGTCATCCGAAGCAAGGTCTGCCGGGTGGATTTCTACACAACGCCCGAGCTCATCGCATTCTTCTACAAATTTGCCAACGCCCGCTTTGCGGGGCGGAGCATCGAATCCATCACCTCCGCCTACATCAGTTCGGTTTCGCTCCGGTTGGGCGAGCACACCCGCATCTTCACCACCATGCTGCTGGCCATCTACGAGCTGTGCAAGGAGGTTGCCGACGGCGCCTACTACATCAGCGGCACCACTAAGCTGCTGGACTACAGCGACGAGCTGGGCAGACTGGCCCGAGATCTCCTCGGCATGTTCGAGGACAGGGCGAGTATGCACAAGCTGTTCGGCGACGACATGGCCGACTTCAAGGTTCTCATCGGCAAGGAAAACGCGCTGATGGAGCTGACGGGTTCGTCGGTGATGGTGACCACCTACCAGGTGGGCGGCAAGCCTGCGGGCACAGTGGGTCTGATCGGGCCGGTGCGGCTCAACTACGCAAAGGTCATTCCGCATCTGGAGTATTTTGCCAAGACGCTGGGTGAGCTGATGAACGAGATGCTGGAGCCCGAGGATCAGGGTTAAATCATTTGAATTACAATATCGAATTGGAAGGAGACACCGGTTTTGGACGATATGGATCGAGTGGAGGCCATCGCCGAGGATCACGCCGAGTTGGACGAGATTCTGGAGGCGGAGGTACAAGAGGAAGAGCGAGAGGCTGAAGACGCCGTCGCCGAGGAGGTTCCCGACGAGACAGCCAAGCTGAAACGGCAACTAGCCGAGGCCAACGATAAGTACCTGCGCCTCATGGCTGAGTACGACAACTTCCGCAAGCGGAGCGCCAGGGAAAAGGATGAGATATACCCCAACGCCACCTGTGTGACATTGGGCAAGTTTCTCCCGGTTCTGGACAACTTTGAGCGTGCGATGGAATTTGATTCCGGCACCGGGGAGTTCGCAAAAGGTATCGAAATGATCTACCAGAGCTTCAAAGAGCTGCTGGGCGGCTTTGGGGTGGAGGCCTTCGGCCAGGTGGGCGACGATTTCGACCCCAATCTCTACAACTGCGTCATGCATGTGGACGACGAGCAGTTCGGCAAGAATGCGGTCTCCATGGTGATGCAGAAGGGCTACAAGCTGGGCGACCGGGTGATCCGGCACGCCATGGTGCAGGTAGCCAATTAGTTTGACCAAGTAAAATTTGCAAATACAGGATATTTTCACAGTCCTTTTGGCAAGCATTAATGAACAGGCTTTATAATCCGGCAAGAGCCGGTTTATGATACGGCGGGGCTCATGACAGACACTCGTCCCGCCGAAAACAGGCAAGCACCGCGTGGGGATATTCCCCGACGCAATCCCTATATATACTGAAATTGAAAGGAAGAAGAACGTTATGGCAAAGATAATCGGCATTGACCTGGGTACAACAAACTCCTGCGTGGCAGTTATGGAGGGCGGCGAGGCCGTCGTCATCCCCAACGCGGAAGGCGGCAGAACAACCCCTTCTGTGGTGGCTTTCAAGGACGGCGAGCGCATGGTGGGCACAGTGGCCAAGCGCCAGGCTATCACCAATCCCGACAGAACCGTCATGTCCATCAAGCGCCACATGGGCACCGACTACAAGGTAAAGATCGACGACAAGGAATACACCCCCCAGCAGATTTCCGCAATGATTCTCCAGAAGCTGAAGGAGGATGCGGAGGCGTATCTGGGCGAGAAGGTCACGGAAGCGGTCATCACCGTTCCCGCCTACTTCACAGACGCACAGCGCCAGGCCACCAAGGATGCGGGCAAGATCGCGGGCCTTGAGGTCAAGCGCATCATCAACGAGCCCACCGCCGCGGCCCTCTCTTACGGCATGGATAAGGAAAACGACCAGAAGATCATGGTCTACGACCTGGGCGGCGGCACCTTCGACGTCTCTGTCATTGAGATGGGTGATGGTGTACAGGAGGTTCTGGCCACTGCGGGCAACAACAAGCTGGGCGGCGACGACTTTGACGACCGCGTCATCGACTTTCTGGCGGACGAGTTCAAGAAGGACAGCGGCATTGACCTTCGGCAGGATAAAATGGCCATGCAGCGCCTCAAGGAGGCTGCGGAGAAGGCGAAGGTCGAGCTTTCCGGCATGACTACCGCCAACGTGAACCTGCCCTTTATCACCGCCGACGCCTCCGGCCCCAAGCACCTCGACATCACAATCACCAGGGCTAAGTTCAACGAGCTGACCGGCGACCTGGTGGAGGCCACCATGGGCCCCATGAAGCAGGCAATCTCCGACGCTGGGCTCAAACCCTCCGACATTCACAGGGTTCTGCTGGTGGGCGGTTCCACCCGTGTGCCCGCCGTGCAGGATGCGGTGAAGGGTTACATGGATCAGGAGCCCTTCAAGGGAATCAACCCCGACGAGTGCGTGGCCATCGGTGCTGCCATTCAGGGCGGCGTGCTTGCAGGCGACGTCAAGGGCCTGCTGCTTCTGGACGTTACGCCCCTTTCCCTGGGCCTTGAGACCTTGGGCGGCGTGTTCACCAAGATTATCGACCGCAACACCACTATCCCCACCAAGAAATCCCAGACCTTCTCCACCGCGGCCGACGGCCAGACCTCCGTTGAGGTTCATGTGCTCCAGGGCGAGCGGGAGATGGCTTCTGATAACAAGAGCATGGGCCGCTTCCACCTGGACAACATCCCCCCTGCGCCCCGCGGCGTGCCCCAGATCGAGGTGACCTTTGACCTGGATGCCAACGGCATCGTCAATGTCTCCGCCAAAGATTTGGGCACCGGCAAGGAGCAGCACATCACGATCACTTCCTCCACCAACATGTCCAAGGACGACATTGAGAAGGCCGTCAAAGAGGCCGAGCAGTTCTCCGCCGAGGACAAGAAGCGCAAGGAAGAGGTTGATGTCCGCAACAATGCTGATCAGCTGATCTATCAGGCCGACAAGACCCTGAGCGAGATGGGCGACAAGATCGGCGAGAGCGAGAAGAGCGACCTCACAGCCAAACTTGACGCTTTGAAGGAAGCTGTCAAGGGCACCGATATCGATGCCATCAAGACAAAGCAGGAGGAGCTGCAGAAGGTTCTCTACGAAGCTTCCTCCAAGGTGTATGAGCAGGCCGCCAAGGAGCAGCAAGCCCAGGGCGGCGAGCCCGGCGCTGCCGCCGAGGGTGAGGCCGCCGCAGCTGACGGCGAGGATGTCGTCGATGTGGACTACACCGAGGTTGACGACGAGAAGTAAGCTGCTATAATAGACTGGCCGCAAATGACAAAAAGAATCGAAAGATTCTTTTTGTCATTTGCCAAGAGGAAATAGTGGGAGATCGTTCGAGCGGCTCCCTGCAAAAATAAACTGAGCTACAGCTTTGGTCTCTCCGGCCACTGCTGCGGAAATTGAGGTGGAGAGATTGCCCGACAAAAGGGATTTTTATGAGGTGCTGGGCGTATCCAAGGACGCCACACAGGAGGAGGTCAGCAAGGCCTACAAAAAGGCGGACATGCAGTGTCAACATTATATTAACCCGGATTACCTGGAAGCGGCCGAAGAGAAGATGAAGGAGATAAACGAGGCCAACGACATACTCTACGACAAGGAGAAGCGTCGGATGTACGACCAGTTCGGCCACGCTGGAGTTGACCCCTCCTACCAGGGCGGCGGCGGGGGGAATCCCTTCGGTGTCTTCCACTACGCCTCCGGCGATATGGACTTCAACATCGGCGATAT
>JBKEBS010000063.1:0-71112 GCA_047973265.1 Oscillospiraceae bacterium
AATGAGTGGTATGCCCGCGATATTTCCCGCAAAATTCGCAGTTCCCAAAGGCTTCGCGGCTCTGCCGGTGTTCCGCTCTCCCTGCCGCCCTACGGCTACATCAAAGACCCCGAAAATCCGAAGCGGTGGATTGTAGACGAGGACGCGGCGGCAGTGGTGCGGTATATCTACAAGCTGTGCATTGATGGTGTGAGCGAATACAGGATTGCCGACCAGCTTGAAAAGGAAGAAGTTTTGAAGCCAAGCGAATATTGGAAAAGGAAGGGTATCCGCAAGCCCGGAAAATCATCGTTTAAGGACAGTCCCTATTATTGGTGCAAAAGCACGGTGAACAAAATCCTCAATGCTCGCGAATACATGGGAGATGTTGTGAACTTCAAGACCTATTCCAAATCCTTTAAGGATAAGCGGCGGTATGAGAACTCGGAAGAAAATCATGTGATATTCGAGGATGTTCACGAGCCTGTCATTGACCGTCAAACGTGGGAAATGGTACAGCGTATCCGAGAGGGTACAAAGCGGCGGCGGCCAAAAAATACTGAAAAGCATATGTTTTCTGGTATCCTGTATTGTGCAGACTGTGGCCGCAAGCTGTATTTCAATGTAAACCATCCCAACACGGAGCTAAAATACTTCAACTGTTCCAACTACAAGGGCAACCGGGGTGTATGCAATGATACCCACTATATCCGGGCTGACGCGCTGGAACAGGTTATGCTTTTGGAAATACAGCGCATGACCGCTTTCCTCAAAGACAAGGAAGAAGATTTTGTTGAACTGCTGATGTCAAAATCCTTGCAGGAGGCCGAAAAGGAAAGCAAGCGCCGGGGGCAGGAGCTTCGGGCCATGTTGGCCCGAAGTGGTGAACTGGATTTGCTGTTTACTAAAACCTATGAGGACAACGCAAGTGGAAAGCTTACAGACGAGCGGTTTATGATGATTACCAAACGATATGATGATGAACAGCTTGCACTCAAAAAGAAAATCTCCGCCCTGCAAGCGGAGATTGACATGGAAGAACGGCAGAAACACAGCGCGGCCAGTTTTCTTCGGACGGTACGCAAGTACACCGACATACAGGAGCTTACCCCGATTATCCTCAATGAGCTTGTGGAAAAGATTGTCGTCCATCAGGCGCAGGGGGTTGGCAAGAACCGTACCCAACAGCTTGAAATCCACTATAATTTCATCGGCACACTTGACACACCAGCGGTTGCCTGTCTGCCAAGCAGCATAATGATAGACACCCGCCAAGGTGTTGCCGTTGAATATATCACGCGCAAGGCCGGATAACGAAAATAGGAGCAACCAAAAGGTTACTCCTATAAACGGAATGTTCACTGTCCTTATGAACATTCGACATGGTCTGAGTGACAGGACTTGAACCTGCGGCCTCTACCACCCCAAGGTAGCGCGCTACCAATCTGCGCCACACCCAGAAACAACTCACACATTGTAGCATGCCCCCCCAGAAAAAGCAAGGGGCTGAACCTACTTTTTTCGCAGCTTTGAAAAGAAGTTCCGCAGCAGGTCGGCCGCCTCTTCCTTCAAGACTCCCGGAACGACTACCGGCTGATGATTAAATGCCACTTCCCCGAAATTGGCAAGGGAACCGTAGCACCCCGCCTTCGGATCACTCGCACCGTAGACGACCCTTTCAATCCGCGAATTGATGATTGCCCCCGCGCACATAGGGCAGGGCTCCAGCGTCACATAAAGGGCGCATCCCGGTAGCCGCCAGCCGCCCAACCTTTTGCAGGCCTCGTCAATCGCGATCAGCTCTGCGTGGGCGAGGGCATTCTTGTCGCTTTCGCGGCGGTTGAAGCCCTCGGCAATCAACTCATCGTTCCGGCAGATCACCGCACCCACGGGCACCTCACCCATCTCACCAGCCTCAGCCGCGAGTTCCAGCGCCCTGCGCATCCATTTGATGTCCCCATCGACTGCCATTCCTCTGTTGTTCTCCATCAGGCCATGTTGAGAGCAAAGAGAATCAGCGTGATGATGCCAAAAATAATCATTCCCGCCGCAGAGAAAAACACCGTGTACTTGTCCTTCTCCGCAACCGGATACTTGCTCTTGGGGACATAAAAGAGGGATCCCTTCTTCATCCGGAGTATGATGACGCCCAGCAGGCCCAGCACCAACTCACCGACAAAGAGAATACCATATATCATTTCATCCTGCTGTGCAGTGGTATTCCTGGTCGCCCATTCCATCACCACCGAGGAGCCGTTGTTGACAAAGTGGATGAGCACGCCCGGCCAGATAGAGCCGGTGTAGAGCACAAAGTAGCCGATGATGAAGCCCACCACCATGGTATAGGGCGCCTGTACCAGGTTGCCGTGCATGACGCCGAACAAAACTGAGGAGACAATCAGCGCGAAGCCATCCCCATAGCGCCGCAGGGACTGCAAAATCACGCCGCGGAACATTGCTTCCTCCAGTATGGCGGGCAATATGGCAATGCTAATGAAGTAGAGCACATTTGCCGCTGTCCCTCGCGGTGCGGTAAAGTCCGGTGCAACCGGGGAGTAGCCGGTGACGTAATTCATCGTGTAGTAGAGGCCGTTTGTGATCATCTGACCAATCCGCACAGCTCCCATCGCTATCATCACAGAGCAGATCATCGTCGTCGGCTCCACGCCGCGCATGGGAAACGCCACTTTCATTGGCATGCGCAAAACCATAAGGATAAATGCTGTTCCAGCGCCAAAGCCCACCACATACACAATGATATCGGTTAGCTGGTCAACGATATAAGTCCATGTCTTGGGGATTGCATCTCCCCAGGCGCCCATTGCGGCATAAATCGCAAAGACCACCGCATACATCAGCACCGTCATGATGATGATCCCGCCCGCCACCACATTGGCGTTGAACCGGATCGGCTTCTTGTATGGAACCGGCGGCGTATATCCGGGCGGATACCCCGTGCCGGGCGGGTTGTAATTCATAGGTATTCCTTCCTTTGCGAAACCATGGTATTGATGCGCACAAATGAGCATCGAAGCTGTTACAAGTATAACATAACGGGCATGAAATGCAAAGAAAAGCGGCTATTATGTCTTTTATTTCCCCTTTCGGCGAATATTGCCAATATTTTGACACAGTCTTTGTGTCAGTTTACAGTGGACGGCAATTGGCAATTTTGCTATAATACAGGTAGGTTCTTTATGTTTACTGCAAGAACGAATTGTCAATAATTGACAGTAATATCCCGAAAGGAATGTTGACTATGCCGAACAACAAAACTTCCGTCCCCTTCCATGGCACTGCCGAGCAGGAGAGGGAACTGCGCCAGGCTCTCTTTGAGCTGAAGCAAACCCACAGCCACGATGCCCTCATGCCCGCCCTGCAAAAGGCGCAGGCTATTTACGGCTACCTGCCCATCGAGGTGCAGAAGATTGTCGCCCACGAGCTGGATATCTTCCTGGAGGAAGTCTACGGCGTCGTCACCTTTTACTCCCAGTTCTCCCTCAACCCCAAGGGCCGCTATCAGGTTTCAGTCTGCCTGGGTACCGCCTGCTATGTCAAGGGCGCCGGAGATGTCTTCGACGAGCTTTCCAAGGAGCTGGGTATCAAAGGCGGGGAGTGCTCCAATGATGGCAAATTCTCCCTGGAGGCCTGCCGCTGCATCGGTGCCTGCGGCCTCGCCCCCGTCATCACCATCAACGAGGATGTCTATGGCCGACTGGAGATGGCCGACATCCCCGACATTGTAAAGAAATACCAGGCGATGGATTAACTCCACCCTGCCACTCAAATCTGCATCTGTCAAAATACGCTTTGGGACGGTTGTGTCCTGGAGCGTATTTTTATCCAGTTCTCTCACACCTTCCCCGAACGGCGTTTTCCGCCCACCCGCACAGCATGTCCAGCATCTTTTCAGAGGAGCGGGAGCCGTTGACAACCACATCCGCCCGCCAGCGGGAGGGCTCCACATATTCATCATGCCGGTAGCGCACCAAATCAAGGTAGACGTTCGACACCTGGTCAAAGGTCAGCCCCCAGCCCATATTCCTGCGCAGGCGGCGCACAATCCGCTCATCCGCCCGGCAGTCCACAAATACGCCCAAGTCCAGCTGGGAAAAGGTGTCGTCATCCCACAGGATCAGCAGTCCCTCCGCCAAAACAATATCCCAGTCCCCTTCCGTCGCTGCCGCCAAATCCCGGCGGAAAGCGGGCAAATCCATCGTCTCGGGGTGGTTGTCGTCCAAATATTCGACCGCCGTGACGGGGCTAGGCGCAACAGGCCGCTCCGCTGGAGGGCGAAAGTATTCGTCCAGGTGCAGGGCCTTCACCTTATAATCGGACAACCTGTGCTCCATGTTTTCACAGAGAGTGGATTTTCCGCTCGCACTCCCCCCTGCTATGCCAATCACCAGTGCTTTTTTCACAGTCGCACACTCCTTCCCTTTGCCGCGAGTATACCACATCTGCGCCTCCGCCCGCATCTCTCAATCTGTCGGGAATCGGGCAGCGCCGCTCGGGGGAAATTGGCAAAAGCTCCAAATCGCGCCGAATTTCTTGCTTTTGGCCCCTGTCAGCAGTATACTTATCCGTGGATGAATGCTATTTTTTTCACAATACAATTGATGAACTGGAAAGGATGACAGCAGTGGATATCAAACAGGAAGCGCTTCAGAAGCACCGGGAGTGGAAGGGCAAGATTGAGGTTATCAGCCGCGCCCCTGTCACCGGCAAGCACGACCTCGCCATCGCCTACACCCCCGGCGTTGCCGAGCCCTGTCTGGAAATTCAAAAGGATGTGGACAAATCCTATGAATACACCCGCCGGGGCAACCTTGTGCTGGTGGTCACCGACGGCACCGCCGTGCTGGGTCTGGGAGATATCGGCCCCGAGGCCGGCATGCCCGTCATGGAGGGCAAGTGCGTGCTGCTCAAGACCTTTGCCGATGTGGACGCCTTCCCCCTCTGCGTGCGCAGCAAGGATGTGGACGACATCGTCAACACCGTCAAGCTCATCGCCGGCAGCTTCGGCGGCGTCAACTTGGAGGATATCTCCGCCCCTCGCTGCTTCGAGATTGAGCGCCGCCTCAAAGAGGAGTGCGACATCCCCATCTTCCACGACGACCAGCACGGCACGGCCATTGTCGTGGTGGCGGGCCTCATCAATGCGCTCAAGCTGGTGGGCAAAAAGCCCGAGGACATCAAGGTTGCGGTCAACGGCGCGGGCGCTTCCGCCATCTCCGTCTCCAAGCTCATCCTCTCCCTGGGCGTCAAGAACCTCACCCTGGTGGATCGTACCGGCGCCATTTACGAGGGCAGGGACAACCTCAACGACGCCAAGGCCGAGATGGCAAAGATCACCAATCCCGAGATGATCAAGGGCGGTATCGCCGATGTACTCAAGGGTGCGGACGTCTTTGTCGGCCTCTCCAGCCCCGGAGCGGTCACCACCGAGATGATAAAGACCATGAACAGCGACGCCATCGTCTTTGCTATGGCTAACCCCACCCCCGAAATCTTCCCCGACGAAGCTAAGGCAGGCGGCGCAAGGGTGATCGGCACCGGCCGCAGCGACTTTCCCAATCAGATCAACAATGTGCTGGCATTCCCCGGCATCTTCCGCGGGGCGCTGGATGTGCGCGCCTCCGACATCAATGAGGAGATGAAGCTTGCCGCTGCTCAGGCCATTGCCTCCCTGGTCACCGACGACAAGCTCAGCGAGGAGTATATCGTCCCCGACGCCTTCGATCCAGCTGTCGGCCCAGCTGTCGGCAAGGCTGTCTCCCAGGCGGCACGGGACAGCGGCGTGGCCCGCATTTAACTGACTCAATATAAAAAAGAGCTGGAGACGTTGTCTCCAGCTCTTTTTGCTTTCTGCTATTCCGCAATTGCCAACTCCGCCAGATACTCCAAATCCTTCTTGGTGTCGCCAAAGCCGGAGATCGTCAGCTCCAGCTTTTTGCCGTCCTTATCCTCTGTGAACAGGCTGTACTTCCCTAAACCTTTTTTGACCTTGACCGAGGAGAGATGCTTGACAAAGTGGAACTCCGGCTCGTAGCTCATGGCGACCATCGTCTGCTTAAAGCCCATGACCACCAACGTGTTGTCGGAGTAAACGACCCCGTAGGTGCGGGGCTGCTTGGACAGCATGTTCACCAGCCATCCAAAGACGTACTGGCGCAGGAACTTCTGCATCATACTGAACTCCTCCACGCCGATAACCATGGCCTTGAACTCCTCCCCCGCAGGGAGCTGCCCCTTCCCGTACTCGATTGCCGCCTGATACTCTTCCGTATAATTCTTGAACACAACCGCTTCCACCCTTCTGTCTTTATATGAATTCTCAAACGACTTGTTTAATTGGCCTACATATTGACGGCCAACTGTATATTAACAGAATGTAGGCCAAGCGTCAAGAGAAAATTTTAGTGCTGCCCAAATAACCGCCGATTGTCCCTTTTCCTTGACAAACAAGGGGGTCTCCGATATGCTTATTTCCATCATTTGATCCTGTTTTTGAGGAGAAGAAAGGGATGGGGCGAAAAGTGAAAATGAAAGCAAAGTTGTTTGCGGTATTGCTGGCTGTCGCGGTGCTGTTCACGGGCTGTTTCGGCGTCAGCCAGGAGGAGTATGACGCAGCGGTGGCGGAACGGGATGCCGCTATTTCCGAACGGGACAAGGCGGTGTCGGCCAAGGAGAAGGCGGACAAGCGCCACACAAAAGCTCTGTCCAACCTGGAGACTGAGCGGGATGAGCTGGAATCACAGGTGGCTGCGCTGGAGCTTGAAAAAGAAGAGTTGCTGGAGCAGCGGCATAGCCTTGAAGACGGCCAAAGCGCTTCTACCGATTCCTCTGAATCCGATAAGCTATATGCTGACCTCGACACCCTCATCAGCTCCCCTGAGACACTGGACAGCTCCCTCAATGACTACCTGGATGAGGAGATCACCTTCACCGCAGTGGTTCTCTCCGATCCGGAGGAATGGGAGTTCGACGAGGAGGACGGCGGCACGCAGCTCTATGTGTGGGCGGCAATTTCCCGCAATGACTACGATGAACTCCTCATCAATATCGACTCCATCCCTGAGGCCGACTACCCGGCCGACGGCGATATCATCATTGTCACAGGCGCGATTGAGGGAACCATCTACTCCATTGAAGACGGCGAGCAGTCAGATTTCATCGACTTCATGGCCTCCGAGATCACTCCCATCGATCCCGACTTCGACCCCGATACCGCCAACAAAATCACTGTCGGCAGAGGAAGCCCCGAGGGAGAAATCTCCTTTGTTTCAGCGGAGCGCACCAAGGACAGCTTCGGCGACGTGGTGCTGCTCTACTTCGAGTTCACAAACACCGGTGATACGAGCATCGCCCCTGCAACCGGTGAAATCACCTTTTACCAGGGTGACAATTTGCTCACCACCAGCATCCACAGTGTGGACGCGGCGCTGGATTCCTCCGCCCTCGACGCCACCATGCTGCCCGGAAAAACCGCCGCAGGCAAGACCTCTCTCTACTACACGGTGCTCACACCCGACGACAGCTCCCAGAGCATTACCGGTGAGGAGATTGAGGCGTACCGGTGGGACGACGAGTTCAACTGCACCAACATGGTGTTCATCTCCATCGATGCGTAATCGCGCCGGGATCGACAATCAATATCCGGCCTGACCAAAAAGAGCGCCTTAAGCAGGGCGCTCTTTTTGCATTGTGACAGGTGAATCAGAAAATGTTTATTTTCTCTTGACAAACACTTCCGGCTTCGGTATACTCAACCTCGTCGCCTAAGTCTACATCGTGTAGGCATAGGTGTGAAATAGCGGCAAGAAAATCTGAATCCCGTTGTGTTTTTGAGGAGAAAGGAAAAATCATGAAAAAGATTCTCGTTTTGCTACTGTCCGTCATGCTGCTTCTGGGCGCCACCGGCTGCGACCAGATCAACGAACTGGTCGATTCCGCCCTCGACGCCAATGCCGGAGGCACCACCGGCTCGACAAGCTCCGCCAACACGGACAAGCTCTACTCCGATCTCAGCTCCCTCATCGGCTCCCCCGATGGCTTGGAGCGCTCCTATAACGACTACCTGGACAAGAAGATCACCTTTACCGCCATGATTCTCTCCGAGCCGGAGGAGTGGGATTTTGACGAGGAGGACGGCGGCACCCAGACCTACATGTTGGCGGCCATCTCCCGCAACGACAATAGCGAATTCCTCATCAATGTGGAGGCCATTCCCGAAGCCAGTCGCCCCGCCGACGGCGATATTGTCAGCGTCACAGGCAAGATCGACGGCACCATCTACACGATTTATGACAATGAAAAGTCGGACTTCATCGACTTCGTTGCCTCCGATATCACTCCAAAAGAGCCCACAGGCGAGCCCGACACCGCCAACAAAATCCCTGTCACCAGCTGGAACGCCGAAGGAGACATCTCCTTTGTGTCGGCAGAGCTGACCCAAGACGTCCTCTCCGATGCGATACTGATTTACTTCGAGTTCACAAATACAGGCAGCGAGGACGCCGCTCCCCCCATCGGCAAAATCACTTTTTACCAGGGCGACACCCTTCTCACCACCAGCATTCACAGTGTAAAAGCTGAACTGAACCCCTCCGCTCTCAGCAGCAGCATGGTGCCCGAAAAGACCGTCAAAGGCAAAACCTTCCTCTATTATGCCGCACTCAAGCCGAGCAACAGCTCTTTGAGCATCACCGGCGATCCTTTGGAAGCTTACCAGTGGGATGACGATTTCAACTGCACCAACATGGTGATCATTCCCATCGGCGACGCTGCCGGTGGGGACGATGCCACCGGAGAAGCCGATCCCACAGAGGAAACCGACGGCACAGAAGAAGACGCCGAGGCCACCGAATAATATCACACCGAAACCACAAGAGCGTCCCGCTGGGGGCGCTCTTTGCACAGTAATTGACACGTAGCCTACACTCTGTTAATATAGTTGCATAGACAAATCGCCGCACCAACACTGTTTATCACATTTGTTTTTGCGCCGGTTTGGCGTTCATTCACTACAGTACCACCCTTGGGGAAAGGATGGGTTAAAGGATGAATCAAATTTCTGATTCTGAGCTGGAAATTATGCGGATTATCTGGGATCGCGGCGGCGAGGCGATGTATGCCGATATCGTGGGCGATCTGGAAGAAAAAGAGCTTTTTTGGAAGAAAAACACCGTGCTCACCTTTCTCGCCCGCCTGGTGGAGAAGGGCCTTCTTCAAACCAGCAAGGTGGGCAGGCGCAACGATTACCGGGCCCTGGTCTCCGCCGACGACTACCTCGCCCAGCAGACAAAAACCTTTGTCGGAAAGGTGTACGAGGGCAATGTGAAAGGCTTGGTCTCCACCCTTGTGGAGCAGAATCTGATCTCCTCCGGCGACCTGGATGAGCTTCGCAAATACTGGGACGACAAGGAATGAACCGCTGATGGATCAACTGACGCTGGTGCTTCTCTCCATGACCTTATCCGGTTCCGCCATGGCGTTGATTTTCACTCTGTTCCGCGCGCTGTCCAAACGGGCGGGCGGAAGCGGCCTGCGCTACTGGCTGTGGCTTCTTGTTGTGCTGCGCTTTTTGCTGCCCTTTTCCTCCCAGCTGAGCGCTATGAATCTGCTGTTTGCCACTCCGGTGGCCGCGCCGCAGGTTCAGGGGGAATCCGAGGCTCTGCCAGAACAATCCCAGAGCTCATCGCACACCACCTATTCCGGCAGGGGAGAGGTGCAGATCAATAACGACTCCGTCATCATCGGCGACAACGTGCTCCTATATGATGAGGAGTTGGAAGGAACCGGGCAGGATAACAGTCAGGCGGACTCCCCAGCCGACGTGCTTGCCGATGTTATCGCGGCTGTTCCCGATCCCGGCCCGCTGGACTTTTTGCGGCAATACCTGCCCACCATCGGCATTATCTGGTGCGCGGGAGCGGCCATGCTGCTCATCCGCCGCATCACAAACTATCAGAGCTTTTCCAAATATGTGCAGGCCGGCTGGCAGGAGGTCTCTGACCCAGGCTACCTGAATATTCTGGGCGAGGTCTGCGAGGATTTAGGCATACGGACGCCCCTCAATCTCTGCATCAACCCGCTGCTCTCCTCCCCTGTCCTTCTGGGCTTTGTCCAGCCCGCCATTGTGCTGCCCGGCATGCCGGAGGACGAGGAAACCCTCCGCTGCATCCTGCGGCACGAGGCCGTCCACTACAAGCGGGGGGATATCGTCTACATCTGGCTCACCCAGCTGGCGGTCTGCCTCCACTGGTTCAACCCCTTTGTCCACCTGATGAGCAGGCAGATCGAGCGGGACAGGGAGCTCTCCTGCGATGAGGCAGTGCTCCGCTCCGGTGGCGCGGGCAAGAAGGTTTACGGCAGCACCCTGCTCCAATCCTTCGAGCTGGGCGGAAAATATAAGGAGCGCCACGCGGCGGCAGCACTCTTTGAAAACGCAGCTGCACTCAAGGAGCGGCTGGACGCCATCCACCGCTACCATCGCCCCTCCGTCACAGCCCGTATCATCACCGCCCTCTTTGGCGTGATGCTGTTGGCCACAGGCGTGGCCCTGGGGGCTTACACGCCGGGCTCTCCGCTCACCCGCCCCATTGAATCCGTCGCAGAGGTCGACCCCATCTTGCCCGCCGCCGAGGAGTCACCGGAGGAGGCGGAGGAGACAGCACAGAGCGAAGAGGAGCCAACACCCATACCGGAAGACAGACCCTCCGAAGTGGAAGAGGAGGTTCCGGCGGAAAACTCCGGCCCCACCGTCCGGGAGGGAACCGTCAGTGAGCGCGGCGAGGGTGGGCCCACCGGGAACAGGCCATACCCCAGGCCGGGTATATAAATGAAAAAAAGAGCACCGCCGCTTGGGCAGTGCTCTTTTCTGTTTTTTACAGGCACTTCCGGATCAGCTCACCCATTTCGGTGGTGGTTGCCGCAAAGGAATCCCCAGGAGCCAGGTCAACTGTCCTCGCCCCCGCTGCGATGACGGCGGCGACCGAGCCCTCCACCGCCTCGGCGGCCTTGGGCTCGTTCAGGGAGTGGCGCAGCATCATGGCGACGGATAAGATTGTGGCAATCGGATTCGCCATATCCTTTCCGGCAATATCCGGCGCGGAGCCGTGGATGGGCTCGTAGAGGCCCAGATTCCCCTCCCCCAGTGACGCAGATGGGAGCATACCGATGGAGCCCGTGATCTGGCTGGCCTCGTCGGAGAGAATATCCCCGAAGATGTTGTTGGTGACGATGACATCGAACTGGCGGGGGGCGCGCACCAGCTGCATGGCGGCGTTGTCCACATACATGTGGCTCAGAGCCACGCCGGGATAGTCCTTCGCCATCTCCAGCACCGTGGCCCTCCACAGCCGGGAGGATTCCAGCACGTTGGCCTTGTCCACCGAGCAGAGCTTGCCGCCGCGCTGGCCCGCCAGCTCAAAGGCAACCTTTGCGATGCGGCGCACTTCGCTCTCGGTGTACTGCTCGGTGTCGTAGGCGGCGGGCTGCCCATCCACCGTCCTGCGGCCGCTCTCACCAAAGTAGATGCCGCCGGTGAGCTCCCGCACCACCAGAAGATCGAGCCCCTCCCCCAGCACCGACGCCTTGAGGGGGGATGCGTCCCGCAGGGCGGGATAGATGACGGCGGGGCGCAGGTTGGCGTAGAGACCCAGCGCCTCCCGAATGCCCAGCAACCCCTGCTCCGGGCGGAGGCCATCCTCCCTGCCGTCCCACTTGGGGCCGCCCACGGCGCCCAGCAGCACCGCGTCGGAAGCCTTGCAGAGGTCGATTGTCTCCTGGGGGAGGGGCGTGCCCGCTACGTCGATGGCAGCGCCGCCGATCAGCGCTGCTGACACAGCGCATTCAAACCCGAACTTTTCTCCCGCGGCCTTCAGGACATCCAGCGCCGGGGCTATGATTTCGGGGCCGATGCCGTCCCCGGGCAAAACAGTGATTTTATACATTGCCAGCCTCCATCCTCGCCCTGGTGTAATTCACCAGCCCGCCCGCCGAAATAATCTCCTGCATGAAGGGCGGGAATGGCGCGGCGGTGTAGCTCTTTCCCTTGGTGATGTTTTCGATTCTGCCACTGTCCAAATCCACCTCTATCACGTCGCCGCTCTCGGCCTCCCTGGCGGCCTCGAGGCACTCCAGCACCGGCAGGCCGATGTTGATGGAGTTGCGGAAGAAGATGCGGGCAAAGCTCTCGGCGATCACACAGCTGATGCCCGCCGCCTTGATGGCAATGGGCGCGTGCTCCCGGCTGGAGCCGCAGCCGAAGTTGATGCCGCCCACCATGATATCCCCCTTCTGCACCCGCCCGGCAAAATCGGGGTCAATATCCTCCATACAGTGGGTGGCAAGCACTGCCGGGTCGGGGTTGTTGAGCAGCCGTGCAGGGATAATGACATCAGTGTCGATATGGTTGCCGTACTTGTGGGCCGGTCCCTTGCAGATCATACAATCATTCCTTTCAGTATTCTACAGGCTGTCGGGCCCCGCTATCGTCCCCTTCACGGCGCTCGCCGCCGCAACAGCGGGGGATGCCAGGTAGACCTCGCTCTTCACATGGCCCATCCTGCCCACAAAGTTGCGGTTGGTGGTGGAGACGCAGCGCTCCCCCTCGGCCAAAATCCCCATGTGACCGCCCAGGCAGGGGCCGCAGGTGGGGGTGGAAACCGCACAGCCCGCATCCACAAAGATGTCCATGATGCCCTCGGCCACGCATTGCTTCCACACAGCCTGGGTGGCAGGGAAGATGATGCAGCGGATGTGGGGCGCAACCTGCCTGCCCCTGAGAATCTCAGCGGCAGCCCGCATGTCCTCGATGCGCCCGTTGGTACAGGAGCCGATCACCACCTGGTCGATGGCGATGTTCATCCCCTCCGCTTCCCGGATGCTCTTGGTGTTTTCCGGCAGGTGGGGGAAGGCCACTGTCATGGGAATGGCCGAGAGGTCGAGCTCGTACTCCTCCACATACTGGGCGTCGGGGTCGGCGGTGTAGACTGTCCCCTCCGCCGCTCCGTGCTCCTTCAGGTACTCCTTTGTCAGGGCATCCACCGGGAAGATGCCGTTCTTCGCCCCCGCCTCCACCGCCATGTTTGCGATGGTGAAGCGGTCGTCCATGGTGAGATTTTCCACCTCGCCCACAAACTCCATAGAGCGGTAGCGCGCGCCGTCCACGCCGATCATGCCTATGATGTGCAGGATCACATCCTTGCCCGAGACATGGGGGCCGAACTTGCCCTTTACATTGAAGCGGATGGCCTCCGGCACCTTGAACCACAGCTTACCTGTCGCCATAGCCGAAGCCATGTCGGTGGAGCCTATCCCGCTGGCAAAGGCCCCCAGCGCACCGTGGGTGCAGGTGTGGGAGTCCGCCCCCACCACCACATAGCCGGGGCTGATCAGCCCCTTCTCCGGCAGCAGGGCGTGCTCGATACCCACACGGCCCACCTCGAAATAGTGCTTGATCTCCATCTTGGAGGCGAACTCCCGGGTCTTCTTGGCCAGTCCCGCCGCCGCGATGTCCTTGTTTGGGGTGAAGTGGTCGGGGGTCAGGGCCACCTTGTTTTTGTCGAAAACCTCTTTCGCGCCGATCTTATAGAACTCGTCGATGGCCACCGGAGCGGTGATGTCGTTGCCGAACACCAGATCGACGGAGCAGTCCACCAGCTCGCCGGGCACGACGCTCTCCTTGCCCGCGTGGGCGGCCATTATCTTTTGGGTCATAGTCATTGCCATTGCAATCATCCTCACTACTATTACTTTTTCCCGCTCATCATAGGGCTAAAGGGCAGCATAATTTTCATAAGCTTGCCCGTGGGTTTTAGCCCATCATGATGGCCGAGGATTACTCTTACGCTTCTGTTGTTATCTTTGCCCTCTCGGCCATCATGCGGTTCACCGCATTCACGTAGGCGCGGATGGAGGCCTCGATGATATCGGGGGCGAGGCCCTTGCCGGTGTGCTCCCGCTCGCCGCCCCGAATACGCACCGTCACCTCTCCCAGCGCGTCCTCGCCGGAGGTGACCGCCTTGATGTTGTAGGAGATCAGCGGAACCTCGTGGCCCACAATCTTCGCAATCGCGTCGTAGGCGGCGTCAACCGGGCCCTCGGCGGCGGCTGTCTCCGTGATCTCCCCGCCCTCGTGGCTGAGGGTGATGCTCGCCACCGACTTCATGTTGCTGCCGCTCTGAATCTGAAAGCCCTCCAGGGTGAAGAAGTCGGGCACATCCGCCACCTTCAGGGCGACCAGCGCTTCCAAATCCTCATCGGTGACCGTTTTTTTGCGGTCGGCCAAATCCTTGAAGCGGGCGAAGGCGTCGTCAATCTCCTCTTTCGTCAGGTTGTAGCCCAGCGCCTTCATGCGGTCGTCGAAGGCGTGCCTGCCGGACAGCTTGCCCAACACCAGGGTGCTCTCGGTCTTGCCCACCGATTCCGGGGTCATGATCTCGTAGGTCATGGGATTGGCAAGCACCCCGTGCTGGTGGATGCCCGACTCGTGGGCGAAGGCATTGTCCCCCACAATGGCCTTGCAGACCGGGATGGGCACTGTTGTAATGCGGGAGACCTTCTGGCTGGTGCGGTAGATTTTTGTGGTGTCGATGCCATGCTCCAGGCCAAAGACGTTGCTGCGGGTGGTGAGGGCCATGATGACCTCCTCCATGGAGCAGTTGCCCGCCCGCTCGCCGATGCCGTTAACGGTGGTTTCCGCCTGGCGCGCCCCATTCTGGAGAGCCGCCAGCGTGTTTGCGACCGCCATGCCCAGGTCGTTGTGGCAGTGCACAGACAGCACAGTCTTTTCAGTGCCCTTCACATTCTCCCGGATACCCCGGATCAGCGCGCCGAACTCGTCGGGCATGGCGTAGCCCACAGTGTCGGGGATATTGAGGGTGGTCGCGCCGGCCTCAATGACCGCCTCCAGAATGCGGTAGAGGAAGGCCGGGGTGGAGCGGCTGGCGTCCTCGCAGGAGAACTCCACGTCGTCGCAGTAGCCCTTCGCCTGGGTGACGCCCTGCACCGCCCGTTCCAACACCTGGTCGGGGGTCATGCGCAGCTTGTACTCCATGTGGATATCGGAGGTTGCCAGAAAGAGGTGCAGCCTTGGCATCTTGGCATACTTGACGGCCTCCCAGCCCCGCTCGATGTCCCCGGGGACACAGCGGCAGAGGGCGGCCACCGTGCAGCCCACCTCCTGGGAGACGGCGCGGACAGCCTCGAAGTCCCCGGGAGAGGCGGCGGGGAAGCCCGCCTCGATGATGTCCACGCCCATGGCCTCCAGCTGCCGGGCGATCTCCAACTTCTCGGACAGGTTCAGGTTGACACCGGGGGTCTGCTCTCCATCCCGAAGTGTTGTGTCAAAAATAATAACGCGATTGTTTTCCATTTTACATTCTCCTTGTCAGTTCTGGAGGAAGGTCCCATGTTGTGAGAGGAGGAGATTTCTGATTGGCCAAAACAAAAAACCTCCGTCCTAAATTAGGACGAAGGCTTGCTTCGCGGTACCACCTAAATTCCCATTGCAATCCGGAAAGATTGCATTTGGGCAACTCACTACAATGCGGGAGGCTTTCGGCTCCGATATTGTGTCCCCCGTAACGGTGGGCCTCCGGCGCGACATAATAGGGAGCAAAGAGGAGGCACCAATTGCCATTTGTTCCGGATCAAATTCACCAGTTTCAGTGAATCAATCCATCTTCCCTTTGATCCTGTTCCGCCTTGCTGCTCAAGGACGAGTCCCCACCGCTTCTTCACGAGCCGTTTCAGCAACCCGGCCCTCTCTGTGCTTCGGAAAACGTTGAGGTAGAGTCCTCTCATCGCATTTGGAATATTGAGATTGACATGCAGAATATCACGAATCCGACAATCTGTCAAGCCCCTGCGCAAAAAGTTACCCGAGATCGGGCTCGTCGAACAGTGCGATGGATTCGCCCACAATACCGTCCGACTCGAACACCACGAGCTCATTTTCGCCCTCTTTCAGCAGCGGCGCAGGGAGGTAAAGCCGCTTCTGCGGCCCTCTTTCCCAGAACCGGCCCAGGTTGAAGCCGTTCACAAACAGGCAGCCCTTGCCCCACCCCGCCATATCTACAAATGTGTCGGCGGGCTCGTCCACCTCCAGGAAGAAGCGGTGAAAGCCGGGCTCCCCCTTCTGCCAGCCCGCCGCCCAGTTGACATCTCCCAGCAGCTTTTTGTCAAGCTCCAGGGGATAACAGTTCCAGTTCAGGTGATAGTGGCTGTTCAGCAGCACGCCGCCATCAATCCCCTTGCGCTGGGTGTCCATGCGCGGGCCGTAGTTGACCCTGCCCATGTTTTCCACCAGGATGGCCAGCTCAAGCCCCTCCCCCACCGGCCAGCTCACCGGATATTCCTCCAGCAGCTCCCGGTCGTAGAGGGTAAGAACCTGCTTGCCGCTCGCCAAAATATTGGCCCGGTCATTCGCCCCCAACAGCCTGATCTTCTCCACCATCTCCCCCTTGGTCACTCTGGAGGTGTAGAGGGTGTAGCCGTAGTTTTGATCCAGCTTCTCCATGCAGACCGGCCAGGGGCTGGCCGTGGGCGCACTGATGCTCCCCAGCGTCCGGAACAGCGAGACGCGCTCCGACACCTTCGCCTCCCCATATGCCTTTCGCAGGACATTGCCGGAAAGGGCAATATCCCGCACATGAGAATGCTTCGCGATCACCGCCCGCAGAGCCTCGTACTTGGGGGTGATCCGCCCGTCCTCCGAGAGGGGGGCGTCGTAGTCATAGCTGGTCACGTCAGGGGTCAGCTCGTCGTAGTAGTTGGAGCCGTTCATGAAGCCGAAGTTCGTCCCGCCGTGAAACATGTAGAAGTTGACGCTGCCCCGCCGGAGTATCTCATCCAGGTTTGCGGCATTGTCGGCGGTGTCGGCAGTGACGTGGCCGCCGTTGCCCCAGTGGTCAAACCAGCCGATCCAGAACTCCATGACCATCTCGGGGCCTCCACCGCGGCTGTCCAGGAACTTCCGGAGCAGCGGGGACTGCTCCTCCGCACGGGAGCCGAAGTTCGCGGTCGGGTGAGCCCCCTCCACGCTGCCGCAGGCCAGGCTGTCGCTGTTTGGGCCGTCGGAGGTTATGAGCGGCACCGTGATGCCGTACCGGCGCAGCATATCCCGGTTGGCCTCCAGGTAGGCGGTGTCGTCGCCGTAGTAGCCGTACTCATTTTCCACCTGCACCAGGATGATGGGGCCACCCCTGTCCACCTGGAGCGCCGCCAGCCTGGGAATCAGCACGGAAAAGTAGTCCTCCAGATGGCCCATGAAAGAGGAGTGCGTCGTCCGCAGCCGCATGCCATCCTCCTTTAGCAGCCACGCGGGCAGCCCGCCAAACTCCCACTCGGCGCAGATGTAGGGCCCCGGGCGGGCAATGACCATCAGGCCCATCTCCCCGGCAAGCCGGATAAAGGCCTCCGCGTCCGCCATTCCCGCAAAATTGAGCTGGCCCTTTCTCGGCTCGTGGATGTTCCAGGGCAGGTAGGTTTCCACCGCATTGCAGCCCATGGCAATCAGCTTTTCCAGCCTGTCCCGCCAGTATTCCGGCACCACGCGAAAATAGTGGAGCGCGCCGGAAATGAGCTTGACCGGCTCCCCATCCAGCATGAATTCCTGCCCGATTGAAAAATTGTGCATATTACTCAGTCTCCTCGTGGGGCAAAAAATCCTTCTTTTGCCCTTTGCAAAAGGGGCCGGCATCTCTGGGATGCCGGCCCCTCCTGTCGCCGTATAGATAAGTCCGTATCAGATATTACTTCTTTTGCCCGCTAAAATCAACCCTCGGAAGCCTTCAGGGCGTCAAGCTGAGACTGAAGCTCCGCTTTGACCTTCTCGTAGCCCGCATTGTTGAGGGCGTCGCGGAAAGCCTCGACAGCCGCCGCGGGGTCGCCCGCCTTGCCGTAGGCAATGCTGGGGATGTGGGTGGCACAGACGTCGGACAGAGCAGCCATTTCGGCCTGAACCGGGGTGGGATCAAAGACGAATTTGCCCAGTGCATAGTCCTTGCAGCCCGCTGCCAGAGTGGCGTAGAGCTCATCTTTGCCGGCGTACTCCTTCTCGTCGTCCAACTGGTACTTGTCCATGCGGCCGCCCCAGAAGTTCGTGTCCAGAGCGTCAACAGTGCCGTCCCAGCCCTCGGGGCGTCCCATTGTGCCGTTGCCGTTGTTGATGTAGTCCACACCCTCGATGCCGAAGTTGTGGAACTGGTAGATGGTCTCGTCGTTGCGCATCAGATCGTAGACCATCAGGGCGCGCTCAGGATTCTTGCTGGAAGCGGAAACTGCGATTGCGCCGTGGGTGATGAGATCGCGCAGGTAGTTGCCGTTCTCCATGCCCCACCAGAAGTATTGGAGCTCACTGCCGGGCTGCTTCTCATCCATCATGGTGCGGGTGCCATTGCCGCCGATGTAGGTCTGGGTGTGGTGCTGGTCAGCGCCGGAGGTTCCCGCGTACATCATGTCGCGAGTTTCCGCCTGGTAGTTCAGAACATCCTCGCGCCAGTAACCGGCGTCGCCCCACTCCTTCATGAGTGTTGCCATCTCCACATAGACATCTTCAAACATGGGGGATACAACGGTGTAGGGGTCGGAGGTGTCGTAGTAGAAGGTTGCAAAGTTGCCTGTCTCGGCGCCCATGATCACCTGCTGGCTGGTGTTGTCCAGGATGTAGCCGCCGGAAAGGCCGCCCAGGTTGTTGGGTGCGGAGGCATCCCAGGGGTACGCCTCAGAGTGGTTCTCTTTGACCGCTGCGAAATACTGGCCGAGCTCGGTGAAATTGGTCACCTGAGTCACACCGCCCTCATCGGCCCAGTCCTTGCGCCAGTAGATGCCGTGGTTGGTCCACTGGCTGAACTGATCCTCGGGGATAAACCAGATGTTGCCGTCCAGTGTACAGGCCTCCCAATGGTCGGGGGTGACTTCGCTCCAGGTGGTGGGAGCGTAGGTGGAGAGCAGCTCCTCGGAAAGGGGCAGGAATGCGCCCTTCTTGGACAGCTGCCACGCAAACAGCCAGTCGGTGGCGGTGATGATCAGGTCGATGGAGCTGTCGCCGCTGGCCAGGGCAAGCTGGTACTGGGTCTGCCAGTCGGCCCACTCGATGTACTGCAGCTTGATGGTGGCGTTGACTTTTTCTTTCAGAAGGATGTTTTCCTCCGCAACAGCGGCTTCCATGCGGCCATTGGTGGGCTTGTTGCCCAGCACCAGCATGACGATCTCCACTTCCTGGGAGGTGTCGATATCGCCGGTGGCGGGGGCTTCGCTGCCGGTCTCGTCGCCGCCTTCGGCGGACTCGGTGGACTGCGCCTCGCTGGATGTGGAGGACGCGGCAGAGCTTGCCGTCGAGCTGGAGCTTCCGCCGCCGTTACAGGCCGCAAGGCCCACTACAAGGACGATTGCAAGAAGTAGGGAAAGAATCTTACTGGTTGTTTTCACAAAAAAGACCTCCTTCAAATGGATCGGCGGACGGTAAATCCACCGAACTTCAAAACTCCGAAAACGGTGTTTCGCTTATCCTTTTACAGCGCCCACTGTGATGCCGCTGATAAAGTACTTCTGAACAAACGGGTAGACCAGGATGATGGGGCCGGTGGCGAGGCAGGCCGTTGCCATTTTCAAAGTGTTGGAGGGCAGGGTGCCCACCGTGACGTTGGCGCCCGCCATGCTCTGTTTGAGGGCCGCCGCCTGGTTGACAATGCTGTAGAGGTAGTATTGCAGGGGCTTATAATCCAGGTTGGAGATGTAGAGCATGGAGTTGTACCACTCATTCCAGTAGTTGAGCGCCAGGAAGAGCCCGACTGTGGCCAACGCGGGGGTGAGCATCGGGAGAATGAGGGAGAGAAAGATGCGGAAATCTCCCGCCCCGTCGATCGTTCCGCTTTCGGTGATCTCAAAGGGGATGCTGTTCATGAAGTTGCGCATCAGGAAGATCAGCCACGGCGTCATCAAGAGGGGCAGCAGCACCGCGAGGTAGTTGTTTTTCAGGCCCAGTCCCTTGGTCATCCAGAGATAAGTGGGGGCGAGTCCGGCGGAAAACAGCGTTGTGAAGTAGATGAAAAAGGAGATTCCGTTGCGCAGGAAGTAATCCTTGCGGCTGAGCACATAGCCGGTCATGGCGATAAGCACCAGTCCGACCGCCGTTCCAACCACTGTCATGAGAATTGTGACAAGGTAGGAGCCCAGCAGAAACTTGGGGCTTTTGAAGGCTATCTCATAGGCGTAGAGAGTGGGCTCTCTGGGAAGCAGGCTCACACCGTCACGCATGATGGCAGTCTCATCGCTGAAAGACGCGGAAATCATCATCACAAAGGGAAAGAGACAGGCCAGCGAAAACAGGGAGATGAATATGTAGGCGAAGGTGTTGACCGCCCGCTGTACGCCGTCGGTTCTGATCTTCATATCGGCTTGCTCCTTTCCTAAAAGAGTGCGTATTCCGGCTCAATCTTGCGGACAATTCCGTTGACCACCATGATGATGATAAAGCCGAAGAAGCTCTGGTACAGGCCCGCCGCCGAGGCATAAGGAAAGTTGAATTGATTCATCAGCGCCCGGTAGACATACATCTCGATGATGTCGGTGTAGGGCAGCAGGGCGGCGTTGGCGGTGCCCACCAGGTTGTAGAACAGCCCGAAGTTGCCCTTGAGGATGTTTCCCACTGCGAAGAGCACCAGGATGATGGCAGTGGGCTTGAGGGAGGGCAACAGAATGTAGCGGATGCGCTGGAGCGCGTTGGCGCCGTCAATTTGGGCAGCCTCCATCATCGAGGTGTCGATGCCGCAAATGGCCGCGAAGTAGACCACCGTGCCGTAGCCCGTGTTCTGCCAGAGCTGCACCAGAATAATGATGACCGGCCAGGCTTTGGGCGTGGAATAGAAGGTGGGAGAGGTTCCGCCCAGCTTTTTGATCAGCGACGGTATCAGGCCGAAGTCAGAGTTGAGCAGGTTGAAGACCAGCAGACCCACGATGACCGCCGAGATAAAGTAGGGCAGGAACATCAGCGATTGGCTGAATTTCTTAAAGTACTTGCCCCGCAGCTCGTTGAGCAGAATGGCGATAAAAATTTGCAGCATGTTGCCCAGCCCGATGAAAGCGATGTTGTAGAGGACTGTGTTGCGGGTGAGCTCCCACAGTTTGCCGCTCTCAGTGAGGAAGCGGAAATTTTCCATGCCCACAAAGCGGCTGCCGAAGATGCCAGCCTGATAGTTGAAATCCGTGAAGGCGATGTAGGCCCCCGGCATCGGAATGTAGTGGAAGATGAGGAAAAACAGGATGGCGGGCAGGCTCATGAGAATCAGCGTGCGGCTGTTTTTAATTTTCTTCCAGAGGGAACCCTCCGCGGAGCGCCGCTTCTTCGGGACTGCTGCTTTGTTGACTGACATATGAATGATCATTCCTTTCACAGGATCAACAGAGTTGATTCCCGGAATCTATGGCGGAGATGATGTGTACACGCTAAAGTCCTATTTCGCGAAGTCTATGCCACAAGTTTTTACTATTTTCTCGCAAAATGCAATCGATATTGAATTTCCTTCCAGATACCCCATATGTTTCCGCCCATTTCGGGCGGAAACATATTTTTTTGTCAATTATTATTCGCGAAATAGGACTATCGCGCAAATGACATATTCTTCGCTCCCGGACACCCGAGTGCATCGGTACTTCGGCAAATATGCTATGTAATTATTTATTACATTTCAGCTGTGCCTGATATCGAGAGAATCAGCATTCGGCTTTTAGCATATTGAAACCGATTTCAGATTTTTGCCAGAAAAATCGCCTGAATCTTCTGGAAGATTGATAGGCGAAAATGGCATTAGCTGTCCACACAATAAGCGAAATATACCAAAACATACTATGCAATCGGTTTCAAACTCATGTTTTCTAGATTATATGCCGAAGTTGTCATTTTTGTCAATTCGCGAAATGCATGTTTGTCCACAATGCTGTAAAAAGAGCAGCCAACTTGTACGTGTTGCACAAGCTAGCTGCAAATAATGCAGAACATATTATCTAAGCTGAATCCTCAGAATTTTGAAACCGGGCCTGTGCTGTCGCGCACCGCCAGAGACGGCACTATGATCTGCTCCTTCTGCACCGCGCGTTTTCTGCTGGCTCTGATGGCGATGTTCACCAGTCGCTCACCGAAAAGGGGGTAGTTGTAATCAATGCTGGTGAGCCGGGGCGTGATGATGTTGCAGAGAAAGGTATTGTCGAAGCTGATCACCGATATGTCGTCCGGCACGCTTAGCCCGTGCTGTAAAAGACCCTCCACAATGCCCACCGCCGCGTAGTCGTTGACCGCAATGATTGCGGTGGGCAGCTGGCCGGCCGGCACGCTTTCCAAAAGCTGCCTTGTGGCCCGCCTGCCCTCCTCGTGGTTGTAGCTGGCTTCCAGTATAAAATCTTCCCGATATTCCAGATCGTATTTTCCCAGCAGGTAAATGAACCGCTGCCACTTCTCATAACTGGAGCGGACGTCCCGCGCGCCGCCAATGAATGCAATCCTGCGGTGCCCCAGCCCGGCCAGGTGCTCCATAACCAAATCCATCGCCAAATTGTCGTCGATGCTCAGGCGGTAGCAATCCGCACCGTCCAGCTTGCCGGTAATGACAAAGGGAATCGTGCGGGAAACCCGGTTGACATTCGCCACATATCCCTCATCGCTGACCAGATCATCCACGGAGCAGCCGATCTGAATAATGGCGTCAACCCGCTGTTCGTACAGCTTTTCGAGGTTCATGTCCTCCAGCTTCCGGTCAGAGAGGGCGTTGCACACAATCACGGTGTAGCCCTGACGGTTGGCGGCAATTTCACACTCCACCGCCAGCGCCGCATAATACGGATTGCGGATGTCGGCCACAATCACACCCAGCACCTTGCTTTGGGTGTCGCTGAGACTGCGGGCCATGGCGTTTGGCCGGAACTTGTACTTGCGGATCACCTTTTCCACAGCCTCCTGCTTGGCCTGGCTGACCTTGGCGCTCTGGGTCAAAACCCGGGAGACGGTGGCGGGAGAAACCCCTGCCTCCTCCGCTATATCATATATAGTGATGTCTTTGGCGTTTGCATCCTTTTCAGTCAAGGCAGTTCCCCCCATTTCATCTGAACGCTGTCAAATATGCCGGAAGTTGGCGAAGTGACCTGTGTAAATCGCCAAGCTTTGAAACCCGTTTCAAATTCTCTTTGCTTTTTCGTTTTCTTTCCCCTATAATGCCAGTAGCATTCTCATTTGTCAACCCATCCGAAAAGCAAATTATTGTTACAATCAAGGAGTGTGAAGAATGGATACTCTTTCACTGCAAAACTGGCGCTTTCATCTTGGCGAGGTGCCCGAGGCCTTTCAGCGCAGCTATGACGACACCAACTGGCGCCAAGTCACCTTGCCCCACGACTGGTCTGTTGAGCTGCCCTTCTCCCGGGAAAACAGCAGCGGCTCCGGTTACCTCTCCGGCGGGATCGGCTGGTACCGCTGCCGCTTCTCCCTGAGCAAGCCGGAGAGCGATCCCGGCCCCGTCTTTCTACAGTTTGACGGCGTGTACAAAAACAGCCGGGTGTGGTGCAATGGCTATTACTTAGGTGAGCGCCCCAGCGGCTACACCGGTTTCCGGTACGACATCAGCCATTCCGTCCGCTTCGGGGAGGAGAATATCGTCTCCGTCCGGGTGGATCACACCGATCTCGCCGACAGCCGCTGGTTCACCGGCAGCGGCATCTACCGCAAGGTGACTGTGGAGCGCGCGGAGCCCGTCTACTTCCCCCAGGAGGAGGCTATCTTCCTGGCCGAGCCGAATCTTTCTGACGGCAGCGCAGCTGTCGACCTTTTGGCAGCCGTGACAAACACCCTGGAGGTGCCCGTCTGGGGAACCGTGACCGCCTCCCTGCTCGACCAAGCGGGCACCGTATGCCTCTCCCTCACCAGGGAGCTGGCGCTGGAGGAGGGCTCTTCCGCCGAGGTCTCGTTGGACGGTATCATGGAAAACGCCCTCCTCTGGAGTCCGGAGCAGCCCAACCTCTATACCCTGTCCCTGCGCTTTGATCACGACCATGGCACGACCGAGGCCGATCCCGTCTGCGTCGGGGTGCGGAACATCCGCCTTGACCCCAATGAGGGCTTCTTCCTCAACGGCAAAAGTACAAAGATGAAGGGGGTTTGCGTCCACCACGACGCGGGCTGTCTGGGGGCCGCCGTTTATCCCGCAGTGTGGCGCAGACGGCTGGAGACCCTCAAAAAATGTGGCTGCAACGCCATCCGCATGAGCCACAACCCCCACATGCCCGAGCTCTACGACCTCTGCGACGAGATGGGCTTTCTGGTGATGGAGGAAGCCTTCGATGAATGGGAGGCTCCAAAGAACAAGTGGTCCACCGGGCACAATGTCTATCCCCCCAAGCACCAGGGCTACGCAGAGGCCTTCCCGGAGTGGCACGAGCGGGATTTAACCGCCATGGTCAAGCGGGGCCGCAATCACCCCTCTATCGTGATGTGGAGCGTGGGCAATGAAATCGACTACCCCAACGACCCCTACTGCCACCCCCTCTTTGAGGAGATGACCGGCAACAACGACGCCAACAAGCCCAGCGCAGAGCGCCAGTACAACCCCGACAAGCCCAACGCAGAGCGGATGATTCCCATCGCAAGGGAGCTTGTGTCCATCGTCAAGGCGCACGACACCACAAGACCGGTGCTTCTGGCCAGCGCCTTTCCCGAGCTCTCCTCCCAGATCGGTCTCTTCGAGCCCTTCGACGCCATGGGCTACAACTACAAGGAACACCTCTATAGAGAGGATCACGAGCGCTTCCCCGATTTGCCCCTTCTTGGCAGCGAAAACGGGCACAGCACCCCGGCCTGGCTGGCGGTGTGGGACAACCCCTACATCAGCGGCCAGTTTTTGTGGACAGGCATCGACTACCTGGGCGAGGCCCACGGCTGGCCCATCTTTGCCTCACCCGCGGGCCTGCTGGACATGGCGGGCTTCCCGAAAATGGCTTGGCTCCGCCGTGGAGCGCTGTGGAGCGACGCCCCCTGGGCCGCATTGGGCACGCGAGCGCTGCCGGAAAGCAGCCGGGAGGAGCTCCAGCCCTGGGATCTGCTTCGCGGCTGGAGCGGTACACCCGGCCAGGTCATGCAGGTGATCTGCTACACGAACCTGGACAGCGCGGAGCTCTTCCTGGGTGGCGAGAGCCTGGGAGAAAAACGCCGCGACGGGAACTGCGAGTATATCGGCTGGGAGGTGCCCTTCCGCGGGGAGGCGCTGCGGGTGAAGGCCATAGGCGCGCCGGGCGAAAAGGAGGATCGTCTCTTGCCCGCCCTCCCCGGCGTACAGCTGGCGGCAAAACTGTGGGAACCGGAAACTCTCCCCACCGGGCAATGGAGAGACCTCTACCCCGACATTTTGCAAATCGAGGTCTCACTGCTGGACGAAAACGGCCAACTCTGCGCCCAGGAGGAGCCCCTCCTGAGCGTGGAGGTGTCTGGCGGCAGGCTGCTGGGCATCGAAAACGGCGATGTCGCCGACCTGACCGACTACGCGGCCATCTATCGGCGGCTGCATCAGGGCAGGCTGATCACCTACGTGCTGCCGGATAAGGGCGAATCACCCGTCGTCACTGTCGACCCCTGCCTGGACAGAGGGCATTCCAGCCTTCTCTCCCCGGTCAGCATTCAATAACGACAACATCAATATGGGAAAAGGGAACCTTCCTGTCAGCAACGGGAGGTTCCCTTTTATTTGCAATCATCATTACACTCTTGACCGCTCTATGTCCTTATGTAATAATGTAATTACATTTACTAAGATATGGAGTGGATTGCTTATGAGCACCCCCGCAAAACTGGCAATGCCCCTGCCCTCCTACTTCGACCACACCCTCCTCAGCCCCTATGCCGTCCGCGCTGATTTCGAGCGCGTGGCGGAGGAATGCAGGCGCAACAAGTTCCGCATGATGGCCATCAATTCCTCCGCCACCTGCCTCTGCCGGGAGCTGCTGGACGGCAGCGGCGTCCACGTGGGCGCCGCGGTCAGCTTCCCCTTGGGGCAGACCACCATCGAAACCAAAGCCTTCGAGACCAGGGATGCCATCCAGAACGGCGCGGACGAAATCGACTATGTCGTAAACCTTGGCAAGCTCAAGGAGGGAAACCTCGACTACATCCGGGAGGAGATGGCGCGCATCGTGACCCTTTGCATGGAGCACTGCGTCATCTCCAAGGTGATTTTCGAGACCTGTTACCTGACAGATGAGGAAATCGAGGCGCTGTGCGCGGTCACCCGGGAGGTCGGCCCGGACTTTGTGAAGACCTCCACCGGCTTTGGAACAGCCGGTGCGACTGTCGAGCATGTCGCCCTCATGAAGCGGCTGGTGGGCAGCGGCATCAAGGTCAAGGCCTCGGGCGGCATCCGCGACCTTGACAGCTGCCTTGCCATGATCGACGCCGGGGCGGAGCGCATCGGCAGCTCCAACAGCGTCGCCATCGTGGAGGAGTACAACCGCCGGACTGCCGAAATAATATAACAAATATGCAGCGACAAAGGATGGGATTCCATGGGTGAATACCTTTTGGCCCACGACCTGGGCACAAGCGGCAACAAGGCGGTGCTCTACAGCCTGGCGGGAGAGCTCATCGCCAGCGAGCTGTGGGAATACGGCACCCGCCACCCCGCTCCCGGCTTTGTGGAGCAGAACCCGGACGACTGGTGGGAGGCCGTCTGCCGCTCCACCGGCCGCATCTTGGAGAAAAGCGGCGCAGCGCCCGGCGAGGTGCTCTGCCTCTCCTTCAGCGCCCAGATGATGGGCTGTCTGCTGGTGGACGAAGCGGGCTCCCCTCTCTACCCCATGATCACCTGGGCGGATATGCGGGCCGTACACCAGGCGGAGCGAATGGAGCAGCTCCTGGGCATGGAGGCGGTCTACAGGGCCACCGGCCACCGCATCAGCTCCTCCTACTCGGCGGCGAAGCTGCTGTGGCTGAAGGACAACCACCCGGAACTGTACGCAAAGGGCCGCAAGATGCTCCAGGCGAAGGACTACATCATTCACCGCCTGACCGGAAACTTCGTGACCGACTACAGCGACGCCTGCGGCACCAACCTCTTTGATTTGGAAAAGAAGGAGTGGCGCGGCGATTTCCTCGACACCCTGGGGATCGACCCCAGCCTCCTTCCGGAGCTCCACCCTTCCACCGACATTGTGGGCCACGTCACCGGACAGGCAGCGGCAGCCACCGGCCTGCTGGCGGGAACCCCCGTGGTGGCGGGCGGCGGCGACGGCTCCTGCGCCTGTGTGGGCGCGGGCGTCGTGGAGGAGGGCAGCGTCTACAATGTCATAGGCTCCTCCTCCTGGATTTCCATGGCCTCCAGGCAGCCCGTGTACGACCAGGATATGCAGACCTTCAACTGGGTGCACCTGGACGAAACCCTCTACGCCCCCTGCGGCACCATGCAGTCGGCGGGCTACTCTTTCCAGTGGGCGAAGAACACCCTCTGCAGCCGGGAGATTGCCGAGGCGGAGAAGCTGGGAATCAGCCCCTATCAGCTGATCGACAGGCTGGTGGAGGAGTCTCCCCCCGGGGCCGGAGGGCTGCTCTTCCTCCCCTACCTGATGGGGGAGCGGAGCCCCCGGTGGAACCCAGACGCCAAGGGCTGTTTTCTGGGCCTCACCATCGGCAGCAACCGGGCTGACATCCTGCGCTCCGTCCTGGAGGGCGTGGGCTATAACTTAAAGGTGATCCTCGACATCTTCGACGCCCGCAGCCCCATCGACGCCATCACCGTCATCGGCGGCGGGGCAAAGGGGCAGGTGTGGCTCCAGATTCTGGCCGACATCTGGCAGAAAAAACTGCTGGTTCCCCGCTATCTGGAGGAAGCCACCTCCATGGGCGCCGTGGTCTGCGGCGGTGTCGGCGTCGGCGCCTACCGGGATTTCGGGGCTATCTCCCACTTTCTAAAGGCGGAGCACACAGTGGAGCCCCGCCCACAGCTGGCCGGGCAGTACAACCGGCTGTACCGCGCCTTCAACCAGGCGTATGACGGTCTGACCGGCATATTCGAGACGCTGTCCGCCGCCCTAACGGATGGGGGCGTGATACAATGAGCGACATTCTGTCCTCCCTCACGGTGGACAAGTCCGTCCCGGTGCCCCTCTACTACCAGCTCAAGCAGGAGATCGCCCAGCTCATTGCCAACGGACGGCTGGCCGTGGGCGACATGCTCCCCACCGAAACCGAGCTGTGCGACCGGCTGGGCATCAGCCGCCCTACCGTGCGGCAGGCCTTCGGCGAGCTGGTGTCGGAGGGATACCTTTACCGCCGGAAGGGCAAGGGTACCTTTGTGGCGTCGCCCAAGATCGAGGCCAGGTTCTTCTCCAAACTGGAGAGCTTCAATGACGAGATGCGCCAAAAGGGGCTGACCCCCTCCACCAAGGTTCTGGGCCTGGAGGTAACGAAGCCGGAGCCCGACATCAACCGCAGGCTCTCTCTGCCGCCGGAGGAAAAGCTGATCCGCCTGGAGCGCCTCCGCTTCGCCGACGAGGAGCCGGTGGTTCACGTGCGAACCTGGCTGCCCCTCAGTCTCGCGGACGGCCTCCAGCACGAGGACTTCCAGTCCTCCTCCCTCTACACCCTGCTGGAGGAAAAGTGCGGCATCTGGGTGAGCAGGGTGGCCCGCCGGATCGAGGCGGTCAACGCCACCCCCCAGGAGGCCGCACTGCTGCAAACCGAGGCCGGGGCCGCCCTGTGCCTGGTGCGCACCACCGCCTACACGGCGGACGACATCCCCGTGGAATACTCCATCGCCCGCTACAGGGGGGATCGAAACCGCTTCAGCATCGATTTGTTCCGACAACAATAACAATAAGGAAGGTGACCCCCATGCCCTACCGTGCAAACGATTCCAGATACGACGCCATGACCTACCGCCGCTGCGGAAAAAGCGGCCTCAAGCTCCCCGCCATCTCCCTGGGCATCACCCACTTCGACCTGGCAAACAATTACGGCCCCTCCGCCGGTTCCGCCGAGACAACCTTCGGCCTCGTGATGGACAGCGACCTGCGCCCCTACCGGGACGAAATGATCGTCAGCACCAAGGCGGGCTACTATATGTGGCCGGGGCCCTACGGGGAGTGGGGCTCCAAAAAGAACCTCATCTCCTCTCTCGACCAGAGCCTGCAGCGGATGCGCCTGGACTATGTGGACATCTTTTACCATCACAGACCCGACCCCGACACCCCGCTGGAGGAGACCGCCGAGGCCCTGCGCCAGATTGTGCGCTCGGGCAAAGCCCTCTACGTGGGAATCTCGAACTACAGCGCGGAGGACACCGCCAAAATGGTCGGCGTGCTGCGGGAAATGGGCGTGCGTTGCCTGATCCACCAGATGAACTACTCCATGCTCCGCAGGGAAAATGAGAGCGTGCTGGATGTGCTGGACGATTTGGAGATCGGCTCCATCAGCTTTTCCAGCCTGGCCCAGGGACTGCTGACCGACCGCTACCTTGACGGCATCCCGGCGGATTCCCGGGCCGCGGGGAGCAGCGTCTTCCTCGGTAAAGATCAGGTGACCCCGGAGCTGATCGGCAAGGTGAAAAAGCTGAACAGCATCGCCGCGGAGCGGGGCCAGACCCTGGCCGAGATGGCTCTTGCCTGGGTGCTCCGCCGCACCACCTCCGTCATCATCGGGGCAAGCAGGCTGTCCCAGATCGCCGACAACGTCAAAGCCGCAGAAAAGCTGGACTTCTCACCCGAGGAGCTCGCGGCAATCGACAACGCGCTTGCGTAAGAAATGAGAAGGGGGAAACCGCTATGAAATCACTGGTGGTGGAGAGGGGCGGCGCCCTGTCTGTCCGGGAGCTGCCCATGCCCGAGATTACCGAGTACCAGGCGCTGGTCAAGGTGCTCAGCTGCGGCGTGTGCAGCGGCACGGACACAAAAATCATCCACGGGCAGTTCAAAAATTTCGACGACTACCCCGCCATGCTGGGCCACGAGGCCGTGGGCCGGGTGGTGGCGGTTGGCTCCAAGGTCAGACGTTTTTCCATGGGTGACAGGGTGCTGCTGCCCTTTGTGGAGCAGCCGCTGGACGGTGTGCACTCCGGTTGGGGTGGCTTTTCGGAATACGCCGTGGTAGGTGACTGGGAAGCCACCGCCCTCTGCGGGCGCGGAAGGGAAACCCCCTACTTCAACGAGGGCTACTACGCCCAGACCCTGGTGCCGAAGGAGATCGGCGACGCCGACGCCGCCATGATCGTCACCTTCCGGGAGGTGCTCAGCGCCGCCCGCCGGTTCGGCTTTCGGGAAAACGAGTCGGTCGTCATCTTTGGTTGCGGCCCGGTGGGCCTCTGTTTCGTGCGCTTCGCCAGCCTCCTGGGGCTCACCAACATCATCGCGCTGGACATTGTGGAGGACAAGCTCCGGGAGGCCGAACGGCTGGGGGCAAACCACACGCTGCTCAGCGGCGAGAATGCCGCCGAACAGATCAAGGCCATCTGCCCGGGGGGCGTGGACTACGTGGTGGACGCTGTCGGCATCAACAGCCTGATCAACACCGCAATGGAGCTTGTGAAGTACAACGGCAAAATCTGCTGCTATGGCATCTCCCCCAAGCTGGGCATGGAGCTGGACTGGTCGAAAGCCCCCTACAACTGGACGCTCCAGTTCGTCCAGTGGCCCTCCAAGTACGAGGAGTATCTGGCGGACAGCACTGTCCTCGCCTGGATTAAATCCGGGGCGCTGGTGCCCTCCGACTTCATCTCGGATATCCTGCCCTTCGAGCAAATCCTGGAAGGCTTTGCAAAGGTGGAGGCCCGGCAGGTCGCCAAAAAGATGGTAATCACCTTTGAGTAAATGGAAAAGGAAGGATTATATTTATGATACAGTCAAAGCTGTTCGTTCACCTGCCCGATTACATCAATACCCCCGACGGCATGGCCATTGACCGGGACGGCCACCTCATCCTCTCCTGCCCCAACTACGCCGACACCTCCACCAGCGGCTGCGTGGTGCGCATCGACAAAGAAACCCGCGCCGTGACCAAGTGGTTCGACACACCGGTGAGCCCCGAGACCGGCTGCGCCCGCAACATGGGCATTGCCCTCCGCTACCGGGAAAACGGCTGGTGCGACATCTTTCTCTGCGACAACCAGGGCTGGTCGGGCGCGGAGGAGCTTCTCTACAAGGGCCGTATGCTCCGCGTCACTATGGACGGTGAGAAGATGGTGGAGTGGAAGACCATCGCCAAAAACATGGAGCACCCCAACGGCGTGCGCGTCTGGCGGGATCAGCTTTACGTGACTCAAAGCCAGATGACCCCCGTCAATGACCCTTCCGGCAAGCTGGTCAGCTGCGTCTACCGCTTTGACCTGGACGACGAGGACATCGATATCACCAACACCCTGGCCGACAAAAACCTGCTGGTCACCTATTTGACCCACAACCCCGACTGCCAGTACGGGGCGGACGGCATCGTCTTTGACAGCGAGGGCGCCATGTATGTGGGCAACTTTGGCGACGGCGAGGTCTACAAGACCACCTTCCACGCCGACGGCACCGTGAAGGAGCACTATGCCTGGGCAAAGGATTCCGCCCAGCTGCAGTCCACCGACGGCATGGATTTCGACAACAAAGGGAACCTCTACATCGCGGACTTCTCCGCCAATGCCATCGCCCGGATCACCCCGGACGGCAAGGTGGAGCGGCTGGCCCAGAGTCCCGACAAATCCGGCTACGTTGGCGGCTTGGAGCAGCCCGGCGAGCCGATCTTTTACCAGGGGGGAATCGTCGCCTCCTGCTTCGACCTGGTCACAGGCCCGGACAAGATCAACACCGGCCACGAGATGCCCGCCACCCTGGCCTGGCTCGACCTGTAATCTCCCCAGCTGTATGCAAAAGGCTCCTGCTTCGCAGGAGCCTTTTGCATACATTTTAACCCTTCATGATCTCCTCAATTTTATTCAGCGGGAAGGGCGTCATCGCCAGCGGTTTGACGGCGATGGACAGCAGCAACGCGGGGTTGTCGTCCGCCGCTATGCGGTTGGAGCTCAGCTCCCCGCACTCCTTGCAGCGGTGGATAATCGCCCATTCCCCTCCACCCCGCACCCAGACACTGACCGCCTCCATCACGCCCCCGCAGAGGGCGGCGCGGTCGCCGGGCTCGTCATCCACATGTACACTGGACAGGCACTTGGGGCAGTGGTTGCGGTGCTGGCTGCCGGCTCCCTCCGGCAAGACCAGGTTCCCGCAGACCTTGCAGGTGAAGCTCTCGGTGCACGCCTCCCTGCGGTAGTCCCTCCCGGAATCTGTCCCGGGCGTTCCGCCCCCCATTTTCAGGAAAGTGTCGTACCGCTCCCTGGCAATCCCCTTTTGGCGAATGCCGTTCAGGACGCCGCAGCCCTCCTCGTGGGTGTGGGTGCAGCTGCCAAAGCGGCATTCCGCCGCGGCCCTTCCGATCTCCGGAAAGGCCCCATTCCGCTCCTCCTCTGTGATGTCACGAAGGGCAAAATCCCGGAAGCCGGGCGTGTCGATCACCCCTGTGCCATCGGCGCAGTGGCGGTATTTGGCAGCATGGGTGCTGGCGATGCTCCCGGTATACGCTTCGCCGTTCAGCAGGCCCAAAATCCCCCTCATCAGGGTGGTCTTTCCGCTCGCCCTGTCACCGACAAAGACCGTGCTTCTCCCCTTCAGCCGCTCCGCAAGCTCCTCCTGCCTCTCCAAGGCCGAACCCGCCAGGACAAACTCGGCGGATTGCCTGTAAATCTCCAGTTTATCCTCCAAGACCGACTTGGCCTTCTCCCCCGCCAAATCCCACTTGGAGACGAAAATGCCCAGCCCGATACCCGCGCGCCCGGCGGCGATCAGGGCGGCTTCGGGGAATCCCGCCTGATGGAGCAGGTAGTCCGCCGTGACCACGGCCAGCACAAGGTCTGCGTTGGCGGCAATCAGTACTTCGTCCCTCTCGGTACGGCGATTTCCCCGGAACAGCGCGGTCTTTCTCGGCAGCACTGCGGTCATCTTGTGCTGTCCGTTTTCCGGCACATTCATTTCAACATGGTCGCCCGCTACAATGGAGTTTCTGCCGGTGAGCAGGGCTCCGGGCAGCTGGCAGGTCACAATCTGTCCCTCCACAAGCACTCTGGCTTGTCTGTTCTGTATCTCTACGGCTGTGCCCTGTACAGAGCTGCCGTTCGTCTTATTCAAACTTATATTTTTGTTTTTGTTTTTCTTCACGCAGTAATACTCCTTCTATTTGTGTTGTGTAATCAAGTGTGGACAGCTCTCTCACTGTCCCGAATGCCGACTCCCGTCGCGCATAGTTTGCAGCGCTCAATTTCATTTACAGTTCCTCCATCAATATTATTTTGGCAAAATAGCAAAGCCCGCAAAAGACACACCACACCTGTTACAGTGCAGAATGCTCCTGCGGGCAAATACTCAAATATACAAAAATGCGCGGCAAGCACTCCTTGCCACGCACTCCAATCGGCAGCTTTCGCCGCCAAAGGTACAGTAAGTATGAAGCAGTCTGTTAAGGCAGTGTTCTTCAAAGGGAACATGCAACAGCTGGGCAAAATCCGCCCATACCGTCTCAAACTCGAATGATCTTCAGGCCGTTCCCCTTGCAACTATATTTAGTTGACAGTCACCATAACAGACAATACCGACACAAACCATACCTCCTTGATCATATTTGCGGTCATTGTAACATCCCCGGCGGGGAGTTGTCAAGAACCCGCTGTACATTCATTTTGCGGTCAGACGAAACACCTTGGCGTCGTGGGCGACAAGATTCATGCGAATTCTTCTCTCCATCACGCCCAGCTCCCTGCCCTCCCACAAATCCCGGACAGCCGCGCTGCCGTAAATCCCCGCAAGGGTCAGCGGCAGGTCGGGCGCGGTCTCTCCATCCGAGATGTTGAAAACCGCCATGTAAACGTCGCCGTCCTTATGCCTGCTGCACCACACCACGGTGCCCTCGCTGCGCCAGACCTGTTTCGCACCGCTGGATCCCCCGTGCATCTCCAAAATCTCCCTGTTGGTCAGCAGCGACAGGGTGAAATCGTCGTTGTCCCGCAGCTCCGCCCCCACCATCAGAGGGAAGCGGAACATGCACCAAAGGGAGAGCATCGTCCGCTGTTCCTCCCGGGAGAAGTTTGTGAAGCGGGCAGCCTGATCATAACCCGGCGTGTTGACGCCGATGCGCCCCAATGGGAGCATATCGCAGTCCGGCCAGCAGCCCTCCGACACATGGGGGCTCCACTGGTTGCAGCGCTCGAACATCATGTACAGCTGCTGCCAGCTGTCCCAAAAGTCGCCGGTCATCCTCCACATGTTTGCGTTCTGCCGCAGGTGCTCTGCTTCGGACAGGGGTGCGGGCCCGGGGGAGAGGCTGAGCACCATTCCCCTCCCGCACTTGTTGATGGCAGCGCGGATCATCTCGATCTCCCGTCTTGCGGAATAGGAGTCATGGGGCTTGAACTCGGTGTTGCTGATGTCGTCCACCTTGACAAAGTCCACCCCCCAGGAGGCATACAGCTCAAACAGGGAGTCGTAGTAATCCTGCGCCCCCTCCGCGTCGGGGTTCACGCCGTACATGTCGGTGTTCCAGGGGCAGAGGGAAAACTTCTGGGCGATGTCCCGGGCCGTCCTGCCGCATCCCTTGATGGGCGTGGCCCCATGAACCGCCTGCCTGGGAATCCCCCGCATGATGTGGATGCCGAATTTGAGCCCCATTCCGTGGATTTGCTCCGCAATTGGTGCAAAGCCCCTGCCGTCTTTTGAAGAGGGAAAACGGTTTACGGCGGGAATCAGGCGGGAGTACCCGTCCATCTCCAAGGGGAAGAAGTCGTTGTATTCGGTGGATTTCGCCTGGGGCTCATACCACTGGATGTCGCAGACCACATACTCCCAGCCAAAGTCCTTCATGTGTTCGGCCATGTACCGGGCGTTGCCAAGCAGAATTTCCTCAGTCACCGATGCCCCATAGCAGTCCCAGCTGTTCCAGCCCATCGGCGGCGTAAGCGCCAATTGATTTTTGTCCATACTATCAGTCCTCTGTTAAAAATCCACGCGGATGCAGACCGGCATTCCCCTGTGGGGGTTCGCGGGCACATCCACAACCAGCGCGCCGTCCCGCTGCTCAAAGGAGACAGCCCTTCCCGCCACCGAGACCGCCTTGACCTGTCCCTCGGAATTTCTGCCAAGGGAACGGATGTTGGCCTTTTCCCCGCCGTCGTTCCTCATCTGAAAGGCGTAGACAGACCCGGGCTTTGTGGTAAAGCGGAAGTCTTTCCCCGTCCAGCTGGCAGAGCCCTCGTTGAAGGCCCCGGCCTCCAGCTTTGTGCCGCCCTCCGTGGCGAACTTGTAGGGCCGGGTGGAGTAGACGCCGTCGCCGTTGTCCTTCATCCAGGCGCCGATCTTTTCCAGCGCATAGCGCGCCTCGTCGTCGATGGTGCCGTCCGGCTTCTGGGTGACATTCAGCAGCAGGTTGCCGTTTTTCGACACAATGTCCACCAGCGTATCCACCACATCCTCGGCGGTCTTGTAGACATCCTTCACGTTGTAGAACCAGTCGCCGATGCTGGTGTCATCCTGCCAGGGATCACCCAGGATATCGTCCGTGATGCCCCGTTCGATGTCCAGAACCCCCACCTTGTACATGGCGGGATCAGTGTTCTTCTGGTTGTACACCGCCTGATTTTTCCCGCCGTTGCGGGCGGCGCTGGCGTTGTACAGGTGGGCGACAATCTTCTGGCCGTACTCCCCGAAGGGCAGTCCGCCGTCGGAGTAGAGCAGGTCGGGCTCAAGCTTGTCGATGACGTCCTTGATGCGGTTAAACCAGTTGATGTGGTACTTTTCGTTGGAGGTGTACCACAGGGGCGTCTTGTCGGCAAAATCCAGATATTCGCTGTTGTTGTCCCGGTAGAGGCTCTCAAAGGCGGGATCGGCCCCGTCGTAGGGAATCCCCGCATAGGGGCCCTGTTTGTCGCTGCGGTGGGAGGTCTCCATCCAGGTGTAGGAGGCGCCCAGGTGCTCCGACACGCCAAAGGGAAGGCCGTGCTTCGCCGCCGCCTGCTTCCACAGCATGCTGATATCCTTCATGGGGCCAACCTTTGTGGAGTTCCAGGGGTTGTGGGCGGAATCAAAGTTATCGAAGTTGTCGTGGTGCATGGCCTGGCCGACGAAGTAGCGCGCCCCGGCATTCACGTAGAGCTGCATGAGCCCTTCCGGGTCGAAGTTTTCCGCTTTCCACAACTTCGCGATGTCCTTGTAGCCGAACTTGGAGGGGTGCCCGTAGGTGCGCCAGTGGAAGCGGTACTGGTCGCTGCCCTCTATGTACATGTTGCGGGCGTACCAGTCGCCGAACATGGGCACCGCCTGGGGGCCCCAATGGCTCCAGATGCCGAATTTTGCATCCCGGAACCATTCCGGGCAAGTAAAGGTACGCAGGCTCTCCATCGTGGGCTGAAAGGGGCCGCTCATGATTGTGTCCGACATAGTCATCCTCCTTGGTTTCTCTCGTCTTTGTGTGGTTTCGTCAAAGGCGAAACGTTTCGGTTTTGGGGTAGAAATCTTCCGCTTTTCTATCTTTAAGGGAAAGATAGCACAAGTCTTTCCGACTGTCAACAGAAAAGCCTACCGTGCGCCCTGCATTTCCCTGATTTTACACAAGGGGAATGCAGACCACCAGCTCAAACCTGCCGTTTTCCGCCGTCGCCTCCAGGGAGCCGCCGTGGCTGCGCACAATTTCCTCCATGCCCGCAAGGCCAAGACCGTGGGATCGGCTATCTCTTTTCGTCGTCCTGAACGTCCCGTTCTCCTGCCGCGGGGCCTTCTCGAAGGCGTTGTCCACCTTTAGCATCAGCATCCCCTTGTCCGCCCGGGCGCGCAGCCCGATCCGCTTGTCCCCGGCATCCCGCGCCGCCTCAATGGCGTTGTCCAGCGCGTTGCCCAACAGCGCACACAGCTCGATGTCCGAAATGGGGAGTGCCGCCGGGATGGATACCTCCCAGTCAATCTCCATCCCCTCCCGCTCCATGACAGCGGCCTTTCCGGCCAGCACGGCGTTGGCCACCTCGTTTTCGCAGAGCCGGACAGAACCGGCCAACGCGGGGGAATCGGACAGCGACTCCAGATAGCTCGCCGCACCGTCCACATTGCCCCGTTCCAACAGACTGCGGGCCGCCGCAATATGGTTGTGCAGGTCGTGCTTCAGGGTTCGCACCCCGACCTGCTCACGCTGTAAGCTCTGGTAGTAGACTGTCTGCACCTCCGACAGCCGCCTCGCCGCCTCCAATTCCTCGTGACGGGACAGCACGGCGAGGGCCACCAGCAATGCCAGTGCCGACAGCATCGTAAACGGCAGCACCGTGTAGGCAAGCCGCTCAACAATCATCTGATAGGTGTCGTAGTCAAAGCCTCCCTCCCCCCAAATGGAGAAGGACAGGGTGGAAAGCAGCGGCGCAAGCGAGAGAGCGCCCAGCAGCGCCCACAGCTTGCCCGACAGGCGCACCGCGCCCTCCTTGGGTGCGATTCGCCGGATCAGTAACCACAGCAGCCCCCATGCCACCGTTTTTACCCCGGTGGTGAGGAGTTCGTAGGGAATGCTCTCTATCAGCTCGAGATTGGGTGTATCCACCATCATGCAGACCGGCTCCAGCAAAACGTAAAAAATGATTCCGGTCACGGCCCGGGCATACCAGGGCCCGCCGTAGCACAGCAGAAAGGCGAGAAGAAAAAAGGGGAACAGAATCAGCGGGTTTTCGTCGCCAACCCAGCTCTTGTTCCCCATTGTCACAAAAAAGATGACATATGGAATCGCAGCGCGCACCAGACCCTTTCCCGCAGGAAGAAACCGCAAAACGGCGTTCGCCATCAGAAAAGCGCTGAAAGCAGCAAGCACTCCCCGCAGAACAGCCGCCAAAAACACCATGCCATTCATCTGTGTACCTCAAGCCAGCATGGCGCGGGTCAGCGCCAGCGTCGCTTCCTTCTGTAAATTCCGGCTGATAGGCAGTTTTTCTCCTCCGGTCACCACCGCGCTGCCCTCAATGCGCTCCACCGCCGACGGGTTCACAAGATAGCGCTGGTGGATGCGCACAAAGGGCTTGCCCACATCCTCCTCCACCTCGTCCAGCTTGCCGTAAAAGGTGTAGCTGCGGCCGTCCGCCACACAGGTGATGAGGCGGCGGTCGGAGCAAAAATACCGGATGGAGGATTTCGGGATGCGGTAGATGCCCTCGCTGTTGTGGCACAGGTAGGTGTCCTGAGCGGAGAGGTGCAGCGCCGCGATAGCCCTTGTCACAATTTCCACCAGCTTTTCCGTGTCCGGTGGCTTCATCAAATAGCCCAGCGCCCCCACCTCATAGCCGTCGAAGACATAGTCCCGGTAGCCGGTGCTAAAGGCTATCTGCAAATTTTTGTCTGCGGCCCGCAGCCTGCGGGCGGTATCCATCCCGTTGGTGCCAGCCATCTCTATGTCCAGAAAGACCACATCCAGCTCCCCCGGGTGCTTCGCGTACCAGTCCAGCAGGCGATCTCCGGCGGAGAACTCGTAGAAGCTGCACTCGATCTCCCTGGTCTCCAGCACCCGCTCCAATGCGCAGCGCATTGCAAAGCGCGCGTTTTCCTCATCGTCACAAATTCCAATTCGCAGCATGCAGTCCCCTCCCGTTCTCCGAGTATCTTACCATATTCTCCACGCCAAATCACCAAACTTTACAGAATTGCCGCCAAACTTTCCAACGCACAGCACAGTCCGTCCATTTATGACAGAAAACGCCCCGACTTTGACACCCCCTTCGGCAGAGCCCTTCCGGCTGTAGTATTCTTTACTCAGGAAAGGGGGCTGACATTATGTTGGCTGTTGAAAATCTTACGAAGAGCTATCAGGTTGGCAAAGAAAATTACCAGGTGCTGAACGGCGTGTCCCTCAACGTGAAAAAAGGAGAGTTCGTCGGTGTGATGGGCCCCTCCGGTTCGGGCAAGACCACACTGCTCAACTGCATCTCCTGCTATATCCCCGCCGACAGCGGCAGCATCCGCCTGGGCGACACCGAGCTGGCCGCCCTGAGCGAGGACGAGCTGGCCGCCGTGCGCAACCGGGAGCTGGGCTTTGTCTTTCAGGACTTCATGCTGCTGGACGGCCTCTCCGTTCGCGACAACATCATGCTGCCCCGCATCATAGGCGGCAAGGTGGGCGGCACCATGGAGGAGACCGCTGACCGCCTCTGCGAGGTGTTCGGCATCTCCCACATCAAGAACAAGTACCCGGCGGAGATATCGGGCGGAGAAAAGCAGCGCACAGCCGTTGCCCGCGCCCTCATCAACAACCCGCTGCTCATTCTGGCGGACGAGCCCACCGGAAACCTGGATTCCAAGTCGAGCCGGGCGGTAATCAACACCTTCCTCCAGGCCAGGGACACCCTGGGTGCGACCATCTTCATGGTGACCCACGACTCCTTCGCGGCCTCCTTCTGCGACAGGGTCGTCATGCTGCGGGACGGCCTGGTCTGGCTGGAGCTCTCCCGCCAGGAAAAGAGCAGGGGCGACTATCAGGACGAGCTGCTGGACGCTGTCAAGGCGATGGGGGAGGCGAGCGGACAATGAAGAGCCTATCACAGGTGTACGCCGCGCTACGCAAAAAGAACAGCAGGCAGTATATTCTGCTCGCCGGGTGCTGCTTTTTCTCAGTACTGCTCATAACGGCATATGTGAGCATGATGCGCTCCCCCACTGTACTCAGTGTTCTCCCCGAGGGCGGGGACTCCCGCAAGCAGGTCATGATGATCTTCGTGCTGGCCGTGCTGGGCTGCGCGGTCTTTACCACCTACGCCTCCGGCCTGTTCTTCCGCTACAAGTCCCGGGAGACCGGCATCTTCATGGCGCTGGGGGCCTCCAAGCGCCAGCTGCAGGGGCAGCTGACCGGGGAGCTCGCCCTCATCTCCCTGCTGTCCTGCGGGGCGGGCGCTCTGCTGGGCGCTCCCCTGGCCTGGGGAATTTGGAGCATCTTTCGCCTCTTTCTGGTGGACACACAGGAGATGGCCCTCTCCTTCGACCCACAGGCCTACCTGTACGCCCTGGCCTTCTCGGCCTTTGTCGTCGTCATGCTGTTCGTCATGCTGTTTCGCTTCATCCGCCGCACCAACATCATCGACGTGGTGAACGAATCCCGCAAGTCCGAGCCAATCAAGGATGTGCCCCGCTGGTATGGCCCGGTAGGAATTCTGCTGCTTGTAGCAGGCTGCTTCCTGGGTTATATCACACCCTCCCTCATCATCGAAAACCTGCACTGGTACCCGCCGGAGGGCCTCACCTCCATCACCTTTCTGCCCGCGATCATAGGCCTTTACATGATTCTGCTGCACACGGTGGTCAACGGCTGGAGACGGGGCAAAAACCGCTATAAGAACATCATCTCCACCAGCATGATGAAATTCCAGGGCCGCCAGACCGTGCGCAACATGCTGGTCATCACGGTGCTGGTGGCGGGAGCCTACTTCGCCTCCTTTTACTCCCCCATGCTGGGTACCGGCACCATGATGGGCTACGACGCCCGGCAGGTGGACTACTCCTTCCGCTACCGCGCCGACCAGCAGATGCTCACGGAAGAAGACATCCGCGCCATGGCGGGAGAAGACGGCGTCGCAATCACCAGCTATATCATGCAGCCGGCCGCTGTCCTTGGCGTGGACGGCACCGAGCAGGTCGAACAGGAGACCAACTTCGGCACCACCTACACCGAGGAGTACCGGGAGATGCTCTCCAGCGAGCTCGTCCTCTCCGAGAGCGCCTACAACGCCCTCACCGGCGGCTCTCTCGATGTGGCGCCCGGCTCCATCGTCTCGGTCTATGACGACCAGGGCACCAGCGGGCTCGCTGCCAGGAACAACGTCACCATACTGACCAACCCCATCACGGGGCAGACTCTGAACGTCGCCCCCACCGAGCAGCCGCTGCGCAACTCCATGCTGCTTGGCCGCCTCATATTGGACGACGCCGACTACGCGGGCATCACCCAGGGCCTGACCGACGACTGGCGGGAGCAGCAGGTGTTCTTCAATGTGGAAAACGACGCGGAAACCTATGCCTTCGCCAAGCGGCTGTTCTACTCTATTGTGGATCACAGCGGCCCCGAGGTGGAGCTGTTCAGCAATTACGACACCATCATCAAAGCGCGGGACGAAGCCAATGGTGAAACCTACTTCCTCGACGAGCCCGAGGTCTACGGCTTCACCCCCATCCGCTACGACCAGCGGGACTCCTCCGCCTTCCGGACGGACTGGAAGTACATGCCCCAGTTCCGGGTTTTGGACAAGGCCGATTTTGTAAAGACCACGGCGGTTTTCCTGATGCTGTTTGTCTTCATCGCCATCATATGCTTTGCGGCGGTCATCGTCATCGCCTACACCCGCAGCATCACCATCGGCATCACAGGCGCGCAGGTGTTCGACGACCTCCGCCACCTGGGAGCGTCCAACGGCTACCTGCGGCGCGCCGTGAAGGGGCAGATATCCAAGGTGTACTTCACGCCTGTCCTCACCGGCACTATCATCATCTACGCCTTCTACATGATGATCATGTTCTTCAACGACGGGGGGCTCTTCACCTCCACCGAGATCGCGGGCCTTTTCAGCTGCCTGCTGCTCGTCGCGGCAGTATCCGCGCTGATCTACGGCTTCTATCGGCTGACCCTGCGAAAGGTGTGCGGCATGCTGAACATCCACAGCGAAAAGAAAAAAGCCGCGTAGCCACACCGGCTGTGAAAACAAAAGACAGAGGGTTCTATGCCCTCTGTCTTTTGTTTTGTCTATCGCTGTAAGCACCCTACGCGTTTGCACACTCCAGCAGGTTAAAGCCCGCCTTCAATGCGGCGGTGCTGCCGTCGGGCAGGACAGCCTCCCCCTCTATGCCCCGGGGCAGGGTGACCTTTAAGCGAAACGTTTCGTAATCCTCCACCTCCCAGGCCACGGAAAGCTCTCCGGCAGGGGTGGTCACGGACGCCGCGCAGTGGTGGAGGTTCCCGCACACAGTGGGCTGGATGCGCACCTTTTTGTAGCCGGGAGCCAGGCTGTTGATACCCGCCAGGTTGTGGTAGAACCAATCCAGAATGGTGCCAAACATGTAGTGATCCTTGGAGCGGGCGTCCAGCCCCCAGGTCTCGAAGTTGGAGGTCGCGCCGTGCTCGATCCAGTACCCCCAGCTGGGGAAGGTGCGGCTGTCCGCCACCCGGTAGGCAAGGTCTGCCTCCCCGGCCTCGGTGAGCAGGGGCAGGATGTACTTGGTGCCCAGGATGCCGGTGTTCAGGTGGCCGAAATGGGCGCGCACATCCGCCGCCACATTGGCCAGCGCCTTTGCCCGCAGTTCCTCCGGCACGATGCCGAAGGCCAGTGGCAGGAGCTGGTCGCTCTGGATAAACCGACCGCTGACGCCGGTGGAATAAATCCCCGTCTCCCTGTCGAGGCAGTGGGTGTTGAGGCCGGTTTTCAGCGCCGCCATAGCCTTCCTGCTGGTGACCTTCTCCTCTTCCCTGCCCAGCAATTCGGCGTAGTATGCAAATCGGGAGTGCATCTTATACAGGTAGCAGGCGGCGCTGACCTTGGGCCCCTCCGGCACGCAGCCGCCCCGGTTGCCCGACTCCGGCGGCACCCAGTCGCCCAGGTTGCTGGGCGGGAAGCCGTCTTTGTCCAGGCGGGTCTGGATGTAGGCGAGGTAGCGCTTCATGGTGTCGTAGTGCTCTTTGATTGGCGCTGCGTTGCCGTACTTCCAGTAGAGCTGCCAGGGCACCTCGAAGTAGGTGTCCACCCACTCCGGCGCGTCGAACTCCCCCCAGGAAAGGGTGGGGCCCAGCATGCGGATCAGGCCGCTGTCAGCAGTGCTGTCCCGAATGTCCAGCAGCCACTTTTCAAAGAAGGCGTTCATGTCCCAGGTGGTACAGGCGAAGTCGGAGATGAGGCCGCTGTCCCCCAGCCAGCCGTTCTTCTCGTACATAGGGGTGTCGGTGGGAATGCCCATGAGGTTGTTGCGCACCGTGCGCAGGCTGTTTTCGTAGAGGGTGTTGAACATGGTGTTGGAACAGCCGAAGGAGCCGGTGCGGGCAACGTCGGAGCCGATCATCTTCGCTGTGACATCGTCGGGGCCGACAGGACTGATCTCCCCCTCCAGCTCCATGTATTGGAAGCCCTTGTAGTCGAAGACAGGCTCCCAGTCAATCACACCGTCCGCGCCGATTTTGTACTCGTCGGTCTGGATGTCCCCCTCAACATGCTCCTGCCACATCTCGGGCGTGCCGTCGGCGCGCAGCGTCTCGAAGTAGCGCACCCGAAGAATGCTGCCCGGCGTTCCCTTCGCCTTGATGCGGGCCGTACCGCTGAGCATCAGAGGGAACTTGAGAATCTGGCTGCCCGAGGGCGAGCGTGTGATCTCACTGGGCTTGTACTCCGCCAGCACGCGGATGGGGTCGGTGAGCCGGGGATAGAGAATCAGGTCGTCGAATTTGGGATCGTCCATCTTTACAGCGGACAGCCATTGGAGCGTAAAATTCCCCTCCCTGCTCTCGCCGGTGTAGAGGCTGCTGCGGGTGATGGGCGACAGGGCAGCCTCCCAGCTCTCGTCAGCCACCAGCGCGTCGCCGTCCATCTCCAGGCGGGCAAACAGCATGGGCGCGCCCTTCCAGGGGCTGGTCTCGTAGTTCCAGACGCTCACCGTCTGCATGGCGTAGAAGCCCCTGCCCACCAGGACGGTGAGGGTGTGCTCGCCGGGGGTGAGCAACGCGGTCAGGTCGATCTCGCTGTAGTAGGAGCGCTTTAGGTAATTGGTGGGCGGCGGGGTGCAGCGCTCGTCCGAGATGGATGCGCCGTCCAGGCAGGGCTGGTGGAAGCCCAGCCCGCAGAGCAGCAGCCGGGCTGATTTGGGTTGCTCCGTCACAGTGAATACCCGGCGGAACAGGATGGCATGCTCGGTTGTGTCCGGCTCCGGGTGGCGGATGAAGAGGGGGCGTTCAATCGCAGAATTTAGCATGGCGGCAACCTCCATAAGAGAGTAGGTTAATTTGCTCTAGTGTTACATATATGAAAGCGGACGGCAAGCGTTTTGCCGTCCGCATATCGGAAATATGCTACATTTTCACCGCTCCGGCGGTCAATCCCTCCATGAAGTAGTCCATGAAGATGAGGAAGAGGATAATCAGCGGCAGGGATGCCACCATGTAGCCCGCGAAGGTGGGGCCGTAGAGCGTCGTGTTGCCGAAGGAGGTCTTGAACTTGATCAGCCCCAGGGCCATGGTGAACTTGGATTCGTCGCTGGTGACGATCAGCGGCCAGAGGTAGTCGTTCCAGATATTGAGGAGGTTGATGATCGCCACCGTCCCCAGCGTGGGCTTGACCAGCGGGAGCGCGATCTTGAAGAAGGAGCGGATTTCGCCGGAGCCATCGATGCGCGCGGCCTCGTAGAGCTCCTCCGGCTGGCTTTCAAAGGAGGCCCGTATGACCATGATGCCCATGGTCAGCCCCCCTGCCACATACCCCAAGATGATGCCCCGGTAGGTATCCAGCATGCCGAAATCCTTGAGCAGGGCGAAGCGGGGAATCAGCTGGAGAAGGCCGGGAATCATCATCAGCGCCACGATGGCGACGTAGAAAAATTCCTTGCCGGGAAATTTCAGGCGGCAGAAGGCGTAACCCGCCATTGCGCTGATCAGGATGATGAGAGCGATGCTGACAAAGGCGATGAAAAAGCTGTTGCCGATGTATTTCAGCAGGGTATTGAAGGCATCCCGGTAGTTTGTCCAGATAATGGGGTTGGGAAAGCCCCAGAAGTTTTTGAAAAACTGCTCATTGTCCTTAAAGGAGGTGAGGAGGGTGAAAATCATGGGGTATATGCTGACAAAGGCGAAAAATATCAGCACAATGTTGAGAAGCCCCTGGGCGACCTTGCCGCGTACTTTGCCGTTCATCACTGATTCTCCTTTCTTACGCGTCTTTTCGCTGGATGCGCATGCTGATGATGGTGAGAATCAGTATCATGACAAACATCACGGTGGCGATTGCGGTGGCGTAGCCGAAGTTGCTGCGCGTGAAGGCCTCGTAGTACATGTAGAGCCCGGGTACATAGGAGTCGTAGCCCGGCCCGCCGCCGGTGAGCAGCAGGGGCGTCGTGACGTTTTGAAGGGTGTTGATGATGCCCAGAATCAGCGCCAGCTTAAACTGGGAGACAGTCAGCGGCAGGTCGATGGCGAACACGCGGCGGAATCCCCCGCAGCCGTCCAGTTTGGCGTATTCCAGAACATCCCCGGGAATGTTTTGCAGTCCGGCGTAGAACAGCAGGAAATTGAGGCCGGAAATCCAGGGGAAGCCGATGAAGATCAGCGACGGAATGACCAGGGCGGAGTTGCCCAGCCAGTTCTGCACCAGAGCCTCCAGGCCAATCCCCCGGAAAAAGGTGTTTAGCAGGCCGTATTCCGGATTGTATATGAAGCTCCATATCTCGATGGTCACCACCGCGGGCACAATCATGGGCAGGGTGAGCAGCGAGCGGTAGACATACTGAAGGCGCTTTCCCTTCACGGAAAAGACCAGCTCCGCGCCCAGGTAGGGGAAGATCAGAGAGACAACGATGGAACCGACGCTCCAGAGCAGGACATTGCGCAGGGAGAGCCAAAAAATGGGGTCTTTGACCAGGCGGGCGTAGTTTTCCAAGCCGACGAAGACGGGGTCGAAGAAGCCGTCCCAGCGGGTGAAGGAATAGCCGATGGCGCTGGCGGCGGGATAGTAGGAAAAGCTGACCAGCACAATGAAGGTGGGCAGCAGAAAGAGCACGGCGCAGAGGATTTGGTAGTTTTTGTTCTTGATGGAGGGCTTGCGGGCCGCTACGGGTGACTTTGACAAGCCGATTCCTCCTTTTCTGATATTGTTCTGGCACCGAAAAATGTGGCTTTCAGCAGGAAAAGTGGCGCTGCGCGCCACTTTTCCTGAAAGAAACCATTTTCGGCAAATTAGCTGTTCAGGTACTGGCTCACATCCACGCCGGAGTCGGTGATGATCTTGTCGGCGGCCTGTTCGGCCAGCGGCGCAAGGCGCTCAGCCGCCTCTTCCAGCGTGATCTTGTCGCCCAGGTACTCCTGGTAGGTGCGGTAGTAGGCGTCCAGGTAGGTGACGCCCAAGGTCATGGTGCCGCCCTCCAGCATGAGCGCACGGTCATTGAGGCTTTCCAGAATTGCCTCGCTGCCGGGCTGGGCAGTTGCGCCGACAACGGTGGGGACAAAGCTGCCCAGGTCGTTGACGATCAGGGAATTGTTCTCGGGGGTCGTGATGTACATCAGCCAGTCAAGGCAGGCCTCAAGCTTCTCATCGGACAGGCTCTTGTTGCCCATCTGGGAGGGAATTGCGAACTGGAAGGCCGCGGAGGGGCCGCCGATGGAGTTCTTGGAGCTGACGCTCGTTGCGTAGCTATCGGTGGACTGCTCGGGAACAGGGAAGGGGAACATGCCGAACTCGAAGGAAGGGTTGGCCAGCTTGAGGTCGTTGGTGGCCCAGCTGCCGTCGAAGTACATTGCGATGTTCTCGTTGACGAACATGTTCAGCACGGCCTTGCCGTTCTGGGTGGGGCTGAGGAAATCGGTGGGCATGTACGCGGTCTGCTCCTTGAGGAACTGCCAGAAGTGGAGGTACTTGGGATCGCGCACGTCATAGGTGCCGTTTTTGAAGGCGATGGCGACCTCCAGGGGGGTGAGGGAGGTCTCGCTGCCCATGACTGCAAGCTTGTCAAAGTCCTCGCCGTAGTAGTTGGTGTAGAACAGGCGGCCCAGCCAGGTCACCTTGTCCATGGAGTCCGCGTCGTTGCCCAGGGGGAATGCCCAGGGGGTGTGGCCTTTTTCCTGGAGCTTTTTGCAAACTTCAATAAACTCTGTCCAGTTTTCAGGGATTTCAGTGATGCCGGCCTCTGCGAACATATCCATGTTGTAGACGACCGCAGTGGCGACAAAGTCGCCGTTGACCTGCCACAGCTCGCCGTTGCTGTCGTAGAGCTGATCCTGAAGGCTCTGGTGGAAGAGGTCGTTCCAGACAGTGTTGCCCTCCACATAGGGGTTGGGGCGGCTGTCCATGTAGGAGCGCAGGTCGACCATGGAGCCCTTGGGAAAGGTCTCGCCGGTGAGATTGGAGTTCTGGGCCCAGACAACGTCGGGGGCCATTCCGGCGGAAAGCTTGGTCTTCAGCCAGGTGTTGTAGTCGTCGCCGGGAACGCTGGTGATGAAGTCGATCTTAATGTCGGGGTGCAGGGCCTGGTAGGCCTCGGCTACTGTGCGGAAGGCTGTGGGGGGATTGGGCTTCGCTTCGGTGGGCTCCACCGGCTGGTAAGCCTGGGCGTAAAAGGTGATGTCGCCCTTGTAGGTGAGCTCTCCCGCGGGAGAAGGTGAATCTGCGTCGCCGGTCTCGCCGCCATCATCGGTGGACGGGTTTTCCGCCGGGGTTTCGCCCGCCGCCTCGGACTGGCTGGAGGTGGTGGGAGCCGTGCTGCCGGAATCGCCGGAATTACAGGCTGCGAAAAGAGATGCGACCATGATGAGACTGAGCAAGAGAACAGCTATTTTGCGTAACTTGAACAAAAAAAATCCCTCCTGATAGTTTGATGTTACCAATGTACCATCAAAATCAGGAGGAAATCCTATAATTATTTGCAAAAAGTGAACAATTTTGTCAACTTGTCAAATAAAAGACTATGAAATCGGCATAAATTCTATTTGTGTTGCTGTATGAATTTTTTGGGCGTCACGCCCTTGAGCCCCTTGAACACCTGATGGAAGTACGTCTCGTTTTGGAACCCAACCGCATCGCTGATTTCGTAGATGTGCAGGCTGTTTTCCCTGAGCAGCGCGCAGGCCTTTTCGACCCGGAGCGCATTGACATAGCGCACAAAGCTCATTCCCATATCCTGGGTGAACAGGCGGGAGAAGTAATAGGGGCTGATGAAGATGCTCTCCGCAACCGAGTTGAGGCCCAGCTCCTTTTCGCAGAGGTGCTCCTCGATGTAGGCGATTGCATTCTGAATTTCTCTTCTCACCCCCGACGGTTCCACGACGGATTTTTGCCGCTGCACCTCTCCCCAGTCCGCTGCCTGTTCCCGCAGGCGAAGGAGCTCGCCGTGGGCGGCCTCGAGAGAGGAAAAGGGCTCGCCGCAGAACATCGCTCCCTCCGGCAGTGACAGCTTCTGCCGCCAGCAGTTCGTCAGCTCGCGGAGTTTTTCCCCAAAGCCTGCGGCGCTCACAAGGGGGGAGCAGAGGAGCACGGTGCTCTCCCCTTCCGCCTCAAGCAGGTAACAGGCCTCCTCTTTGGCCAGGGCATGGCGCAGCTCCTCCCGCATATCCCGGGAAAGTCCGCTGAAAAGTATCAGGCCGAAATGGGAGTGGTGCCCCAGCAAGCCCATGTTGTAGATATTCCGCAGCATTTCGTCCCTTGCGCCGTGCACGACCACCTGCCGGAGAAGGGTGAGGAGGACACTGTCCCTGCCGTTCACCAAAAACTCCTCCATTTCCAGCGCCTTCCGCTGCCGCCGCTTTGCCGCCAGCTGGCGCCCGACCTTTTCCAGCGCGTCGGAGAGTTCCTGGTCGGTGAAGGGCTTGAGCAGATAGGAAACCACATCCAGCTGAATGGCTTTTTGGGCGTAGCTGAAATCGTCATAGCAGCTCAAAATCAGCGCGGCAGTGTCGTTCCCCAGGCCGCGAACCGCTTTCAGGTAGTCCAACCCGTTCATCACAGGCATGTTGATGTCGGTGACAATCAGGTCGGGCTCCATCTGCCTGGTCAGCTCCAGCGCCTCCCTCCCGTTGGAGGCAGCGCCCACCACCCGGTACCCCAGGCGGGAAAAGCACTCGCTTTTTGCCAGACCGCTGCGGACGATCTCCTCATCGTCCACAATCAAAACACTCAGGTTGTCGCTGCGCATGGCCATTTTTATATCCTTTCCTTTCATAAGTCAACGTAGTTGACTTTGGGAGTCTTGCGGCGGTTTTGCAAAGCAAAATTTTTGTTATCATCTTCGCGAAAAAGCCACAAAAACACGGGTTTGAAATCTTTTTCAAACCCCACCTTCCTACTCAGTTCCCGGCAGCAGGATTCGCACGGAGGTGCCAATCCCGGGGCTGCTCTGGTACCGGAGCCCGTATTGCTTCCCGTAGCGCAGCACAAGCCGCCTGTGCACATTGGCGACAGCAAACCCGGAACCTTCACCCCCATCCGTCTGCTCCAAAATGCGGGACAGGGTTTCCTCGTCCATGCCCACGCCGTTGTCGTCCACCGTTATCACAATGTCGCCGTCAACCATCCTGCCGGTGATTGCAATCTGGCCCTGTTCCTTTCCGTCCGGCTTGATCCCGTGCTTGATGCAGTTTTCCACAATGGGCTGTATCGTGATTTTGTCGATGTAATACTGCTGTATTTCCTCGGGCACATCCACAATCAGCTGGAAGGCGTCGCTCATCCGGAGCTGCTCCATCTCCAGGTAGAGCCTGGCGTGGTGCAGCTCGTCCCGGATGGGGACACAGCTCGCACCCGAGCTGAGGGACAGCCTGTAGTACCTGGACAGCTTGATGAGCAGCTCCTGAATCTTCTGGACATCCCCCTCCTTGGAGAGCCATACCCCCACATCCAGCGTATTGTATAGAAAGTGGGGCTTGATCTGGCTTTGCAGCGCCGAGAGCTCCAGCTCCTTGAGGCGCTCCAGCCGGTCGCGCTCCTGGAAAAACTGTTCCCTGGCCTGCTCGGTGACCAGGTTGTAGTTGTAGACCAGCTCGCCGATCTCGTCGTCCCCCCACTCCCCCTCGATGGGATTCAGCGGGGATTTTTTCTGGGAGCGCAGCCGCCTGGAAAAGCTGCCAAGCTTGCCGAAAAAACGGTTCTTCACCTTGTAGAGGAACAGAACCAGCAGCGCGACGGTAAAGCCCAGAATAGCCGCCTGCACCAGCAACTGGCGCTGGGTGGCCTCCTGCAGCACGCTCTGGGGCACCATGACCTGGATTTCGACGTCGTACTTTCCCCGTATGGCGGAGAAGCTGGAAGAAACCCCGTCGATCCGCTGTTCGCTGTGCTGCGGGGTCTCCCGCTGGGAGAGGAGTCCCCGCTGTTCCCCCACAAGGCCCACCTCAGTGGAGGCCAGCACGAGCCCGTCGCCCCGTAGCAGGGTGATCTCCTCCTCCGGCCAGAGGGTGATGCTGTTGAAGAGGGAGGGGGATTCCAGAAAGCTGATGTGGGCCACCATGACGGCGACCGGCTCGTAGGTGTCGGGGTCGAGAATGCGCTGGCAGAGCAGGAGCGCATTGGCGTTGTTTGTTTTATCCGAGAGGTAGAAGGGGAAACCGGGGCTGGCGAAGTCTCCTCCCGCCTGCATAAAATCGTCGATGTATCGGCAGGCCTCCGGACTGAAAATCTGATCCTTGTAGGCGTAGCCGGGGTTTGCGTTGGGAATGAAGGTGTCCAGGTTATAGCCGAAAACGCTGTCGTCCTCCCGGACAAACAGCAGCCTGGTCACCTCCGGCTTGGAAAGGAGAAAGGTGAACATGTACTTGATAAACTCCTGCTCCACATCCAGATTCTTGTTCCGGTTGCGCACCGCGCTGATGGTCGCGCCGCTGGCCGCAAACTCCGTGAAGCCCTGCTCCAGGTAGGAGAGCCTGTCCTCCGTGCGGCGCAGAATGTCCTTCGCGTGATTGTCCATCATCTTGTAGGTGATGGACTGCATGGATTGCCCCATGATAATCATGCTGGCGGTGCCGATTGTCAGCGCCGGAACCAAAGCCAGTATGGTAATGATGACAAAGAGCTGCTTCCGTATGCTTTTCATTCAAACGGCCATTCCTTTTTGCCTGATCCTGTCCGGTCAGGGAAGCGTTGAGGGCGGTTGACCACACAATACAACTCAAATCATCAAATTCTTAAAAAATGATACAACAGAATGCGGGTATAATCAAGCGAGCGCTCCCCGGCTATTACATGAATTTAACATATCCGGGTATTTTCCCCATGGCATTCTTGCCTCTTGTTTGCTATACTGTAGTCTACTTTTGAGTAAAAGGAGTGGGTATCCCGTGCTGATTGAGACAAAGGGCTTGACCAAGATTTATCGCACCGCGGTAAAGGAGCCGGGAATCAAGGGCTCGCTGAAAGGCCTTTTCCACACGGAGTGGAAGGAAAAGACAGCGGTAGACAGCCTCACCTTCCAGATGGAGCCGGGCCAGGCCATGGCCTGCATCGGGGAGAACGGGGCGGGCAAGTCCACCCTGATCAAGATGCTCATCGGCATCCTGCACCCCTCGGCGGGCGAGGTGGCCGTTTACGGCAGACCCCCCACCTCTCGCACGAAGGAGTACCTGCGCAAAATCGGCGTCATCTTCGGGCAGAAGACCAATCTCTGGACAGACATTCCAGTGGTGGAGAGCTACAACGCCATCAAGACGCTGTACAAGGTGGATGCAGCGGAGTTTAAGCGCAATATAGACGAGGTTGTGGAGCTGCTGGAGCTCGCCTCCATTCTCTCCTCCCCCGCCAGAAAGCTGTCCCTCGGGCAGCGCATGAAGGCGGATATCGGGATGATCTTCCTGCACAGCCCCGAAATCCTCTACCTGGACGAGCCCACCATCGGGCTGGACATCAACGTCAAGCACACCATCCGGGCCTTTGTGCGCAGGATGAACCGGGAGAGGGGCGTCTCGGTGTTTCTCACCAGCCACGACCTGGACGATATCGATGAAATCTGCGACGACGCCATTGTGCTGTCGGGGGGAAAGCTCTCCTACAGCGGCTCACTGGCCGACCTCAAGCACCGCTATGTCACCGGCAAGACCGTGACTGTGATCGGCGAGGAAAAGGCGGACATCTGCGCCCTGCTGCCCGCCGCCGAGGTCACAAGGGACGAGCGCAGGACGAAAATTGTCTACGATGTAGAGACTTACACCTCTGAGGAAATTCTGGCGGCGCTTTCCAAGGCCTTTGAGATTGACGACATCTCCATCCAGGAGCCGGACATCGACTACGTCGTCTCCAAAATCTTTGACGACGGGGCAAAGGCGAACGGAAATGGAGGCGGCGCGGAGTGAAAAGCTTTTTGAAGCTTATGACCCTCTCCATCCAGGGCAAGCTGTACTACAAGACCAGTTTTGTCCTGAACCTGCTCACCCCTGTTGTGCTGCTGGTGGGGCAGTACCTGCTGTGGGGCTCCCTCTACGGCATGCAGGGCGGCGGAGATATCGGCAGCATGTCCCGGGCGGACATGTACTCCTACATCCTGATCGCCTTCGCCATCAACAACCTGCTCACCTGGTCAAGCGAAAATGCTCTTTCCCGGGAAATCCGCTCCGGCACGGTGGTGTCCCGCTGTGTGCGCCCGGTGTCCTTCCTCTCCCAGTCGGTGTCCGAAATGGTGGGCAGCCAGCTGCTCCAGGGCGCGGTCAACTTTACCGTGGTCATCCTGGGCTTTGCGCTGTTTTCCCGCTACCTGACGCTCCCCTCCCTCCAGTCGGTGCTGCTGTTTATCCCCTGCTTTGTATTGGGCTGCCTGCTGCGCATCATGCTGGTGGATATTTTCAGCCTGCTCTGCTTCTTCACCACCGGGCACCTGGGCATCAGCTGGACACGCCGGGCGCTGTTCGAGTTCTTCTCGGGGGCTGTGATCCCTGTGACCCTCTTCCCTGCCTGGCTGCGGACAGTCGCCTACTATACCCCCTTCCCCTACATGCTCCAGGCGCCCACCTCCATCCTGTTAGGGCAGGAACTGGCTGTGTCTCTCCCCCTGCTGTTCACCCTTCAGGTGGGATGGACAGTGGCGTTCCTGCTGCTGCACGCCCTGCTTTACGGCAAAATCCGCAAAAACCTTACCGTAGCTGGAGGTTGAGACTATGCTGAAAATCTATTTCAAAATGAAGGAGCAGTACCTGAAGACCGAGATGGAGTACACCTTCAACTTCTGGATGATGGTCTTTTCCGGCGTGCTCATGCGGGGGCTGATGCTGGCTGTGCCCTTTGTCATCTACCGCAACATCCCTGACATTGCGGGCTGGAAGGAGAGCGAGGTCTATCTGATCATGGCGCTGCTGTTCCTCTCCGAGGGCCTCTGCAACCTCTTTTTCGACGGCATCTGGTACATCCCCGCCCGGGTGTTCCGGGGGGAACTGGACATCTACCTCTCCCGCCCCGTCTCACCGCTGTTTCAGGTGTTGGCCGACGAGGTTGGCCTGCACGGGCTGGGCGTGGTGGCCCTTGGGCTGACCAGCATGCTGCTCTCTCTGGCCAGCATGGATCGGTTCACTCTGCCCGCTCTGTTGTTCTGCCTGTTTTTCATAGTGTGCGGCACGGTGATCCGCATGTCGGTCTACCTGATCACCAACAGCCTGGTGTTCTGGTTTGAGTCGGGGGGAACCAGCAACATCCCCTTCACAGTCTACAGCATCGGGGAATACGCCCGGTACCCCGTGACCATTTATCCCGTCTGGATGCGGGTGATTCTACTGGTCGTCATCCCCTTCGGCTTTATCGGATTCGTTCCGGCTCTGATTCTTCGGGGAGAGCATGTGCTGCTCTACTCGCTGGCTCTGGCTGCCATGAGCGCACTGTCGTTCCTGGTCGCGAGGACGGTGTTCTACAGGGGAATCCGCCGCTATGAAAGTATGGGGATGTGACAATAAAAGGAACGCCAGCCGGCGTTCCTTTTTTCTTTTGCAGAAGCCATCTAAAATCTTTTGTTAAATCTATTGACAAAATAGATTTGTCCCGCTTATACTGGCATCATTGAAGCCTTGGGAGAAGCAAGTTTGAAAGAAGAACACTTTCAAACTGGGTTTTGTGCCTTTCCAGACAGGGCCCGGAATCCGGCGAAAGCCGGATCGGCACAATTCCCCGAATAAGGAAAGGGGATGATCACGGCATGCACTTGATCGACTTTTCAAAGATAAAGACTGCGAGCGCGCTTGGCCGCCACAACCTTGTGACGCTGGACAACATGGCCACGCCGGGCCAATCAGCGGTACCCCAGTGGGATTGCCCTGAATTTGACGAGCTAGTCGCCCGCATATTGACCGCACGGCAAAAGGGGCGACCGGTGATTCTCTCCATGGGGGCCCATGTCATCAAAAACGGCCTCTCCCGCTATTTGATCGCACTGATGCGGGAGGGCTTTGTCACCCACCTCTCCTCCAACGGGGCGGGCAGCATCCACGACTTTGAACTGTGCTGGCTGGGCGGCACCAGCGAAGATGTGCCCACCGCCATCGAGGACGGGAGCTTCGGCATGTGGGAGGAAACGGGCCGCTGGATGAACGAGGCCATTCAGGCGGGCGCATCCCGCGGGGTGGGCTACGGCCGCGCCCTGGCTGAATACATGGACGAAAACCCGGAGCGCTTTCCACACACCGCCGACTGTGTGCTCTACCAGGGGTATAAGCTGGGGGTTCCCTGCACCTATCACATCGCCCTGGGCACCGACATCATCCACCAGCACCCCGTTGTAGATTTTGCCGCTATCGGCAAGACCAGCGGCGAGGATTTCCACACAATGTGCGACAGCGTCGCGGAGCTGGACGGCGGCGTCTTTCTCAATTTCGGCTCCGGCGTCATCGGCCCGGAGGTGTTTTTGAAGGCTCTGTCCATCGCACGAAACCTGGGTTTCCCCACCTTTGACATCACCACCGCAAACTTTGACCTGGTGGATTTGGGCGACTACCGCAGCGCAATCGGCTACGACGATCCGCTCTACTACTACCGCCCCCGGAAAAACATCGTCAACCGACCCACAAGTCGGGGCGGCAAGGGCTGGCACTTCTGCGTGGATCACTCCGTGAGCCTGCCCAACCTGTATGCCCGCCTGATGGAGAATAAAGGTTGAAAGTTATCCACTTTCAACCTTCGGTTTTGCGTCTTCGACGCAACTCCCGGAATAAGGAAAAGGTAAAAAAATGAATCTTAAAATACGCACATATCCCGGCATGGAACGCAAGCGGCTGAAGGACATACTGAGTGCGGTGCGCAAGACAAGGGTTGCCCTGCTGGGCGATCTGTGCCTGGACGTTTACTGGCAGGCTGACATGCGGTTGAGCGAGCTCTCCCGCGAGACCCCCCATCATCCTCTCCCCATCGTGGAAGAGAGGATGTCTCTTGGGGGCGGCGGCAACGTGGGGGCGAATCTGGCCGCTCTCTGCCCCGCCGGGCTGGCCGTCATAGGGGCTGTCGGAACAGACTGGCGCGGACGTGAACTGAAGCGCCTGCTGGGGGAACAAGGCATCGGCACCGCCGGACTGGCGGAGTGGGACAGCCTGACCACCAACGCCTACATCAAACCGCTGCGCGCTGGGATATCCGGCGTGGTGTACGAGGATCCCCGGCTGGACTTCACAATGCACCGCCCGGTGGATTCGGCTGCGGAACAGGTTATCCTGCTCGCACTGGAGGAGACTGTCAACCGCGGCATTGATGTGCTGTGCGTCAGCGACCAGATGCCCTTTGGCGTCGTGACGGCCGCAGTGCGGAAGAGAGTGGTTCAGTATGCCCGGGAGGGACTGACTGTGGTGGTGGACAGCCGCGATCGCATCGGTGAATACCCCGGGGCAATCCTGAAGCCAAATGAGGTGGAGGGGGCAAGAGCAGCGGGGATGCCCCTTCCACCCGATGGGGATATTGCGGCACTGGCTCAGCTCGCCGACAGGCTTGCGACGCGAAATGATTCCTCTGTGTTCATGACCATTGGGGCGCAGGGCTCACTCTATTACAGCTGTGCAGAGGTGTGGCATCTGCCCGCGCACGCCATCTCAGGGCCTGTAGACTTTGTGGGCGCGGGTGACAGCTCGCTGGCGGGCTTTTCCCTGGCCCTTGCCGCCGGGGCAGATCCCTGGGAGGCGGCCTATCTGGCAGGCTTGTGCAGCGAGGTGACCATCCAGAAGCTCGGCACTACCGGCACTGCCACCGCCGGGGAGATATTGCAATGGCACAGCGAGGTGGCAGAATGAACGGCGTGGGGGGCAGCCTGGCCGACCTGCGCCACCGCAACCGGCAGGCCATGTGTAGGGCGCTGCTGTTCGAGTGTCTTTCCCGGGCACAGGTGGCTCGGGAACTTGGCCTGACAAGAGCCGCAGTGAGCCAGCATGTAGAAGAGATGCTTGCCGAAGGGTTTGTGCGCGAGGTGGGCACGACCCTCGGCAAGCGGGGCCGCAGCGCCGTGCTGCTGGATATTGTCCCCTCCTATGGCTGCTTTGGCGGGCTCTATATCAACCGGACGGGCCTGTGGGTGGGCGCTGTGGACATGAAGGGGAGCATACTCTTTGCGGAGGCGCTGCCCTTGACCGACCCCGACGTCTCTACAGAACTGGCAGCGGAGCGCCTCTTCGCCGGACTGGAGGCGAGAGGAATCCCACGGGAAAAGCTGCTGGGCCTTGGTGTCAGCAGTCCCGGCCCGCTGGATGAGGAAAACGGGCAGATTCTGACTCCGCCGGGCTTCGAGGCGTGGCACAGTTATCCCCTCGCACAGAGGATGTGGGAGGCGCTGGGCGTTCCGGCGCAGCTGGAAAACAACGCCACCTCCTACACCCACGCGGAGCTGCTGTTCGGCATGGGGCAATCCGTCAGAGACTTCGTCTTCCTGATAGTGGACAGCGGCATCAGCGGCGGAGTCGTGCTGGGGGGACAACTGCTGCGCACAAGGGGCTCCGGGGTGGAATTGGGACACACCTCAATCGAGGCAGCCGGCCGCCCCTGCGCCTGTGGAAACAGAGGCTGCCTGGAGCGCTACGCCGCAGTCCCGGAGCTGCTGATGGATCACTTCCCCTCCGGCGGCGTCACAAGCTGGGCGCAACTGGCGGAGGGTGCGGAGAAGGGCGATGAAGCCTGTACCCGCGCCGTCGAGCAGGAGGCGGAGTACCTTGCGGTGACACTGACGAGCAGCGTCAATGTCTTTGAGCCGGAATGCGTGGTACTCAGCGGAGATATCTGCCGCAAACCCGAACTCCTGCTGAAATTGATCGAGGAGAAAATCGCCGCTCGCGCCATCATGCGGGGCCGCCGGAGGGTGGATGTGGCCGCATCGACGCTCGGGCCGGACAGCCAGGTGAGAGCTGCGGCCTCTGCCGCACTTGGGAAATTTTACGGCGTTTGATCAGGATAAAGGAGTCACTGTATATGCACAGCGAAGATTATGCCACTTTCGGGATTGAATTGATCACCGGGAAGCGCCCCGCACAGGGCCAGATCAAGGCCGCGCTGTTCGACTTCGACGGCACGCTTTCCACACTGCGGTATGGCTGGGTGGAGGTCATGCGCCCGCTGATGCTGGAGATGATTGACGGAGAAAATGGCCTCGCCAACCCGCTGCTGCAGACGGAGGTGGACGCCTACATCGACGAGTCCACCGGAATCCAGACAGTCTACCAGATGCGCTGGCTGGCGGAGCAGGTTGCCGCCCGCCGGGGCGCGGAAGCCGCCCGGGACGAGTGGTGGTACAAGGATGAGTACAACCGCCGCCTGATGCGGGAAGTGGGAAAACGGTTGGACAAGCTGGAAAGCGGTGAGCATACAGCCGGGCGTTACCTGGTTGCGGGCTCAGTGGAGTTCCTTTCTGCACTGCGGGAGCGAGGTGTAGCGATCTATGTAGCCAGCGGCACCGACCATGCCGACGTGGTGAACGAGGTAGCCGCACTGGGACTGGATGGATACTTCAACCTTGTTATGGGCGCACCCGAGCGCAAGGCGGCCTGTTCCAAGGAGACGGTCATCCGCACGATCCTGGAGGAAAAAGGCTGCGATGGTAGCCAGCTGGTGCTGATTGGCGACGGCAAGGTGGAGATTTCGCTGGGGCGGAAAACGGCGCATTTGCCTTGGGGGTGGCCAGCGACGAAGAGCGCCGCCAGGGGGTTGATCAAACAAAGAGGAAGCGTCTGATCAGTGCCGGAGCGGATGCTATCGTAGGCGATTTTCTGGCGCGAGATGCCCTTTTGCAATTGCTGGGACTGGAATGAACAACTGATAGAAAACCCTCTGCTACATTGCTTGTGGCAGAGGGTTTTAAGTTTTTGACTATCTGGAATATCCTAGAGTACCGGTATCTTTAGAACCAGCTTCCGGTAGGAGGTTTCCCCTTCCGTATGGACACAGGGTTTGTGCCCATCAGAGGGATAGAGGAGGTAGAACATGCCCTCCGTCACGGCAAAGGGCAAGCCACCGTCGCTGAAAAATTCCGCATCCCGTTCAGCATCGTAGGGGATCAGCGGTGTCAGATGGCCGATTGCTTGCCACTCCACCTCCTCCTTCCCACGGGTAACGATCTGCAAGTCGATGTAGCGCCGGTGAGCTTCAAAATTGCCCTGGTCAACCGGAATTGTGCCGCCTTCCTGTATCATGAGGTAGCACTCCCCGCAGTCATACCGGCCGACCGGATGCTCCCACAGTGCCTCAATCTGCGCCATATAGTCCGGCAGCTTTGGAAGGAGCGGCGCGTATTTTCCCAGCTCACTGTATCTGTCAATAATCACTCTGCACTCTCCCCCGCTAAAAAGATGGAATGACGGCATCGCTCTGAGCACCTTCGCCCAGGGAGCGCCTCATCTGCCCTATCTCCTGGGACATCACCTGCACAAAGCGCACCAAGTCGATGTTCCACAGCATGATGTCCATGCCCAAGGCGGCCCAGTCCAGCTGCTTTTGCAGTGAGACGGAGAAGTGGTTGGCCACCCCGATTTGGCGCGCCCGGCAGCTGCGGATTACTTTTTCCACATTGCGGGCGAAATGCTCGTCCTCATACTCCTCCGGCGCGCCGATGTTCACCGACATATCGTGGGGCCCTATGAACACCGCGTCGACATCGGGCACCGCGAGCAGCTCGTCCAGCCGATCCACAGCGGCGTCGCTCTCGATATTGAGGATGAGCAGGCTGCCGTCGCTGTACTGCCGCAGGTAGGCGCTCTCCTTGTCGGTGAGCACTGTTTTGCCGTACAGCACATCCTGGAGCTTTCGGCCCTTCAATGGACGGTACTTCACTGCACCCCGGATCGCCTGGGCCTGCTCCACAGTCTCCAGGTAGGGGACGACGATGCCTGCCGCGCCGCCGTCCAGTGCCTTGTAGGCCTCGAAGGGGTCGGGGGAGGGGATGCGGACGATGGGTGCAACCCCCATGCCCCGGTACGCCTGGCACATCCAGGCCGCCTGGCTCCGGTCAAGGGGCATGTGCTCCAGATCGATGAAGACAAAATCGACGCCGATTTTTTTAATCTGCGCCACCCACATGGGGGAGGGCGAGGCGATCATGGTGCCGTAGGTGTGCACGCCTTCCACAAAAGCCTTTTTCAGCTGGTATTGGTCCATGGCAATTCTCCTTTTCAGGTCACAGTTCAAGGGCTTCTGCGACGAATTCGGCCAGCGCACCCATCTGCATAATTTCCGACTTCACCAGGTCAGTCAGCTCCGTACTGCGCCGGGATCTGGTATTACAGCCGATAGGCAGGCCCTTCTCCCCTAGGTAATACTTGGCCGTCACGGGATAGGGGCGGCTCTCGGAGAAGGAGCAGACAGTCAATGCGGCCTGGAGCCGCTCTGCCTTTTCCGGCGCAGTCTCCCAGTTGCGGCAGAGCCACACATAGAGCGCGGGGTGGAAGTTCGCCATGACGCCGGAGAACCCAGCTGCCCCGCTGCGCAGGGAATCCAGGCAGGTGGCCGTGTTGGCGTTGTACAGCCCAAAGGAACTCCCGGCGAGAAGGCGTGTCCTCTCCCGGATTCTGTCGATATCGCAGCAGGTATCCTTGAGGAAGCGAAAGCGTCCGCTGTTCAGGCAAAAGGTCAGCTCCTCCTCGGTGAGCAGCTTTTTGTATGGGTGGGGGCACTCGTAGAGGCCCAGGGGAATCTCAGAAGGCAGGCGGTCGAGCAACCAAGCAAGGCCGCCGATCCACGCCGCGCTGTCGGCGTCCTCAGTCGCCATTCTGTTGGTGAGCAGCACGAGGGCGTCTACCCCGGTGTCCGCGACGCGCCGAAGCTCCTCCAATTGATCCTCTCTCCCCGACGACACATGCCCCGAGGCTATGACGGGCACCTTCGCCCTGCGCTTAATGTGGGCGGCAAGCTCCACTCTCTCCCGCAGACTGAGGTAGAACATCTCGCTGGACTGGCAGACCGCGAACAGCCCGTCCACCCCGGCAGCCTCATACCAGTCGATCAGCGCGTCCAGCGCATGGTAATCCACCTCGCCGGAATCGGTGAAGGGGGTCAGCATCACGGGCCAGACTTCTTTCTTTTTACTGATTTGCTCCACTTTCGCCACTTCCCTATTCAGTTAATTTTACGGATGAGCAGCTCCGACACGTTGGGGCCACGTTCCCCGTCCCGCACCGCAAACTCCAGCCAAAGGGTTCCTGTCCGGTAGGCTTCGGGTGGAATAACACAGCCAATTGTGACAAAGGCCTCGTCCACCTCCACCTCGCCGTGTACGGGGATTTCCCCCTGCTCTCCGGCGGACAGCCTGATGTGAATCCGGTGGTATCTTGCGCAGACCGCCCGCAGCTTGTACCGGCAAGTGGGGGACAAGCCCTCGTAGCGCACGACCAGCGGAACTTGATACAGGCTTGACACGTTCCACTGCCAGGAGAGCGGCGCGTGGAGAGTATCGTCCTCCTCGTGGGGCGGCTGCATCAGAAAGGAGGAGAGGGGGGTGCGGTAGAAGCCCGGATCAGAGAGCCAGCCGTCGTGGTCTTGAAGGTGCTCCCAGGAATCCCAGGCGCCGAAATCGGTGTAGAAGCCCCCCGGCCCGGGGTCTTTCCTCATCAGAAAATCGGACAGCTGCTCTTTTCGGTGCCGTTCCTCTCTCTCGGAGAGGATGCCCTTTAGCGTATGCTCCAGATAGCGCCTGTCGTTGAGAGGGATGTCGACACACTCCACAAAGCCGCCCCGGGTGAAGTCCTGCGCGCCGTGGCGGGACACCGTAAGCTGCGCGCCGATGTGCTCGTAGAGCAAATCCGCCAGCTGCTCAATCCGGCTTCTCCACTCCGGGTGCGGAGGGGTATCGGCCTCGGCGAGGCACTCCAGTGCCCGTGTGATTCCTGCGGTGGTGCCGCCTTCGCACTCCTCCAGCGCGGCGACGGCTCGATCCTCCAGTACCGCCTCCCACAGCCAGCGGCTCTTCTGGTAGGCGTCGAAGTAGGCGCGCAACAGGCCCATCTCACAGCGGTAAGTTGTCCCGTCCAAAAGGGCAGAGCCGCCGCTCCATCTCCCGCCACTGGCCCAGGCAGGTGTCCACCCCCGTGTTTTGGGCAAGAGAGCCGCGCAGGTTGCGCTCCAGCGCCAACAGCCCCTGGGCGATGTCGTCCGCCTGGGCCCAGTCGATAAACAGGCCCGCGTACTCCCGCAGCGTCTCCAGGGCCTCCGTCCCGGAATCCCAATCCTGGGCAGACCAGATAAACTTGTTGACGTCGTCATTGATGCCCTCGGAATAGCTCACGCTGCCGGCGACCTCGCCGCTGTGGAGGTTGTGAATCCGCTTTTCATCCAGTGGGCGGGGATTGATACACTCCCTGCCCAGGGTGAGCGCCATGGGCAAATCCCACTTGGGGATGGGGTATTGACAGCGGAAGGTGTGGCTGATATCGGGGTAATGGCGGATGGGGTAGCGCCCGGGGGTGCGGGCCCTCAGCTGCCGGAGGGTATCTCTCTCCCAGGGGGCGAAGACGACGCCCTCCAGCCAGGTGGGGAGGCGCTCCAGCTCGCTGTAGAAGGCCTCCATCCACTCCGCGCTGGGAGTTCCTGTCTGGGGGGATATCCACAGCTTCGCCCCTGGGTGGTAGCTATGGACGCAGCCGATCATTCTCTTCCCCCAGGCGAAGAGCTCCGGCGGGGCCTGTTCGCCTGGGTCGCCTCCGGGGATAAAGATGTGATCCAGGTGAGGGATGGCGGAGAAGACTTCCTGCCACTCCCCAGTTTCCATCGCGCCAATCTGCTCCTCTGCGCAGCCCTCCCCCAGAATGGGGTACCAGAGCCAGACCGCCAGGCCATAGGAGTGAATGATCTCCGACACTCCGCAGAGCATGTCCAGCGCATCCCAGCGCATGTGGCGGGATGTGGGCTCATCGTCCGTATGGGGCGGCATCAATTCGATGCTGTTCGCCCCAAAGAGAGCCAGCTCGCGGATGTATTGGTCGTACTGCTCCGGCGACCAGGCGTCGTAGGCGTTGGTTTTGGGCCGGTAGCCCAGCTGATGGCCCCGGATGGCGGATTCCGGCGCACTTTGGCTGGAGCCCTCCGGCAGGAAGAGCTCCCCTTCCCCCCAGCGCATTCCACGCAAAAGCTTGCCTGCGCCGTAGAGCAGGCCCCGGGTGTCCGCGCCCTCCACGAGAGCCTCCTCCCCGGTGACGGTCAGCCGGTAGCCCTCCGGGGGCAGGGTTCCGTCGATGCTCAGGCGGATGGGCTTTGCGCCGCCCTCCAGGTTTAATCCGGTGCGGCGAAAAATCTCCTGGCGGAGCACCTCGGGGGCGCGGCCGACCAGGGAGTTGTCGTCAATTTCAACCTGAACAGATGCGTTCGAGTAGTCGTGCCATTTCACACTCCATCATTCCTCTTTTGGCTCGGCGCTATGTCCGGCGGTTTGCAGCGCCTCCTGGCGGTTTCCGGCCCGCATCTGGTTTGACAGCTTGTTGATGTCGGATTGGCTGAGCACCGGCCTGTCGGAAGCCTCCAGGCAATTGTACCAGGTCAGGGAAAAGCCCGACTGCCCACTCTGCATGTGGAGGGCGGCAGAAGCCTCCATCACTGCCCTGTAGACGGACTGCTCCCCGGAAAGCGGCATGGAGATGCCGATGTTCACGTCGCAGTACGCCACCTCGTGGCGGAACAGCAGCTCGAGGACGTCAAACGCCTCCCTCAGCCCCTGCTCCTCCATCCCCACCTTTTCGCCCTGGTTAAAGAAGCAGAGGTATTGGCGGGTGTCGTATTCGATAATGTAACTGTTTTCCAGCTTGGAAAAGGTGCTGCCCAGGATGAGGGGCAGGTTGTCGAAGATAAGTTCCGCCTGCTCCGGCGAGAAGTCCCTCCAAAAAGGTTCTTTGAAGTGAAAGGTGAGCAGTATGCAGCTCAAATCGTCCGGGTGCAGGCCGGTTGCCGCGCATAAAGCGCTCTGATACTGTGCACAGCCCGCGCTGCTGTTGGTGGAGAGCAGTGCCCGGATAAAGCCGGGCGACACCGCCTCAAAGTCGTTTTCCCCGGTTGTCGTCTTCCCTTTCGCTCCATCCTCATCGCCCGCCTGGCCCGTCGTCTCCATGAAGCTGAGCATCTCCCGCAGGGGATTGTAGAGCTTTCGGGCATATATAATGGTCAGGAAAAACAGAAGAAGCAACAGCAGGATGTAGACCGGCAGCAGGCCGACATTCCATCTGTTCACCTCGGAGCGGATACCGGTATCCGGGGTCAGCGTGAAGAAGGACAGCCCGTGCTGCCCCTTCAGCGCCGCCAGCTGGAAGGACTCCCCGCCATCCGGGCGGAACTCCACAATGCGGAGGGCGCCGGATTCCGTGAGCTCGTGGAACTCCTTCAGCTGCTCCTGCCCGATGACCAGCCCGGTTGTGTTGAGCAGGGTGTTGCCCTGGGCGTCGAGTATCAGGATGGACTGGCCCTCCACCACCGTGCTCCCGGCGAACAGCGCTTCGATTCTGGGAATGCTGATGTCTGTGGCGAGCACCAGGGCGCGGCCGCCCTCCCTGCGCACCCGAACCAGCGGCATAACTGCGCTGCCCACCGAGCTCTGGGAGTAGTAGACCTCCTCCGGGGCCAGCAGGTACATGCCGTCCTTCCACTCAAGCACGCCGCGCCAGAAGGCCGCGCCGTCCCTCTCCCGGCGGTTGAGAATGTCCAGGAAATCGTCGAAGTCGCTCAGCCCCTGGGGGGTGAAGATGTGGTCGGTGTTGCAGAAAAAGAGGGATCTGTCGGAGAATTCCGAGACGGAGGACTGGTAGTTGCGCAGCATCTGCACCAGATTGGGCAGGCGGAGGTAGTCGTCCACCGTGTAGCTTCCCTTGGGCGGGACGCTTTCCAGCACGCTTTCATTGCTGAGAAAGGCATAGGTCTGGGTAAACACATGGCTGATGTACCGGTCGACAGTCTCCACGTCCTTTTCCAGCGACTGGACAGTCAACTGCCGGATGGTGTCCCTGCTTTTTTGAACGGCGCTGTAGTAATTCACCGAGGATATGACGATGAACACCAGAAAAAAAGCAACAAAAATCAGCAGAATCTGCACCGACAGGCGCATTTGCTCCTTCAGATTCCGTGATTTGGACTGTTGCTTTTTCAATGTCCCGCTCCTTTCCACGCCAAGGGGATGTGCACGGATCGAAATCCGTGCACATCCGTTGATTGCTCAGCGCATGCGGTCGTAGGCGGCGTTGTAGATCGATTCAATCTCCTCGGCGCCCTGCCCTTTCAGCTCCTCGACAAAGCTATCGAATTCATCGAGGGAGCGGGTTCCGGTGATGAACTTGTCGATGTTGCTGTTGAACACTGTCAGCGTATTCGCCTGCAGGGTGGAGAGTTTGTCCGTCTCCTCGGTGGTGAACAGCAGCATCATGTCGTTGTTCAGATATTGCACCTTATCCTCTTCTGCCAGCTTCAGCAGCCGGTCGCCCATCTCGAGGAAGGATGGCTGCGCGCACTCCACCTTCCAGGACTCGTCCAGGTAGAGGGTGAAGATGCTGAGGCCGCCCATGTACTTGTTGATCTCGTTGAGGATGGCGTTGTTGTCCCGTGGGTAGTCGGGGAACTCGTCCCACATGGGCTGCGCAATTTTCACCGTCCCGTCCTCGATGACGTAGCTCTCGCCCTCGACGCCGAAGTTCAGGGTCAAGGAGCCCTCCTCGGAATAGAACCAGTCGAAGAAGGAGACCACTTCGGCGGGGCGCTCCACTTTGGCGTTGATGATCAGGTTATTGCGCTCCAGCCAGTCCTTCTGGTACAGGTAGCCGCGGGCCTCGCCGTAGGAGTTGGTCAGGGGATCCAGCATCTCAAAGCGGGCGTTGGGCTCCTTCTCCTGCAAATTGCGGTTGTAGTTGTCCGCGGCGTGGCTGTTGTTGTCAAAGTAGAAGAGATAGGTGCCGTTGCTGCACTTCTGCTTGAACATATCCTCTGTCAGGGAGGCATAATCGGGGTCGATCAGGCCAGCGGTGTACATCTTGTTCAGGTACTCCAGCACAGTCTTGAAGCTTTCCTGGGTGGGGCCGTACAGGTATTTATCCTGGTTCGGCTCGTAGTACATGGCATTTTCTTTTAAGAAGCCGGGGAATCCGCCGCCGCCGAGGGGGTAGGCAATCTGCCCCACCATATAGTTTGCGCCCTGGCGCGCCGACATGAAGTAGCGGTCGGGGTAAATCTCCTTGAGGGCGACGAAAGTGTCGAACAGCTCGTCATAGGTGGTGGGAACCGGGAGGTTGTTGTCCTCCAGCACGTCCATGCGGATCATGGGCATGGTGCCCACAGGGACGCGGAATTTTTCCAGGCGGGCAAAGCTGTACAGCGCGCCGTCCAGGTAGAGTACGTTAGACTCCTTCTCCCTGTCCTCTGCACTGATCAGCCCCATGAAATTGGGCATGTACTCCTCGTAGTCCATCAGGTTCAGGAACATGCCGGTGGAGCCGTACTGCTTGATGTTGGACAGCTCTCCCCAGAACACATCGGGGATGTCGTTGCTGGCCAGCATGGCGTTGCGCTTTGTGGCGTACTCCGTCGGGGTGATCTGGAAGTCAAACTGAACGTTGGTCTGCTCCTTGATTGCCTGGGCGAGCTTTCCGTCGTTGACGATGCTCTCGTTGCCGCCCAGCAGGAATTTAATTGTCATAGGCTCCGGCAGGGGCATGGAGACCGCCTCTCCGGTGCTGCCGGAGGGCTCCTCCGTGGCTGGAGTCTCTTCGGAGGGGGCGGTGCTTGTAGTGTCCGGCGGCGCGGTGGACGCATCCGTGCTCTCCCCACCGCTCTGCGTGCAACCAGAGAATACCGTGATTAGGATACACAGGGCCAGAAATCCGGCTATGATGCTTTTTTTCATGTTCCTCACTCAATCCTCTCACATACAATCATATCACATTTGATATGTCGATGAATTGTACCTTTTTCCCTCTTTATGTTGATTCTAACAGGTATGACCGATGCCAACCCACAATCAGTGCAGTCCGGGGAAATTGGCGCTATCCTTTCAGAGAACCGATCATCACTCCCTTCACAAAATGCTTTTGCACAAACGGATAGACAACCAATATGGGCGCCATGGCGATGAAGGACATCGCGTACTTGATGTTGATCCCGATGTTCTCCGCTACCCCCGATTCCGCCAGCTGCCAGTCCATGTCCAGCGTCGTCCCCTGGATGACAATTCCCCGCAGGAGAAGCTGCAGTGGGTACTGCTTGGGATTGTCCAGGTAGAGGAGGGCATTGAACCAGCTGTTCCAGTGATCCACCGCGTAAAATAGGGCCATGGTGGCAAACACTGCGCCGGACAGGGGGATCACGATCCGGAACAGGATGGTGAATTCACCCGCGCCGTCCAGCTTCGCCGATTCGTGAAGCTCTTCGGGTATGTTCATGAAGAAGGTGCGCATGATCACCATATTCATGGTGCTGATCGCCCCCGGCAGCACAATCGCCCAGATGGTGTTGCGCAGGTGGAGATTGGTCACGGTCATGTACCGGGAGATCATCCCCGCGCTGAAAAACATGTTGAAGACGATGAAAAAGGTGATCGCCGTTCTGCCCAGCAGCTTTTTTCGGGAGAGCGGATAGGCGCAGAGCGCGGTCAGCAGGAGATTGATGCCTGTGCCGACGGCAACATAGACGATGGAGTTCATGAAGGCGATGGGGACATCGTTTTTAATGAACAGCGCCCGATATCCTTTCAGGGAAAAGCCGATAGGAAGGAAGGAAACCTCTCCCCGGTTGACCGCTCCCGGCTCGCTGATGGAGACGATAAACATGTAGTAAACCGGAAAGAGAATCACAACGCAGAGCAGCAGAAGCAGGAGGATATTGACGATGCTGAATGCAATTTCACCCTTGGTCTGCCGGCTGAACAGGCCCCGCTTTCTTTTGACGCTCCTGTGCACGGTCTTGTCCTTTACCATAGGCCCACATCTCCAACCTTCTTGGAAATCTTGTTTGCAATAAACACCAGCAGCACGTTGATCGCCGAGTTGAACAGATCCACCGCCGTGCCGTAGCTGAACTGGGATTGCTGCAACCCCCGCCGGTACACATAGGTGGAGATGATGTCCGCCGTTTCGTAGATGCTGCCGTTGTACAGCAGCAGCACCTTCTCAAAGCCCACCGACATGATCTTGCTCAGTGACAACAGGAGCTGGATGACAATCAGCGGGGTGATTGATGCCAGGCTGATATACCATATCTGCTGGAGCTTGCTGGCACCGTCCAGCACCGCCGACTCGTACAGCTGCTGATCCACGCCGCTCAGGGCCGCAAGGTAAATGATCGATCCCCACCCGATGGACTGCCAAATCCCCGAGCCCACATAGATCGTGCGGAACCATTCCGGCGTTGTCAAAAAGGGGGTTTTTGCACCGGTCATCGCAAACACTAGCTTGTTGACAATCCCCTCGGTGGAGAGCAGATTCACTACAAGCCCGCAGATCAGCACGGTGGAGAAAAAATGGGGCAGGTAGGTGATATTCTGGACAACCTTTTTCAGCTTGCTGTGCCGCACCTCGTTGACCATCAGCGCCAGGATAATCGGCATCGGGAAGCCCCAAAGGATGTTGAAGAGGCTGAGAAGAACCGTGTTGCGGATCAGCTGCCAAAAATCCGGTGCGGCGAAAAAAGCCAGAAAGTGCTTGAAGCCCACCCAGTCACTGGCCCACAGGCCTGCAACGGCGTTGTAATCTTTGAATGCCAACGTCAGCCAGGCAAGGGGGACATACTGAAAGATGAGATAGTAGAGCAGGGGCAGCGCAAGCATGCAGTACAGCGGCAGGCTGGCCTTTGCCCTGGCCCTCAAATTGCTTCTAGGAGTGCCGGGCATTCCCGCTCCCTTGCCTTCCCTCTTTTTCGCCTGAATCATCGAATCTCCTCTTCTCTCCCTTATCGTTGCGCCGACAGGCTGTACAGTGTCTATATAGATACTACATCATAAAAATATCGGCGTTCAAGTATCGAATTCTGTATAAATGTATCAAAACGATACCTGTCCCATTTTCCGCTCCCCTGTTCTGCCATGTCTCAATATGGAACCATGTATTATTTCTCCACCAGAACGGAAAAAGCGCCCCGGAATAATCCGGAGCGCTCTATCAGGGAGGGAAAAGGAATAAGGAAAAGAGAAGGAAAGAGGAAGGTAAAGGGAAGGGATGGAATGAAGGAAGAAGTCCGGAACAGGCATATAGCAATCTAATCAAAATAATATATTGGTGAGTGCCTGTCCCTTTCTGTGTCTTTAGTATAGCAATTCGCGCCACGCGATGGTAGAGCCATATTTGCTTTTTCTTGACAGATTCTGCCAGGCTGTTAATTTATGGGGCAAACGCTATTGAAGCAGCATCTCATAGCTGAACTTGCCCATGGCGTTTTTTAGAGTGAATGCGGCTATGGCGGCCAGCACCACTCCAATTCCCACCAGAAGCCAGGGGCTCACCAGCATGATTCCGGTGAACTGCCCCACCGCCAGGAGGATGACCGGCAGGATAAGAAATACACTGCGCTGCTGAGATTCCTCCACTGTCTGCGCTTTGGCCGATCCCCGCACGATCAGCGTTGTTGCGATCAGCGCAATCGACGGCGAGACCAGCAGCATGAGGACAATCCAGCTCACGTTGGGCAGAATGAGCGTTCCGAGGAGAAACCACAGCTCGATTTCGACAACCAGAAACATCGCCGCGAAGGAGAGGAGGGAGACGAACATGCTCATGGCAAAGGACGCCATGATTTTTGCGGTGAAAATCTGCCGGAGAGAAAGCGGGCAGTAGAGCAGGGTCTCCAGCGTGCGCTTTTCCTTTTCACCCACAAAGGAGCTCGCCGCCATGACCGATGAGGCCATGATCGGGATCATCAGGAAGAACACGGGCATGATGTTGTTGAGCATGGCGCCGATCAGCAGCTCTCTGGAATCCGCCCCCGGCGACTGGGCCGTCAGCAGCTTCAGGAGTGCATCCACATCGGCGGATTCAATCGGCGTCAGCGCAAAAAGCACGACAAACATCGTGGGCAGTACCAGGGTCATGACCAGCGGCACAATCAGCAGGACAGAGAACAGCCGCTTGTTGGAGGTGATGCTCTGAAAGTCTTTTTTGATCAGCGCTGTCTGCATTTGATTCATCATAAATCACCTCTGCTCCTTGCGGCGTTCGATCAGGGAAAAGTATATTTCCTCCAGCGAGGGCTTGCGCGCCGATACATGGTAAACCTTGCCGCCACCGTCCACAATGCGCTTGACGATTTGGGGGATATCCTCCTCCGACTGCACGTCAATCTCGAAAAAGCCGTCGGGCAGCTTTTTGCAACCGTCAAACTCGCCGGGATAATCGTCGGCTTTTACCGTGACCGTCACACCGGAGGAGACCATCCACCGGAGCCGGTCGATGCTGCCGGTGGCAAGGAGTTTCCCCTCATCAATCAGGCCGTAGTTCGTGCATATCTCCTGTGCGTAGCGCAGCTGATGGGTGCAGAGAAATACGGTTGTCCCCTCGTTTTCGGAAAGGCCCTTGATCAGCTTGTTGACGCTCTGGGTGCTCTCCGGGTCGAGCCCCGAAGTGGGCTCATCCAGAAACAGGATCTTGGGCCTGTGCATCATGGCCCTGGCCAGGGAGAGGCGCTGGCGCATCCCTGTGGAATAGGCGGAGAGCTTTTTGTCTTTCGCGTCCGTAAGCTCCAGCGTTTCAAGAAGCTCACGGGCCCGCGTCGTGCTCTCCTCCGCGCCGAGCCCGAACAGCTTGCCGTAAAAGATCAGATTTTGCAGCCCCGTGAGATGATCGTACATCTGCGCGTGCTCGGTGACAACGCCGGAAATCCGGTGGATTTCCTCCGGCTTTTCAGAGGGGTCAACGCCAAATATCCGGCTGCTTCCCCCTGTTGGGGAGGGCATTCCGTTTAGCAGCTTGACCGCAGTCGTCTTACCCGCGCCATTCGGCCCCAAAAAGCCGAAGACCTCGCCCTGCTCGATGCGAAAGCTGACGCCGTCGAGGGCATTGCTGTGTTCCTGGTAGCTTTTCGTGAGATCGTGCACTTCAACCGCAGTCATAAATCTTCTCCCATCGACTGATATATCGTCATTTCTCTTTCCAATTGTTGCTAAAGGTTGTCCCCTCGGATTCAACATGCCCCCTGTGGCCGTGCACGGCACAGGCATCAAGCGCCGCTTCGATGGCGGAAAACTCCTCGTCTGTCAGCTCCACATTCCAGGCGCCAAGATTTTCCAAGATTCTCTCCCGGTTCTTTGACCCCGGTATCGGAACGACATTCGGATATTTGTGAAGCATCCAGGCGAGTGAAATCTGCGCATTCGTCGCATTTTTCTGCGCGGCAAATTGGGCGAGAATATCCAGTATCGGCTGATTCGCCACGATGTTTTCTTTTGTCAGCTGCGGGACAAACTTCCTCACATCATCGCCTTCAAATTTCGTTTCCGCTGTCACTTTGCCGGACAAGAAGCCGCTGGCGATGGGGGAAAACGGAACAACTCCAATATTGTTTTCCAGGCAAAATGGGAAGATTTCTTTTTCGCAATCCCGCTCCAGCATGGAGTAGAGGTTCTGCACCGCGGAAACTGGTCTCACCTTGTGCGCCTTTGCCAGTATTGCGTCGGAGACCTGGGACAACCCCCATCCCCTGATCAGACCTCCATTAATCAGCCTGCCCATGACAGCGGCGACCTCTTCGACAGGAACCTGGTCATTGACTCTATGCAGATAGTAGTGTCCCCCTTCTCGAAATGGTAGACACGCAGCCAATCGTGTATACTGAAAGAAGGAGGCAAAAAACATGTCAAACAAATCAAGAAAAGGTGAAGCTCCACCGCGTTACGATGAAGCATTTAGGGAGGGCGCGGTTCGGATGGTTGTTGAGCAACATCATCCAGCTCGACAGGTCGCTACGGATCTGGGCATCTGCATTGATACGCTCAAAAGCTGGCTTAAACGCGCCGGGCATGTGACATCTACTTCCG
>JBKEBS010000064.1:0-15744 GCA_047973265.1 Oscillospiraceae bacterium
CGGAAGTAGATGTCACATGCCCGGCGCGTTTAAGCCAGCTTTTGAGCGTATCAATGCAGATGCCCAGATCCGTAGCGACCTGTCGAGCTGGATGATGTTGCTCAACAACCATCCGAACCGCGCCCTCCCTAAATGCTTCATCGTAACGCGGTGGAGCTTCACCTTTTCTTGATTTGTTTGACATGTTTTTTGCCTCCTTCTTTCAGTATACACGATTGGCTGCGTGTCTACCATTTCGAGAAGGGGGACAAGAAGTACAAGGAGACCCTATCGCAATTATACGGCCGCTCGGTTACTCTGGGATTTCATTGATGGCCGCACACAACGACATCACCTCCTTTGATGAACTAAAGACGGCGATGCAAGACATAGATGCAAATATCGAGATAACATTTCTACAGGATGTTACTTTTGAATATGCTTTGGATATCCCTGTAGGAAAAACGGTCGTGATGAAGGACAGCGGAAACGGCCAGACTTTGTCGATTGATTCGACCATGGCCACACAGCGGCACTTTAATGTAAAGGGAAATTTGACGCTGCAAAGCGGCCTCACGCTGGATGGAACGATTGGCCTCAACAACCCGGCTGGTGGGGGAATTACCGTTTATGCGAACGCCAGCCTGCAGCTCGACGGCGCGGTAATCAGCCAGTGTTTTGCAGAGGGCGGTGGCGGTCTCAGCATATGGAAAGACGCCAATGCCGTGATGACAGCGGGTTCCATTGAATACTGCGTAGCTTATCAGGGCGGTGGGGTGATGATCAGCAGCGAGTCGACCAGCATTGGCTTTACCATGTCCGGCACCGATGCAAGAATTTTCAAGTGTTCGACAATTCCAAAAGACTCGAGCTTCACCCCACAGGGTGGCGGTGTCTTTATAAATGCTGGCTTGTTCTACATGACCGGCTCCAGCCAGATTGAGGATTGCATTGCGACCGGGACAGGGCAGGGCGGCGGTATCTTCGTCGCTGAAAATGGCTTGTTGGAGTTTGGCGACGCCGACGGCTCCTCCTCTCCTGTTATTACAGGCTGTATTGCGGAGTCTAAATATGTCTTCAATGTGTCTAATCAAAGTGGCATCGGCGGCGGAATCTTTGCATCCAAGGGAGTAATCAACCTCTATCCGGGATCGAAGATTACTGACAACCATTCATCCAATAACGGCGGAGGCATTTACACCTCGGACGGCACGACTATCACCATGTATGGCGGTTTAATCAATAAATGCACCTCGGGTAATGCAGGCGGCATCTTTGTTCTGTCGTCCACCTTTGATATGCGTGCGGGAACTATTGAGAATTGCATTGCCTATTACCAGGGTGGTGGCATAACTTTAAACGGCACATGGGGTAATACATCAGTAACAATACGTGGAGGCGCTACAATCCAGAACTGCATCGCTGGCTCTTCCACTCAGGATACTGGTTATGCAGGCATGGGCGGCGGAGTGTATGTGGTAAATGCCAGCCTGACAATGGAGTCTGGCTCGACGATTACAGGGTGTTCCGCAGAGGTCCCGCGGCAAAACGATTGGGAAGGAAAACAAATTTACGCCCTTATTCGCGGAAGCGGCGGTGGTATTTTTGCCGACGATGGCAGCAATGTGAACTTGAAGGATGGCGTAAGCCTTACCAACAATGCAGCGAATCACCACGGCGGAGGCATCTTCACCAGGGATTATAACTATGTGAAAACCACACTTAATGTGTACTTTAACGGCAATACGGCGGCATATCTCAGCATTCCCGCCGACACGGTAGTAAATGGCTCTTATCCCTGCAAATATGCCTCAAACATTTCCCTTACGTCCGCTCAGTTGGATAACCGAGTATACCCGCTGAACAACTACGATATCAACCATATAAGTTATCGGGTTATTTACAGTGGCGGCAACGGCGGGGTGGACACCGCGCTATCACCTTCAAACACATACACAACATATATGGAACATTTCCCATATACATCGGGTGTTGATTACGCGAGTGATGCGGTCTACACCGTATTAGCGAATGACCGCAGCAGGAACGGCAACAAGTTTAAATTTGTAAAAGCCAATTCCGATTTTGGCGCTTTCACCAACTACGAACAGTATGTTCCGAATCAGGAGTGGTTTAACACCTATGGCCCAGATCAGGCATATGACCCTGGCTACCCCTACCCTGATAATCCCAATAATCCTGATCAAAAGACAACTCGAGCGACCCAGACGGTTTATAATATGTACTATGGCCCCCAACCAAATATTTATGCTGATGGGGTTCCACAACTGAAGTATACAGCGCTCTGGACAAAAGACGTCATTATTCAAAAGGTGATGGGTGGCGACTACGGCAATCTGCTGAAAACATTCAACATTTCTCGGCAATTCAGGCAAGTCTGGGGATATCCTACCCTAATGCCCAAACCGCTCTCCAATGACTTTACCATGGGGGATGGAAGCACCGAGACAATTACGATGTACGATGACGTGACAATTGATGTGAAGGAGGATCCTACTGGAACCGATGGGTATATCGTCACCTATAGTGTGCAGGGCGTCACGCTCGCGGACGAAACTGCCCCGATCAGCGGCACGCTGAATGATTTTCAGGTAAATCCCGTGATTATCACAGTGACAAATACCCGGGATCGCCCGCCGCCTACAGGCGTTACACCGATGGATACCAATAAGTGGTTGCTGCTGCTCATAGTCGGTCTTACTGGCGCCCTCACTATACTCGGATATATCGCTTACCACAAACAAAGAAGACGAAGAAAACGCAGATAATTGTAAAACAGAAGGCCTTTCCAATAAATGGAAAGGCCTTCTGTTTTTCATATCATCTACCGTTCAAAAACGCCTAGCGCGCTACCCACAGGATTTTTCGCCTCAATCCAATCAGCATAAGCCCTCTGCAATCCGCTGTCCCGCGGCAATTGGGAAGCCGGAATCTGGGCCTTGCTGCCAAAAATCCGCCAAAGATCGTGCTGCTTCGGATACTCCTGCTGGGAAATGATATCGAAGAAATCCATAAACATCAAAATATTAGATGAGGAGGGCAAAAATTGCCGGTGTGCGGGGTATAATAGCCAGGAGTCGCACATGAACAGTCTGCTTTCAGGTGCAAAGAAATCCAAAGCCTGCCGGAAAGAATCTTCACACTGCTCCTTTGTCAGCGGCCCGGAAGAGGGAATGTGCATATTAATCGCTAAAGTGCCCTTCGGATAAAGCCTATCCCCTTTTTGATAGGGAATCGGCAGTGGGGAGAGTTCAAACTGCAATCGTCCCAGGGCAAAACGGGTCAATTCATAAAAGCCAACAAACCACGACGCAACAAAAGCGCCCCATACACCGTGGACAGCCTTGCACTCCTTCGCCTTGTAGAGCAAATCCTGAATGGTATTCTGATAGATGTCCATGGAAATGCCGCGTTTTCGATATTTCTCTGCCAGCTCTTCGGTGAGTAAGATGTAAAAGACAAGAAGGCCTGTATATTCCGAAATTCCCACCGACTTGGAAGCCTCTGCCACAGCCTGATTGGCCGCCTCAAAGTCGATATCCCCTTCCCTATATTGATCGATATACCGCTCTATTACCGCATTTGAGGAAGGCTTATCCAAAAGGACAGCCGCAGCTTCCAGCAAAAAAGCCTTAGCCTCTTCCGGGTAGGGCTGCTCCTCAAAAAAATGCGTCAAATATTCCACTCTGGCATCGTCCTTTCTGCTGAGTATGCGCGGACAAGAAGTCCAACCAAACCATTATACTATTCCTGACAGATGGATTCAACGCATCTCAGCAAAATTCTCCATAATAAAGCCATTCTACAGCAAGTTTTCGACATAATAAACCGGGAGTTGCACTCACTCCGTGATATAGTGAAATCACTATCAGAATACTTCTTAAGTTCAAAAGATAAATTCCTGGATTTCAGCCAATGTGAAAGGAGAACTGAACATGTCTGGAAAAATCTATTCTGACCAGCATTTCAAGGCAGAACGCAATGCAACTAAAGATGAGGACAACATGATTCGTGCCAAGGCGGTCAACGAGCAACTGCATAGCGAGGAGCTTGAGACAGAGCGCCGCGATAGAAAGAAAGCGAAGCAGGGGTTCCATAAAAGCACTCCGCTGAAAGACAATAAAAACTAAAACAAGCCGACAGGATAATCCTGTCGGCTTGTTTTTAGCTTTGTGTTGGGGTTACCGATTCTGCAAGAGCCAGACACTCATGGAGCTGATCCCCCGGTTTGCCCAGGCGTGATAGGGGATCAACTTGACAGTAACGTCCTGCAGTTCCTGCCCGGCAGGATAATAGAGTGCATCTGCAGCAAGGCGGATTTTCCCGTTGCCTGAAAGACAGAGCAGCTTTGTCCCGTCTATCTCCCGCCGCTCCTCTGTCCAGTTACTTCCCTGCTGGATGCGAACATCCCGCAGCTGGAACGGGTTATCGTATTCTTCTGCGCAATAAACCAGTGGCCCCCGCAGCACCGCTGTCCGGCCGCAGACTTCCCGCACTCTGGAATTGGCCTCCACCATATACACCTGCATATCCAAAGAGAGGATGACATGGTCTCCCTCCTGCAGGGAATAGAGATAGAGATAACCGTCCCGCAGTTCGCCGGACACTTCCCTGCCGTTTACTGTAACAGTGGTGCGGCTGCTCCAAGCGGGGATGCGCAGGGCCAACGCAGGCAGGCTGCTACCCTTCACCTTAAATTCCACAGCTCCGTCATAGGGGTAGCCCGTCTGTTGGGCAAGCACGACAGTCCCGCTATCCATTTTCAGAGTAGCTGTGCCATTCATGTAGCAGTGGGCATAAATTGTATCCCCACTCGCCGAATACATGAAATCCCCAATTGATGCGATGAAGCGGAGAATATTGGGCGGGCAGCAGGAGCAGTCAAACACCTTCGGGCGCTCCATGATCGGGAGCCGCCGCCTCATTCCCTCCGGGCGGTTTTGCTGGAAAATGTATTCCTCCGCATCGGCGGCCAGGGGGTTCTCATAAAAGAACCGATCACCGGAAAGTGATATCCCGGACAGAGCGGTGTTGTAGATGGCCAGCTCGGCGATATCCGCATACTTGTGGTGGGGCCGAATCAGCCACATGCGGCGGGCGAACAGCGCCAACGCGATTGAGGCGCAGGTCTCGGCGTAGGCGGAGTATTCCGGCAGATGGTAGTCGTAAGTAAACGCCTCCCCCGATGGGTAGAACCGACGCCTCCGGTGATGTACATGCGCTTCTCGACGATATTGTCAAAGAGCGTCTCGCAAGCCTTGTAGAGGGCTTCATCCCGGTTGTGGTGGGCGAGATCCGCCATAGCGATGTAAAGGTAGAGGGCCCGAACGCTATGACCCTCTGCGGTGGTCTGCTCCCGCACCGGCAAATGTGCCTGCATATAGTCCAGCTCTGCAAAGTCGTAGGTGTGATCCTTCTTGCTGGTGCCCCGGGTGTCTACAAAGTATTCCGCCAGGCGTAGGTATTTCTCGCGTCTGGTGTGGCGGTACAGCCGGTACAGCGCCAGCTCAATCTCCTCATGGCCGGGGGTGTCAAAGTTCGCAGAGTGCTCCACCCGGAACACCTGGTCGATCAGGGCTATGTAGCGTTCCATGATGTGCAGCAGCTTATCTTTTCCGGTGGCACGGTCATAGGCCACCGCGGCCTCGATGAGGTGCCCCGCACAGTACAGCTCGTGATCGGTGCAGCGGGTGAAGCGGGCTTCCGGCTCTACAACGGTGAAGTAAACATTCAGGTAGCCATCTTCCTGCTGGTAGCGCTCCATCAGGTCAATCGCTTCGTCCACCATCCCCTCCAGATGGGCATCCCGCTGTTTATCTAGTAGATAAGCCACGCCCTCAATCCACTTTGCGACGTCGGACTCCCAGAAAATATGTGGCTTGTTGGGTTCCCCCTCCTTCCAGTCCGCTTTCAGGGCGGCGAACCGGCCAGTCTCCGCAAAGCGGTCATAAATGGCCTGAGCTGTAACCTCCCGCATGAGCTCCTGCTTCTGTCGCCAAAATCCACCTGTCACATCCACCTGTTCAAAGGATACCGGAGACGATTGTTTCCATTCCATATGCCCATTCCCCTTTGCTGCCTGTTTTCCCCAGTTTATACGATTTAGCGGCGGTCTGAAACAGCAAAGCAGGAAATAAAAGTTTGTCTTTGCGCTCAATGGAGAATCTGTCACCACAGCAGCTGGAAGTGGGCAAACTAATTCGATATATGCTATAATATCCAGGGTTGATTCAGATTACAAAAGCTGGAGGATTACATTGCCAAGCATCATTGAGATTGACGACTTTTCATCCCCCGCCCTGGATGTCTTTGCCCGCCTGACAGAAGCACAACTGCGCAATCGATTAGAACCGGAAAAGGGCATCTTCATTGCGGAGAGCCCCACAGTAATTGAACTGGCTCTTAATGCTGGCTGTGAGCCGGTTTCACTTCTGGTGGAGCGCAAGCATATCGCCGGACAGGCAAGCGGTATCATTGCCCGCTGTGCGAATATCCCCATTTATACCGCCGATGACAGTCTGCTTGCAGAACTGACTGGCTTCCCCCTGTCCCGTGGCGTGCTGTGCGCCATGCGCCGTCCTCATCTGCCCGCTGTGGAGGAGCTGTGCGCCGGGGCACGCCGGATCGCTATTCTGGAAGATATCATGGATTCCACCAATGTCGGCGCCATTTTTCGTTCCGCGGCGGCACTGAACATTGACGCTGTGCTGGTAACCCCCTCATGCTGCGACCCCCTATGCCGACGTGCTGTTCGGGTCAGCATGGGAACCATCTTCCAAGTGCCGTGGACTCGCATTGGCAACGAGGCCTCGGAGTGGCCGGGGCCCGGCATCAAGCGGCTGCGGGGGCTGGGCTTCAAGACTGTTGCCATGGCCCTGAGCGATACCGCCGTCAGCATCGACGACCCACAGCTCATGGCCGAGGAAAAGCTCGCCATTTTGTTTGGCACAGAAGGCACCGGATTAACAGCCTCCACGATTGCCAAATGTGACTACACCGCGTGCATACCAATGTCCCACAAAGTAGACTCTCTGAATGTTGCCGCGGCCAGCGCCGTAGCATTTTGGCAGCTCAGGGCTCGATGAAATCTATGCCAAGACAACACCTGCGAACCCATGTGGATTTCGCGGGTGTTTTTTTATGCAATCGCATTCGCTTTCAGTAAATAAAACAAAAACATTGACAAGCATATCGTTTGCATGATAATATATCTAAAAGATATATTAGAGAGGTGCCACTATGCTCGATTATATTGCACTTGGTATGCTCCAACACACGGAGTTAACCGGATACGACCTGAAAAAATATATTGAAAAGGGGGTTGGCGTTTTCTACCGGCCCAGCTACGGCAACCTCTACCCTTCCCTCTCCCGTATGGTGGAGAAAGGTTTCCTTTTGATGGAGGAGCGCTCCGAGGGAAAAAGGCAGAAGAAATACTATCGAATCACCGACTGCGGTAGGAATGCCTTCCTTGGCTGGCTGACTTCCCCTGTAACCCCAGGCGAGAATATGGATAGCTATCTTGTGAAAGTTTACTTTTTCGATGCGCTCTCCGCCGAGGAGCGGCGCCTGCAGCTTACTTCCTATGAGAAAAATTGCAAACATGAACTGGAAAAATTGGAGGAACTGGAGAGGTATTTTGCTGCCCTTCCGGACATGGATCGACATTACTATAAGCTCTCGACCCTTTACTACGGCATGGCGATCTACCGAAAGAACATGGAATGGTGCCGACATATCCGGGAGAATAAACCATTACAAGAATTCAGTGGAGTGGAGGATTCAAAATGAACAAGCGCTTGCATACAATTGATCTTGGCGGAGCAAACTGCTACCTTCTGCAAACAGAACAGGGCTTCGTCCTCTTCGACACAGGCGGGCATATGATGATGGACAAAGAGTTCTCTAACCGACGCGAGCTTCTCCTGGAGCAGTTGGCCCAAGCAGGCTGCACGCCGGGAAGCCTCTCCCTGATCATCTTGACCCATGGGGACAACGACCACGCAGCCAATGCAGCATCTCTCCGGGAGCATTTCGGAGCCAAAATCGCCATGCATCCCGGTGATCTTTATCTGGTGCAGGAGCCCACCATCGAGCAGTATATGGAGAGCTTTCGCTATCGTTCCCTGCTGCTAAGGACTGTTTTTCGTTTGATGCAAAAAACCATCCGGGAGGTGATGACCAAGACTTTGGAAGATTTTGAACCTTTCTCCCCGGATATTCTGCTGGAGGATGGGCAGGATCTCCGCACCTACGGTATTCCGGGATGCGTCGTTCACCTGCCGGGACACACACCCGGCTCCATCGGCATTCTGCTGGAGGATGGCAGCCTCATCGCGGGAGACACCTTCGCGAACATGAAAAAACCGACAGCCGCCCCGAATGCTGTGGATGATTCCCTACTGCAAAAAAGCATTGTACGAGCAAAGTCAATGCAGATTGACATGGTCTATCCCGGCCACGGCGCACCGTTCAAGTTTTCCGATCTTGGCTGATTATCACATGTCAAATAAAAGGCCTGCGGAGTTATCCGCAGGCCTTTTACAATTGTCACATCTAAGCCAATCGTCAGCCCAGCAGCGTCTCGATCTCCTGCTCGAGCTGTTCAGGTGTGTATGCAGGCGAATAGCGTCCGGCCACATTGCCGTTTTTATCAATCAAAAATTTGCCAAAGTTCCATTTTATGTCGCCCGGCTTATTCTTCAAGGTGAGCATTTTAACCTTCTTCTCAAACGAGGCGGACTTGTCATCTCCCATGTCCTCCGGGGCCTGCTCCTTTAGCCAGACATAGAGGGGCGCGGCATCCTTGCCGTTGACGTCAATCTTGGAAAAGCGGGGAAATGTCGTGCCATAATTGAGCGTGCAGAACGCCCCGATCTCCTCATCCGTGCCGGGCGCCTGCTTCAGGAATTGATTGCAGGGGAAATCCAATATCTCCAAGCCCCGGTCATGATATTTCTTGTACAGGGCCTCCAGCGCTTCATATTGCGGCGTCAGACCGCATTTAGTCGCCGTATTAACTACCAGCAAAACCTTTCCTGTGTATTCAGCAAGGGAGACATCCTTCCCCTTTGCATCTTTTACCGTGAAATCATAAATTGTCATTGTTTTCATCCTTTCTATGCTTTGCTTCATTTTGCAGACCCCCAAGAATCTTGTACAGTGTCTTGTGCAGGGCCTGTATCTCATCCATGTTCAGGGGAAGGCAGGAGCCGACTTTGTGCGGAATGTCCAGTGCTTTGTCGCGCAGTTTCATTCCAGACTTCGTTGCCTTCACTACGACACTGCGGCGGTCATTTGGCGCCCTGGTCAGAGACACCAGCTCTTTTTGCTCCAGTTTTTTCAGCAGCGGAGTGAGCGTCCCCGTATCCAAATAAAGCCGCTCGGTCAGTTCCTTGACAGCAATTTCATCCGTGTCCCATACGAGCATCATCACAATATACTGGGTATAGGTCAGGTCAAGCTCTGTCAGATAGGGTGTGTACAGCCGCACCACTTCCTTAGCCGCCGCATACAGAGGAAAGCAAAGCTGGTTTTCAAGCCTTAGCGCTTCGTAGTTCTTCATACTCGCCTCCAATACATTGTATACAATGTATTTTACTCCTCTTATTCTGTCTTGTCAAGTCTGATTGCGAATTAATAAAACTTAAACAATGTGCAATCATCTCGAAAACAAGCAGGCGGTAAGATACAGACATCAACAGTCAACCAACACAATTCAGGAGGGTATTCAAATGAAAAAGAAAAACTTTGTATCCATGATCATGGGAACCATCGGCGGCATCTTCTTGGGGCTGGGAATGTGCATGTGCCTGCTTCCGGCGTGGGGCGTGTTCACTCAGGGGGTTGTCGTGGCCTGCATCGGCCTGGTCTTATTGCTGGCAATGCTGATTGTCCGCCGCAAGATGGAGGGGAAACCGGCCATCCAGCTGAATGGCAAAGTTATCGGGATTACGATTCTCGGCATCATCGGTGCGCTGGCTCTCGGCGTCGGCATGTGCATGACAATGGTATGGTCCGGGCTGATGATTCCGGGAATCATCGTCGGAGTAATCGGCATTCTGTTCATGATGTGCCTGATTCCGATGGTCAAGGGACTGCGATAAAGAAAAACTCCCTAATCTTAGAAAGGAATCATCATTCATATGAAAAAGTTATTGATCATCGCTGGCAGCCTGTTGAGTATTGCAGCAGCTCTTGTTGCTATATTTATCAGTAAAAATAAATACACACAAAGCATTGCTGGAAAGGAGCACAATAATGGATTACAAACTCAAAACACCGAAGGCAGTTGAAAACACAGTTGTGAAAGCCTACAAGGGCATCGAAAATGGCGTAGTCGGCGCCTACAAGAAAATCGAGGACAAGTTCGTCGAGACCTTTCTCGAAAAGGTTGAGGGCAATGACACCCCAGCCTCCGACACTGCCACAGAGCTGGAAGCAGCAATCAAGGACAGACTGGTAAACGGCTTTGCCAACTGGAACGGCGGCTATGACGGTTGGCTCCAGTGGTGCAACACGCTCTACGAACCGGACGCCCACTACAATGTCTATGGCAAGCGCATGACCCTCCAGCAATACAAGGACATGATGGAGCAGCTGTTCCAGCACTACACCATGGAGCTGGGTGCCTTCGACAACATGCTGATCAAGGGCGACTGGTGCGCCATCCGCTACACCGTGAAGATCAAGAACCTGCACACCGGCGAGGAAGTTGTGCAGCACACCATGGAATTTGTCAACTTTAAGGAGAACCCGGAGCCGGTTGGGGTGCGCGTGGTGGAGGGCTGGGCCCTGTCCGACAGCCCCCTATCCGAAAAACACTAACCCGCTTGGCAGGACGGCGCGATACATCGCGCCGTCCTGTTTTAGAAAACACAGTTATGAAAAAATACAAACAAAACTTTAACAACCGTGTGGTATACTGCTTACAGATGAGGAGGAGTGCCCATGTTCAAGATTCTTGTGGTGGAAGATGATCGGGAGCTAAACCGCGCCGTTTGCTCATTTCTGATACAAAACGGCTACGAAACCGTGGGCAGCCTCGGCGCGAACGAAGCCTACGACGCCCTGTACGGTGATATGTTCGATATGATCGTCTCCGACATCATGATGCCGGGAGTCGACGGCTACGAGTTCGCGGAAAACGTGCGCGCTATCAACCAGGAAATCCCCATCCTGTTTATGACAGCCCGGGACGACCTCGCCTCCAAGCAGCGGGGATTCCGCGTCGGCATCGACGACTACCTCGTGAAGCCCTTCGAGCTGGATGAACTGGTGCTGCGGATCGGTGCGCTGCTGCGCAGGGCCAAAATCGCCAGCAGCAAGCAGTTGTCGGTGGGGGCTCTCACCATGGATGTGGAGGAGCGCACCGCTGTTCTGGGCGACGAGGAAATCCCGATGACGGTGCGGGAATTCAATCTCCTATACAAGCTGCTCTCCTATCCCAAAAAGACATTCACCCGCGCCCAGCTGATGGACGAATTCTGGGATGCGGAGACCTCCTCCGGGCCCCGTACAGTGGATGTGTACATGACCAAGCTGCGGGAAAAGTTCTCGGATTGCAGTGATTTTGAAATCGTTACAGTGCATGGACTCGGCTACAAGGCGGTGCTTAAATGAAAAAAGCCCGCGACGTCCGTGTCAGCCGCAGTCTTTTTTCCATCCGGCAGTACCTGTCGTTCTTCCTGCTCATCTCCTTCATCGTCACCTGCTGCTTCCTGCTTTTTCTGAACTCTTTGGAGATGGAACTCCCCGACGTACGGCGCAGCGCCATCCTCACCTTTGGCAACGTACTGTTTTTGAGCTTTCTCTGCACCTTGATTGACGGAGTTCGCCGCAAGTTCACGGTGCAGCGGCCGGTCAAGCGTATCCTGAATGCCACCCACCAGTTGACCCAGGGGGACTTCACCGCCCGGATCAAGCCCATTCACAATGCCGAGAGCATGAATGAGTTTGACGCCATCATCGCGGACTTCAACAAAATGGCGGAGGAGCTCTCCGGCATTGAAACATTGCGCACCGACTTTATCGCCAGCGTATCACACGAGCTGAAAACACCCCTCACCGTCATCCAGAACTACGCCACCATGCTACAAAGCGCGGAGTTGCCGGAGGAAAAGCGTCTGGAATACGGAAAAACCATAGCAAACGCCTCCCGCAGGCTCTCCGAGCTCATCTCCAATATCCTGCGGCTGAACAAGCTGGAAAATCAGAAGATATTCCCCATCAGCGACCCCTACGATTTGGGGGAGCAGCTGCGGGAGTGCCTGCTTGGCTTTGAAGATTCGTGGGAGAGTAAAGGTCTGGAGATTGTGATTGACATTGAAGACATCACTGTCAAAGCCGACGCCGAGCTTCTGGCCCTGGTATGGAACAACCTGATCTCCAATGCCATTAAGTTCACAGAACCCGGCGGCACCGTCGCCGTCAGCCTGCGGGAAGATGACGATAACGCTGTGGTAAAGGTGTCCGATTCCGGCTGCGGCATCTCCCAGGATGTGGGCGGGCACATCTTCGACAAGTTTTATCAGGGGGATACCTCCCACGCCACCCAGGGCAACGGGCTGGGGCTTGCGCTGGTAAAGCGGGTCATCGACATCCTCGGCGGGGAAATCGCAGTGGAAAGCATCGTGGGTCAGGGCAGCACCTTCACTGTCACGCTGCGGAGGGATGGGCCGTGAACCGCTTCCGCAAAGTCCTCCATCGCCTCCTCCACCCTGCTCTGCCCCTGATCACCCTTCTGACACTCGCCAGCGGCGCAGCACTTACCTACATCTTCTGGAACGGCCTGGAAGAAACCCCTGTAGCCTATGCGGTGTTTGTCCTGTCCGCCTACAGCATGGTTGTTCTCGCAGTCTGCATCCCGGGAGCGGTTCGCAGCATAAGGAAGCTTCTTTATACCAACAAACACAGCCAACGCTATCTCACCGATATCCCCTACCGGGTGCGGGTCTCCCTGTTCGGCTCGCTGACTATTAACCTCTTTTTCGCCGTGTTCAAGCTGGTTGCCGGGATTCTATACCATTCAGTCTGGTTTATCGGTGTTGGCGTTTACTACATGGTTCTCAGTATTGTGCGCTTTCTGTTGCTGCGGCATATGCGCACAGAAAACCAGGATGGGAAGCGGGAATGGCGGCACTTCCGGTTTTGCGGCTGCCTGCTGCTTGTCCTGAATGTCGCGCTGACCGGCATTGTCTGGCAGATGATGCACAGCGGAAAGGGGTATTACTATCCCGGCACTTTGATCTATGCGGTGGCGGCCTACGCATTCTACAATCTGACGATTGCCATCGTGGGCTTGATCCGATTCCGAAAACTCAACATCCCCGCCGTATCGGCATCTAAAATCATCAATCTTACCGCTGCGTCGGTTTCCATCTTCTCCATGCAAACGGCGATGTTTGCATCCTTTGGCGGCGACCTGCGCTTTGAGAGCCTGATGAACAGTCTGGTTGGCGGCAGTGTCTGCCTGCTGGTGTTTGGACTGGCGGTATATATGGTTATTCATGCAAACAGGAAGCTTCGCCTTATCGAAGGCGAACTGCCTGTAGAGAGGTTATAATTATGGAACAACGAAACAATGTCTTTCACTATTCCTACTCTGCAAAGCAGCAGGAGGAAATCAAAAAAATCCGGCAGCAGTACGCGCCGCCGAAAGAAGATAAGATGGAACAGCTGCGCAGGCTGGATGAGAGTGCAAAAAAGCCCGGCACCATAGCGGGCATCGTCGTCGGCACCATCAGCGCACTGATCATGGGGCTTGGAATGACCTGTACCATGGTTTGGACAAACCTATTCATCCCCGGTATCATTATCGGTCTGATTGGGATTGCAGGCGTAGCATCTGCCTATCCCCTTTACACCGGTATGACCAAAAAGCGGCGCAAAAAAATAGCGCCGGAGATCTTGAGGCTCAGCGATGAGCTGATGGAACAGGCCTAAACGCAGAAGACGCATTCTAAAAAAAGAAGACAAAAGCGGCATGGTAACTCCATGCCGCTTTTGCATATTTCCTAAGCCTAGTGGGGCAAAATCTCAATCTGGTCGAACACAAAGACTCCCACAGGGGAATAGTACCAGTTGGAGACATAATCCTTCATCATCATGGCCTGAGAGCCGCTGTAGAGGGATAGGAGAGGATAGTCGTTCATGAACAGATCCTCGGCCTGGTGGAGAAGTGCCTCGGACTTTGCCGGGTCGGTCTCCTTGATGGCCTCTGCAACCAAGCGGTCATACTCGGCGTTTCTCCATCCGGTTTCCAGCGGAGGGGTATCCCCCACATAGGTGCTGAGGAAGGCGGTCGGGTGCAGGTATGTGCCTAGGTCACCCATAGCGCAGATATCGTAGTCCAGCTGCACAACCTGATCGTAGAACACAGTCCACTCGGCGCTGACAATCTCCATCTCAATGCCAAGATTCTGCTTGTACATCTGCTGCAGGGTTTCGGCAACCTTCTTGGCGGTGTCGTTGGTGTAATAGCCAAGGCGGAGTTTGGGGAAGTCGGAGAGGTCTTCGGCATAACCGGCTTCCACCAAAAGAGCCTTCGCTTCCTCAATCTGCGCGTTGGGGGCAAGGTCATAGTTGCCGCCGGCAATGCGGAAGTCCTGGCCGTCGGATTGGACATATCCCTGGGGCACATGTCCCATGACCGGGTCATAGGTAGCCTGTAGAGCGTCCTCAATCAGAGAGGTGCGGTCAACAGCCATGTTGAGGGCCTTGCGAACAAGGGGATTGTCCAGGCCGGGGGTTGTCGTGTTGATCAGCCAATAGGTGTTGCCGAACTGGGGCATACTGTAGAAGTCGTCCCGGGAACGCAGGGTGGGCAGATCAGCTGCAGGAACCTTGATCATGCCGTCCAGCTCGCCCTTTTCATAGGCGGACAGGGCGGTGGTGAGATCCTGCATAATCTTGAAGTTCAGGGTCTCCAGCTTGACGTTGTCTGCATTCCAGTAGTGCTCGTTCTTTACTAGGTAGAGTCCCTCGCTGAGCTTGTAATCCGCAAGCTTAAAGGGCCCGTTGGAAACATAGTTGGCGGTATCCCGGGCCCAGCCCTCATTGGCTTCCACCACGGCCTTGCAGACCGGGGAGTAATTCCAGGTCGCCACGAGGGAGGGAAAGAAGGAGCAGGGATTCTCCAGCGTAACTTCCAGGACATTGTCGGAGATGACAGCAATTCCAACATCGTCCAGGGTGACGCCGTCCTCACCTTTGTAGGCCTTTTCCGCGTTCTTGATATAGGGATACATCATGTGGGCGGCCTGGGAGGCAAATTCAGGGTTAAGCACACGCTTCCAGGCAAACTCAAAGTCGGCGGCAGTGACGGGAGAGCCGTCAGACCACTTCGCGCCGTCCCGCAGAGTAAAGGTGTAGACCAGGCCGTCGTCGCTCACAGACCAATCCTGTGCAGCGCCGTTGACCAGGTTGTTTTCGGTGTCGTATTTGAGCAGTGTCTCATAGGCGGTGAAAAACAGGCAGCCGCCAAAGGTGTTGAGAGTGTAGTTGGGATCCAGGCTGTCAGGGTCGTCCAGCACCGCAAAGGTCATCTTTTGCTCGACATCTCCCGATGCAGGCGCTTCGCTGCTCTCGGCTGCATCAGAACTCTCGCCACCGGCAGAATCCTCGGAAGAGCCTTCCGTCGTACCGCTGTCTGTGGGCGTGGAATCGGGTGTCGATGAGCCGCCACCTGCACAACCTGCCAGCACCAGAACCAGTGCCAGCAGCAGCGCCAGAATTTTGCTTGTC
>JBKEBS010000065.1:0-2344 GCA_047973265.1 Oscillospiraceae bacterium
AAATCCTGCTGGCAAGCGGGATTTCCCCTCTTTTTTATGCAAAAAGCGTGGAATAATCCCGTTCCTCTGCCCATGAGGTTTGGGGATGAAAAAATCACATTTCGGGACGTTCAAAAGAAATCCAAAAGAATTTATCCGGTTCCTTTTCTGCTATTGACAGTAAAAGTTAAAGGAGCCGCCCAACATGAATGAGATAAAAACCCGGCAGTATTATGAAACGATGTTTGACGATTATCCTGATGTGGTCGATACCGAAACGGTTAGGTCCATGCTTGGAGGCATCGGCATCTGTACTGTTTGGAAACTGATACGGGGTGGGCATTTACGCTATATCCATTACCTTGAACAATGCTTTTTGGTCCCCAAAGACTGGCTCATAGATTATATCTTGAGCGACCACTATTCGACTTATAAACACAACTTGAAAGTACAGATATAGGAGGGTATGAAATGGAAAACGCAAAAATTATCGCCGTTGCTAACCACAAAGGCGGAACGGGCAAAACAACCACAACCTGCAATTTGGGCACAGCCCTTGCTTCGGAGGGCAAGAAGGTTCTGCTGGTGGACAATGACCCGCAGAGCAATTTGACTACCGCTTTTGGCGGCGAAATCCCACAGGATGTAATGACGCTGGACAAAACCCTCTCTCTGCTGATGGATGACCAGGAGTTTCCTGCCAAAGAGAAATATATCCTGCGCGGCGGGCGTTTGGATATCATCCCTTCCAGCCTGAACCTCTCCACCACGGAAATTAATCTTCGGGATGAGCTGGGCGGCGAGCACACGCTTTCCAACCTGCTGAACCCCTTGCGGGAAGATTACGACTATATCTTGATTGACACCAACCCCTCGCTCGGCATGTTGACCATCAACGCGCTGGCCGCCTGCGACAGCGTAATCATTCCGGTCAGCCCACAGCTTTGGTCGGCCACCGGCCTGACGGCTCTGCTGGATATCATCCTCAAAATAAAGAGGAAACTCAATCCGCGCATCATAGTGTCCGGCATCCTTATCACCATGACCGCCGAGCACACGGTCCTTTACCGCGAGGCCATGGAGCTTGTAAACGAGTATTTCAGCGGACAAATCGGGATATTCGATGCACAGATTCCGCAGTCGGTGGGCGTTGGACGGGCTAATTTTTACAGTCAGAGCGTCATGGATTTTGACGCAAAGAATAAAGCGGCGTCCGCATACGCCGCGCTTGCAAAGGAGGTCATAGGAAATGGCGACGACAGCAGCCAAAACAGCGGTCAAACCCAGGCTGAACAGCTTGAACGACTTGCTCCGACTCAATGAAACCATAGCGGAAACACTACCCCCGCAGGAGGCGTCTGCCGAAACGCAGGCGCCCCCTGCTGATACGGAATACGCCATTGTAGAATTCAGCCTGATGGACGATTATCCCAATCACCCTTTTCGCCTGTACGAAGATGCGCGCAAAGAGGATATGATTGAAAGTATCCGCAAGAACGGGATTTTGCAGCCCCTCATCCTCCGCGCCAGGGACGATGGCCGTTACACGGTGCTGGCGGGGCACAACCGCAAATATAACGGCACGGATGCGGGGCTGGACCGAGGCCCAGCCATCATCAAGCATAACCTGACCGACGATGAGGCGTGGATGTATGTGATTGAAACCAACCTGTTGCAGAGGTCTTTCAGCGACATGCTTCCCTCGGAGAAAGCCGCCGTCCTTGCTGCTTACCATTCCAAGATGTTTTCTCAGGGCAAGCGCAATGACATTCTCGCGGAAATTAAGTCGCTTGAAAACCCGCAGGGTGCAGAAAAAAACTCAACTTCTGCTGAATTCCGCAAAAGTTCCGGCACACGGGAATCACTGGCGACAGAATACGGACTAAAACCTAACAAAGTGGCGCTGTATTTGCGTGTGCATCAGCTCATTGATCCTCTCAAAGTGCGCCTGGATAAAGGCGAGTTTGCTCTATCCCCGGCCTCCGACCTCTCGTTTTTGAAGGCGAAAGAACAAAAGGCTGTGGACAAGTGCATAGAACTGAACGGATTTAAGGTGGACGTAAAAAAAGCGGCTGCCCTGCGTGAGTATTCCGAGAGCAAAAAGCTGGATGATGAGAATGTCTACCTGATTCTTAACCGTGAGCTGGGACAGCCGCCCAAAAAGAACCGCACCCCCACCGTCAAGGTTTCAAAGGATATCTACTCACGTTATTTCACGCCGGAGCAATCGCCCAAGGAAGTGCAGGATATGGTGGAAAAGGCCCTCGGCTATTACGTCTCCCACCTGCAAAGCCAGGAAAAACAGGCAGAAGCGCCGGCCGCGGGCCTTTCGGCAGATGAGGACTATCACACGGCGAATGACGAT
>JBKEBS010000066.1:0-24661 GCA_047973265.1 Oscillospiraceae bacterium
GCAAGGGTGACCCCTATGACAACGCTGTTGCGGAAAACTTCTTCTCCTGCCTCAAATGTGAATTGGTCCACCTAACCCATTACATTTCCAGACGCCAGGCACAACTTTCCATTTTTGAGTACATTGAGGCGTATTACAATTCTTTCCGCCCGCACTCTGCTATTGGATGGATTTCCCCGAATGAATTCGCCCGCGACTTTTATCTCGTTGCCTGTTGAGGTTGTTGTCTACTTTTTCGGGAAGGGCTCAGTAAAATGTTGCATATTCCAGGAGGATTTTGTCGATTTATGGAAATATTTATCATCATTGCCGTAATAGTTGTCCTGATACCCCTCCTGGCCTTCCTGTGGCACTACTTGTCCATTAATGTGCTGAACCCCTCCGGCAAGGGGGCGGATGCCAAGACGCGCAAGATTTTGAGGAAGTATGCCCTGCTTCGCAACTATAAGGTTCTGGACAACCTCACCTTCGAGATAAAGGGCAAGCCTGTCCATGTGCAGAATGTCTTGATCGGCTTTTTTGGGCTTCTGTTTGTGGAGACCCGTGGCGCCCGTGGGGAATACTACGGCGAGGTGGAATCGCCCCGATGGATTTTTACCCAGGAGAACAGGCGCCAGCCCATTGAGAATCCCCTCCACACGGGCCAGCTGGCCATCCAGGCCGTACGCCCTGCTCTGGCGGCGAAGAAAATATTCAATATTCCAATGGAGCGCGTTGCGGTGATCTCCAACAGCTCTAAAAAGACGGCGTTTTACGTGACACAGACCGATCTTGTATTTACTCTCAAAAAGTTCAAAAGCTATGTCCACCGCTCCAAGTTCGAGGAGGACAAAGAAGTGGATGTAGAAAAGGTGGCGGCTGTTATACAGGAATACAGCGACGCCTGCAAGGCAAAATTTCCCCAGTAATCCCTTTCGCCCGTACATTGTATTGCGCGGACGACGGATGCGGAGCGGCATACATATATAAGGTGTTGCTCCCGAATAAAGGAAGAGAGGAATGATTCAAAATGGCAAGAATCTACAACTTCTCCGCGGGACCCTCCATGCTTCCGGAAGAGGTGCTGAAAAAGGCAGCTTCCGAATTGGTGGAGTACGGTTCCACAGGCGAGTCGGTTATGGAGATGAGCCATCGATCTCCCGAGTATGAGGCAATCATTGCCGAATGTGAATCCCTCCTGCGCTCTGTCATGAACATCCCGGACAACTATAAGGTGCTCTTTGTCCAGGGCGGCGCAACCATGCAATTTTCAATGATTCCGCTGAACCTGCTGCCCCGCACCGGCAAGGCTGACTATATTGTGAGCGGCCAGTTCTCCAAGAAGGCACTCCAGGAAGCGAAACGTTTCGGTGACGCTGTGGCGGTTGCCTCCAGCGAGGCGGACGGCTTTAAGGGGATTCCTGATTTGAATCCGGCCAGCTTCCGCGCGGACGCCTCCTACCTGCATATCTGCCAGAACAACACTATTTACGGCACCCGCTTTGTCGAGTTGCCTGAGACCGGCAATGTGCCCCTGGTCTCGGATATGTCCTCCAGCATTCTCAGCGAGCCCGTCGACGTCTCGAAATTCGGTCTGATCTATGCGGGCGCACAGAAGAACATGGGCCCGGCCGGCCTGGCTGTCGTGATCATCCGGGAAGACCTCATCGGCGATGCGATGGACAAAACCCCTGTCCTCTTGGAGTATAAGACCTACTCCGAAAACGACTCCATGTACAACACCCCGCCCACCTATACTATATATATGTTGGGTCTGGTGCTGAAATGGATCAAGGAGAGCATCGGCGGTTTGGAGAAGATGAAGGCGCGCAATGAAAAGAAAGCTGCTATTCTTTATGACTACCTGGACAGCTCCAAACGGTTCACTGCGGTGGCCGACAAGAAATACCGCTCCCTCATGAATGTGACCTTCGTCACCGGCGACGCAGACCTGGACAAGAAGTTCTGCAAGGAGGCCCAGGCAGCCGGATTCTTCAACCTGAAGGGCCACCGCTCTGTGGGCGGCATGCGCGCCTCCATCTACAATGCCATGCCCATTGAGGGCGTGGAGAAGCTGGTGGAGTTCATGAAGGAATTTGAGAAGAACAACTAGCCGTCTTCATTTTCCGAAGGTCAACAAAGCGGTTGATCTTCTTAAAGAAGGGAATTGATTGGAAATGTACAAGGTACAGCTGCTCAACAAAATCAGCCCTGCGGGGATGGCCCGGTTGGATTCCAAGTATCAGTGTGCGGAGCAAATGGACAATCCCGATGCGATCATCGTCCGCTCCGCCTCCATGCACGACATGGAGCTGCCCGACAGCCTGCTGGCCGTGGCCAGGGCCGGGGCGGGAACCAACAACATTCCCATCGACAAGTGCAGCGGGAAGGGCATCGTGGTATTCAACACCCCTGGCGCCAACGCCAATGCGGTGAAGGAGCTGGTCATTGAGGCGCTGCTCCTTTCGGCCCGCAAGGTCTATCCCGCCATGAACTGGGTGCAGACTCTCAAGGGAGAGGGCGACGCAGTGCCCGCCCTGGTGGAGAAGGGCAAGTCCAAGTTTGCGGGCCCCGAGCTGCGGGGCAAAAAGCTGGGCGTCATCGGCCTGGGGGCTATCGGCGTGCTGGTCTGCAACGCGGCGCGCCACCTGGGTATGGAGATATACGGCCACGATCCGTACATCTCTGTAGACGGGGCCTGGAGTCTCTCCCGGGATGTTATCCACGCCGCCAATCTCAAGGATATTTTCGACAACTGCGATTTCATCACCCTTCACGTGCCGCTGACCAACGAGACCAAGGGCATGGTGAACTCCTCCTCCATCGCATCCATGAAGGATGGCGTGCGGCTGCTCAACTTCTCCCGGGCGGAGCTGGTGGACACTGAGGACATCATTACCGCCGTGGATGAGAAGAAGGTTTACTGCTACGTCACGGATTTTCCCACCGACGACCTTTTGGGGCATCCCGGTATTCTGGCGATTCCTCACCTGGGGGCCAGCACCCCCGAGTCGGAGGACAATTGCGCCGCCATGGCTGCCGATGAGATCAGGGACTTTTTGGAGAACGGCAATATCCGCAATTCGGTCAACATGCCGAACACCCAGATGCCCCGCTCCGGTCGTCCCAGGGTGACGGTCATCCACAACAACAAGCCCTCGATGATCGCAAAAATCACAGGCGCGGTGGGGGAGAACATCAACAATCTGGCAAACAATTCCAGGGGAGACTACGCCTACAGCATCCTCGACCTGGACACGATGATCTCCGATTCCGCGCTAAAAGCCCTTCAAGATATAGACGGCGTCATCAGAGTCAGCGTATTTAAATAAGGGAATGGCATCAAATAAAACACCACCTCATGCCAACTATCGGCATGAGGTGGTGTTTTATTTGATGCTAATTTTTTGCAAAAAAATGCCGCCCCCGCTATTGCAGGAACAGCACCCCGTGGTGGACGATAACGGAATCGAACCGCTGACCCTTCGCACGTCAAGCGAATGCTCTACCAGCTGAGCTAATCGTCCATATGCTACCGTCATACTCTTGTGACAACGAAATTGATTATACACAATTGCTCACAAAAAAGCAATAGTCTCGACAAAAAATAACAATAAAACCAGAATGGGCGCTGCAAACCGTTCATCCTTATCCACTTCGCACAAAGTTGAACGGAAAAATCAATTTTAATCCTCCCAATCTTGACAGTATGGAGAGAGAAGCGTAATATCAAGATCAGTGTTAACTTAATAAAACTTTAAGTGTCCGAAGATATAGTTTGATAAACTTATGAGAATGGAGTAAATAATTAATGCAATTTCATCCCCTGCGTGCTATGGGTGATAGGTGGAAGAATTACAAGGAAACTGTGGCCAACGACTTTTACGAGCTGGTTCGCGACCTGCTGGAACACGAAGATGTATTAAAGCTGGACGAGTACAAGCAGCATTTCAGCTACACAAGGCTGCGGCATTCCATTGACGTTGCGTTTTTCAGCTACTGCATTGCCCGGATTCTGGGCTGGGACTGCCGCTCTGTGGCCCGTGCCGGGCTGCTCCACGACCTGTTCCACTACGATTGGCGCGACGAGGAATATGTCTGCGAGGGTCGCAACCACGCCATGGAGCACCCGAAAATTGCCCTTCGGAACGCCATGCGTATCTGCAGCCTCAATGAAAAGGAGCAGAATATCATCCGCCGCCACATGTGGCTGGTCACGCTGGTGCCGCCCCGCTACAAGGAGGGCTACATCGTCACCTTCGTGGACAAGTATTGTGCGATGCGGGAAATGGTCATTGGCCTGCTGAACAGAAAGCGGGGAGTCCGCTCCGCCTTTGCAACAGCGATATAGAATCAATTACGTACTTAATCGAAGATGCAGATAGGGCACGGTGTACACCGTGCCCTATCTTTGCAGTTCCTGACAGGAACAGAATATGACAAATAGTCCCAAAAACAGAAAAACTTTTACAAAATGCCCCTTGACATTTTGCAAAAGCAAGCATATACTTATAAACTGCATCAAATTGGGATTTTCTTGCTATTTTTTAGTATTGTAGCACAACGCGGAATGGATTTCAAGAACTTTTTTTGCAAATTCGTACCGCTTGGATATAGGGCAGAGGGAAACGTCGAGACTGTCGAAAAATTTCTTTTTGCCCGGGTGGGAAGAGTCCGGAGCTGGCATCTCCGGACGAACAGGAAATGGAGTGAGCAAGCCTATGGTAAATGTCAAGCCTGTGCAGCTGGGCAAAACAACCCGAATGAGCTTCCACAAGATCGATGAAGTTCTCGGGATGCCCAACCTGATCGAGGTGCAGAAGAATTCCTACCAATGGTTTTTGAAGGAGGGGCTAAAAGAAGTATTCCAGGATGTCTCGGCGATCACCGACTACCAAGGCAACCTGGTTCTTGATTTTATAGACTACCGGATGGAGAACACCCCCAAGTACACCATTGAGGAATGCAAGGAGCGGGATGCGACCTACGCCGCCCCTCTGCGCGTGCGGGCCAGCCTTTACAACAAGGAAACCGGGGAAGTCAAAGAGCAGGACATCTTCATGGGCGACTTTCCCCTCATGACCGACAGTGGTACCTTTATTATCAACGGCGCGGAGCGGGTTATTGTCTCCCAGCTGGTTCGTTCCCCCGGCGTTTACTATTCCTCCACCCGGGACAAGGCGGGTAAATCCCTCTTCTCCACAACGATTATCCCCAACCGCGGCGCATGGTTGGAGTATGAGACCGACTCCAACGATATTTTCTACGTGCGCATCGATAAAAACCGCAAGCTGCCTGTCACCACCTTTCTTCGGGCGCTGGGTCTGAGCAGCAACGAGAAGATTGAAGATGTGCTGGGGGAGAGCCTTCTCATTAAGGCCACCCTGGACAAGGACAGCACCCAGAACACCGAGGAGGGCCTTCTTGAGGTCTACCGCCGCCTTCGTCCCGGCGAGCCTCCCACTGTGGACAGTGCGCAAACCCACATTGACAATCTCTTTTTCGACCCCCGCCGGTATGACCTTTCCCGGGTGGGCCGCTACAAGTATAACCGCAAGCTGGCCATCTGTGACCGCATTTCCGGCTACAAGGTGACCCGGCCTGTTATCGCCCCCCTCACCGGCGAGATGCTGGCAGAGGAAGGGGAGGTACTCACCCGCGCCAAGGCGGAGGCCATTGAGGCCGCCGGTGTGGATACCGTCTTCGTTCATATTCCCGAGCGGGATGTGGAGGTCAAGGTCATCTCCAACGGCATGGTGCGCATGGAGGATTTCCTCCCCTTCGACGGCCGCGACCTGGGCGTCAACGAGAAGGTTCGCCTCTCTGTCCTCCGGGAGATCATGGAGGAAAACGGCGACGATGTGGAAAAGCTCCGCGCCGCCGTCTCCGCCCGCATCCACGATCTGATTCCCAAGCACATTATAAAGGACGACATTTTCGCCTCTGTGAACTACCTCACCGGCCTGAGCTACGGTGTCGGTGTTCTGGACGACATCGACCATCTGGGCAACCGCCGCATCCGCTCCGTGGGCGAGCTGCTGCAAAATCAGTTCCGCATCGGCTTTTCCCGCATGGAGCGCGTCATCCGCGAGCGCATGACCACCCAGATTCAGGATATGGACGTTGTGACGCCCCAAGCGCTCATCAACATCCGCCCCGTCATGGCGGCCATCAAGGAGTTTTTTGGCTCCTCACCCCTGAGTCAGTTTATGGACCAGACCAACCCACTGGCAGAGCTGACGCACAAGCGCCGCCTCTCCGCACTGGGCCCCGGCGGTCTGTCCCGCGACCGCGCCTCCTTCGAGGTGCGCGACGTCCACTACAGCCACTACGGCCGCATGTGCCCCATTGAGACCCCTGAGGGCCCCAACATCGGTCTGATTTCCTACCTGGCCACCTTTGCCAGAATCAACGAGTACGGTTTCATCGAGGCTCCCTACCGCAAGGTGGACAAGGCGACCAATGCTGTCACCAGCGAGGTGGTCTACATGACCGCCGATATGGAGGATAACTTTGTCGTCGCCCAGGCGAATGAACCCCTCGACGACGCAGGCCACTTCACCGACAAGCTGGTCACCGTGCGCTTCCGCGACACCATTCAGGAGATTCCCGCCGAGCGTGTCGACTTCATGGACGTCTCCCCCAAGATGGTGGTTTCCGTGGCCACGGCCATGATCCCCTTCTTGGAGAACGACGACGCCAACCGCGCCCTGATGGGCTCCAACATGCAGCGTCAGGCCGTGCCGCTACTCCGCACCGAGAGCCCTATTGTGGGCACCGGCATGGAGTACAAGGCTGCGGTGGACTCCGGCGTTGTTGTGGTCGCCAAGCAGGATGGCGTGGTGGAGAAGGTCAACGCCCGCGAGATTCAGGTTCGCGACAGCAAGGGCCAGGTACAGGGCTACCACCTCACGAAGTTCATGCGCTCCAACCAGGGCACCTGTATCAACCAGCGGCCTATTGTCAATGTGGGAGATGAGGTCAAGGCGGGTATGGTCATCGCCGATGGCCCCGCCACAAGCAACGGCGAAATCTCCCTGGGCAAGAATGTCCTCATCGGCTTCATGACCTGGGAGGGCTTCAACTACGAGGACGCTATCCTCATCAACGAAAAGATGGTGCGGGAGGACAAGTTCACCTCCATCCACATCGAGGAATACGAGCTGGAGGCCCGCGACACCAAGCTGGGCCCCGAGGAAATTACAAGGGATATCCCCAACGTGGGCGAGGACGCACTGAAGGAGCTGGACGAGCGCGGTATCATCCGCGTGGGCGCCGAAGTGCGCGCCGGAGACATTCTGGTGGGCAAGGTCACCCCCAAGGGTGAGACTGAGCTCAACGCTGAGGAGCGTCTGCTTCGCGCCATCTTCGGCGAGAAGGCCAGGGAAGTCCGCGACACCTCCCTGCGGGTTCCCCACGGCGAGTACGGCATCATTGTAGATGTGAAGGTGTTCACCCGCGAGAACTCCGATGAGCTCTCTCCCGGCGTCAACATGGTTGTCCGCTGCTACATCGCCCAGAAGAGAAAGATTTCGGTGGGTGACAAGATGGCGGGCCGCCACGGCAACAAGGGTGTCGTTTCCCGGGTTCTGCCCCAGGAGGATATGCCCTACCTGCCCGACGGCAGGCCGCTGGACATTGTGCTTAATCCTCTCGGCGTTCCCTCCCGTATGAACATCGGGCAGGTGCTGGAGGTTCATCTGGGCCGCGCCGCCGCCGAGTTGGGCTGGAAGATCATGACTCCGGTTTTCGACGGCGCACACGAGTCCGAGATTCGCGAGACGCTCAAGTATGCGGGCCTTTCCGAAGACGGCAAGACAGTCGTTTACGACGGCCGCACCGGCGAAGCATTTGACAACCCGGTCACCGTGGGCTATATGTACTTCCTCAAGCTGCATCACCTGGTCGACGATAAGATTCACGCCCGTTCCACCGGCCCCTACTCCCTCGTCACGCAGCAGCCCCTGGGCGGTAAGGCCCAATTCGGCGGCCAGCGCTTCGGTGAGATGGAGGTGTGGGCACTGGAGGCCTACGGTGCAGCATATATCCTCCAGGAGATTCTCACGGTCAAGTCCGACGATATCGTTGGACGTGTCAAGACCTACGAGGCTATCATCAAGGGCCAGAACGTGCCCAAGCCCGGCATCCCCGAGTCCTTCAAGGTGCTCATCAAGGAGCTCCAGTCCCTCTGCCTCGATGTCAAGGTGCTGGATAAGGACAACGAGGAAATCGACCTCAAGCAGTCCTTCGACGACGATATCGGCATGCCCATGAAGGAGGACGCCTTCTTCGACAATGTGGCGGTTGAGGTGGACTCCGAGATCGAGAGCGGCTTTGAGGTGGAAACCCCCGACGAGGAAGAGGAAATCTCCCTTGATCTGGACGATGCCGACGACTCCGACATCATGGGCTTCGAGGAGCCCCCGCTGCTGGATCCCAACGACGACGATTTCTAGAACGACGCCTCCCTTCCTGTAAGGCGAATATCACTGTGAGAATGCATGTGAAGCCGGCACTGCCGGTTTCGTAACTGAATAAGGGGGATGTACTTGGAATTCAACGTTTTTGAATCGATGAAGATAGGACTGGCTTCCCCGGACGCCATCCTGAACTGGTCCCACGGCGAGGTCAAGAAGCCCGAGACCATCAACTACCGCACCCTGAAGCCTGAGCGGGACGGCCTGTTCTGCGAACGCATCTTTGGCCCGCAGAAGGACTGGGAGTGCTACTGCGGCCGCTACAAGAGGATTCGATATAAGGGAAAGGTGTGCGAGCGCTGCGGCGTTGAGGTCACACGCTCCAAGGTGAGAAGGGAGCGCATGGGTCACATTGCCCTTGCAACCCCTGTCTCCCATATCTGGTACTTCAAGGGCACATCCTCCCGGATGGGCCTGCTGCTCAATCTTTCGCCCCGCCTGCTGGAGCGCGTGCTCTACTTCGCCTCCTACATTGTCATCGATCCGGGCCGCACCAACCTCAAGAAGTATTCGCTGCTCTCCGAGCGGGAGTACCGGGAGCTCAAGGAGGCCTACGAGGACGAGTTCGAGGCCGGAATGGGCGCAGAGGCTGTCAAACGGCTGTTTGACGACCTCAATATTGACGAGCTCTCTGTGGAGCTCCAGGAGGAGCTCAAGACCGCCACAGGCCAAAAGAGGGCGAAAACCCTCAAGCGCCTGGAGGTTGTCGAAGCTTTCCGCCAGAGCGGCAACAAGCCGTCCTGGATGATTCTTGACGTGCTTCCGGTCATTCCGCCGGAAATTCGCCCCATGGTACAGCTGGACGGCGGACGCTTTGCCACCAGCGACCTCAACGACCTCTACCGCAGGGTTATCAACCGCAACAACCGCCTTCAGAAGCTGCTCGACCTCGGCGCGCCCGACATCATCGTGCGCAACGAGAAGCGCATGCTTCAGGAGGCGGTGGATGCCCTCATCGACAACGGCCGCCGCGGCCGCCCTGTCACGGGCCCCAACAACCGGCCGCTCAAATCCCTCTCCGATATGCTCAAGGGCAAGCAGGGCCGTTTCCGCCAGAACCTTCTTGGCAAGCGCGTGGACTACTCCGGCCGTTCCGTCATCGTGGTCGGCCCCGAGCTGAAAATCTATCAGTGCGGCCTGCCCAAGGAGATGGCAATCGAGCTGTTCAAGCCCTTTGTCATGAAGCGCCTGGTGGATACCAAGGACGCCCAGAATGCTAAGCAGGCCCGCAAGATGGTGGAGCGCGCCACCTCGAAAGAGGTGTGGGACGCCCTGGAAGTGGTCATCAAGGATCACCCTGTGCTGCTCAACCGCGCCCCCACGCTCCACAGATTGGGTATCCAGGCATTTGAGCCTGTGCTGGTGGAAGGACGCGCGTTAAAATTGCATCCGCTGGTCTGTACGGCATATAATGCGGACTTTGACGGTGACCAGATGGCTGTTCACGTGCCGCTGTCCGCCGAGGCCCAGGCGGAGGCCCGCTTCCTGATGCTGGCTGCCAACAACCTGTTGAAGCCCTCCGACGGCCGGCCCGTGGTCGTTCCCACCCAGGACATGGTGCTGGGTTCCTACTACCTGACCATGCTCCGTGAAAACGAGCCCGGACAGGGCAAGGCGTTCCGCGACCCCAGCGAGGCCATCATGGCCTACCAGGAGGGTGTCGTGGGGCTGCATGCCCCCATCCGTGTGCGCATGAGCAAGGAAGTGGGAAGGGAAGCCCGCACCAAACTGGTAGAGACCACCGTTGGGCGCATCATCTTCAACGACCCCATTCCCCAGGATTTGGGCTTTGTTGACAGAAGCGACCCGGAGCACGAGTTTGACATGGAAGTCTCCTTCCTGGTTCGCAAGAAAGAGCTGGAGAGGATTATCACACGCTGTATCGCCCGCCACGGCACCACAAAGACAGCCGAGCTGCTGGACAAGATCAAGGAGCAGGGCTTTAAGTACAGCACCAGGGGCGCCATCACGGTGGCCGTCATCGACGCGGTGATTCCGCCTGAGAAGAAGGAATACATCGAGGAGGCGGAGAAGCGCATCGAGGAGATTCAGCGCCGCTATGACCGCGGTCTTATCTCCGAGGAAGTCCGATACGAGCGCGTTATCAAGACCTGGAACGACACCACTGCCAAGGTCAAGGATGCCCTGCAGGATGCCTTCGGCCCCGAGAACCCCATCTTCATGATGGCGGACTCCGGCGCCCGTGGCAGCATGGATCAGATCCGACAGCTGGCCGGTATGCGCGGCCTGATCGCCAACACCTCCGGCCGGGCCATTGAGATTCCCATCCGCGCCAACTACCGCGAGGGCCTCAACATTCTGGAGTACTTCCAGTCCTCCCGTGGCGCACGCAAGGGCTTGGCCGACACCGCCCTGCGAACCGCCGACTCCGGTTACCTGACCCGCCGACTGGTTGACGTCTCCCAGGAGGTCATCATCCGTGAGGTGGACTGCGGCGCGACCGAGGGCGTGATGGTGTCCGAGATCATGGACAGCGGACGCGTCATCGAAGAATTCACCGAGCGCCTCCAGGGCCGCTACCTGGTTCAGGATGCGGTTGACCCCAACACCGGCGAAGTGCTGGTTTCCACCGACAAGATGATGGACGAGATGGATGCCCAGCGCATTGTGGATGCAGGCATCACAAACCTCAAAATCCGCTCTATCATCAACTGCCAGTCCGAGAACGGCGTCTGCTCCAAGTGCTATGGCGCGAACCTTGCAAACGGCCAGCCCGTGGCCATCGGCGAGGCGGTCGGCGTTATCGCGGCCCAGTCCATCGGCGAGCCCGGTACCCAGCTGACCATGCGTACCTTCCACACCGGCGGCATTGCGTCGGCCAGCGACATCACACAGGGTCTTCCCCGTGTCGACGAGCTGTTCGAGGCCCGCAAGCCCAAGGCCGCGGCAGTTATCAGCCACCTGGACGGCGTTGTCTCCTTTGAGCGCGACAACAAGGACAACGACTTTGTCTACGTCAGCGACAGCGAGGGCGGCGACCGCTTCGAGCGCCAGATCGTCTACGGCTCCACCCTCAAGGTGGCCGAGGGCGACGTGGTCAAGAAGGGCGATCTCATCACAGAGGGTTCTGTGGAGCCCGCCGAGCTGCTGTCCGTTATGGGCGAGCTGGCTGTGCAGGACTACATCATCCAGGAAGTGCAGCGCGTCTACCGCACCCAGGGTGTTGATATCAACGACAAGCACATCGAGGTTATCGTGCGCCAGATGATGCGCAAGGTGCGGGTGGATGAGCCCGGTGACACTAAACTCATTTCGGGCTCGGTTGTCTCCAAGCACGAGATGGTCAGCGTAAACGCCCACATCCGGGAGCTCAACGCCACCGACGGCGGCACACGCGGGGAGGCAACCTCTCTGCCCCTGATTCTGGGTATCACAAGGGCATCTCTCGCCACCGACTCCTTCATGAGCGCAGCGGCGTTCCAGGAGACCACCCGTGTGCTCACCGAAGCCGCAATCCAGGGCAAGGTGGACCCGCTGGTCGGCCTCAAGGAGAACGTCATTATCGGCAAGCTCATCCCTGCGGGTACAGGCACCGTGGTCTACAACCATTACAAGAGCCAGCCCGCTGAGCTGCCCGCCACTGCTTATGAAGAGGCGCTGATCGGTGCGGAGAGCCATGGAAGCAACGGTCGCCAGGAGAGTGCGAACATCCGCTCCTTCGGGCCCGGCGGCGTGGAGATTGCTCAGCCGATTCGTTTCACAGGCGAAACCGACGCGCTGAAAGCGATCGAGGCGCTGGAGCGGCAGCTGAACAGCCCCGGGAAATAAAGCCGGAGCGCTGTACGGTTGACAAAAGACCGCTCCAATGATAAACTATGGCGTTGGATGGCCTATATTGTGCTGTTCGACCGTCTTAATTAAGAGTATGGAAAGCGGCGGACTGAAACTTGCTTTCAGTTTCTCCCGCTGGAAATAGATTTTATGAAGAAGGAGGTGCCACATGCCAACGTTTAACCAGCTTGTACGCAAGGGGAGAGAAGTCTCTGTCCGGAAGTCTTCCGCACCTGTTCTGCTCAAGAGCTACAACTCGCAGAAGAGAACCACCAGCGATCACAATTCTCCCCAGAAGCGCGGTGTATGCACTGCAATCCGTACCGCTACCCCCAAGAAGCCCAACTCCGCTCTGAGAAAGATTGCGAGGGTAAGGCTTTCCAACCTGATGGAAGCAACAGCTTACATCCCTGGTGAGGGCCACAACCTGCAGGAGCACAGCGTGGTTCTGATCCGTGGCGGACGTGTAAAAGACCTGCCCGGTTGCCGCTACCATATCGTGCGCGGAACATTGGACGCACAGGGCGTTGCAAACCGCAAGCAGAGCCGTTCCAAGTATGGAACGAAGCGTCCTAAGGCTGGTGCTGCGAAGTAGTAAAACGATCATTGTCTGCCAATTGCAGGCTAACAATACAACGGCAAATGTCGCGTATGTTATCTGAATTGGCACCAACGGAAGTTTTGTCACTTTCGAGTACCTATGAATTCATTTTATGTGAAGGAGGGAAGCGAAGTGCCAAGAAGAGGTAACGTAGCAAAACGCGATGTTTTGCCCGATCCTTTGTACCAATCCAAGATGGTGACCCGGCTGATCAACAACATAATGTTGGACGGCAAGAAGGGCGTCGCCCAGAAGATTGTGTACGGTGCATTCGATATCGTCAAAGAAAAGACCGGCCAGGATCCCCTGGAGTCTTTTGAAAAAGCGCTGGAGAATATCATGCCTGTTCTGGAGGTCAAGGCCCGTCGTGTCGGCGGCGCCACCTACCAGGTGCCAATCGAGGTGCGCCCCGAGCGCCGTGTGACCTTGGGTCTGCGGTGGTTGACCAACTTCTCCCGGGCCCGCGGCGAGCGGACTATGGGCGAGCGGTTGGCCGGCGAGATCATGGATGCTCTGAACAGCTCAGGCGGAGCTGTCAAGCGCCGTGACGACATGCACAAGATGGCCGAGGCGAACAGAGCGTTTGCTCATTACAGATGGTAATTCGCACTTGCCCGGCAAAGATTTAAGGAGGACACTATGCCAAGAGATATACCACTGGAACTAACGCGCAACATCGGCATAATGGCCCACATTGATGCTGGAAAAACCACCACCACGGAGCGTATCCTCTACTACACGGGCGTCAATCACAAGATTGGCGAGACCCATGAGGGTTCCGCTACCATGGACTGGATGGCTCAGGAGCAGGAGCGAGGCATTACCATTACGTCTGCAGCAACTACCGCTTTCTGGAACGGCCACCGCATCAACATCATCGACACTCCCGGACACGTCGACTTCACCGTTGAGGTGGAGCGATCCCTGCGTGTGCTCGATGGTTCGGTCACTGTTTTTTGCGCTAAGGGCGGGGTAGAACCCCAGTCCGAAACCGTCTGGCATCAGGCCGACAAGTATCAGGTTCCCCGCATGGCGTACATCAATAAGATGGACATCATGGGCGCGGACTTTTACAATGTCGTGCAGATGATGCATGACCGTTTGAAATGTAACGCAATGCCCATCCAGCTTCCCATCGGAAGCGAGTCTGATTTCAGGGGAATCATCGACCTTCTGGAGATGAAGGCCTACGTCTATTACGACGATCTGGGCACGGATATCCGGGTGGAGGATATTCCCGCAGACATGAAGGAGAAGGCAGAGGAATACCGCACCGCTCTCATCGAGTATGTCGCCCAGCAGGACGACGATATGATGGAGCGCTATCTGGAGGGCGGCGAGCTCTCCATTGATGAAATCAAGAAGGTCATCCGCAAGGCCACTATCGCCAACGATATGGTGCCGGTTGTCTGCGGAACCTCCTACAAGAATAAGGGTGTTCAAAAGCTTCTGGATGCTGTCGTGGACTACATGCCCGCCCCTATCGATGTCGCCCACATCAAGGGCATTAACCCCGATACCGAAGAGGAAGAGGAACGCCCCTCCTCCGACGATGCGCCATTTGCGGCATTGGCATTTAAGATTGCCACAGACCCCTTTGTGGGTAAGCTGTGCTTCTTCCGTGTCTATTCCGGCTCGGTGAAGACTGGAACAACCGTTATCAACTCCACCAAGGGTCACAACGAGCGCTTCGGCCGTATTCTGCAGATGCACGCCAACCACCGCCAGGATCTGGAGGTTGTCTACTCCGGTGACATCGCGGCGGCTGTCGGCCTTAAGAATGTCACCACCGGCGACACTCTGTGCGACCCCAAGCACCCCATCATTCTGGAGTCTATGGAGTTCCCCGAGCCTGTTATCCGCGTGGCCATTGAGCCCAAGACCAAGGCCGGTCAGGAGAAGATGGGCGTCGCGCTTGCAAAGCTTGGTGAGGAAGACCCCACCTTCCGCGTCTACACAGACGAGGAGACGGGCCAGACCATCATCGCAGGCATGGGCGAGCTCCATCTGGAGATTATCGTCGACCGTCTGCTCCGTGAGTTCAAGGTCGAGGCCAACGTGGGCAAGCCCCAGGTCGCCTATAAGGAGACCGTCCGCAAGGATGCCGATGTGGACATGAAGTACGCCAGGCAATCCGGTGGACGCGGCCAGTACGGTCATGTCAAGATTCGCGTGCATCCCAACGAGAGCGGCAAGGGCTACGAGTTCCTCAACAAGACTGTTGGCGGCTCGATTCCCAAAGAGTACATCGGCCCGGTTGATCAGGGTATCCAGGGCGCCATGCAGTCCGGTATTCTCGCCGGCTACAACGTGGTGGACGTCATTGTTGAGCTGTATGACGGCTCCTATCACGAGGTCGACTCCTCTGAGATGGCGTTTAAGATTGCAGGTTCTATGGCCTTCAAGGAGGCCATGCGCAAGGCTGATCCCTGCATTCTGGAGCCCATCATGAAGGTGACGGTCACTGTTCCCGACGAGTACATGGGCGATGTCATCGGCGACCTCAACTCCCGCCGCGGTCAGATTCAGGGCACTATTATGCGGGGCGCTGCCCAGCAGATTGATTCCTTTGTGCCGCTGTCCGAGATGTTCGGCTACGCCACCGACCTGCGCAGCAAAACCCAGGGCCGTGGCCAGTACACGATGGAGCCTTCTCACTACATCGAGGTTCCAAAGTCTATCGCCGAGGGCATCATGAGCAGCCGCTCCAAGAAGGAAGACTAATTTGGCTCCAAAAACCGGATTATGCTTGCATTTTTCCGGTGAAATTGTTACAATGACAGACAGTGAGCGCTGTCTGTTAGAACGCCTCAATATATGATAAGGGAGGAACATTCCAATGGCAAAGGCAAAATTCGAACGCAATAAGCCACACGTTAACATTGGCACAATCGGTCACGTCGACCACGGCAAGACTACTCTGACCGCTGCCATCACCAAGACCATGGCTCTCAAGGGCGATGCCGAGTACACCAAGTACGACGAGATCGACAAGGCACCCGAGGAGAAAGAGCGCGGCATTACCATCAACACTTCTCACGTTGAGTATGAGACGGACAATCGTCACTACGCTCACGTTGACTGCCCCGGACATGCTGACTATGTCAAGAACATGATCACCGGTGCTGCTCAGATGGACGGCGCGATTCTGGTTGTTTCCGCTGCGGACGGCCCCATGCCCCAGACCCGTGAGCACATCGTGCTTTCCCGTCAGGTTGGCGTGCCCTACATTGTCGTCTTCATGAACAAGGCTGACCAGGTCGACGATCCCGAGCTGCTTGAGCTTGTCGAGATGGAAATCCGCGAGCTGCTCACCGAGTATGACTTCCCCGGCGACGCGACCCCCATCATCACCGGTTCCGCTCTGGCTGCCCTTGAGGCTCCGGACGATCTGGCCGATGCGGCTTACCAGCCGATCATCAATCTGATGGACGCTGTCGACTCCTACATCCCCACCCCCGAGCGCAAGTCCGACCTGGCATTCCTGATGCCTGTTGAGGACGTCTTCACCATCACCGGTCGCGGCACTGTTGCCACCGGACGTGTTGAGCGTGGAAAGATCAACAGCGGCGACGAGGTCGAGATGGTCGGTATGACAGACGAGCTCCGCAAGGTCGTTGTCACCGGTATCGAGATGTTCCGCAAGATTCTCGACTACGCTGAGGCTGGCGACAATGTTGGCGCACTGCTTCGCGGCGTGCAGAGAACCGAGATTCAGCGCGGCCAGGTTCTGGCTAAGCCCGGTTCCATCAAGCCCCACACCAAGTTTCGCGGACAGGTTTATGTACTGAAGCAGTCTGAGGGTGGCCGTCACACTCCTTTCTTCAATAACTACCGTCCCCAGTTCTACTTCCGTACGACTGACGTGACAGGCGTTGTCAATCTGCCTGAGGGCGTTGAGATGTGCATGCCTGGCGATAACGTTGAGATGGATGTTGATCTGATCACTCCTATCGCTATCGAGGAAGGCCTCCGCTTCGCTATCCGCGAGGGCGGACGCACCGTCGGTTCCGGCGTTGTTATCTCCATCAATTCCTAATTGATCGATTCAAAAGGCAGGCCGTTGGGCTTGCCTTTTTCTTTCCACAAAAATGAATGGACAAATATGGTCAACAGATGACAAAATTGTAATAAGTGGCAGAAAAATACTTAATAATCTGTACACAATAAACACATATATTGTTTTAGAATCTTCTGTATACTAGGAACAAAGGGCGAAGGAATCAGGTTTATTGCTGATTTCTGCCATTTGGCCCTTCGGCAAACTTATATTGCTATACTTTAGATTGAAAGGTTGTATGCAGAATGAAAGCAAAATCCAGTCTTGCCGTCACCCTCCTTTTGGCGGCGGCGATGGTGCTCGCAGGTTGCAACAGTACCGGCAGTTCTTCCCAGGAAGTGAGCGCATCCTCTGAAAATAGTGTGAGCGAGAGCTCTGTCGTTTCGGAGAGCTCTACGGAGTCCTCGGCGGAAGAATCCATTGAGGAGTCGGCATCCTCTGAAGCAAGTGAGGGGGCACAACAGCAAATGACCCGCAATGAGATGATTCAGGGACAAATCGCTGAAATGCAGGAAAACGAATATCCGGAGCTCTCGGTTACGGCTGAGGTGCTGGAGAGAAAGGCCATTGTCCCGGGGCTGTCCTTCAATGTGCATGTGAATGTGATGAACAACGGTGACAAGACTATTGTTTACCAGCACGGGTCCGGTTCCGCCGAGGTGCCCGATGCGGTGTGGGTGAACATCGAGGGTTTGCAGACTGTTGTCCCCAAGGGCAATCTTGGCCCCATGACCATGGATATGCAATATAAAGAGCTTGCTCCCGGCGAATCCGAGACTTTTGTTTTTACAGTGATGGCGATCGTGCCGGATGCCGAGTTTGACAGCTACACCTACGAGCTGTACAACGATGGGCAGAAGTACATCGGCGACATGGGTATCGACGAGCTGAAGGAAGACTACCCCAACCTGATGGCCGCCGATCCCGGCGAATACAAGGGCAGTGCCTACTTCCTTTATTCTGTATTGGCAGACGACGGGGATGCGGCCAGCACAATGACAGCTCCCTCGACGGGATATACACAGGCCGATATCACAGTTACAGTGACAGAATAGCAGTAAAATGCAAATAAAATCTCCGTTTATGCGGAGATTTTATTTTGTACCAGAACAGGCGACGCAAATCGACAGATAGTGAAAAGATGTTGCGTTATGGTTTTTGGTAGTGCATACTTCTGATATACATATGTTATGGGTTGGGCTAATGGCGCGATAGAATGGAAAACTGCCGTAATGCAGGATGAAAGATTGTAGGAAATGGACAAGAAAATTACTATTTATTTTATGACAGTGACGGAGATGGCGCCGATTTTACGAAAAATGAGATTCTGATGCGAAAAAAACAGAAAAACTCTTGCAAAATGGACTGAGATAGAGTAATATAGAAAAAGCTTAGATTGCGCCCGGGGAGCGGCTTAACAGCCTCTCATACGTTTGCTGAAAAGAGTATATCAACTGGCGCTAAAGCGCAGGTGCAAATTGCACAGGCGCAAATTTGCGCCGGAGAGAGAGGCCTATGCCTTTTCAGGAAAAACCTGCCTATTCCATTTCTGACCTGCTGCAAATTATGGAAATATTGCGGAGCCCGAAGGGCTGCCCCTGGGATCGGGAGCAGACACACCAGAGCATTCGCCGCAATTTTATCGAGGAGACCTACGAGGCGGTCGAGGCCATTGATACGGAGGATACCGCGCTTCTCAAGGAGGAGTTGGGGGATGTCCTGTTGCAGGTGGTCTTTCACGCAAGGATGGAGGAGGAAGCCGGAAGTTTTGGCTTTGACGATATCTGCGATGGTATCTGCAAAAAGTTGATTCACCGCCACCCTCACATCTTTGGCGATGTGAATGCCGGAACCTCGGAGGAGGTGCTACGCAACTGGGAGAGCATCAAGCGGCAGGAAAAAGAACAGGAGACCGTCACCCAATCCCTTGAACAGGTTTCCAGGGCGCTTCCCGCACTGATCCGCAGCGAGAAGGTACAGAAGCGAGCTGCCAGGGTAAACTTCGACTATGACGATGTGTCCGGTGCATTTGCGGATATGGAGAGCGAAGTCAAAGAGTTGCAGGAGGCCATTCTGGAGGGTGATCCCGATCATCAGGAGGAAGAGCTGGGCGATATCTTGTTTGCGACGGTCAATGTCGCGCGCTTCTTAAAGATTGATCCCGAGGATGCCCTCACGAAATCCACCGACAAGTTTGTCAGCCGTTTTTCCAAGGTGGAGGCGCTGGCGAAGGAGCGGGGGATTGATGTGGAGACAGCAGGATTTCAAGTGTTGGACAGCCTCTGGAAAGAGGTTAAAAATAACTGTCAATAAACTTTTGGAGGTATTTACAATGACAAAAGCAGAACTGATCAGTGCGGTAGCTGAAAAAGCCAATTTGACCAAGAAGGATAGCGAGAAAGCTGTTGCAGCTGTAATCGATTCCATCACCGACGCGCTGGTTAGCGGCGACAAGGTTTCTCTGGTTGGCTTCGGCACCTTTGAAGTAAAGAGCCGCAGCGCCCGCAACGGTATCAACCCCCGCACCAAGGAGCCAATGCCGATTCCTGCCAGCAAGCTGCCTTCCTTCAAGGCCGGCAAGGCACTCAAAGAAGCAGTCGCTAAATAATTACCGCTTTCAATTTGTTAAGCCGCCTGTTTCGGGCGGCTTAACTTGTTTATACAAAGAAAAGGACAAAGACTATGCGTTTGGATAAATACCTCAAGGTTTCCCGTCTGATCAAGCGCCGCACTGTCGCCAACGAGGCATGTGACGCAGGACGGATACTGGTGAATGGAAAAGTTGCACGGGCCTCCTATGATGTGAAGGAGGGTGACAAGATCGAGATCAATATGGGGACAAAACCGTTGACGGTGGAGGTGCTCCAGGTGAGCGAGCACACCACCAAAGAGGCGGCCGCGGAGCTGTACAGGGTTGTCAATTAGCGATGAATGGCCACACTCTCGTAACAATATTGCGCTATACTGATTTGAATAACATTTCGGTCTATGCTATACTGATAGGCGCTTTGATACTGAAAAGATGAGGTGGGATCGTGCGGATTATCGGGATCGATCCCGGCTATGCAATTGTAGGCTACGGCGTGGTGGATTATGAGGGCAACCGCTTTCGCACCATTGATTACGGCTCGATCATGACCCCTGCAGGCATCCCTTTCGAGCGGCGCCTGGAGCAGATTTGGGATGAGCTGACCGCGATTCTGAAGCGCACTGCTCCCGAGCACATGGCGGTGGAAAAGCTGTTTTTCTCCAACAACAAGACCACCGGTATTGATGTGGCGCAGGCCAGGGGAGTGATACAGCTCAGCGCGGTAAAGCACGGCGTGGAGCTGGCGGAATACACCCCCATGCAGGTAAAGCTGGCAGTGGTTGGCTACGGCAAGGCGGACAAAAACCAGATGCAGCAGATGACAAAATCGCTGCTGGGTCTGGAGGCTGTTCCGAAGCCCGACGATACCGCGGATGCGTTGGCGGTGGCTATATGCCACGCCCACACGGCGGGCTCATACATGAGCCAGAACAGATTGGCGCGCTACTTGAAGTAAGGAGAGGACGGAGCCCGATGCTGTATAGCCTGAAAGGCACGCTTGTGCACAAGGACGCCCTCACCGTGGCTATCGATTGCGGCGGGGTGGCTTATCTCTGCTTGACTACGCTGGGCACTGTCGGCAGCATCGGCGAGTTGGGGCAGGAGGTCAAGGTTTTCACCCATTTGAATGTGCGGGAGAATGCAGTCGACCTGTTTGGCTTCTCCACCCAGAGTGAGCTCTCCTGCTTTCGGATGCTCATCGGCGTGACAGGAGTTGGCCCTAAGGTGGCGCTGTCTATATTGTCCTCTATCACACCGGAGCAGGTTGCACTCGCCATTGCAGCAGACGACTACAAGGCGCTGACAGTGGCCTCCGGCGTGGGGGCAAAGCTTGCGCAACGGATTGTGTTGGAGCTGCGGGACAAGGTGAAGAATGACGACTTGGCGAAGGCTGTCGGCGGCGGAGCCGCCTCTATTCAGATAGGGGCGGGCAATATCGGCGAGGCTGTCAGCGCCCTGGTGGTGCTGGGCTATAGCCAGACCCAGGCGGCGTCGGTGCTGGGAGGATATCCCCCCGAAACGCCTGTGCAGGATCTGATCAAGGCGGCTCTGAAGGCTTTGGCGGGAAACAATTGACTGCAACTATAGCGAGGAGAAGCTCCATCCATGCCGGATTTTGAAGAGATGGATTTTGAATTTGAAAACAGGATGGTCACGCCGGAGAACACGCCGGACGACCATGAAATAGAGCTCACCCTGCGTCCCCGGGTGCTGTCCGAGTACATTGGGCAGGAGAAGGCCAAGGAGAATCTTTCGGTCTTTATTGAGGCCGCCCGCCTGCGGGGGGAGTGCCTTGACCACGTGCTGCTCTATGGCCCGCCGGGACTGGGCAAGACCACGCTGTCCAACATCATTGCGAATGAACTGGGCGTCAGCATCCGCACCACCTCCGGCCCGGCTATTGAGAAGCCGGGGGATTTGGCGGCGCTGCTCACCAATCTGGGCGAGGGGGATATCCTCTTTATCGACGAGATTCATCGCCTTTCCCGGGCGGTGGAGGAGGTGCTCTACCCCGCGATGGAGGACTTCGCCCTGGATATCATCATCGGCAAGGGGCCGTCCGCCCGCTCCATCCGCATCGACCTGCCCAAGTTCACCCTGATCGGGGCGACCACACGGGCGGGGCAGCTCACCGCGCCGCTGCGCGACCGCTTTGGCGTGGTGCTCCGGCTGGAGCTGTATACCCCCCAGGAGCTTGCCACAATCGTTTCCCGCAGTGCCAGAATTCTGCAGATAGAGTGCGAGGAGTCCGGCGCCATCGAGCTGTCCCGGCGCAGCAGGGGAACTCCCCGCATCGCCAACCGGCTGCTCAAGCGGGTGAGGGACTTCGCGCAGGTGATCGGGGACGGCATCATTACAGACGACATTGCCAACATCGCCCTCAACCGGCTGGAGGTGGATGCGCTGGGATTGGATTCCATCGACCGCCGCATGCTGGAGACCATCATACGCAACTACAACGGCGGCCCGGTGGGCCTGGATACCCTCGCCGCAGCGGTGGGGGAGGAGGCCGTCACGCTGGAGGATGTCTGCGAGCCATTCCTCATGCAGATCGGCTTTCTCAGCAAGACGCCCCGGGGCAGGGTTGTGACGCAGCAAGCCTACAAACACATGGGATTTGCTTACCAGGAGGTTCAGAGCTTCGAGCAGATCAACCTTCTGGCCGACATGCACAAAGACGAAGAATAGTATTGCCGCGAAAGGAACTGTAGATGGGGAGAATATTTGGGACGGACGGCGCGAGGGGAATCGCCAACACCGAGATCAGCTGTAAGCTGGCTATGAATCTGGGCCGGGCCGCCGCTATGGTGGTGGCGGAGCAGTTGGGCAGGCAGCCCACTGTGCTGGTGGGCAAAGACACCCGTATCTCCTCCGACATGCTGGAGGCCGCCATCACGGCAGGGCTTTGCTCTGTGGGCGCGAACGCCGTGCAGATCGGGGTGGTGCCGACTCCCGCGGTGGCACATCTCATCACGGCGGAGCACGCCGACGCGGGCATCATGCTTTCCGCCTCCCACAACTCCTATGAGTTCAACGGCATCAAGATATTCGGCGCGGAGGGCTACAAGCTCACCGACGAGCAGGAGTTTGAAATCGAAGAGATCGTTCTGGACAAGGTGAAGCCCTACCTGATTCGCTGGGGGTGGGAGCTGGGCCGCATCACAAGGGACGAGAATCTGGTGAACCACTACATTGATCATGTTGCCCAGACGGTGCAGGGCGATTTCTCCGGCTTCAAAGTGGCGCTGGACTGCTCCAACGGCAGCGCAAGCTCCACGGCGGAAAAGCTGTTCGGCAAGCTGGGGGTACAGATGACCCTGCTGGGCTGTGACCCCAACGGCATCAATATCAACCGGGACTGCGGCTCCACCCACATTGAAAGTCTCGCCGAGTTCGTGGCCGAGGGCGGCTACGACGCGGGCTTCGCCTTTGATGGCGACGCCGACCGCTGCATTGCAGTGGATGAAAAGGGCAGTATAGTCGATGGCGACGTGATTATGGCGATTTTGGCCACCGACCGCAGGGCGCGGGCGCTGTTGAACGACGATACGATTGTCGCCACAGTGATGAGCAACCTGGGCCTGTTCCGCTTTGCGGAGAAGAACGGCTTTCGGGTGGAGAAAACCAAGGTGGGAGACCGGTATGTCCTCCGGCAGATGCGCCGGAAAGGCTACAACCTGGGCGGGGAGCAGTCCGGCCATGTGATCCTGTCCGACTACATGTCGACGGGCGACGGGCAGCTGACAGCCTGTCATGTGCTGCAGGCGATGGCGAACAGCGATAAGTCTCTTTCCGAGCTGGCGGCGATCATGCCGTTATATCCCCAGGTGATGCGGAATATCCGGGCGGATGCTGTCATGAAGTCCATGCTGGATGTGGACGAAGGGGCCGCCAAAATCATCGAGGAGGCCAAAGAGGAGCTGGGCGACGAGGGCCGCATTCTGGTGCGGGCCTCCGGCACCGAGCCTCTGATCCGCGTAATGATCGAGGGCATGGACAAAGGTGCCATAGACGACCTGCTCTGCCGCATGTCGGAACGGCTGGAAGAGCGCCTCTCCCAGAATGAAGAGTACAAGATGCAGGAAGGGTTTTGAGATAGATGGCGAAGGATATCATTCCAAGGGACGAATCGGGAATCCCCCAGGAGAATATCTACAAGGCGCTGGAAAAGGCCACACCCGGCGGGTTGATTGGAAAACTGCTGGGCGGCATCAAGCTGGAAAAGGCCGCCCAGACGACCAAATTGAATCTTTCCGATGCCGCCGGACTGCACGACCTCGAATTCCTGCGTTTTTACCCCAACCTGGATACGTTGATCCTGCTGAACAGCGATGTGGCCGATTTGAGCGGCCTGGCGCATGTGCCGAACCTCACCAGGCTGAATTTAGCTACCAATTTTACGGGCGGGCTCGACCTTTCGCCCCTTTCGAGCTGCCCGGAGCTCATTGAGTTGGAGCTTCTCGTCGGCAGACCCTACGCCGACAGGGAGAAGCCCGGCACCGAACTTCTTGTCAGGGGGCTGACGAACCTGCGGCTTCCCGCCATTCAGTACCTGTATCTCCCCGGCCTAGGTATAAAGGATATTGGTTTTACAAGAGGAATGACACAGCTGTGCAATTTAGAGCTCGCCTGCAATCCGCTGGAGAATCTGGCGCCCCTGCGGGGGCATTCCGCTCTGCGGGAGGTGGATTTCAGCGTCTGCGGCTTGGTGGATATTTCGGCGCTGGCGGAGCTTCCCGGCCTGAGCTGGGTGGAGCTGTCGGGCAATCCCATTACCGACTACAGCCCGCTGCTCAAGACCCCGGGTCTGGAGTATATCAGCGGCGGCGCGGAGCTGGATGCAAAGCAAAAGGAATATTGGACGGAAATGTTCTCCCATATAGAAGAAGCGGATTTTGATATTTAATCTTTCTGGAAAGCCTGCAAATAAAAAGTCAAGCCCAAAATGACAAAAATTTGCAGGCAGAAATTGCGCAACAAAAATAAGCCGATACACAGCAGGGTGTTTCAGCCATAGAAGAAAGGACGAAATCTATGCGTCATCGCCCTCGTCGAGAGCGTTCAGGTACTCTTTTACACGCCCATAGTATATGCGCAGAAACTTGTTAGCCGTAGCGGTCATGTAGACGAAGTAGGGCTTCCCCTCGGCCCGTTTTCTGTCA
>JBKEBS010000067.1:0-6308 GCA_047973265.1 Oscillospiraceae bacterium
CGGAAGTAGATGTCACATGCCCGGCGCGTTTAAGCCAGCTTTTGAGCGTATCAATGCAGATGCCCAGATCCGTAGCGACCTGTCGAGCTGGATGATGTTGCTCAACAACCATCCGAACCGCGCCCTCCCTAAATGCTTCATCGTAACGCGGTGGAGCTTCACCTTTTCTTGATTTGTTTGACATGTTTTTTGCCTCCTTCTTTCAGTATACACGATTGGCTGCGTGTCTACCATTTCGAGAAGGGGGACATGCTCCTTCATGTTCTGCTGGAAGGACGCGAAGCACTGCTATCACTGCGGTCAGACCGAGTGCCCCGCCGAGTGCTTCTGGGGAATCGTCGACAACGACGGCGAGCCAAAGGCGGCATACTACGCGGTGAAAAAGGCAATAGCGGAGTACTACATCTAAAAGGAAACGAAAGTGGCGGGTGGTCTGGTAAGCACCCGCCGCTTTTGCTTTGCGCCGCAATGTCTTTTCTGGTATAATCCATTGTATTAACATTTCTGCGGAGGGGGTGGCGAAGCGTGGCTGAAACAGGGAACGGCGAAAAAGAACATGCAAGGAAAGACCTCTGCCGTGTGTGCGGCGCTGCGCTCCCCGCCGGTGTGAAAAACTGCCTGATCTGCGGCACCTCCCGCGGGAAATCGATTCCACCGCGCAGCTATCAGCCCTACAGCACCGCCCCGGATGAGGGGAATTCCCAGGTTCCGGATGTCGCCGACGTGCGGAAAGACCGCCGCCTGCCGCGGATGGCCGCGATGCTGCTGTCGCTGTTGCTGGTGGTGAGCGGGCTGGGCGTGGGTGCGGTCGAGTACATCAGCTACCAGGCTCTGCTGCGCAAGTACACCACTGCGGGTGCGCTGCTCTACAGCGGGAAGGAGGGCTTGAAGATCACGCTGCCCTCCCTGGAGCAGCCCCTTTCCATTGCGGAGGGCTATCGCAGTAGCGACGGGCTTGTCCGCGCCGCCTCCGCCAGGGACAACCGGCACATCGCCTACCTGGGAGAGTCCTCTACAGGCATGGAGAACGCCCTCTACCTCCTTAACCTCATCAACTTGGACGAGTCGGTGGACGCACCCCGAGAGGGCATGCAGGTCACGGAAGACGCCGTGACCGATTTTCGCTTTTTCCCGGGTAAAGACTGGCTGGCCTATCTCACCGACCAGGGGGAGCTCTATCTCTGCGACTACAGCTCCTTCCTCTCCTTCCTCACAAAAAGCCGCCGCCACCTCTACCGCCTGGACGAAGGGGTGAAGGGGATAGCGGCTGTGTCAGACGGCAAGCTTCTCTATTACAAGGGTGCTTCGGCGGGACTGGATACACTGGAAAGCAATCCCCTGGATGGGTACGGTTCCGGGGTGGATTTGTATGTGCTCCGCGCCGAAGACGCAATCGACGGGAAGGCCTCCCCCGCCCTGGTGGACGAGGGGGTCTACACCCTGCTGGACTACACGGAGGAGCTGGACAGCTTCTGCTACACCAAGCAGCGCCAGGGGGGAAATCGCTCCCGCTACGACGTCTACCTGACGGCGGTGGAGTACGCCGACGAGGGGGCTGCCTCTGCGGATGTCGGCAGCAAACAGATTGCAGAGGGCGTGTGGCGTGTCGTGGACGCCGACGCTGCTAAGGGGGATTTGCTCTATCTTGCCCCCGAGATGGAGGCTCTCACCTACGAGGATTTGATTGAGGACGACAAGGCGCTCTCCGACAAGCTCATGGCCGACCCCCTGGAGGGGACGGGAGAGGAGACCACCCTGGAGGACGCCGAATGGGTGGAAGAGGAGGAACAGGGGGCGGAGACGGAGGAGTCCCCGGCAACTGCCGCGACCCAGGTTGACGGCGACCGCCAGGATGAAGCGATCCGGCAGTACGAGGAAAAGCTGCTTCGGGATATGTTCCGGCCCAAGTTTCAGACTGCGCTGGCCTCCTACCAGCGGGTGGGAGATGTGGCTTTCCGGCTGCTCTATTACAGCGGAGAAAACGGGGAACGCAAGCAGCTTTCCCAGGGGATTTTCAAAATTGGAGAGGGGCAAACGCTGGTGCAGGCCAGCCTCGAGGAGGACTACGCCCTCTATTCGTCGAGCGATATTCTGAGTATGCGCAGGCCCAAGCTCTCCGATTTCAGCATGGCCCAGCTGGACGAATTTGTGTCGGAGCCCATTGATATGGCGGCATTCCTGTCCACCTACCTGCCGGACAGCTTGATTCTCAGCCGTCCCCGCGCCGGAACAGACCAACAGGTGTTCACAGAGTCCGGCTCCCGCTTTCTGGGAGGATTTTTCATCCCGCCGAATGGGGAGGACATCTTCTTCTACAGTTACCCGGACTATAAGTCCCCTGCCGGAATCCTCTACCAGTCATCCACGGCAGGCGGGCAGATGGGCAATGTGGTCTACATCGACGAGGATGTGGGCTGGGTGGTTGGCGTGGCGGGAGCGCCGAATACAGGAGTAATCTATCAAACTCTGTCACGGGACGATCCCCCCGAGCGCTCCCTCTATAACCGCACGCCGGAGGGCATTGTGGAGATTGCGTACGACACCGCCCCGGGCAGGCTGGCGGCCCTTGTAGGGGAAAGAAACAACACCCTCCTATTCTATCGGGACTACGATGAGGCCGCCGATGCGGGAGACCTGTATCTTTATGTGGAAGAGGAACAGTTAATTGCGGAGCAGGTGAAGGGGTATTTCTTCCGGAACGACGGGAGCCTCTTTGTGGCGCAGTTGGAACCGGACGGACAGCTTCGGCTGAACAGCTACGACTCCACCGGCCTCCATCTGATCGAAGAAGATGTGGAGGGGTACCATTACTTCCCCATGGATGCTTGACTTTTTATTGTGTGTCCTGTATAGTAAATGATGCGGTTTTGACCGCGACACAGTTGCGAGGGGGCCTGTTTATTTTTGGGTTTTCTCGAAAAAGTCAACTTGTCCTGAACCATTAGCTCAGTTGGCAGAGCATCTGACTTTTAATCAGAGGGTCCGGGGTTCGAATCCCCGATGGTTCACCATATAAAATGTCATCTTTGATGTAAAGCTGGCTAGGAGAAAACCCCTTATGAAAGGGGTTTTCTCCCATTTTAGGCTATAAGGAATAATTTATGGATATTGAGACAAGGGAACCCGCTGTATTTCACTTATACAAGCGGCTTTGAATTACACAATACACTCTGAAAAAAGTGATGCGATATTGGATATCTATCTCCAATATCGCATCACTTTTCTTGATATGCCCTTATTTCCCCATAAATATAGCGTTCCTTTCAAGAGCGACAAGCTGAATGATCCACATTTTGCTTCTCTGGAATACAGATATAAGATATCTCTTCTGAGAGAACAAGAATGCAATTTGTCTATTATAGCTGGCAGAGCTTAATGAAATACTTTTATCAGAAAATATGCAATCAAACAGATGGCAAATCATATGTTTGCCAAAAAACAGGATAACTACCCTTTTAGTCTTCAAACAGCTTTTATTTTGTGGCCAAAAGGGTAGGGGGTACCCACTTTTGTGATGCTATCATTGAGATGGAGTTAATGGGAGAAACCTCTCTGTACGCTCCCAGCTTGTGAGCATGGCATACTGCCGATGACACAATGTAATGATTACAATATGTTGCAATACTAAGAGGAGGAGAATTGTGAGAACACAAGAATCTGTTGTCCGTTTACAAAAGTCTCCCATTGTACCTGGCGAAAAAAAGAAGAAACCGGCGCTGAAGGTGTTCACGGATATCGTGTTTTACTTGATCTGCCTGGGGCTGATTGCTGGCTCAATTCTTTTCGCTGTGAGTGCCAATCCCCAAAAGTCACTGTTTGGCTACCGAATTTACTCAGTGCTCACCGACTCCATGACACCCCATTCTCAGTCACTGCCAGGGGGCTTTTCCAAAGGGGATTTGATTGTTGTAAAAATAGTCGCTCCCAATGAAGTAAAGGTTGGAGACATCGTCACATATGTGCCCGGCAGGGATTCCTCCGCTTATCTAACCCACAGAGTGGTGGATATCCAGGAAAATGTGGACGGCCAGAACGGACTCACCTTTGTAACGCGGGGTGATACCAACAATGCCGACGATCCGCCCTTTCGCAGCGAGAGATTGATTGGAAAAAAGGTGCTGGCGATTCCAAAGATGGGGGGTGTCTTGCAGCTGCTACAGGACAACATAATAGTCGTGGCCGCCGTTGTTATAGCAGGTATCCTGGTATTCTCGGCTTTGCGGCTGAAAAAGACAAAAAAAGCCGACTCCTAAACTGACAGAGGCTAGCGGGAGCCATGTCAGAAGTCGGCGCTTCGCTCGATTCACGTCCCGTAAAGGTTAATCATTTATAGGAGGAAGTATCAATGCAAAAGGACAAGCCAAGAAGCAAAAAGAAATTGGCTCTCGCCGTGACAGCAGTGCTGATGGCCGCCATTCTTCTGTCGGCGACTTATGCCTGGCTCTCTGCCAAAGATGAAGTCACCAACCGGTTGGAAACAATCAATGTGACAGATGGTTCTGTAATTATTGAAGAGACTTTTACTCCCCCAACAGACTGGAAACCTGGCCAGAAGATTACTAAGGAAGTTGCAGTCTCCAATGTGGGTGACCTGCCAGTCTTTGTCCGCGTCCACTTCGAAGAAGCAATGCAGGTTTTAGGTGAGCGAAAAATGAATGCAAATTCTACAGATCCAACTGTCGAAATTCCACAATACATGAATATCGACGCATATACGAAGTCCGGCAGTGGTTATGGAAATCTGCCAGCAGGAATGTCGCTGGTGGATGGAAACGGTGATCCTTACAGCTTTCCCAGTGATGTAAAACTGCTTGTGAAAACTGCGACAGAGGCAGGGAGAACCTCCTATTCTTTTGTGCTTTATCGTGAGTTATCTGGCGGGAAATATCAAAAAATGAGTGCAACCTTTGCTGTGAACGAGAAAAAAGTAGCAGTAACAGACGTCATGTATTGCGGGTTTGCTAAGCCGACAGAGGTCAAAAAAGATTGGAGTCTCGCTTCCGACAAACCTGCTGCCAATAAAATTGGTCATCCGGTAACTGATACCGATGAGAAAATTGATTTGACTTACTCCGCTGATCTTGCGACCCCCGCTGCAAAAAGCAAATGGTATTACAACGAAGCCGACGGATACTTCTATTATCTCGAAGTCCTTGCGCCAAAAACAATCAGCCCCGATCTTTTGAAAAGTCTCAGTCTTAAGGCAGATGCAGATGAGAAGTATATCGGCATGATTTTCAATCTGACTGTCAAGATGGATGCGATTCAAATGCTGGACGAAGCCCTCAAAGATGCGACTGGGTGGAATCTGAGCCCCTCAGGAGATGTGTATCCGATTCTCAAGAACATCATAGATACCTACACGACACCGTAAACACGTAAGCAATAACCGCCACTCCGGCCGCCCGAGAAATATTCCCGGGCGGCCGACCTCCCTGCCGGAAAGGAGCTGCCGTAAAAGTGCATACAACACAAAAAAAAATATTGTCGGCAGCGCTGGCAGCGACTCTCCTAACCATGGCGTTGCCCGCAGGTGCATTCGATTACCAGACAAAATACTACTTTCCAGATTGCCTTGTGCTGGCGGACGATAAGGGAATATCTGTCAATGATGAGGGTGAATACTTTATTGATGCAAAGGATTTGAAGCCGGGTGACCGTATCTGTACAACTTTCACCTTCATGAATTTATCCCAAGATGACAAGTGGTTTGAACTCTATATCCAGACGGAACCGGTATCGAAGCAGGGGCCGGTCAACCTTTTTGAAGAAGTGGAGTTGACCATCAATATGACGGAGGGCGCTTGGCCCTTCAAGGGATGCTATTTCAGAGGTAATCTCAATGGGGAAGGCTATTCCGATTTCAGCAGAGCCCGAGGTGGAAAGGTCAACATGGCCTATGAATATGGCTTGCAGCTGGGCTGGTATCCGGCGCAAACCCATGGAGTTTTCCAAATTGAGCTCCGCCTTGATCCCAAAATGAAGGTATACAACGAAAAAAGCGAAGCGATTTTCAAATGGCGCTTTATCGCAAACGAGTACGTTCCGCCTGAACCTCCTGAGCCCTTCCCGAAAAAGTAGACAACAACCTCAACAGGCAACGAGATAAAAGTCGCGGGCGAATTCATTCGGGGAAATCCATCCAATAGCAGAGTGCGGGCGGAAAGAATTGTAATACGCCTCAATGTACTCAAAAATGGAAAGTTGTGCCTGGCGTCTGGAAATGTAATGGGTTAGGTGGACCAATTCACATTTGAGGCAGGAGAAGAAGTTTTCCGCAACAGCGTTGTCATAGGGGTCACCCTTGC
>JBKEBS010000068.1:0-10738 GCA_047973265.1 Oscillospiraceae bacterium
CCAGATGGATGCAAAGACCGGCTACCGCAGCGCGGGCTTCCGCATCACAAGCAACGGCATCGACAGCGTTGTCGTCACCAAGGAAAGCGACGGCAGCTACTCCTTCACCGTGCCGGACAACTGCATTAAGCTGGAGATTATAGCACTCACCGAGAACACCTTCGTCTACGACGCCACCGTCAAGAAGGCGTTCGAGCCCAACAGCGTCAAGCTGGCGTTGGGCGACACCTTTGAGTTCGATATCTGGACTGCCGCCACCTCCTCGGCCAAGCAGAGGGTGACGGGGGTCGGCGACAGCACGGCCAAAACCATCGAGAGCAAGCTGGAAAAGGGCAAGAAAAACTATATTCAGGAGATTCTGCCCGCAAACAGCGGCTACACCTCTATCGGCTTCACCGTGATGGCGGACGGAGTGGTGCTGGGCATCACCCCCGAAACCGACGGCAGCTACTCCTTCGACGTCCCCAGCGACGCGAAGAAGGTGGAGATTACCGCCACCAACCGCAACACCTATGTCGCAGGGGCCAGCGCCACCGTCACCAAGGTTTTGGAGACAGGCAGCATCAACCTGGGCGGCAGCGATCTCTTCAACTTCAAGGTTTGGACAGATGCGACTGTGGCCGCCAAGAAGAGCGTCAGCAGCGTCGCCGTGGGCACGCCTGCGACGGCAGCCAGCACCTTTGAGCGGGGAACGAAGAACTATATCTCCGAGGATGCGCTGGCGGGCTACGCCCTTGCCAAGGTTGAAGTGAAGGCCAACGACGCGACCATCCCCGTCACCAAGGTGGACGACAGCACCTATTCCTTCGACCTGGCGGCGAATGTCACCAAGGTGGAGGTCACGGTCACCAACCGCAACGACACCGTGCAGGGCGGCAGCATCCGCAAGACCTTCGAGGCGGGCAGTGTCAACCTCACCGGCACGGATACCTTTGAGTTCGATGTGTGGACAGGCACTGCAACCACTCCCACAGGCTCCAAGAACAGGGTCAGCGGCGTGAACCAGGCGTCCGCCCAGTCCACCACAGCCCTCAAGCGCGGTGAGAAGAACTTCATTCAGGAGATTCTCCCCACAGGCAGCGGCTATATCAACATGGGCTTCACTGTGGTGACAGACAGTACAGCTACACCGAATCCCGTGGTAACCGACGAGGGCAACGGCGTCTACTCCTTTACCGTTCCCATGGACGCCGGAATGATTGCTGTGACGGCAATCAACCGCAACGTCTACATCGGCGGAGGCGGCGCGACGGTCAACAAGACATTGGAGACCGGCAGCGTGCTGCTGAACGCCAGCGACAAATTTAGCTTCCAGGTCTGGACAGGTACAGCCTCCACCCCCACTGGCGCGAAGAAGGATATCGACGATGTGGTGGTCGGCACAGCCAAGACCGCAAACACGGCATTTGTCCGCGGCGAGAAGAATTACATTCAGGAGACGGCAAAGACCGGCTACGAGTTCCTCAGCTTTGAGGTGACCTCCAACAGCCCGACTGTCACCAGCATCACGCTGACCAACGAGGGCGGCGGGATATACTCCTTTACCGTTCCCATGGACGCCAGTACCCTGGGCGTGACGGCAAAGAACCGCACGACCAACGTCAAGGGCGGCAGCATCCGCAAGAGCTTCGAGACCGGCAGCGTGAACCTTACCGGCACCGACACCTTCGACTTTGAGGTTTGGACGGGCACTGCAAGCACTCCCACAGGCTCCAAGAAGCCGGTGACCGGTGTTGGCAGCAGCGCAGTCAAGGACACCGACGCCTTTGCCCGCGGTGTGCGCAATTACATCCAGGAGACGGCCAAGACCGGTTACATCTCCACCGGATTCTCGGTTATCACAAACCTGAGCGCCACGCCGCTCACCGTGACCGACGAAGGCGGCGGCATCTACTCCTTCGAGGTTCCCATGTTCGCCGAGACCGTCACTGTCACCGCGGAAAATCGCAACACCTTCATCGCGGGCGACAGCGCGTCGATCACCAAGACATTGGAGATCGGCAGCGTGCTGCTGAACGCGGGCGACAAGTTTAACTTCCAGGTATGGACAGGCACTGCCACCACTCCCGACGGCTCCAAAGTCGCGGTGAATAATGTGGCGGTGGGCGTTGCCACAACCACCAACACGGCATTTGTCCGCGGCAAGACCAACTACATCCAGGAGGTTGCCCAGACCGGTTACACCTCGGCGGGCTTCAAGGTGACCACCAACCTGAGCGGCGGCGCGGAACTTACCGTAACCGACGAGGGCGGCGGCATCTACTCCTTCAACGTACCCATGACGGCGAGCAGCATCACGGTCACGGCCATCAACCGCAACACCTTTATCGCGGGCGGCGGGGCCAGTATGTCCAAGACGCTGGACGCCGGGAACATCCTGCTGAACGCATCCGACAATTTCGACTTCCAGGTTTGGATCGGCACGGCGACAACGCCCACCGGGGCCAAAAAGGATGTGACTAATGTCAAGGTCGGTACGGCCAAGACGGGCGCCGACGTGGACGCGGCCTTCGCCCGCGGCACGACCAACTACATTCAGGAGGTCGTGCAGGACGGCTACATCTCCACCGGCTTCCTGGTCGCAACCGACATTAACCCCACCCCTGTGGCGGCAACTCATATGGGGAACGGAATCTATTCCTTCGACATCCCCATGACGGCCAGCAGCATCGCCGTGACGGCCAGCAACCGCAACCAGTACATCACAGACGGCGACGGCAGCGGCGCGACCCTGAAGAAGGCCCTCTACACCGGCAGTATCAACATCGGCGGCAGCGACACCTTTGACTTTGACCTGTCCCAGTCCGACACCTTCACCACCAAGACCGCGGTGACCGGCGTCGACACCACAGGCAAAAAGGTGGAGAAGCTGGAGAGGGGCAAGACTTACTACATCCGGGAGACCGTCAAGACCGGCTACACCCTTGACGGCTTCACGGTGACCAGCGACAGCCCGACGGTTACAAGCATTGCGGTGAGCGCCACGCCCACGCCCGGCGTCTACTCCTTCCAAATTCCTCTGGACGCCACCAAGCTGACCATCACCGCAACCAACCGCAACACCAACGCCCACGACGCCTCCATTATTGTGGGCTTTGAGGCGGGCAGCCAGAACATCAGCTCCGACGGCACTCCCGATACCTTCGACTTCCAGCTGTGGAAGACCAACACCTCCGGTACGGCGACAGCCATAACGGGAGTGGGTAGCAGCACGGCCAAAAAGCTGAACGATCTGGAAAAGGGTGCGAAATACTACATCAAGCAGGACGACAAGAAGGGCTACGCGTTTGTGAACTTTACCATCACAAGCGACAGCGCCACCACAATCGCACTGACCAACGAGGGCGGCGGCGTGTACTCCTTCACCATGCCTCTGGATGCGGGCCAGGTGGAGATCACCTCGATTAACCGCAACACAACCACCAGCGCCACGCTGAAAAAGGCGTTTGATCCCACCTCTATCAACATGGCGCCCAACCAGCAGTACACAATTACCATCACGGATAAAACGACCGGACTCCAGTTCAGCCAAAACAAGCTGAAAGTGGACGAAACCGCGACCCTTTCCGGCCTCATTTACGGTCGTACCTATGTGTTGGAGGAAACACCCATCACGGGGTACGAGCTGAGCAAGGTGGAACTGCTGGACTCCACCAGCGCGCTGGCTTCCAATCAGCCTGTGCTGACAGGGGGCAAGTGGGAGGTCACCCTGCTGCCAGACCAGGAAAACGGCACCATTGTGGTCATAGGCAAAATGAGCACCGGCGGCGGTCTGACCCTAGTGAACGACCTCGATCCCAAGGGGCTTCCCATGGAGACCTTCACCTACCTGCTGACTGGCGACAACGGCTACAAGTACTATGGTCGTGTTCTGGACAGCGCCACCTACAGCGGAGACCGCTCGGCGATCACCTGGTACACCGACGCAGCCTTTGGCAGTGAAATTGTCGGCGGCCTGACCAACCTGCCGATCGGCAGTTACACCTTGACTCAGACAAGCGCGAACACCAACTTCTCACTGGATCGCTTCACTGTGGAGGGCGGCACCGCGACACCCGGCAGCGGCAACCTGACATTTACCGTCGCTGCGGGCAGCGCCACCGTCAATGCGGTTGCCAACAACAAGGTCAAGACCAGCGGCAGTGTAACTGTGAATCTGACCATGGACATCACGGATTTCCGCCAGGAAAACTTCACCTTTGAACTGGTGAACACATCACTGGGCAAGACCTACAAGGTCACCGCCCAGGTGAAGGCAGACGGCAGCAACTACACCACAAACGGTCTTGTCTTCACCGCGTGGGAAGACAGTGGTGCCCCGGTACAGGGCAGCCTGCCCATGGGCAACTACGAGCTGAAGATGAATCCTGACAGCACCGCGCACTTCGACTTCGACGGCTTCCAGGCGCAGTCCGGTGTCACCCTGAGCGGAGACAAAAAGACAGCGACCTTCAGTCTGAGCGGAACGAGCAGCAGCATCACGCTGAAGGGCTCCAACAGCCTGAAGAAGTCCACGCTGACCCTGAACGCTCAGCTGCAGGAGGGCAACCTCGGCGACTTTGCAAGCAGAACCTTTACCTATGAGCTGTACAGGTGGAATGGCACCGCAGGTGTCCTTACAGACGCTAACAGCGGCGCTCCCATCACGGTCACCTTCAACAGCGGCAACGCCGCCAGCACTGTGTCCGTCACCTTGCCCACCGAGGTGGTGTATGGACGCTACTACCTGGTACAGAAGGCTGACGACAGCTTCCAGCTGCTGGATGGCACCCCCACCGCGTTTGTGATCACCGAGGGCGTAACACCTGCTTCCGGCGATATCCAGTCAGTGGAGAGCCCCACAGCTGCATTCGGTTCAATGAACAAGCTCAAATCCGCAAAGGTCTCTCTGTCCGGCTATAAGAAAGCCCCGGAGGCCCCCCAGGTGAGCGCGGTCAACACCTACACCTTTGAGCTGCGTAAAGCACCCGGCGGCACCGTGCTCTACACCGGAGAAGTGAAGAGCAACGCGGCGGGCATCACAACCGGAGCGCCCATTGTCTGGACAGCTGTCGGCACGCCCGGCGGAACACTCAGTCCCGGCGGCACCTCCATCTCCGGCCTGCCCTTCGGCGACTACACGATGGTTGAGACCTCCCCCGGCACAGATTTCTCCTCCTCCGACGTCAGCGGCAACGCGGGCTTTGGAACGAAGGTCAGCGCCAGCGAGATGAACTTTACCATCAACGCCGCCTCCGAGGCGATGGCCCAGAACAGCATTGCATTTGAAAACAGGGTGCTGCTGAAGGGCGAGATCGTCCTGACCAAGATGATTGACGGCATCAATCCCTTCCCTGATACAGTCTTCATCTACGAACTGAAAAACATCGCCACCGGAGAGATTCTGGTGGGAGAGGCCAAGGGCGGCGATACCGTACTGAAGTGGACTAGCCAGAAGGACGGCACAGTCTACGACAATGATAAACTTCCCTACGGCCAGTACCAGCTCACAGAGCGGCCCGACGCCAACTTCGACTTCCAGGGCTTCGACGATGCGGGCAGCATGACCGGCGCACTCAAATCCAACAGTGGCGGCGTTGTGGTGATCGACCTGAACAGCGCTCACAGCATGGCGGCGCTGGATGCCAAGAGCAAGGCCAAGACCAGCGGTACTCTGGACGTGACTAAGCTGTTCGAGAACAACTACAACATCGGCGGCGAGTTTACATTTAACCTTTATGGCCCTGCCGTGGGTGGAACCATTCCCACCACGCCAACCGTCATAAAGGTAGATGGAACAGGCAACTGGAAGCAGAGCCTAACCGGCCTCACCTTTGGCGAGTATGAGATCGAAGAGCTGCCATTGGCGGGCTATACCGTCAAATCCATCAAGGTGAACGGCATAGAGGAGACAAAAAACCTTGGCGACCGCTTCAAGTTTACCCTTGGGGCCAAGAGCGGCCAGAGTACGGCGGCCGGCATCATCTCTACCAGTGGAGTGGACAGAACCGGAAGCATCACGCTGGGCAAGACTGTCACGGGCGAAAATACATTGCCCGATACCGTCTTCACCCTGACTCTCACCGACGGACTGGGCATTTCTCAGGAAGTGAACCTCAAGGCGGGCGAGGAGAAGGTGTTTAGCGGCCTGCTGCTGGGCAACATCCGCATTGAAGAGAGGCTCTACGAGGACTTTGAGCACACTGGCTTTGAGGTGAACGGCACGCTCCAGGCGGTCAACCCCGTGAATGTGAGTCTCACGGCTCCCGCACCTTCCGCCAAGGTCTACTCGGTCAGCAAGGTGAAGAACGATGTAAACATCACCATCACCGTCCAGCTCACCGACGACATCCGGGCGACAGAGCAGAACACCCGCTTCGAGTACCAGATTTATCGATCCATCGATGGCGGCGCGACCTGGGAGATTCCCTCCGGTTCCCTTTACAACAAGGTGAGTCTGCGGGAGGGCGAAGTCCACACCTACAGCGACCTGCCCAGAGGCGCGGTCTACAAGGTGGTCAACCTGCGGCCGACCGATTCCACCTACCGGGTTCGCGATATCCTGAACCTGGGCGGCAGTTCAATCGAATCGACGCCAAGGGAGAGCAACTTCATCTTCCGCCCCACCGGGTCGGCGACCAACGCCAGCGCAGCATTCCTGATGGATCTCAAGCGTCTGGATCTGGTGGTGGATAAGTATTACCTGACTCCATCAAAGGGCGGCACAGTTGTGGGCGTCGTCTTCCGGTTGTCGAAGGACGGTTACGGAGGCGTCGGAACCTTGAGGATCGGAGAGAAGGGCATTTGCACCTTCGAGGATCTCACTGTTGGTACCTACACAATCAGCGAGACATCGGCTCCCTATCGTGCGATCATTCTCCAGCGCGACCACCGATTCACCATTTACAACGACACCTCTACCGGTGAGTTGCAGATTAGGCTGGAGGGCAGCAACAACAAGGGCCATCTCGACGGCTACACGCTCTTTATCCCCAACGACTACGACCCCTGGAAGGGCGAAGAGGGCGGAAGTACACCTGACGAGCCCAAGAATCCCGGCGACAACAACGGCGGCGGGAGCTCGGGCGGCAACGGTGGAGGCTCCGGCGGTTCGGGCGGCTCTGGCGGAGACGGTACCGCAGGCGGCGGAGGCTTGGGCAATGTCACCATTCTCCCTGACGACGAAATGCCCGGAGCAGCCGGCCCCGGCGGCACTGGAACCGGTAACGAAAGCGCCAGCGACAAGATCAGCCTGCCCAGCACCGGCGGTTTCCCGCTTGGTCTGGTGGCAATCCTTGGCGCGGCACTGTTCGGCACGGGCGCGATAGTCCGTCGCAGAGAGAAAAAAGGCAAGAAGTGAAACCATCCCAAAGGAATGAACTCCAAATGGAAAACAAGAACGAAAAAATGCAAGCGCCCACAGGGGGAAAACCTGCCAGGGGAAAATCCCGCAGGTTCTCCCTGGGCAGGCTGCTGATGGTGCTGGGCGTCTGCCTCATCGTGGTTGGAGCCGGATACGAGGCGATCAACTACCCCTGGGGCTATCTGCTGGGAAAGGTGGGAATCGAAAGCAACGATTCCCTGCCTGATCCTGCCCCGCTTGACGTCCCATTCAAGTACTATTACCAGGAAGCCGCGCAGCCTGTACAGGCTGCGGAGACGCTCCCCGCGGACAACAGCGGCCTCTCCCTGACCAGGCCTGCCCTGAACGATCCTCTGGTGATGGGCTACATCAAAATCCCAAAGATCGGCCTCTCCGAGAACGTTCTGGAGGGGGTGGGGGATGAGATTCTCTATGGCGTGGGGCACATGCCCGGCACGGCGGCACCCGGCGCAGAGGGCAACTGCGTTCTGGCCGGACACCGCAACTACATCCAGATGCACCCCTTTAAGCACCTGCCAAAGGTGGAAGTGGGGGATGAGGTCATCTTGGAGGTGGGAGACACCCGCTATCTCTACGAGGTATACGAGACCTTCACCGTGCAGCCCGACGAGGTGTGGGTCACGGGCCCTGTGGAGGGCGACAGTGTACTGACACTCATCACCTGCACACCCGTTCCGACCTATTCCCAGCGGCTGATCGTGAAGGCCCGGCTGGTGCGGGAAGAATCTGTAATCGATCAAATGTAACAAATCAAAAACACCGGACGCTGCCAGCGTCCGGTGTTTTTATTATGATAGCAGTTATTTCGCTTTTTGCCGGTGACTAAACCGCAGCAGCAGGATAACCCCCGCACCGCCTGCGATGTTGCCCATCGTCACAGGGAGAAGGTTCCCAACAAGGAAGCGGCCCCAGGACAGCACCGCGGGGTCGGCGGACTGGCCGGGAAGTCCAGCCGCAAAGAGACCTGCGGGGATGTAGTACATGTTTGCGACACTGTGCTCGAAGCCGCATAGCACAAAGAATACAACTGGCAAATAAGCGCCCGCAATGCGCCCGAAGGTGTCGGTGGCGGACAGGCTGCACAGCACGCCCAGGCAAACCAGGATGTTGCAGAGAATGCCCAGCACGAACGCGCTGCCAGAAGGGAGAGAGCACTTGGCGGTCGCCAGCTCGATGGTGTAGGCTGCCAGCGCTCCGCCGGATGCCCCCAATTTTCCGGTGGCTGCCATGGCGAAGGCGAGGAGGATTGCTCCCAGGAAGTTGCCGGTGTAGACAGCAGCCCAGTTCCGCAGCATGTGCGAAACGCTACCCTTGCCGTCCAACACCGGGGCGATGAGCATGCAGTTGCCGGTAAATAGCTCCGCGCCGGTGAGCATCACGATGCCCAGTCCCAGGGGAAATAGCAGGGCGCTAATGATTTTTGCGGCGGAGGGGTTTGTTATGGCAAAGGTGGCTGTATTGGTGACGGCGGCGCCCATTCCGATGAGAAAGCCCGCCAATATGCCCAAAAGGAACAGCCGCAGGGTGGGAGAAGAAAGCTTTTTCTCCCCCAGAACGTTGTAGCTGTCCAGGATTGCGGCGGGGGAGAGGGAGCGCGGTTCGTTCTGCAATGGAGACATCCTTTCTTTCAGGAGGATTTATCTCTCAAAAGTATAGCAACTGCAGAGCGGAAAGGCAACAAAAAACAGGGCTGCCTCCCGGATTAGTCCAAAAGACGGCCCTGTCTCATTATTTTGTGGAACCTGGTTACTCGCAGCCCTCGGGGAATTCGGGGGAGCACACCACCGGATCGGGATGGTCTTTGGTTTCGCCCACCTGTGCAGTGGTTTCCACTTTGTCAACCTGCTCATCCAGGGTCATATCTTTTGCATCCTTACATGCTTCACACATAAAATAGACCTCCTTCCATATTCGCGTCGCGAAATAATCATTTCTCTTGTTAAAAGTATAGGCCAGTTCGCGGAAAATTGCCATGATCATTTTTGGGAAACATTGCCTCTGTGAGGGAAAGAAAACAGCCGGAAAATATATTGCGGGATGTACCCGCGTGTGCTATACTGTGCCCAGAGCAGAAGGGCAGCGCATTGTTTGGCGCTTTCTTTCGGCTTCGCGTAGGGGAGGGCACCCATTGGAAAAAACAGCACGCATATCCATGCAAAATAGAATACCGGAGGGGATGATACCCATTGCAAAAAACGTGACGGTACTCGACGGATCCGGCAAAATGCTGGAGCCAACCTATGAAAAACGTGCCAAAGGGCTTGTAAAACACGGGCGAGCACGTTGGGAAAACGAGGATACCATCCGGCTGACGTGTCCGCCCGGCGACTGCCAGGAGGATACAACAATGAATGACAACATATACAGAGAGACCATCGAACAGAACCGTCCTGAAGCCCACACCCCCGATACTGCATACATCATGAGCAAGATCGACGAGATCGCCGCCGACACCGGGCATATTCACGAGGCGATGGGGCTGCTCCGGGACTTCACCGTCAACGACAGCGCCGCGGGCGGTTACGGGGACAAGGCCAGAGCCGAGGCAATCTGGCAGATTGTCCAGGCCCGGGAGGAAACCAACCGGGAGCTCATCGGGGTGCTGAACCGAATGCTGGACGCCCTGATTCCGCAGCCTTCCCTGTCCAGGGAAGAGGTGGAGCTGGAAAAAGAGCGCCTGGATCGCTACTCCAAGATGCTGGAAAATCTGATGGAGTATGTGGATTTCGACATTCCGCAGAACATGACCAGCTACATGGATAAGATGGCAAAGCTGTTCGAACGTTCGACGGATGCAAAGCACTAGGAAAATGGCCGGGGATTGGCAAAAAGCCGATCCCCGGCTTTTTGCGTGAAATGCAAACATTTTGTAAAGGCCATAAATTGACGGGTTATTGTTTGGTTCGCCCCTGGGGTTGTGGTAGGGTAAGGGTGCGGCAATTCTATTATATTGATTTGAAAGGAGCATGTACCGTGGCTGACAAGAGAAAAATGGGCCATCCTCAGAGCGAGGAGACTAAGCAGAAGATTCGTGAGGCCGAAAAGGGCCGTCACCTGACCCAAGAGACCAAGACGAAGATCAGCAAGGCGATGATGGGCAACCAGAATGCCAAGAAATAGGCTGAGTGAGCCCTTCCCGAAAAAGTAGACAACAACCTCAACAGGCAACGAGATAAAAGTCGCGGGCGAATTCATTCGGGGAAATCCATCCAATAGCAGAGTGCGGGCGGAAAGAATTGTAATACGCCTCAATGTACTCAAAAATGGAAAGTTGTGCCTGGCGTCTGGAAATGTAATGGGTTAGGTGGACCAATTCACATTTGAGGCAGGAGAAGAAGTTTTCCGCAACAGCGTTGTCATAGGGGTCACCCTTGC
>JBKEBS010000069.1:0-30269 GCA_047973265.1 Oscillospiraceae bacterium
AATACCGAGCGCGAACAGGGTTGCTCTGGAAAGAGAGCCACCTGTCATCAGGTTCAGATAACCCATGAAGCTGCCGGAACTGGCATTATTCATAAATTCCTGAAGCACTGCCGCGTTCATGAAGGGGACAGGAATCGCGGAACCGATGCGGAAGACGATGACAATCAGAAGAGTATAGAGAATCTTCTTTCTCAGGTCGGCAATCTTCCAGGCATTTCTTATGGTTTCCAGCAACTATATCACCTCGGCTTTTCCGCCGGCCTGCTCGATTTTCTGTTTCGCCGACTCAGAAAAGGCCTTGGCATTTACGGTCAGCTTCTTGGTCAGTTCCCCTTGGCCCAAAATCTTCACACCGTCCAGAGCCTTTTTGATCAGACCGGCGGTCTTCAGAGCCTCAGCGTCGACCACTGCACCGTTGTCGAATTTCTTCTCCAGATCGCGGACGTTGACATAGGCGTACTGGGTTGCGAAGATGTTATTGAAGCCCCGCTTCGGTACACGGCGCTGCAAGGGCATCTGGCCACCCTCAAATCCGGGACGGACACCGCCGCCGGAACGTGATTTCTGACCCTTCTGTCCCCGGCCGGATGTTTTGCCATTGCCGGAACCGGGTCCACGGCCTACGCGAAACGCAGCCTTGGTGGAGCCGGGTGCTGGAGAAAGCTCATGCAATTTCATTGGTTTGCACCTCCTTGCTTACGCTTCGGTTACCTCAACGAGGTGGGAAATTTTCGTAATCTTGCCCTTGGTAGCCGCATTGTCGGGCTGCAGTGTTTCGTGACCGACCTTGCGGAGTCCAAGGGAATGAGCGGTGGCGATCTGACCTTTCTTGCTGCCGATCAGACTCTTCACCAGTTTAATTTTGTACTGCATACAAGAATCCCTTCCTTTCTCGGGTCAGCTGTGTGCCGGAAGGCGTCGCCTCTGGGCTAGCCGAGGACTTCTTCCCGAGCTTTGCCGCGAGTCTGAGCAACCTCTTCCGCGCTGCGAAGGGAGTCGAGTCCTTGAATTGTTGCTGTAACCACATTTGTGGGGTTATTGGAGCGCAGGCACTTTGTACGGATGTCGTGAATGCCGGCCACCTCCAGAACAGGGCGGACAGAACCGCCGGCAATGACGCCGGTACCCTGAGGGGCGGGTTTCATCAGCACGCGTGCTGCGCCGAACTTGCCGATTACCTCGTGGGGAATCGTGCTGCCAAACAGAGAAACCTTGCGCAGGTTTTTCTTGGCGTCCTCGATGCCTTTGCGAATGGCATCCGGAACTTCACCGGCTTTGCCCAGACCGTAGCCGACAATGCCGTTCCCGTCGCCAACAACGACGAGGGCCGAAAACTTGAATATACGTCCGCCCTTGACGGTCTTGGCGACGCGGTTAATGGAAACCACTCGCTCCTGGAGCTCCAGCTTGGATGCGTCAATTCGAGCCAAAAAATATCCCTCCTTATTTAGAATTTCAGGCCGCCTTCGCGAGCGCCGTCCGCCAGTTCCTTGACCCGTCCGTGGTAGATGTAGCCGCCACGGTCAAAAACGACCTGCTCAATGCCTTTGGCCTTGGCGTTCTCGGCGATCTTCTCCCCTACTTTGCGGGCCGCTTCCTTGTTGCCGCCTGTTCCCTCGAAACCTTTGTCCTTGGTGGAGGCGCTCACAAGTGTCACACCTTTCACATCGTCGATGATCTGAGCGTAGATGTGGTTGGCGGAGCGGAATACATTCAGGCGGGGGCACTCAGCGGTTCCGTTGACTTTGTTGCGGATTCTCTGGTGTCTCTTCAGCCTTGCCTTATTGCTGTTAGGCTTTTTAATCATGCGAATATCATTCCTTTCTTCAGGGCTGCTCGCCGGTTGCCCGGCCTTTTGGTTTCCGACCAAAAAGCTGTCCTGAGAATCTGAAACCAGGTTCCAGATGGAAATTTCAGCCAAAGCAACCAATACGATTGCTTATTTCTTGCCGGCCTTGCCTTCCTTGCGGGCAACATATTCGCCCAGGTAGCGGATGCCTTTTCCCTTGTAGGGCTCGGGCGGCCTCTTGGAGCGGATCACCGCTGCAAAGTGTCCAACCTTCTGCTTGTCGGGCCCTGTGACAATGATCCTGTTGGGAGCGGGAACATCAATGCTGATGCCGTCAATCTCGCTCATAACCACCTGATGGGAATATCCCAGGGTCATCACGAGGTCTTTCCCCTGCTTCGCCACACGGTAACCAACGCCCTGCACCTCAAGCTCTTTGGTGAAGCCGTCGGAGACACCCACCACCATGTTGTTGATGAGGGTGCGGGTCAGGCCGTGCAGGCTGCGGTTTTCAGGACTGTCATTGGGGCGCTTGACAAGAATCTCGTCGCCCTCCCGCTGGATGGACATGCGGGAATCGAAGGAATCCTTCAATGTACCGTTTTTGCCCTTTACCTCGACGGTATTGCCGTCGATTTTTACATCGACACCGGCGGGAACAGCAATCGGCTTATTACCAATACGACTCATTACTGTTTTCCCCCCTTACCAGACATAGGCAAGCAGCTCGCCGCCAACATTGGCTTTGCGCGCGGCCTTGTCCGTCATTACGCCCTTAGGAGTGGAAAGGATGGCAATGCCAAGTCCTCTCATCACCTTGGGGCAGTCCTCACAGCTTGTGTAGATGCGAAGACCAGGCTTGGAAACACGGCGCAGTCCGCGGATAACCTGGGACTTGTTCTCGCCGTACTTGAGGGTAACCTTGATGGTTCCCTGCTTGTCATCCTCGATGACGGTGAAGTTTCTGATATATCCCTCTTCCAACAGAATCTTGGCGATTGCCTTTTTCATGTTGGACGCCGGAATTTCTACCGTGTCATGTTTCGCCGCGCTCGCATTGCGAATACGTGTGAGCATATCGGCGATTGCATCGGTGATGTGCATGCCGTCAACCTCCTTTGCTAAAGCTTACCAACTGGCTTTACGAACACCGGGAATCTGGCCCTTGTACGCCAGTTCCCTGAAGCAGATACGGCAAACGCCGTACTTGCGAAGGTAAGCGTGTGGCCGACCGCAGATCTTGCACCGGTTGTATCTACGGGAAGAAAACTTCGGCGTTCTCTGCTGTTTTGCAATCATGGATTTTTTAGCCACCGTCTAATCCTCCTTACTTCGCGAACGGAGCGCCCATAAGATCAAGCAGCTCGCGGGACTCTTCGTCTGTCTTCGCGGTAGTGATAAAGCTGATGTCCATACCTCGGACCTTGTCGATCTTGTCGTAGTCGATCTCGGGGAAAATCAGCTGCTCGCGCAGACCGAAAGAGTAGTTGCCGCGTCCGTCAAAGCCGTTGGGATTAATGCCGCGAAAGTCGCGGACACGGGGCAGGGCCACGTTGAACAGGCGATCCAGGAATTCGTACATCCGGGCTCCCCGCAGCGTAACCTTCACGCCGATGATCATTCCCTCACGGAGTTTGAAGTTCGCAACCGACTTCTTCGCCTTGCAGGGCACTGCCTTCTGGCCTGTGATCTGCCCCAGGTCGCTGATGATGGAATCGATGACCTTGGGATTCTCTTTGGCCTCGCCAGCGCCGACATTGACCACAATCTTGTCAAGCTTGGGAATCTGCATTACGCTCTTGTAGCTGAATTTCTTCATGAGAGCGGGCGCTACTTCCGTTTGATAGTAGTCTTTCATTCTCGACATGTTACGTCCTCCCCTCCCTTAGATTTCTTCGCCGCTTTTTCTGGCGATGCGGATCTTGGTGCCATCGGCGGAAAACTTGTGGCCAACCCGGGTGGGCTTGCCGCTCTTGGGGTCGACGTGCATGACCTTGCAGGCATAGATGGCGCTCTCCGCCTCTATAATACCGCCAGCTTCGCCGGTTCGGCGGGGCTTCACATGCTTTTTGATCATGTTGCAGCCTTGCACGATAACCTTGCCCTCTTTGGGGCTGGTGGCGATGATCTTACCGGTTTTGCCCTTGTCTTTGCCGGAGATTACCATGACGGTGTCGCCAGTTTTAACATGCAGTTTATTCATAACTATTCGACACCTCCTTACAGCACTTCCGGGGCGAGGGAGAGAATCTTCATGTAATCCTTTTCTCTCAGTTCCCTTGCCACAGCGCCAAAAATACGGGTTCCTCTTGGGTTTTTATCATCTCTGATGATCACTGCCGCGTTGTCGTCGAAGCGGATGTAGGTTCCATCATCCCTGCGAAGACCGTGCGCGGAGCGAACAATAACTGCCTTGACGACCTCTCCCTTTTTCACATTGGAGCCGGGAGCTGTCTTCTTAACAGAAGCTACAACAACGTCGCCGATGTTTGCGTAGCGGCGGCGGGAGCCGCCCAGCACGCGAATGCACATGAGCTCTTTGGCGCCGGTGTTGTCTGCGACTTTCAGATAGGTTTGCATCTGTATCACAGTGCGTTCCTCCTTTCCAACATTTGCGAAAGTCCTTTCGGACGTAAGTTCAACCAACAATCAGGCCGTAGCCCTGCCTATAACTGCTGCAATACTAGAGACAGCTTATTTCGCCTTCTCCAGAATGGTGGAGACTCTCCAATGCTTATCCTTGGAAATGGGACGGGTCTCCATAACCTCGACTTTGTCGCCGATATTGCAAGAGTTGTTTTCGTCGTGCGCCTTTACCTTAACGGTGCGCTTGATGATCTTTTTGTAAAGGGGGTGCTTTACGCTGTCGACAAAGGCGACTACAACGGTTTTGTCCATCTTGTCGCTGACAACCTGACCGATCCTGGTCTTGCGCAGATTGCGTTGTTCACTCATCTTAGCTGCTCCTCCTCCCTTTACTGGTTAGCCTGCGTGGACTCTTCAGCCTTGCGCAGGTTCATAACCGTTTTGACGCGCGCGATGTCTTTTTTGACGACCTTCAGGCGCATGGGATTGTCCAGTTGGTTGATCGCATGTTGGAAGCGAAGGTTAAAGAGCTCTTCTTTGAGCTCGGTAAGCTTGACATTCAGCTCGGCAGCGGAGAGTTCCCTAATCTCGGAAGTATTCATGCGGATTCACCCTCCTTCTCCTTGGTCACGAACTTGCACTTGATGGGGAGCTTGTGCATAGCGAGACGCATGGCCTCCCTGGCAAGATCCTCAGGCACGCCCGCGATCTCAAACATGACACGGCCGGGCTTGACCACAGCCACCCAGTACTCGGGGCTTCCCTTACCGGAACCCATTCGGGTTTCAGCGGGCTTCTCCGTGACGGGCTTGTCGGGGAAAATCTTGATCCATACCTGACCGCCACGCTTGATGTAACGCGTCATGGCGATACGGGCGGCTTCAATCTGGTTGGAAGTGATCCAGGCGGGCTCAAGAGCCTGCAGACCATACTCGCCGTAGGTTACCTTGTTGCCGCGCAGCGCTTTGCCCTTCATGCGGCCGCGGTGCTGGCGGCGGTACTTGACTCTCTTTGGAAGAAGCATTTATCTCCGGCCTCCTTCCCTCGGACGGGACTGTTGGGAACGATCACCGCCAGGGCCGCCGGGGCGTCCGCCGCGATCATTGCTGCGGGGCCGGTCGTTCCTGCGGTCATTGTTCCGACGGTCGTTGTTTCTGCGGTCAGGCATCTGGGGCCTGGTGGAGGGGTTGCGGGCATCGCCCAGAACCTCGCCTGCGTACACCCAAACCTTGACGCCGATCTTGCCATAGGTGGTGTTGGCTTCTGCGAAGCCGTAGTCGATATCCGCACGCAGAGTCTGCAGCGGAATGGTGCCCTCGTGATAGTGCTCGGTGCGGGCGATTTCAGCGCCGTTGAGCCGGCCTGAAACCTGGATTTTGATGCCCTTCGCTCCAAAGCGCATGGCGCGGCCGATGGCCTGCTTCATGGCGCGGCGGAAAGCGACGCGGTTCTCAAGCTGGGTGGCGATGTTCTCGGCCACAAGCTGGGCGTTCTTGTCGGTCTGCTTGACTTCTACCACATTGATGTAGACCGCCAGCTTCTCGGCACGGTTCTTGTTTACGATGTCCTCGCAGGCTTTGCGGGTTCTCTCGATCTCGGTGCCGCCCTTGCCGATGATGATGCCGGGCCGGGCACAGAAGATATTGACGCTCACCTTGGTGCTGGTGCGCTCAATCTCGATCTTGGGAATGCCTGCGTCGTAGAGCTTCTTTTTCAGATACTTGCGGATCTTATAATCTTCGACCAGCGTATCGCCCAGAACTTCGTCAGCCACGAACCAGCGGGAATCCCAATCTTTAATTACTCCTACACGAAGGCCGTGTGGATTAACCTTTTGTCCCATTGTTTACCTCCCCCTCTAGTTCTCTTCGCGCTCTTTGAGCACAAGTGTCACATGCGAAGTTCTCTTCAAAATGCGGTGGGCTCTACCTTTGGAAACCGGCTGAATCCTCTTGAGGGTCGGGCCGGGAGTGACAAAGCACTCGGAGACGTAGAGATTGTTGGGGTCCATGTTGTGGTTGTTCTCCGCATTGGCAGCAGCCGAGTTCAGCAGCTTAACGAGATACTCGCTCGCGGCCTTGGGAGTGTTCTTTAGAATGGCACCTGCCATTCTGGTGTCCTTGCCCCGGATCAGATCGAGAACGATCTTCACTTTTCGGGGAGAAATGCGGGCATATCTGAGATGTGCCTTAGCTTCCATTGTGGAAATCCTCCTTTCGGCCACTTATTATCTACTCTTTTTCGCGCCTGCGTGGCCCCTGTAGGTCCGGGTGGGAGCAAACTCACCCAGCTTGTGCCCCACCATGTCCTCGGTGACGTACACCGGCACATGCTTGCGGCCGTCATGCACTGCAAAGGTATGTCCGACGAAATCCGGAAAGATTGTAGAAGCGCGGCTCCAGGTCTTGACAACCTTCTTGTCCTTGCTGTCGTTCATGGACAGGACCTTTTTCATCAGACTTGCTTCAACGTAAGGTCCCTTTTTAATACTTCTTCCCATGGTTTGCCTCCTTTCCCTTACTTCTGGCCACGGCGCTTGACAATAAACTTGTCAGAGGCCTTGTGCTTTTTGCGGGTTTTGTATCCCAGAGCGGGCTTGCCCCAGGGAGTGACAGGGCCGGGACGACCGATGGGGCTCTTGCCCTCACCACCGCCGTGGGGATGGTCGTTGGGGTTCATGACGCTACCGCGAACGGTGGGGCGGAAGCCCATGTGGCGCACGCGGCCGGCTTTACCCATCGACTGGTTCTCGTGATCGTGATTGCCCACAGTGCCGATAGTGGCCATGCAGTTCACAGGAACGTTGCGCAGCTCGCCGGAGGGAAGACGGACAAGGGCGTGTGCGCCCTCTTTCGCCATCAGCTGAGCGGCGATTCCGGCAGACCGCGCAAGCTGTGCGCCCTTGCCGGGATAGAGCTCAACGTTGTGAATGAAGGTACCAACCGGGATGTTGGCCATGGGGAGCGCGTTGCCGGGCTTGATGTCCGCGCTTGTCCCGGAAAGGACAGTGTCGCCGACCTTGAGGCCTTCGGGGGCAATGATGTAGCGCTTCTCGCCGTCCTCATACTTGAGCAGGGCGATATGGGCGGTGCGGTTGGGGTCGTACTCCAGTGTCATAACCTCAGCAGGCATGTCGAACTTGTTCCGCTTGAAATCGATGACGCGGTACTTGCGGCGGTTTCCGCCGCCCCGGTGGCGGACTGTGATGCGTCCGTAGTTGTTCCGTCCGCTCTTCTTCGACAGAGGTTCCAGCAGTGAACGCTCGGGGGCCACTTTGGAAAGGCCCGAGTAGTCCACAACTGTCATCTGGCGACGGGAAGGAGTGGTCGGCTTGAATGATTTGATCGCCATTGCGTTTGTTCAACTCCTCACAGATTTGTTTGCGGAGCGCTGAGTTCGCTCCATACGAAGCTTGCGGTGAAGCTAAATTGTTACCGCAAGCGGGAGTTTTCGCCAGAAAACTCAATAGGTCAAAAGATCACAGCTGGTTTTGCTCGTTCAGCTAAATTTTGACCTAGGCCATAGATTCAAAGAACTCAATGCCCTTGGAATCCTCGGTCAGGGTGACAATCGCCTTTTTCCAGTTGGGCGTGTAGCCCATGTTGCGGCCCTGGCGCTTCAGCTTGCCATTCATGTTCATGGTGTTGACAGCCTTGACCTTGGTGCCGGGGAAGATGGCCATGACAGCCTTGCGAATCTCCACCTTGTTGGCACTCTTGGCAACCTGGAAAGTGTATTTCTTCTCGCTCACTCCGAACATGCTGCGCTCGGTAATGATGGGGCGCAGGATAATGTCCTGAGGCGCCTTGCCCTGAAAACTGATGTTCTCAGAGATTTTAGCGGCGTCCTTCTTGTTAGCCTTAGCCATTATGCGTACACCTCCTCGAGCTTTGCCACAGCATCCTTCGCAACGATGAGCTTCTCGTGGCGCATGATGTCGTATACATTGATGGAGTTCACAGGCGCAGTGGTGACACCGGGAATGTTCGCGGCGCTCTTGACAACCTTCTGATCTGCCTCGGGCAGTATTATCATGACCTTCTTGTCCACGCCCAGAGCCTTGAGCATGGCAACCATGCCCTTGGTCTTGAACTCGCTCATGGCGATGCTGTCCACCACAATGAAGTCCTTATCCTGCACCTTGGCGGAAAACGCGGACTTAAGAGCCAGACGCCGGGTCTTCTTGTTGAGGCTGTAGCTGTAATCGCGGGGCTTGGGGCCCAGTGCGATACCGCCGTGACGCCATTGGGGCGCGCGGATGGAACCCTGACGCGCATGGCCTGTTCCCTTTTGTCTCCAGGGCTTACGTCCGCCGCCGCGGACTTCTGTCCGGGTCAGTGTGGACTGTGTACCCTGGCGCTGGTTGGCAAGGTAGTTCACAACAGCCGCGTGAAGCACGGTCTTGTTGGGCTCAATGCCAAAGATGCTCTCAGAGAGGTCCATTTCGCCGACATTCTTACCGGCCATATCAAAAACTGTTACTTTTGGCATCTTGTTTCCTCCTCCCTTACGCCTTAACGCCGTCGGTGATGCAGACAAGGCCGCCCTTGGGGCCGGGCACCGCACCGCGGATTGCGATCAGGTTGTTTTCCACATCAATTTTGGCAATGATGAGGTTCTGCACTGTCACTCGCTCGGCGCCCATATGTCCGGGCATCTTCTTGCCCTTCATAATCTTGCCAGGGCTTGCGGAAGCGCCCATGGAGCCGGGGCCGCGGTGAACAGGGCCGCCACCGTGAGACATCTTCTGAATGTGGCCGTTGTGACGCTTGATGGTACCCTGGAAGCCCTTACCCTTTGAAGTGCCGCATACGTCTACAATCTCGCCCACCTCAAATACGTCGGGCTTAATGATGTCGCCCACGTTCAGGGCGGAGGTGTCGTCCAGCCGGAACTCGCGGAGATGGCGCTTCGCGGGGACATCTCCCTTAGCGAAGTGGCCCTTCATGGGCTTGTTGACGCGCTTGTCCGAGATGTCACCAAAACCGATCTGCACGGCCTCATAACCGTCGTTTTCGGTTGTCTTCTTCTGGGTGACAACACAGGGGCCCGCCTCGATAACTGTCACGGGAACAACCTTGCCGTTCTCGTTGAAAATCTGGGTCATCCCGATTTTCTTGCCTACGATGCACTTTTGCATACTTTTCTTCCTCCTTGCAGGTTATTGGTTGACTTTCGCCAACATTGACCTTGCGAACGTGCTAGACCTGAATCTTCAGGCTGACGCCCGCAGGGAGCTCCAGGCTAGTGAGGGCTTCCATTGTCTTGTTGGAGGGCCTCATGATATCGATGAGCCGCTTGTGGACACGGCGCTCGAACTGCTCACGGCTGTCTTTGTACTTATGTACCGCGCGCAGAACGGTCACGATCTCCTTCTCGGTGGGCAGCGGAATGGGGCCGGATACCTGAGAGCCGGTGCGTTTTGCCGCCTCTACAATCTTGCCCGCAGACAAATCCACCAATTTGGCGTCGTAACTCGATAGCCTGATTCTTACTTTTTCTTTGACTGCCACTTTTCATCGCCTCCTGTTTTGATTCCGGCGAGAGTCTTCTTTGATACATGTTTGCCCTACCTGTGTTCATGAACACTGCGCCGTGTGTTTCATCTTCGGACATAGAAAAATCCGGTAAACTACTACGAGTTTATCCGGAACTCTACAACCTTCTTTGAACACACGGAACCGTTGCCATATATAATGGCAAAAGTAGCCTGTTGAACCAAAAAAGCCGCCCGGTTTAAAATCGGACATACTCCACGGAAATTTCCCGCCTGTAAGGGCGGCCACCTCCCGCTTCAACGCATATCTGTGCAGTCACGCCCGATTATAATAACAAAATTCGGGCCTCAATGCAAGAATTATTTTTCACAGAACCCCGATTTTACAAATTTCGCCCTTTCGCCCCTATAGCAACAAATCCCTTGCATATATTTGTGCACATTGTATAGATTCGGGCAACTACTCACTGGGAACGCCCCCGCAGATAGTCCACTGCACCCACATCTCTGCCATTTTTCCGATAGACCCTGGGCACCCTGCGCCCGATCAGGCAGACCTTCTCGTAGTTGATAGTGCCGGTGAGGTCGGCCATCTCATCAAAGGTAACGGCATTCCCGGTGTCGCCATCCTCCCCCACAATCGTGACCACATCGCCCTGAGTCACACCATCGATGCCCGTGACATCCAGCATGAGCTGATCCATGCATACCCTGCCGACAACACCCGCATACTGGCCGCGCACCAGCATCCTCCCGCTGTTGGAAAGCTGCCGCTCGTAGCCGTCAGCATAGCCGATGCCCACAGTAGCGATCTTGGTGGGCCCTGCGGAGTAGTATCGCCTGCCATAACTCACCGCGGTGCCGGGGTCGATCTCCTTCACCATTGTAATACGGGAGTAAAGCTCCATCACTGGCTGCAAGTCCATCTTGCCCCTGCAGTCTGCGCTGGGGGAAAGACCGTAGAGGATGATGCCGGGGCGCACCATGTCCAGGTGCATCTCGGGGTAGCAGATTGTTGCCGCGCTGTTGCAGCAGTGCCGGATGGCAAAGCTTATCCCCCGCTCTCCCAGACGCTGGGAGCACTCCTGAAAGAGCGCAAACTGATTCCGCGTGTACTGGGCGGAGTCCCGGGCAGACTCATCCGCACAGGAGAAGTGGGTGTAAAACCCCTGTGCTTCAAGATTCTCCATCGCACAAATCTGGATAATCTCCTCCACGCTGGCGGCTATATGCTCCCCCGTGACAGGAAAGCCCAGCCGCGACATCCCGGTATCCGCCTTGATGTGAACAGTCACCGTTACCCCGGCCAGCTGGGCGGCGTTTTGCAGCGCCCAGGCGTATTCCAGTGTGTGTACCGTCTGTACAATTCCCTGCGCCGCCATCGTCCCCGCATATTCCGCAGGGGTGATACCGAAGATGAGAATCGGGCTCTCAATGCCGTGATCCCGCAGTGCAAGGGCCTCTTCCAGGCCGCTGACCCCAAACCAGTTGACGCCAAGACGCTCTAGCTCGGTGGCGATAAACCGGTCGCCGTGTCCGTAACCGTCCGCCTTGACGACGCCCATAATCATGCAGCTCTCTGAAATGGCGCGGCGAATGTTGCCCACATTGTGGGCCAGCCTGTCCAGGTGCACAACCGCCCAGCTGCGTTTGAGATAATCAATCATCGCTGTTTTCCTCTAGTTCCTTCCTCTTTCGCGCCTTCGCCTCCCGGAGCAGGAACACGCCCACTCCATTGAGGAACACCGAGCCGATAATCAATGTCGGAACCACCGGCGACCCCACTGTCAGCCCAAAGATCAGGCCCAGCAGCAAGCTTGTGATACCTATTATAAGCAGAATAATGCCAGCTTTTTTCATCTGAGAAATCCGTTTCTTTTTGAAATTTACACATTATATAATGGCTTCGATCTGAACCTGACTCAGAAACCCAAGATAGTCCTCTTTTGTGGAGAGCAGCGTCCCCTCCCGGATCACCGAGCCCGCCGATGCCGCCATACCGCTGCGCAGTAACTCCCTGAGAGGCTGTCCTTCGACGGCGGCCTTGCAGATGCCCGCCACCATGGAATCCCCCGCACCCTGCAGCCCCCGCACCGGGATTGACAGTCCCTTCGCCCGCCAGGCCTCCCGCTTGTCGGCGATCAGCGCGCCGTCCGCCCCCAGGGAGACACAGACAATCTCCACGCCCCCGGCGATTAGTTCCCGGCAGGCGGCGACAATCTCCCTATCCGTTTCCAGCTTCCGTCCAACCAGCTTTCCCAGCTCGTAGTCATTGGGCTTGATCAGCCACGGCTTCGCTTTCAGCGCCTCTGCAAGCGGCTCGCCGTCGGCGTCCACCGCCAGCTTGACCGGATATGTTGATAACCGCTCCATAAGGCGGCGGTAGATGTCAGAGGCAGCGCCGTTCGCGATACGGCCGCTGAATGCGACAACTTCGCTCCTCGCGGCAAGGCTGTCCAATTTGTCGGCTAACGCTTCCAGCGTAGACGGCTCCACTGGTTCCCCTGTGCTGTTAATCTCGGTCATATTGCCTGCCGATTCGTCGTAGAGCTTGATATTGGTGCGGATGTTGCCGGGCGCCAGCACAAAGTCGTGGGGAATCCCCTCACTGTCCAGCCGCCCGGCCAGCATGTTGTGGTTGTTTTCAAAGGAGATACCGGTGGCGAAGCAGTCCACCCCGAGGGCATCCAGCACCAGCGCCACGTTGACGCCCTTGCCTGACGCATCCATGCGGCTGCCGGTCATAAGATTGAGCGCCCCCTGCTCCAACCTGTTCACCACCGCGGTATAGTCGATGCAGGGGTTGAGCGTCACAGTCGTTATCATGCTGTCGAGCTCCTCTCCCTGTTTTCGATGTTTCGATCCATTATACTGCCTGGGGGAGGAAAAGTAAACCGACATTGAACTTGTCAGCAAATCGTTATATAATGTATCAGGACTGACACAACAAAGGAATGATACATTATATGAATCAAACTCCCGCACAATTTTTCGACTCCATCCGGGATAAAACGGTGGCCTTTGTGGGCGTTGGCGTCAGCCACAACGACACCATCCGTCTCTTTGCCCGGCAAGGCATCCAGACCATTGTCTGTGACCGCCGGGACGCTGGGCAGATCGGCCGGGAGCTGGTGGAGGAATTCCAGGCCCTGGGCGTCTCCCTGCGCCTGGGGGAGGGCTACCTCAACGGCATGACTGCCGACATCCTATTCCGCACTCCCGGCCTCTACTACAACCACCCCGACCTCATCTCCTTCCGCAGCCGTGGTGGCATTGTCACCAGTGAACTGGAGGTATTCTTCGACCTCTGCCCCTGCCCCATCCTGGCAGTCACCGGCAGTGAGGGCAAGACGACCACCACGACCCTCATCTCCAAGATTCTTGAAGCGGACGGCAAGACTGTCCACCTGGGCGGCAACATCGGCAGGGCACTCCTCCCCCGCATCTTTAACATTAGGCCCGAGGACTTCGCCTGTGTGGAGCTCTCCAGCTTTCAGCTGATCTCCATGCGCGGCGCTCCCGATGTATCGGTCATCACCAACATCACCCCCGACCACCTGGATGTGCACGCCTCCCTGCAGGAGTACGTGGACGCCAAGCGCAACATTTACCTCCACCAGAACGCTTTCTCCCGCACTGTGCTCGGCCAGGACAATGACCGCACCCGGACTTTCCTGCCCGAGGTGAGGGGCGAGGCCATGACCTTTTCCCTGGAGACGCCTGTCTACAACGGGGCTTATCTCGCGCCCGACGGCATGCTCACCCTCTCCCGCTTCGGCAGACGCTTCCCCCTGTTTCACAAGGATGAGATCAGACTGCCCGGCCTCCACAGCGTCGCCAACTATCTGGCGGCCATCTGTGCCACGGCAAACTATGCCGATCCGCAGGCCGCCGGGGAGGTCGCCCGCAGCTTCGGCGGCGTGGAACACCGCCTGGAATTTGTCCGGGAACTGAACGGCGTGCGCTGGTACAACGACAGCATCGCCACCGCTCCCGCCGCGGTGATCGCGGGACTCCGGGCCTTCGGGCAAAAGCTCATCCTCATCGGCGGCGGCTCGGACAAGCACCTCTCCTACGACGAACTGGCTCCGGAGCTGGTGGCACACACCAAGCTGCTGCTGCTCAGCGGCCCCACCGGGCCAAAAATCGCCGATGCCGTGCGGCGCTGCCCCGGCTACGCCGACTCTCCCGAAATCGTCATGGTGAGGGATGTTGCCCAGGGGGTGGAGGAGGCCAGCAAACGGGCGCAGTCCGGTGACGTCGTCACCCTCTCCCCCGCCAGTGCCAGCTTCGACGCCTTCCTCAACTTCGAGGAGCGGGGCCGCCACTATAAGGAACTGGTCAACAGCCTGTAACGCAATAACCTTTGGAAAGGAATGATAATATGAACACCACTCAAATGCTGCTGGGCTTCTCCCACTGCGATGGGACACCGGGCAGCGAGCAGAATGCGATTGAGTATGCCAAAACACTGCTGGAGCCCTACGGCGACTGCTGGGTCTCCCCGCTGGGCAGCCTGCTCTGCAATGTGCGAAAGGCGGAGGAGGGAGAGCCAAACCTCCTGCTGGACGCCCACTTGGATGAAATCGGCCTTGTCGTCACCTTCATCACAGAGGACGGCTTCCTGCGGGTTGCCGAATGCGGCGGCGTGGATTTGCGCAGCCTGCTGGCCTCTCCCGTCTGGGTACACACCCGTGGGGGCAAAATCCCCGGCGTGATCTGCTCAGTGCCGCCCCATCTCAGCGCCGGAACCGACAAGAAAAACCCCGACCCCAAGGATTTGTATATAGACATCGGCCTGAACGGCGAAGCAGCAAAAGCCACTGTACGCATGGGCGACCGCATCACCTTCCAGTCCTATCCCGCCGAACTGATGAACAGCAGAATCTCGGGCAAGGCCTTCGACGACCGGGCGGGCTGTGTCACCATCCTGAAGGCGCTGGAATACCTGGGAGACAACATTCACTGCGGCCTCACCGTGCAATTCAGCTCCATGGAGGAGATCGGCGGCTTCGGGGCCAAGACGGCGGCCTTCCAGGTGAATCCTACCCATGCCCTGGCGGTGGACGCCAGCTTTGCCATGACCCCCGACTCCAAGCGGGAGGAGTGCGGCGATATGGGCAGCGGCCCCATGGTGGGCTATGCCCCCGTTCTCTCCCACACGATGTCCCGCCGACTGGAAGAGCTGGCAGAGCAAAACAGCATCCCCCACCAGGCTGAAATCATGAACAGCCGCACCGGCACCAATGCCGACCAGATCGCCCTCACCCGCTCCGGCGTCAAGACAGCCCTCCTCTCCTTCCCCCAGCGGTACATGCACACCCCCAATGAGGTGGTGGCAGTGAAGGATATTGAGGACACCGGCAGGCTGATCGCCGCATGGGTTCAGGACATCCAGAAGGGAGGTTCTTACTGATGGCTACATTTGATATGATCGACACACTGGAACAGCTTTCCCTTCTCTCCGGCGTCTCCGGCTGCGAGGACGAGGTGCGGGACGCCATCTGCACCCTATTGGAGGGCCACTGCGACTACCGCGTGGACGCCCTGGGCAACGTGATCGCCCGCAAGAAGGGCAGAACCACTCCCAAGAACCGCATTCTGCTCAGCGCCCACATGGATGAAGTTGGCTTTATCATCACCTATATCGACGACAACGGCTTTCTCCGGTTCTCCACAGTGGGTGGCATCGACAATCGGGTCATCGCCGGCAAGGCGGTGGTCATCGGCAAAAATCATGTTCCCGGCGTCATCGGGGCAAAGGCCACCCACCAGGTTCCCGCATCCGAGCGGGAGGAGCCCATCTCCCCCGACAAGCTCTACATCGACATTGGCGCGACTTCCAAGGAAGAAGCTCTCTCCCTGGTGCGCCTCGGCGACCGGGCCGCCTATGTCGCCCCCTTCCAGCGCTTTGGGCAGGATAAGATCATGGGCAAGGCCTTCGACGACCGGGCCGGCTGCGTCATGATGCTGGACATGATCTACTCCGATCTGGCCTACGACTGCACTTTCTCTTTCACGGTGCAGGAGGAAAACGGCTGTATCGGCGGCACAACCGCCGCCTATGGCGTCGATCCGGACATCGGCATCGCGGTGGAGACCACCACTGCCTCGGACATCGGCGGCACCTCTCCCGACAAGGTAGTCTGCAAACAGGGCGATGGCGCTGCTGTCTCCTTCATGGACAAGGGCACCGCCTATGACGGCGATCTCTTCCGCCGCGTCTTTGAGGTTGCCGAAAAGAACAATCTGCCCTGTCAGGCAAAGGCGGGCGTCTACGGCGGCACCGAGGGCCGTGTCATCCAAACCGCCAAGGCTGGGGCTAGGGCGCTCACCATCAGCCTGCCCTGCCGCTATCTCCACACCCCCTCCAACATGCTCCAAATCAGCGACATCCACAACACCCGCAAGCTGCTGGAGCTGGCGGTGGAGGAGTTTGCCAACCTATAAAGAGATAAGGACTGAACCCAATTTTGGATCAAAATCCATTTCAAATTAGCCCGGAGGTCGAGGCATTGAGCCGCAAAGCTCTTGACCTTGCCATTCCTGCTTTTTCCCGCATTGAAGCGGTCTGCGAGCACAATACCCGCAAGGTGCTTGCCGCCTTTCACGATAACCGTGTGAGCGAGTCCCACCTTCACGGCAGCACCGGTTATGGCTACGGCGACCGGGGCCGGGATGTGCTGGACGCCCTCTTCGCCCAGGTGCTGGGCGCGGAGGATGCACTGGTGCGCCACAGCTTTGTGTCGGGCACCAACGCCATCACCCACGCCCTATTCGGGGTGCTTCGCCCCGGCGACACCATCGTCTCCCTCTCCGGCCTGCCCTACGACACCCTCCACACGGTACTGGGCCTCAAAGAAACTGGGCTCGGCTCCCTCAAAGACTTCGGCATTCACTACAAGGAGCTGCCGCTGCAGGAGGATGGCCGGGTAAACCTGGAGGCCATCCCGAAGGCCGCCAAGGGCATGAAGGTCGCCTATATTCAGCGCTCAAGGGGCTATAGCCTCCGCCCCTCCATCACTATCGACGAGATCGGCCGGATCACCAAGCTGGTGAAGATGGCCAATCCCGACGCCATCGTCATGGTGGACAACTGCTACGGCGAATTTGTGGAGGAGCTGGAGCCCACCCAGGTGGGGGCAGACCTCATTGTCGGTTCCCTCATCAAGAATCCGGGCGGCGGAATCGCCCGCACAGGCGGCTACATCGCCGGGCGAAAGGATTTGGTTGAGCTCTGCGCCCACCGCATCACAGCCCCCGGCGTGGGCCGGGAGGTAGGCTGCTCCCTGGATGAGAACAAAAGCATGTACATGGGGCTGTTCTTCGCCCCCTCTGTGACAGCCGATGCGCTGAAGACGGCTGTCTTTGCAGCCGCGGTGTTCGGGGAGATGGGCTTTGATGTACAGCCCGGCCCGGCAGAGCCCCGCACCGATATCATTCAGTCGGTGGTGCTGGAGAAGCCCGAGATGCTCTCCGCCTTCTGCCGGGGCATTCAAAAGGGAGCACCCATCGACTCCTTTGTCACCCCCGAGGCGTGGGATATGCCGGGCTACGATGACCCTGTCATCATGGCGGCAGGTGCGTTCCACACCGGGGCGTCTATCGAGCTCTCCGCCGACGGCCCCATGCGTCCCCCCTACGCCGCCTGGATGCAGGGCGGACTCACCTGGCACTCCGGCAAACTGGGGGTACAGATGGCGGCGGAAAGCGTTCTGGCACAAAAATAGCAAAAATAAGCCCTCCATTCTTGGAGGGCTTTGTTTTTGCATTATACTAATATTCTGCGTGAAGGTCGAAACAAAAATCAAGTAATAACCTATCGTTGCATGGTTTTATGCAGATTTTTGTCGACTTCTTCCAGGAAGGTTAGTATTACTACTCGATCACAGATTGGAACTGGCTCTCGTAGAGTGTCCGGTACAGCCCTTCCAGCGCCATCAGCTCATCGTGTGTGCCGCTTTCGCAGATCACGCCGTCCCGCATCACCAGGATCTTGTCCGCCCGCAGGATGGTGGACAGCCGGTGGGCGATGATGATGGCCGTCTTGCCCTGTATCACCCGGTCGGTCACCTCCTGGATCTGCGCCTCAATGAGGGTGTCCACTGAGGAGGTCGCCTCATCCAGAATGAAGATGGGCGGGTCGCAGAGGAAGGCCCTCGCGATGTTGAGCAGCTGCTTCTGACCCTGTGAGAGGCCGCCGGAGTCGTTATGCAGCACGGTATCATAGCCCTTTGGCAGTGTGCGAATAAACTCGTCCACCCGGATATCCTCACACATCCTGCGAATACTCTCTTTACTTGCGTACTCAGCAGGGGCTGCATAGCCGATGTTCTCGTACACTGTGCCCTCAAACAACCAGCTGTCCTGGAGCACCAGAGCAAAGCAGCGGCGCAGCTCCCGAAGCGGGATATCCCGGATATCCTTGCCATCCAGCAGGATTCGTCCGGCGCTCACGTCGTAGAAGCGCAGCAGCAGGCTGATCAGCGTGGTCTTTCCAGAGCCGGTCGCTCCCACCACCGCCACGGTCTGGCCAGGGAGGATGTCCACGCTGACATTTTGCAGCACCGGTACATTCTTCAGATAGGAGAAGGAGACGTTTTCCAGGGTCAACGCGCCGGAGTAGTCGCGGTAATCCTTTGTCGCCCCGACCGCGCTCCCCGATAAAACCTCTGTGTTCCCAAGCAGAACCTCCGGTTCTGCCGGAGCGTTCAGAATGGCAAACACCCGGTCGCAGGCCGCCAGGCTGGTCTGGAACATGTTGATGATGTTGGCGGTCTCCACAATCGGGTTGGCAAAGCGCTTGGAATAGAGCATGAAGGCGGAAATGCTGCCCACTGACAGGTTCCCATTCAGCACCAGGAACGCGCCGATGGCGCAAATGAGGGTGAAGTTCAGGTTGTTGATGCCGTTCATGGTGGGCATCATGCAGCTGGATTGGAACTCCGCTTTAGCTGCCTTGCCCCGCAAATCTTCCGAGCCCTCCTCGAACTGCCGGAGGTTGTAGTCCTCCAGGCCGTAGGCCTTTACGGTCTTCTGCGCTGTGATCATTTCCTCAGTGTAGCCGGAAAGCGCGCCGAAGCTGTCTTTGCGCTGGCGGTGAAGGAACCGGGCCTTTCTGGAGATAATCCTGGCTGTGATAAACATTGCAGGCACCGTCACGGCAAAGATGGTGGTCATAATGGGGCTGATCGACAGCATCATAATCATGGCGCCCACCACCGTGACAAAGCCGGAGATAAGGGTGACCGCGTCGGAGGAGACCGTATCGCTGATGTTGTCGATATCCACCGACACTACGCTGATGATGTCCCCCTTGCTGCGGGTGTCAAAATAGGAGACAGGCAACTTCATGAGTTTTTCAAACACATCGTGGCGCAGGCGCTGCACCATATTTTGGGCGGTGCGGAGCATCAGCTTGTTTTGAATCACCGACAAAACCCAGGAAATCAGCGACACGCCCACGATCACCAGCACCCCCTGAATGAGCGGCTCCAGAATGGGCTGCTTGCCTGTCTCGGCCAGCAGGTCGACGATGTCGCCGGTGAGCTGTGGGATGAGCAGCGCCAGCAGGTTGCCGCCGATGGCCGCAGCGAGGATAAAGACAATCGCAACTTTGTAGTGTAAAAGATACCGGAGAATGCCCAAAAAAGAGCTGAGCCGCCTGCGGTCTCTTGCCTTTTGAGCAGCTGTGTCAGCGTGCATATCCTTCACCCCCTAAGTCATTTTCCCCACTTCGTCCGGAATTCCTTAGCCAGTATTCCATAGCTTAGCTTGTCGTGTTTTTTGCCGCCCAGGTAGACGGATTGCCGCGCTCGTCCCTCCAGGACAAAGCCAAGACCTTCCAGAGATTTTTGGGCGGGAATATTGACGTCCAATGTGTTTGCGCCGACCCGCTCCATTCCCAAATGTGAAAACGCATAGTCGAGTATCAAAAGGGCAGCTTCCCTGCCATATCCCTTGCCCCGGTACTCAATCTTTGCGATTCCCAGTCCGAGGTCACATGCTCTGTTGCACCAGTCCAGCCCTTGCAAAGCGACATCACCGATCACTGTGCCGTCTTTCAAAAATATACCAAGCCGGACATTTTTACTTCCCTGCAATCTTTGTATTTCGTCAAACCATTCATCTGCTTTTTCGATGGATAAGCCAATGTTGAGTGGTTCAGCACCGAGCTCGTAGTCGTATTCCAAATTGTCCCACAGTGTCCGGCAGTGCTCCCTCTCCAGCACGCTCAAATAGATATTTGCGCCTGTCAGACTTAGCATTTTGAAGCACTCCCCTTCTGTACAGCTGCCTCCCCAACCCACTCCGGAATCTCTACCCCCTGGGTGGCGCTGATCTCCCGGTAGGCCGCACTGGAGGTCAGCAACTCCTCGTGACTGCCGAGCCCCGCCATCCTCCCCCTGTCCAACACCAGAATGCGGTCGGCCCCCTTGACACTGGCAATGCGTTGAGAGATAATCAGAACCGCTTTCCCCCTGTAGTTTTCGCGCAGGGCCCTGCGTAGCCGCAGGTCGGTCTTGTAGTCCAAAGCGCTGGAGACATCGTCCAACACCGTGAGGTCGGCCTCCCTGTAGAGAGTTCGGGCAATGCTCACTCGCTGCTTCTGCCCCCCCGAGATGTTGCTGCCCGCCTGGGCGATGCGGTAATCGAAGCCACCCTCCGACTGCTCCACCAAATCCATAATCTGGGCGGAAGAGGCGGAGCACTCCAGCCTGTCTTCATCATATGGGCGATCCAGCACGATGTTCTCTCCGATGGTTTTGGCGAAGATGCTGTACTGCTGAAGCGCCGCTGTCACCTTGCTGTGGAGTGTCTCCGCCGTGTAGTCGGCGATTGGCCTGCCCTCCAGCAAAATCTTTCCCGAACTGGGTTCGTAAAGCCGCAGAATCAGGTTCAGTAATGTGGATTTACCGGAGCCCGTGCCGCCGATGACCGCAACCGTCTCCCCAATCCCCATGCGAAAGCTCACATTCTCCAGCGCGTTTGCATTCGCGCCGGGATAGGCAAAGGATACATTTTGGAATTCCAGCACAGTTTTTTTGTCCAGTCCGCAGGTTTCCGAGCCGAACACTGTGCTCTCCCCCATGTCCAGCACCTCCCCGATGCGGGCGGCGGAGGTATTGGCCCGGCTGAACAGCATAAAGATACGGGGCACATTGGCCATCGCCATGAGAATTTGATTGACGTAGTTGACCACCGTCACCACCTGGCCGATTTCGATGCCCGCATCCAGTATGCGAAAATAGCTGGCCAACAGCAGCCCAGCCACTGTCACCCCGTTGACCAGGGCAATGGTCGGGCCGATCACCGCGTTGTAGGAACCCGCCTTTAGCTCGTTCGCCTTAACCTCCGCGCTCTGGCGGGTGAATCGGTCGACCTCGTAATCCACCTTGTCGAAGGATTTGATCACCCGCACGCCCGCCAGATTTTCCCGCAGGATCAGGGTCAGCTTATCGATGCTCCTCTGTACCTTGCGAAAAATGGGCCTGGTCAGCTTGTAAGAGAAATAGCTCAAAATCGCGATAAAAACCATTCCCACGAAGATCACGCAAGTGAGCTGCACATCAATAAAAAGGGACAGCGCGATACCACCCACCGCCATGATGGGCGCCCGCACCACGATTCTGCTCATCATCAGCAGGGTGCGCTGCACGTGCTCCACATCGTTGGTGGCCCGCGTGATCAGAGAGGGTGTGGTCAGTCCATCCACATCCTTTATTTTCAGTCGCTGGATGTGAGCATAGAGGGCATTGCGAATGTTGGCGCCCATACCCATGGTCACCACGCTGGAAACATAATTCGCCCATAGGTTGAAGCCAATCGTGGCGGCGGTGAGCAGCAGCATGATGCCGCAAAGCCGCCATATTTGCGGCACATTTGCCACCGCAATGCCCTCGTCAATCACCTTGCCCATAAAGAGGGGAATCATGATATCGGTGATTGCGCCCAGCCCCTTGATGAGGATAGCGAAGACAAGCGCTCCCGTCAATGGTTTAATGTAGGGGTACAACCTTTTCATGCTGACCTCCTTCTCACCGCGAACAGACCAAATCCCACTGACTTCTATTTTAACACTTTTCAGTCGGCAGTGGCAAATCAATTTTCTCTTAGTCTCTATTGCTTGGGCAACTTCGCTGCTATATAATGAAACTAAAGATCGCATCAATCTCAGAATACTGTTCGATCTATTTCGGAAAGGAATGGGCCTATGAGTAAGATTCGTGTAACTGTCTGGAACGAATATCTTCACGAGGTAGAGTTTGAGGAGATCAGGAAAATCTATCCCAAAGGAATTCACGGCTGCATAGCCGATTTTCTGGCCTCGGCGGGTATGGATGTGAAAACCGCCACTCTGGTGATGCCGGAACACGGCCTGACGGAAGCGGTTTTGGCCGAGACCGACGTGCTCATCTGGTGGGGTCACACAGCCCATGAACGTGTGGAAGATGCCATCGTCAAGCGGGTGCAGGAGCGAGTGCTGGACGGCATGGGATTGATCGTCCTCCACTCCGGCCACGCTTCCAAAATTTTCCGCACGCTGATGGGCACCCGCACCGAGCTGCTGAAATGGCGAGAAGACGGCGAGCAAGAAATCCTGTGGTCTGTCTCCCCCGGCCATCCTATCATGGATGGGCTGGATGAAAAAATCGTGATTCCCCACGAGGAGATGTACGGCGAACTGTTCCGCATTCCTCAACCCGATGAGCTGGTATTTGTCAGCTGGTTTCAGGGCGGCGAAATTTTCCGCAGCGGATGCTGCTTCCACCGGGAAAAGGGCCGCATCTTCTACTTCCGCCCCGGGCACGAATCCTTCCCCATTTACCATATGCCGGAAATCCAGAAGGTCATTATCAATGCGGTCAAGTGGGCTGCTCCGGTTGGAACCCCTGTGATCACCTATGATAACCTCCCGCCGGTTGTGCCCTTTCAACCGCTGGATGAAAGTGGATTTAGCTCTATTCAGGGTCTCCATGATAAGAAAGATTAGTATAGCAAAAAGCTCTCTTAGTAAAACTAAGAGAGCTTTTTGTTTTGCAGCACCAAGCTGCTGGCGGAGAAGGGGGGATTCGAACCCCCGCACCGGTTACCCAGCCTACTCCCTTAGCAGGGGAGCCCCTTATAGCCACTTGGGTACTTCTCCACACGGCGATTTCACATGACGAAATTATAGCAGATCACGCAGCAGATTTCAAGCGTTGCCCGGCTTCTTCCAGTACACAATCCAACATATTTTTCCTGTACCAACAATCATATACACAAGAGGCTGGCACCCAATCCAAGTGCCAGCCTCCTTACAGAAACATTTCGCTTATTTTGCGTCTTCGTATTCCAGCCGGGTACCGCGGAATGTCACCTTTGCCCTTCGCTCTTCCCCGCTGTAATCCTCATATTCGATTACCATATGTCCAGAGTTGAGCTCGATCCCGCCGCCGTTTGTGCCGCGAATCGTGATTTGTTCCCCTTCACCGGTTGCATTTCTCATCGCCGTCAACACACCGTATCCGCTCTCTGTGCTGTCACCGATAGCAACTTCATTGGTATCGGAAGTTATCCAGCCATAGGGCACTTCCTTCAAGTTCGTCACCACATAAGCATAACCATTTCGCATCTGATAGGTGAGGAGCAGGCCGGGCTGCGCCATTTGACCGGTCATTGCCAGATCCTGCGTATAAAAGCCCTTGTAGGTGCTCACCACAGTCATATCCTTATCGTTTTTGCCGATAAGCGTGATATAGCCCTCATCTATCATAAAGGTAGTGACATCTATCATCCCGGTGAGATCCACCTGGGCATAGATTTCATCTTTACCCTCTTCCACCACTTCCAGGGTGAGAGGATAATCCTTTTTATCCGGATCATTTGGATCATTCTTGCGGATGATGAAAGTATATTTTTCAAATTCTCCCAATGTTTTGATCTCTCCGCCGCCGCCAACTCCACCGGGCTCTGTGGTCGTCCAGTTCTCGACAGGCTTCCCTGCCGTTCCACTGCCTTGTGTGCCCGGCGTCGGCGTTGTTGTGCTGCCATCCTGGACAGGATTTTGTCCGCCCTGGGTCTCCGGTGAATCGGGCTGTACAGCGTCACCGCCGGATTGTTCAGGGGCAGTCTGGCCTGGCTCCGTTGTTTCAGGAGCTTCTGTCCCGGGAGTAGAGTAGATATCCGGCACCATAACCTGCCCGGGAGTGTCCACTATAGGCACATTGGTTTTGCTGCCGTCAACACTGTTGATTACGCCTGTCCTTACTACCAAAATTGTCAGCGCTGCGGCAATTGCGTAGACAGCTACCGCTTCCCAGGAAAGAAAGCGGGATTTCGTCCAGAATTTTTTAGGCGGGTCACTCTGTTCAATGCCATCCAGCTTGTGGAGCATATTGCGCCCCCGCAGTTTTTCGGGCAAATCAATCTCCCCGTCCACCTGGGACAGGACACCGCGAAGATATTTTATCTCCTTGCCGACATTGATATCATTATCCGGCCGCTCTGCCAATGCAATAACCTCATTTCCGCAACGGGCGCCGTCAACCTATTTTCGGCTTGGGATATCAAGATCAATCATCCGTCTCAGCTTTGCCAGTGCTCTGTGCAGCTTGGAGCTGATCGTGCCATGGGGGCTGTCCAGTATTTCCGACACTTCTCTGGTCGTGTAGCCCTGCATGACAGCCAATTGTATGATCAGCCTCTCCTGCTCCGATAACCTGTTCATCGCCGCCAGTACCGTAACCTGCTCCGACACCTCGCCGGAAACATCGCTGGGATCAGTCAGGCCGCCCAGTACCGTTTCGATATCCAATTCCCGTTTACCCTTCACATATTCCGCTATCTTGCGCTTGCACCGGATAGACAGAATCTTCATCATCCAAGCCTTGAATTTATCAGCTTCCCGAAGTTTGCTGATGCCCTTATAGGCCTCAATGAAGGTCTCGCTCACCACATCTTCTGCGTCGTGTGTGTTGCCCAAGGTATAGAGGGCGACCTTGTAGAGATCAGGCGCAATCATGTCATACACCTGAGCAAAACATTCCTTATCGCCCTGCTTCGCCGCTTCGACGAGTTTGACGTCTATTCCCACAGGCACACCACCAAATTGGGTTAGACACTTACATAGTGTCGTATTTTTTGCTGTTTATTGCATTGTTGCACAATTAAATACTATAAAATAGTAAATGCACCTGTAAATCATCTGCTAATTATTATAGCGTATCTAAAGGGTCTTTGCAACCATTGCTTGACAGGATAGTAAATTAGAAAAACGCCCATACTTTTCCACAGTAAAGTGTCTGCGGTCATCACTAAACACTTTGAACTGATGTTAAAGTATGGGCGGTCACTGAACTCCAAAATGAAAAGCAATTACTATTTGCTATATTAAGTCGCTCGCCTCTATGGCCGTGACAGCTGCCCCCAGTTGCTCCTCCGGCAGTACCAGTGCGAATCGCACATATCCCCGGCCCATTTCTCCAAAACTGGAGCCCGGTACGCAGATAACTCCTGTCTGCTCCAGCAGCCGGAACGTGAAATCCACGTCGTCTTTCCACCCTTCGGGGAGCGGGTACCACACAAACATGGTTCCTGCGCAGGTCGGAACCTTCCATCCCGCTTTCTGCAAACCGCTTGACAAGACGTTTTTCCTGCTGCGATAAGCACTTCTATTTCTCTCCAGAATATCCTGAGGGCCGTTCAGCGCAGCGATTGTGGCCTTCTGTGATGCGCGAAATGGCCCGTAGTCGATCTGGGAACGGAATGCCCGGAATGCCTCGATCACCTTTCTGTTGCCCAGGGCGAAGGACATGCGCATACCAGTGAGGTTGTAGGATTTCGACAGCGAGTTGAACTCCATGCCCACATCCCGCGCGCCCGGAACCTGAAGAAAAGAGCCACAGGGCCCATCCTCCAGCGCCAGCTCACAGTAAGCGTTATCATGTATTACAAAAATGTTATGCTTCTTGGCAAAATGCACCAAGCGCTCATAAAATTCCATCGGCGCGGCAGCCGTGCAGGGGTTGTTGGGATAGGAAACCACCATTACTTTAGCCCTGTGTGCTACGGACGTCGGGATGGCATCCAAATCGACAAGATAGTTATTTTCTTCCCTCAGCGGGGTTACCGCCAGCTCCGCTCCAGCCATCAACGGCCCAGAGCGAAACACCGGATAGCCCGGGTCGGGCACCAAAACCAAATCTCCGGGATCACACAGCGGAAACGCGATATGGGCCATGCCCTCCTGCGTACCGTAAACCGATGTGATTTCTTCTGGAACAAGCTTCACATCAAAGCGCCTGTCGTACCAGTCCACCGCCGCCTGTAGCAGTTCCGGGGAGTCGCAGATTGCATACTGATAATTCTCCGGTACCAACGCTTCCCGGGAAAAAGTCTCCATGACAAAGTCATCGGGCGGCAAATCAGGCGTGCCTGCAGACAAATTGTAGACGGCCTTTCCCTCTGCCCTGCGCTTCCTCGCCTCTTCCTCCAGGCGCAGCAATATGTTAGCCCCTCCGGTCTGCATCCTCTTTGACAGCTCAGGCATTTTACCTCATTTCCTTTCCGCAATCAACGCTGCGCTTTCTCAGCTCGTAGTGGATGTATAGCTCCTGTCCACAGTAATCACCACATCGTATGCAGGATTCAGTGCCTTGATTTGCTCCCGGTACAGGCGCCGGAGTGCTCCATCTGTTGTTTTGTAGCGCGGCGGAACCGTCACTTCAAAGATAATATTAGTATGCGTTTTTCCCTTCACCATGCGAAAATCATGAATGGACAGCGACTTATCAATCTTCTCTGTAATCTGATTTACTTTTTCCTTTAACGCGTCCAATTCTGGGTCATCCGTGACAATAGGGTCCAAATGTATAACAAGCTGAATGCCGAGTTCCTGCTTGACATCTTTTTCAATGGTATCAATAATATCATGGCTCACCATAATATCCTGTGATGCAGGAACCTCCACATGAGCGGATGCAAACTGCTGCTCCGGGCCGTAGCTGTGCACCATAAGATCATGCATTCCAAGCACTGAGGGGTAGGATAATACCTTTTCCGTGATTTTCCGAACCAGCTTTTTGCCCGGCGCTTCGCCCAAAAGAGGGGTCAAGGTTTCCTGAATCAGCTTTACCCCCGAGTAGAGCAAGAATAAAGATACCGCAATCCCGATAGGCCCATCTAGGTACCAGCCGGTCAGACCTTGGAGAACCGCGCTCACCAACACCACCAGTGTTGTAATCACATCATTGCGGCTGTCCACAGAGGTGGCCAGCAGAACCTGTGAATCAATGGTCTTTCCTATCGTATGATAAAACCTGGATTGCCAGAGCTTTGCGAGAATGGAGAGGATCAGTAACACCGCTACAATCCAATTGAACTGTATGGGCTCGGGTGCCAGCGTCTTTTGTACGGAACTAATGAGGAACTGAAAGCCTATGATCAACACAAGGCATGAGACCAGAAGCCCACTGATGTACTCATACCGGGCATGCCCATATGGATGCTGCTCATCTGCGGGAACAGACGAGAGCTTAAAACCTACCAATGTGATAACGGATGAGGCGCTGTCGGACATATTGTTGATCGCATCCGCCATAATTGATATGCTGCCAGTGAAAAGGCCTGTCAGCAGCTTGGCAACAAAGAGAAGCAGATTTGTGACAAGACCAACCCAGCTTGCCAGAAACCCATATTTTTCTCTTTTTTCGCCTACATTAACATCTTTCCCTATAAATAGTCTAATCAAAAGTGCTGTCACAAGTAGCCCTCCAATACAAAGGAATCAAATATGGAAAAGCATCCTGAACAATTGTCCAGGATGCTTTTTGTGGCTCCCCAAGTTGGACTCGAACCAACGACCCTGCGGTTAACAGCCGCATGCTCTACCAACTGAGCTATTGAGGAATAGAAACTTGGATATTCAACCTCGAAAGATAGAATATCCAAGTCTAGTACCGGCGCCTACCGATTTTCCCAGGCAGCTGCCCGCCAAGTATCTTAGGCACAAGTGAGCTTAACTTCCGTGTTCGGGATGGGAACGGGTGGAACCTCACCGTCATCAGCACCGGTTTGAGTTTCAAAGAAACTCTATAAGCCAAACATATTGCCTGACTTTATGGTGACCCGTACGGGAATCGAACAAGTCACAAAGTGTCTTACTGACTTAAAAATTATAGCATACACTTCTTCAATAGTCAATTCATTACCAATAAAAAAGCACAGGAAAGCGCAGCATCATACGGCACCCAAAAAAAGTAACTGATACTGAAAAATAGTGTGCAAGATGTAATAAAACTATAGTGGGTTAAAAAATGTGTTATACTAACTGCTTCATAAGCGGCACATGTTTTTCAAACTCTGTCTGAACTAGACTAGCGGCCTGCGCTTTCTCGCCTTCCAGCTCGTGACCGTATACCTTATATGTATCCATGTTAACAGAATGTCCAACTAACGGTTTGACTACACCAACTGGTAAGCATTTGATAACAGAGATAAAAGTATGCCTCAAACAATAAGGAGATGCGTGGGTGATTCTTTGATGATTTCGATACTTAATCCATCTATCATAAAAAGTGGATGGTCTTACCCATGTTCCCTTCAAAGAAAAAACATACTCGCTGACCATTCCATTCCGAAATAAGTGCCCAATTAAGGTGCTCCTAGTTAACTTAGTCATTGCAAATGATCTAATCGCATTGTCGTTTTTACCAGTGGTAAATTCGCGTTGTACATTTATCGACCTAACAATAGAGATTAATCCACGCTTAAAATCCAAATCTTCCCACTTTAACCCTAACACCTCTCCCGGCCTCATCCCTGTTGCTGTTTGAAGCCTAAAGGCGAATACAAGCGGCTCATATTTATCATCTTTATTAAAAAGTGTAGTGTCCCTGGAGAATAGTATATGAAGATCATTTGGCTGTAGGATCACCCTTTCTTTCTCTGGTGCTTTTTTTGGTATATATAGATGTTCTGTTGTAAGAGATGTTTTCTTCGCTTTTCTGCAAAACTTCAAAAACGAGCTAAAACAACCACGCATATTTCTTAGAGTCTTTTTTGATAAGCCTTTCTTATATGCCGCATTGAGTATATCTTGAAAGTGCTGTTCGGTTAGCTGTTCCATCTTTTTCTTCTTCATTGATACGTGCATCCAGTTACGCCAATACCCTTCGTAGTTTCCCCAATAGCTCTTGCTGGTCCTCAATTTCAGTTCATCTATGAACTTCATATACATTACAGAAACATTAGGACGACCATCTTCAAACATCTCCAACCAAGCATCTGCCTTTTCGTGGCATTCTCGCTTGCCACACAACCCCCTCTTTGATGAATAAAATGATCGACGCACCTTGTCCTTCTGAACATTAATCTGCCACCTTTTGTATTTTTGATACCACTTAGCTGTCGATACTCTTTTCATTCCTCTTGTTTACCTCCCAAAAAATTGCAAAAATACAGCGCAAACTGTTATTAAAGTATACAAACACTTCATTATTTGTTCAAAAACAAAAAGATATTTCACTCCCTATCCGCTAGAATGCGTCACCGTGTTAAACTAGGGTGCGACAAATTGTCGCACCCTTGCAATTTTATATGTTGTGTAATTTTTATGAGAAAACAGGAGGAATGAAATCATGGCAACAGTTATTGCAATCGCAAACCAAAAGGGCGGCGTCGGCAAGACAACTACGGCGCTCAATCTCGCAGCGGCTCTAAAAGAGAGAGGAAAAAAAACGCTCCTGATAGACTTTGATCCACAGCACAATCTCACAGACTACCTGGGACATATGCCTCAAAATGGTGAGGTCACTATTACAGATCTGCTCCTTGACGATATTCAAGACCAGCCTTCCCGTCTAAAAGAGGCCATCATGGTAAACCATGAAGGCCTCTTTTATATTCCCAGCAATTCAGCTCTCACAGGTGCTGAGTTGTTCTTGGCCACCGCGATGAGCCGGGAAAGCATCTTAGATCATGTTCTCAAAAATGGGGACACTGCCGACTTTGATTACATTATCATCGACAGTCTGCCCTCTCTCGGTATTCTCATGGTAAATGTCCTCTCGGCTTGTGACAAGATCATCATGCCAGTTCAAACACAGAAGTTTTCCTGGGATGGGCTGAATATGTTCCAGGAAGCTCTGGTGCGCGTCAAAAAGAACCTCAATCCACGGATGAGGATCTCCGGTGTACTGTTGACTATGCAAGATGATACCGTCATGTCAAGAGACGTTGAAACGGAAGTCAGGAAAGAATATGGGGACATTGCCTTTGAGACTATGATCCGACGCCTGGCAGATGCCCCCTACTCCACAGACAGCCGATCAAGCTTAATTGCGGAAAAGAGCCGCTTGGGTGATCAATACCTGGCGGTAGCTGATGAGTTTCTTCGCAGGGAGGGACAATAATGGG
>JBKEBS010000003.1:0-4558 GCA_047973265.1 Oscillospiraceae bacterium
AAAGGCTACGTTGTTGTTCCTCTGTAAGAGCAAATTCCAATTTACCTGCATTCCCAGATCCTTCCTGATAATCCCAAACATCCTGCCACTCCCCACCATGCTGTGCGCCCTTTACCACACGGCAACTCTGAAGTTGTAGGGCCGCACGGCAGAACCGTTCACTGATTTCTGGTGGCATAATCGTGTCGTCAGCGCTGCTCAAATGGAGTTGCGGCATATTCTGTAAAGATGGGGCAACGGCAATGGGGTTACCCCTCAACAACTTTTTGGGCATGGCCCACAAGAGCCGTACTGTCCTTGAGCAGGCAGACCAGCCCTCTCACTCGATATTTTGATTATTGTTATGCGGCATCGACATACTTCCACCACAATTTTCTCTGCGGGTTCCAACGGAAGCCCGAACCGGTCAGTAATTCCTTTTTGGCCTGCGTGTTGCCGGTGGCAATGATGCAAGGACGTCCGTCCTGGGCTGTAACTTGCTGGTAGGTGACGCCTTCTAGCGGTGGGAGATTTTTAGGGCTTGCTGGCGGGCGATTTGAAGGGGTTGAAATATTTTTTGTGGTTGATGGGTTGCGTTGTTGACCTTTTTGCGATTCAGGGACAATTACTGGCAATTTTGGCCGTGTGGGTGATTTTTTGCCATTTTTAGCACCTTCACCATCGTCATCTTCAGTTACCATGCCCAACATTGCGGTTAGAGCGTAGCGACGGGCATATGTCATTGCCGATCCCATGCCCTGGGGATCGGCCTTGGGCAAAGGAACTACCGCAAGGGAGCTTTGCCACTGACCAGACTCTGCATGCGTCAACTTGGTAACCAGTCCTAAGGAGTTGGGCTGCTCCACAGGCACAGGGTACTGGCACAGCCAGATGCCGTTTTCGATGAGCGCGTTGCGGCAGGCGTCCATGACACTGTTGAGACTGGCGTACCCGCTCTTGGTGAAGGTATTTTCAGCGTCTTTTGCGATAGGTTGTACGGTTCGCTGCAGGCTTAGTAGGGCCTTGGCCAGATCTGTGATGTTTTCTGATTGATATGGGGACATGAGTAACTCCTCTTGGTAATACAAAATAACATGCCCTCCCCAACATAGCGTTGGACAGGGCTTTTAGGAGGGATTTGAAACGTGATTCGGCGTTCTTAATTCAGTAATATATCCTTCAGACTGGATGAATAACGATCCTATTAATCTCAATCTCTACGCTTTAAACTGTGGGCATATAGGTTTACTCCGGCTGCCAGACACAATCCACCCAGTGCGCTTCGTAGCGTTTCACGAAGCCTTTCATCTCCCGGAGGTTGGCGGTAGGTTCGCGGCAGGCCCGGGCGCAGGTAGAAACGATATCTCGGTAGAACTCCGAGGCTACAGCCCTTATGCCGCCATAATTCATAAGCAAATCCGGAAGACGCTCCGTGATTTTTGCTCCGCGAGGCGCTATCACGATGCTCGGGGGTTCTCCATAAGCATTGATCAACACGTATCGCCAGCTTGGGTCTGCGGCTCCCTGATGGGGGACAATCTCACAGGGGTGTGCATCGCCGCCACCGGAAATGCCTTCATAGATTTTTTTGAGGGCCAGCGGGTTGTGGGCCACCAGAACATAAGGTCCGGCTTCTACATATCTCCCCACGCTTTCGTTGTATTCGATGCCGAGCAAGGCTTCCAGGCCAAAACGCGCATGTCGGTCAAGGGACGCCTTCCCCGAGGAGAACCATTGAAGTTCCCGCAGGGTGATCCCGGCACACCTGGCTATCTCCACGGGAGGATTGGGCCAGCACGCCACGAGGTTCTTGGTGATTTCGGCCGCGTTGTCGTAGTCACTGTCGCCCCAGAAATCATCCTCCTCGACGATATCCTCCGGAGCTTTCTCACCTGTCAGCAGCCAAGTGCTGCCATCAACCCCATCGAGGTTGAAATATCGGGGCTGATCGGGCGGTAGAGAGGTCTCCCAGGATGACAGCCACGGACCGGGTTCCCAATCGAGTCCGCCGGTCACTGTTGGCGCCGGCACTTGCGCCGGTAAGGCCAGCCATTGCTGGATTCTGCCTTCAACCTTGCGGCTGTTCATACCTCTGTGATCATCCCTGGCACGAAAATCGTGGTCATCTTGAGCGTATTGGCAAAGGGCCTGGACGGCCTCAGTTAGAGACCGGGCGTTTCCGAAGTGCTTCCTCAGCAGCCACCGGCTGGAGTTCTGGGCTGAGCGCAGAGAAGCAGGAAGGGATTTCTCCTTGGCATCGGCGACCTCGACCTGGACTCCTACTTTTGCCATTTCCCCCGCCAGTTCAGGGCTGACCGTCGCTAGGTGGCGGTTGATCCGCAGGATGTCCGGTCGGCCACGTAAGCCATCGGCGTTACGCCACGCATCTAGAAGAACATCTCGGAAGGGCTTGGGCTGATCGACTGGAGTGAAGGTCATCCACCGGATGGGCAATCCGGCAACGGTCAGTCCATAAAGTATGAGCGGGCTGAGCCCGTATCGTTCTGCATCCTTGATTTTGATCGGGTCCCGCACTGATACGATGCCATGCTCCGGATGGTGGAAAAGGAACTTGGCAATCGAAACGTAGAAATGATGCTCTCTTGGTGGTGTCGGTGTCTCTTGATTCATGTCCCCTCCTGGGGGAATGTGGGCTTCCCGCCCTGCCAACAACCGGGCCAACAGCAGGGCGCGAGATAGCTCGGACCGATGATCTGAATTTCTACCGCAGGAGTTCATTCATTCGCTTCTGAAAATAGCTTGGATATTTTCCCATCACCGCCCCGGTTCCATCCCGATCTTTTTTAAGCACCTTCACGATATCCTTCTTCTGGGTTGCTGCCAGGTTTAAAGATGCGGCAAGGTTCTGAGCGATGACGCGATCCGAAAAGCCAAGTTCATAAAGGGCAATGGTGGTTTCGGTGGGTAAACCATATTTCAGGCGCTTTTGGAAAAGCTGAAGACGATTGATCGAATCACCTGTTCCTTCGCGGTCCAGCATTTCTACAAATTCACACAATGCACTCACAAGAAGAGCTCCATCATAGGCAAGCCCGCCCTCGCAGATATCAATGATATTTTCGATTTTGACTTTCCTAGGCCTCTTTCCTTTACCGAGCTTGCATTTATTTTTGTCGGCAATTCGGAAAAGCTCATGAAATGGGATCCCTGAAATCCACTTCTTCGTAATATCTTTCAGGACGTCCTTCTTGTCGAACTTATTGAAGGCGTTGTTGTGTACATGCCCCGTTATTAACGGCCACACGAGGTCAAGAACTTCGTCTCCATTTTGAACGGCAATAAGTTCATCAGCATTATCTTGTACCCACACCTCAATCGCCTTAGCATCGTTGACACTATATAATGTTTTACCAAATGCTTTCCGCTGGTTAGCGTCAGTTATATTTTCTGATATGTTTTCGGCTAGAAGCTTGAACAATTCTTGAATCTGCTCCCGTTTCTCATCATCAGCTAAGAAGTACGCCAATGTCTGTTCCGCGAGATCAGCAATGTCTGCCTCCGTCAGGCCATTATCAACAGCATCCCAGTTAGAAAGAAGAAAGCCTTCGATGGAGGAGAGAGTCAGGCTGAAAAATTCGAATTGCGGTCTCACCGCATCGACCGTGAAACCATTTTCAACGTGTTGTTTAGCGATCTTGCCAATAATTTTATTCAGAGAATCCCACCCGGCTATATGAGCTTTGGCAAAAGACAGGATGTCCCATGTCAGCGTATGATTCTTTTTGTCTTTTGACTTGGTACGGTCATTCCGGATAGCCAGAGGAATCAGTTGAAAGAGGCTGCTTACGCATTTCTCAGACTTGGTTGGATCAAGCAGCTCTTTGACTATATCCCAATGCCATCTACCTTTTCGATCGCGTCGCTTGTCATATACATTCGGGTCCGCAAACAGAATGCTGCCCTCGGTGTGCATCCCGGCTCGGCCTGCGCGGCCAATGAGGTTGTGGAAATCGCGAACCTTGATGCGCTCCATGCCCTGGTAGACACTGGTCACGATGAGGTATCGAATCGGAAGGTTTACGCCTTGCGCCAAAGTGGATGTACAAACAACAAATCGTACAAGGTCGTCACGCATGGCATGCTCCACCGCCAGCCGGATACCATGCGGCGTATTGCCATGATGGGAAAAAATTCCGTGTGCCGCACTTTGGGACGCCGGGGCGTCAGTGCCAAGATTCTCGACATGCAGATGTGTCAGCCGCGCAACTTCCTGGGCATTTGAAAAATCTGATGGCAGGGCCAGTGGTGCGCCACGCTCGATAAGATCGACGGCCTTCTCGCAGATGCTGGCAGCTGTCGACTTTCTTCCGCAGAAAACAGCGATACTGCCATTCGGGACCAATTTCAGTCCGAGGTAAAGTGCGATAGCCTGCCCGTCCGTCTATTCAGGGAAAAAACGGTTCGCCCGTTCCCGCGTGTTCCTTCCGAGCTTGAATTACTCAATTACCCTCGGAACGAAAAACTCCTTCTACTCGGCGTCACGGCTGTCGACGTACTCGATCCTTCCCAACTGATCGAGCCAGCTCGCGAACCCGACAGATCTGACAGACGGAATCAG
>JBKEBS010000070.1:0-14890 GCA_047973265.1 Oscillospiraceae bacterium
GAAAAAAGGCAGTTCACTGGGAATCCTCTTCCCAGATGCTCCTGTCCGGGATGGTTACGACTTTGTCGGCTGGGCAACCGCCCAAAACACTGATATTCCGAACTTTAACCGGGAAACTGTTATCACCAGCGACCTCACTGTCTATGCAATCTGGAAAGAAAAAGCTCCAGAGCAGGTGATCGTCCGGTTCGTGTCGGAGGGCACCGAGCTTCATAAGTTGCCGGTGAACAAGGGCAGCTCCCTGGGGAACCTCTTCCCCGCTGACCCCACCCGGGAAGGATATGATTTCTTGGGCTGGACGACAGCCAATTCGGCAGGCACGCCGAATTTCGGCAGCAATACGCCCGTGTCGAACGACCTCACCGTTCACGCAGTCTGGGATAAACGGCCCGTAGAGGGCGTAAACGTGGCTTTTGTGGACGGCGAGAATATTCTCACCACTGTCACCGGAGCCCGGGGCGAAGGACTGGGAGACCGCTTCCCCGCAGACCCTGTCCGGGAGGACTATGAGTTCCTGGGCTGGACTGTAACCCCCGGCGGCACGGTACCCGACTTCAACGCCACAACACCCCTCACCAGCGACACCTTTGCCTACGCGCTGTGGCGCTACGCCCCCAAGCAATACACTATCACAGTGGAGCACTACCGCTACGACAAGGACATTGAGAAGGCAGATCTGGCCGGCACCGACACGGTCACAGTGACCCGCGGCCAGAGCTTTTCACCCCAGCGCAGGAGCTATTCCGGCTACACCTTCCAGACCAGTGTCTCCGGCAGCTCGATTGACCAAGTGAAGGGCGACACCCTGCTGCGCCTCTATTACAAAAAGAACGGCAAGCTCACCAACGAAGAAATCCGGGAAGAGAACGGCTACTACAGACTGTCCGCCGACCCGTCGGTGGAGCTGTCCGTCAATGACCGCCACCCCTCTTTCCGCAGCAACGCCCTCACCTTTGCCGAGTTCGTGGAGCTTGTCAACGCGGTTTCTGTTGACTCGATCACCGGCCAGGTAAGGGGCGGCGCAATGCTCTCCAACCTCTCCAGCCCCGACTTTTCCGAGTTGAACTTCTCCGTCATTACGGCAGACTTCAGCCAAGAGGTCACCCTGGTTGCGGAATGGGAGAATGGCGAGGAGGCCACCGCGGTGGTTCGCGTCCGCATTATAGACGAGACGCCCCCCGAGATTCTCCTTCCCCAGCGCAAGCTGACTTACGGCTCCAGCGACGCCCACCCGGTCAGCGAGAAGGAGCTGCGGAAAGCCTTTGAGGCCGCCGGGATGGAGGCCTACGACAACTACTCCGGCCAAATCGACATGGAGACCGCCTATCTGGGCGTGGAGGGCTTCAGCGATATTCTCTGGTCTGTCCCCGGAGAATACATCATCTACTTCAAGGCCACAGACGAATCGGGCAACCACACCCGCAAGGCAGGCATCATCTCGATTCAGCCCTAACCAGCGTAAAAAGGGCGCATCGCCGCTCTTTTGCGAGTGCAGTCTGCATCATTGCGATTGCATTTATATCTTATATCTACCACAGCGACATCGTTTGAGGCGCCGGTGGTGGAGGTGTAACCCGCCGAACGGTCAGGCGGAAGCGATCATCATTTTACGGAATGGGTTGGGCGACAGAAGGAGAAGCGGCTTTCTCCCCTCTTCCCCACCCCCGCACCCGCCGAAGCAGTTGGACTGCACACCAACTGTTTTGGCGGCACTGCAATAGAAGCTGACGCTCCGGCAGGGCGAAAGGCTTCCCCGCGATTCCAGCGCTGCTTCCAAAATTGATTTTGGACAGCTTTCTGCAAAATAGTCCGAAAAGTTCTGCGCAGGCTTCTCCTCCCCTTTTGAAGCGAGAGCAAAAAAGCGACATTGCAGATACTTTCGGTGTATAGCAGAATCCACTGGTAAACGCACTCCCGTACGCTGTCCACTGACCCGCAGATTTGGGCGAACTTTTAACAAATAGAGCGGGCTTTCCGAAAGGAAAGCCCGCTCTATTTGTTTTTTGCGACAGATCGAGCCAAATTTACAATTTTTTGACATTTCAGGATAAGTCTGTGAAAAAACCGCGTGATAATGCGGTTTTTTGCTGTATTTTGCACCTGCTTCCACTATACTTATGTTGGCTACCACCCCATTTCCGGAACGCATTTATCGTTTTTGTCCGGTTTGCTGTCGAATCGGAAGGGAACTATTGCACTCATTTGTCCAAAGCATCTTGAATCTGTTCTGTTGCGGCCCCTGGGAGTAGGGGGAGAAAATTCGTCAAAATAAAAGTGTTTCGGGAGCTATCATAAATACAGAAACAGTTGAGCACAGTTTGACTTAACATTATTTTATTTTGCAGGGCGGACAATCCGCCCATTAGAAAGGAACGCGCAGAAAATGAAAAAGGTATTATCTTTCTTACTCGTAGGGCTCCTGTCATTGAGCCTTCTTGTTCTCCCAAATGCCAACTTGAGGGCCAGTGCAGCCGACTCCACTCAAATTATCATACCAACACGCGACGGCCAGCAGGTGTTAGAGGGCTCTGTCGACTACGGTCTCGCCGAGGATTTGCTGGAGCTCACCAACGCCGCCCGGGCGGAAAATGGCATTTCTCCCCTGGAATGGGACAGCGAACTGGAAGAATACGCCATTCAGCGCGCGGCGGAAGCCGCCATCTCCTTCAACCACATTCGGCCCAACGGCCTGCCCTGGTACACCATCGCCCCTGCCGGAGTGATCGAGGGCGAAAATCTTGTCATGGTGGCATTCACAGCGGAAAACGCCATGGAAAGCCTGATGAGCTCCCCCACGCACAGGGCCAATCTTCTGGACGCGCAGCATGGCACCATGGCGGCGGGCGTCTTTGAATACAAGGGTGTCAACTATTGGGCCCAACTCTTCGGGCCTGGCGGCTCCCCTGTCCTGGGTGAATCCAACGAGGGCGGAAACACCAACACCGGTAACGGCGGCGGCTCCTCCGGTAACAGCAATAACAACAGTAGTGGTGGCAGCAGCGGCGCCGACAGCTCCAACGGCGGCGGGGGTGGCGGTGGAGGCGGTGCAGTTGGCCCCGCTCCCAGCCAGGCAGACGGCGACATCGTCGCGACCCGCGCCACCCAATCCGCTATTCGGGCCAGCAGCACAAACCTGAACAGCGACGGCAGCGTCTCCCTCACTGCCATCCTTCGGGAAGCTGAGGCCGCCCTGGCGGCCACCCCCACCGGCGGCGTAAAGGTTACCGTGCGTGGCGCCACCTCCATCCGCGCCACAACTTTGGAGGCGCTGGGCGAGCTGGCTGCTGAACATAACCGCACCATCAGCCTCTACGCCGACACCTTAAACGCTTCCGGCAGCACCGTGGAGGGCAGGTTGATCTTCCACGCGGGACAGCCCCTGGCAAATGAGGTCAAGCTGGGCATTCACACCACCGGCAGCCGGGTGGAGAGCCTGGAGCGCTCCCTTGAAAAGACGCTGGGCGATGTGGCCGTCGTCGTGCTGGATCAACAGGGCGCGTTCGGCCAGACCATTCAGGTAGCGGCTAAAGTTGATTTAGAAGGATTGGACTCCTCCTCCCTCTTCCTCTACCGCTACGATGAATCCACAGGTAGCTACACCCTCATCACAGGCGAATTTCTGGACAAGACCGGCTACCTCCACTTCGATACAGATCAGGGCGGCGTGTATCTTCTGATCGGTCGGGCGCTGTAATTACAATTCTTACAAGACGATATTCAAAGCAAAAAGAGAGCCAATCGGCTCTCTTTTTGTTGTTGACAGTGCTACTCTGGGAAGGTAAGATTGACACAGCTAATCGCCACGTATTCGGAAAAAGAGGTAGTCCCGTGAAAAAGACGCTCTTGCTGCTGCTCGCTCTCACCCTGCTGTGGGGGTTGGCCAGCTGCTCCCGCCCGGTGGAGGTGGGAATCGTGACCGTCCGCACCGGTGTGGGCGACTACACGCCCGCCGCCTACCCTATCTTTATGCAGTCGCGGGACGGCACAGTTACCGACAGCGCCCGGCAGCAGCCCATGGAGGTACTGGGGGAGCTTCCCATCATCCCCCTGTTTGGCGAACTGGAAATCCTGCTCGATGGGGAGACAGCCGGAACACCTGCCTACACGCTCTACGACAGCGACGGCGGAGAGGTCTACTGGCGGCAGGAGGTCTTTTCCCTCCCCCAGGAGTCCGGCAGCTATGTGGTGAGCCTGGAGGTAACTTGGGGCAACGACCGGGAGTTTTACGGCTACCAGTATCTGTTCCGGCTGGCAACCGAGAGTTGCCCGGCGCCGGAATAACACCGCTAAAAGCTTATCAGGAAAAGATTGGTTCTCATCATGAAAAACGGCACCGCTACCATCCACACGCCCCGCCTTGTGCTGCGGAAATTCCGGGCGGGCGACGCGGAAGCAATGTTCCAAAACTGGACCAATGACCCGGAGGTGACCCGATATATGACCTGGGCCCCTCACGGCGATGTGAATATTACGAGAAAATACGTGGCCGACTGCGTGAAGGGCTACGAAAAGCCCCTCTACTTCCACTGGATTCTGGAAAAGGAAGGCGAGCCCATCGGCAGCCTGGGCGTCTTTGAAGCCCTGGGCGGTTGGGAAATGGGCTATTGCCTCTCCCGCCTGCATTGGGGGGAGGGTCTTATGACCGAGGCGGTGGCAGGAGTGTTTCACTATCTCTTCGGCATGAAGGGCTTTCGGCGAATTTTCGCCAATTACAGCGTCTACAACCCCGGCTCCGGCCGGGTGATGGAGAAGAACGGCATGGTGCGGGAGGGTGTTCTCCGCCAGCAGATGGGTTTGCAGGACGGCCGCTTCTCCGATATTATAATCTACGGCATCCTCTCGGAGGAGTGGGCCGCGTGGGAGACAGGGCACCCCATGGAGGTGTGCATTGAGCAGTCTTGAGGGCTGGAGCCTATTTGTTCACGTGCACATTTCGCTTTCAGTCCCTTCATCAGCAAACTCCACCTCTTGTAATGAAACGGCGCAAATGATATACTGAAATGCGTAAGAATCGTGTGCCATACGGAGGTCAGTGCACTTCCCAGAATGAATTCTGCACATCAAAGAACTTTCTCGAAAGGATGGGTACCACAATGGATTTTGCCGCACAGAAGGACACTGCCCGCCAGCTGCGGGCGGACGTGGTAAAAATGCTCTTTCACAGCCAGTCGGGCCATCCCGGCGGCTCCCTCTCCGAGATGGAGATTCTCCTCGCCCTGTACGACAATGTGATGAAGGTTGACCCGAAAAATCCTCAGTGGGAGGAGCGCGACCGCTTCGTGCTCTCCAAGGGCCATGCCTGCCCCGGCCTGTACAGTGTGCTGGCCCACAAGGGCTACTTCCCCCGGGAGGATCTATGGGGCTTCCGGAGCATTGGCAGCCACCTCCAGGGGCATCCCGACTGCTCCAAGACCCCCGGCGTGGACGCCAACACCGGCTCCCTGGGACAGGGCATCTCTATCGCGGGCGGAATGGCCCTGGCCGCCAAGCATAAAAAGGCCTCCTACAAGGTCTATGCCCTGGTGGGCGACGGCGAGCTCCAGGAAGGTCTGGTCTGGGAGGCTGCCATGAGCGCCGCCCACTACAAGCTGGACAACTTCACTGTTATTCTGGATCACAACGGCCTGCAGATTGACGGCAGCAACGACGATGTGATGAGCGTCGGCGACGTTTCCGCCAAGTTTGCAGCCTTCGGCTTCCACTGTATCCATGTGCAGGACGGCAACAGCATCGAAGCCATGGTGGACGCCCTGAACGCCTCCAGCGAGGGCAAGCCAAAGTTCATCTGCGCCGAGACTGTCAAGGGCAAGGGCGTCTCCTTCATGGAGAACAACGCTGGCTGGCACGGCAAGGCCCCCAACGAGGAGCAGTACAAGCAGGCGATGAACGAATTAGGAGCCCAGGCCTAGGGGTATCAAACAATGAAAGGAACGACGTACAATGGCAGATAAAACCTCCCTGCGCATTGCCTACGGGCAGGCGATCACCAAGCTGGGCCATGAAAACGACAAAATCGTGGTGCTGGACGCCGACCTCTCCTCCGCCACCATGACCAACTACTTCAAAAAGGAATTCCCCGACCGCCACTTCAATTTCGGCATCGCCGAGGCCAACATGATGTGTGCGGCGGCGGGCTTCGCCCACTCCGGGCTGATCCCCTTTGCCAGCACCTTCGCCATCTTCGGCGCGGGGCGGGCCTATGAGATGATCCGCAACTCCATCGCCTATGTAAACGCCAACGTGAAGATCGCCTGCACCCACGCAGGCCTCAGCGTGGGCGAGGACGGCGGCAGTCACCAGAGCATTGAGGATTTGGCCCTGATGCGGGTTGTCCCCAACATGACGGTTATCGCCCCGGCGGACCCCTTTGAGATGACGAAGGCCGTGAAGGCAGCTGTGGCCATGGACGGCCCCGTCTACCTGCGTGTGGCCCGTCCGGTGAGCGACTATGTCACCGAGGAGGGCACCCCCTTCGAGATTGGCAAGGCCATTGTGCTGCGCCAGAGCGGCGCGGACGATGTGGCCCTCTTCGCCTGCGGCCTGATGGTGCCCGAGGCGATCAAGGCCGCCGACCTGCTGGCGGAGCAGGGCATCAAGGCCAGCGTGACCAACATCCACACCCTCAAGCCGCTGGACGTTGACACCATCCGCAAGATGGCGGGCAGTGCCAAGGCTGTCGTCACCTGCGAGGAGCACAGCGTCATCGGCGGCCTGGGCGGCGCGGTGGCCGAGGCCCTGATGGGACAGGTCAGCGTCAAGTTCGGCATGATCGGCGTTCAGGACAAGTTCGGCAAGTCCGGTAAGCCGGATCAGCTGTTCGCAGAGTACCACCTAACCCCTCCGGATATCGCTGCCAAAGCGAAGACCTTGCTGGGCTAGAGCCAGAAGAATCGAAATACGAAGAGAGGACGGCGCTGCCGTCCTCTCTTTTTGCTGTATTATTCGCTGGGCATGCCATCCTTCGCCAGATTGGCGTTCTTGTACCGCTTGTCCGAGGTGATGTCCCGGCCAAACCAGGAGGGCGGAACGAAGGTCTCCGCCTCTGCGACGCTGGCAAATTCCACCTCCGCCACCACAAGGCCCTCCAGTTTTCCGCTGTATACGTCGACAAAGATGCGCGTCCCGTTTTCCTCAAACTGGTACCGGGTTTTGTTTATCGTGTTGCCAACTTTTTTCGCCAGCAAATCCCTGTACTCCGCCTGAGTGATGTTGAAATTGACCTCATTTCTGGCAAGCCCGATCTCGTCCTGGGGCGTTTTGAGGGTGAATGTCCACCAGGTGCCCCGGCGGCCCGTCAGCTGGCGAACGCGTATTTCGGGGCTGTAGTTGATGTAGGTCTGGATGATCTCATAGCGCTCAATTTCATAGGAGGCCCCCTTGAGGATCATATCCTTCGGGAGGTTGGCGGGCTCGATGTAGAATTTCCGCTCGATCTCCGACGCCGCGCCTTCCAGTTCCTTTGTCTCCTGCGCTGCAGTCCCCTCTGTTGCCGTCTTGGGAATGGGATTCAGCGACTGATCCTGCCCCTGCGCAGAAACCGAAATACACCCCATGCACAGCATGGCCACCATCACACCCAAAACACCACCAACCTTAAACAATTTCATCATGATATGCTCCATTCCTCTCCAGATTTGGCTCATGTTCTCTGACCCTTTCCGCCAATAAATTCCTCAAAACTCCCCTGCTGCCGACAGAAAAAAAGGGGGTGTCCGGATACTTTTCGTGTAATCCCAGAATGGTGCGCCTCCCGGTTTTCGGGAAGGCCCACATGCGGCGGCAAAAACGGAAAAAATCCATATTAAAGCGGTCTTGCAGCCCCTCCGGCATATCGGGCCGCTTCTTTCCATGACGCCGCAGAAGGCCCATCAGGCAGGTGAGCCGGCTATAATCGAGAAAGATAACCGCGTCGGCGACACGGTACCGCAGCTCCAATGTGCCGCAGTGATTGCCATCGATAATCCACCTCTCCCCTGCCACTAGGGCGGCCTGCTTTTCGCGCCACTCTTCAGCGGAGGGCTCTGTCCAGTCCGCCCCCCAATAGTGCGCGTCAAGATGGATGAGGGGCAATCCGGTAGCGGCGGACAGCTCCCTTGCGAAATGGCTCTTTCCGCTGCCATTATTCCCAAGAATTATGATGCGTTCAAAAGCCGGCACGCCTAGCTTTGTCCGGTCTCGTAGGAGGCCATCCGCTCTTCAAAGCTGACTTCCCGGTGAATTTGGTGCAGCAACCAGATGTAGCCGTAGGGGTCCGAAAACATGGCGTTGCTCACACCGTGGCTGGGTATCTCTGTAACCGGCTGTATTTCGACGCAGCCCGCCTCCATAGCCCTTTTCCAGGTGGCAGCGATATCCGGCACCACCACATTGAGCCAGATGGGCTTGGGATCCCCTTCCTTGGGTGCGACCATGCCAAATTCCGGGTTTTCGTCCAGCATGTGGATGCGGGTGCCGTAGAGGCTAAAAACAGCTTCATTCTGCCCTTTTGGCAGCGCGGTGACCTCCACCCGCTCCACGCCGTCCCCAAAGATGGCCTCGTACAGCACCAGAGCGGCCGGGCTGTCCGAAGTCACCATGTTGACCTCGACTCCTGTCATACGCCTCCTCCTTTTGCACGAAATGGCATTATGTCGTGAAAGCGTGCAGCTTTCGTGAGAGAGCCGCACTTTTTTGCAGCTGTGGGGCACGGGAGGTCTCCTCCCGGAACAGGTTAAATTTGGCAAAATAGTCAAAAGTGATCTTTCCATATGGCACACCGCTGCGGTTTTTCAGCAGCACCAGCTCCACGCGGCGGGGCTCCCGCAACTTGGCGGCGTTGACATCGAAGCCCGGCTCCCCTGCCCCGGCCAGCTGCATGCCGAACAGCACATCGGCGGAGTACTCCACCGCACCCGACTCCTTGAAGGCCTCCATGGAAACCGCCGTGCGGTAGTTGTCCCGGTTAAAGCTGGACACCGCCACCACCGGAATGCCAAAGTCCCTGCTGATGCGCTTGAGCTCCACCACAGCCCGGTCGGTATTCTGTTTGTCGGTGGCACGCGGCTCCCAGGGCTTGAGAATTTGAAGGTAGTCCACAAACACCACCGGCGCCTGTCCCCGCAGTCTCAGGTGTTCCCCAATGGCGGATCGAATTTCTGCAGCACCGATGTCAGCAACGCCCTCCCGCACAAAGAGGCGGTTTCCCGCCGACGCATAGTGGGCGGTCGCCTGCTCCAGCAAGCAGGATGCGGCCTCACTGGCATGCTTCCCGGCGGTGAGCAGCTGGCGGGAGGTAAAGGCTTCCCTGCCGTCGCTGGTATCCAACAGGGCTGTTGTGCGACTCAAGGATTTGGAAAGCAACTCCGCCCCGCTCTGCTCCAGCGAAAAAAAGAGCACATCCTGCCCATTCTCGGAAAGGGTGTCGGCAACCTGCAGCGCGAAGCTGGTTTTGCCCAAACTGGAAATTGCCCCAACCACATAGAGGCCGGGGTGAAATCCACCGTCCAGCAGTTCGTCCAGACGGGAAAATCCAGTGGGAAGCCCTCCTCTTTCCCGCCGCTCCTGCGCCGCACGGAAGAACTCCTGAATGCGGCTGCCCGCCGCTGTCCCCGCATATTGGGAGAGAGCGGGGTCTTCCCCCTCCTCCACGGATTCGAGTAAAGTTTTTAGCGCCGTCAGGTCCTTGACGTAGAGGTCGCCGACATCTCCTGCTCCTGGGGGGAGCTCCAGCACACGGCACCGCAATCCCAGCTCGGAGAGCCCTTTGACCAGCCTTTCGTTCATTTTTTGGCCTGCCGGGTCGGGGTCACCGCAGAGTACCAGCTGCCACCGTGCTGCCTTTTCCAGATTTTCCCTGCAACGGGTCAGCAATTTGCCAATATTTTGACTGCCGCAGAGGGAAAGGGCATGCCTCCCAGTCTGCTCTAGGTAGACGGCATCCAGAATGCCTTCCGTGATATAGAGGAAGCCACCTTCTTCTGGCGGTTGGCCGAGAAGATCGCCATTCCAGATTCCCAAAGCACCCTTGGAATTTTTATACCGTGGCTCTGTGCCATCTTGTATGGATCGAGCGCACCAACCGGTGTAGATTCCCTTTTCTAAAACGGGCAAATAAACTCTATCATTTTTTTGAAAAAAGCCATACTTATCGCAACTCGACTCTTGAATCCCCCTGGAATGGAGATACTTTGCTGGTCTACTTCCTTCTCGTCTTTCATTGAGTTCCTTGGATTGATCCATCGGCTTGTCTGCCTTAGGCAACCGTGCGGAATTATTGTAATTAAGTTGCTTCGTTGCCGTATCGTTTGAAAGGGAAAAGAGATCCCTTACCGCCTGCATTCGTTCCGGAAAGCGATCTAATCCATAATCCATTCCAATCAGGTCGAATAAATCATATCTGGCTCCACATGCGAAACAATGCACTTGTTGTCTTGCCTGATCATAATGCATGGAGGGATGTTTATCTTCATGTGTCGGATTCAGACAACGAAAAGCTTTGCCAAGGTGCAGACCCTTTTGCCGGAGGTAATCCGGCAGCAACACTCGGAGCGCTTCCCGATCATTCTCCATCAAAACACCTCTTCCCGTGAGCAAAACAACTACAGATGATTATTAATAGCATCAATGCTGCAGCCATTTTACCACGAGATTCTGATGGTAACGCTAGCCAAAACTGTATACTTGTAATTTTGCCACCCGAAAGTGTATACCGTACTATCTGAAACTGTATACTTTTCTGACCGAAACTGTATCCATTGCTATCCAATACTGGGTTCCTTCTTTATGTCTGTTTATCATAATTTCCCTTTTCAAATCGAGAAATTAGAAGCACCTATCGGTACTTGTAAGTATTGACTGTGAAGGAAGTACTTGAGATCAGCTTCTCTTCAACTACACGGCATATTCCCCTATAAAATATGATTGCAAAAGACTTTTCTATAAGTTGATAAACACGGTATACACTTTCGGTTAGTAGCAACTTTAACGTTACTTTATTCTGTCAACATAAGCACCTGTAAAGAGAAACACTTCGCAGTAAATGCAGTACCGCGCATACTTGAAGGTATACACTTTCGGTTAGCATCAAAACTGAATACCTTTTTATTCCATGATTTCTCTGTGCTACATTCAGTCTGAAAGAAAGTTATTACCTTTACAGAGAATTACTGCCCATCTTCTTTAGTATACACTTTCGGCTAGTGTTACTATGTGCGACTTATAACCCCAGTACCTTGCGCAGGATATCATTACAAAGACGGGAATCCGTCATTTTTTGAGCTTTGGCCGCACGGTGCAACGCATCAATTACCTCAGTATCCAAATAAAAAGTCTTATTTTTCGCGCTACGCTCAGTTGTTGGCTGCAAAAATAGAGAAAGGTCAGGTATTTGCGCTGTTTTTTCTTGTGCACTAGATGCTACTTCCTGTTTTTTCTCGGGTTTTGCTGAAAGAATGACGTCTTTTTCTTTTGATGTTGTTGCTACGGGAGGCGCGCTCATTTTTGCTTTTTCGTCTTGCTTCTGCGCCTTTGCCTCTTGCTCCAATCGTTCCAATACGCTTTGTGTAAATTTGTTGGCGGCCATTTGTGACCCTCCCTATAAGATATTCTTGGCGAAAAGCTCTTCGATCAATGACGTAATGGCTATGCAGCCCTTTGACTGGATATCGTAAAGACTGATTGGAATCGCCGCCAGTTCACTTTCTGTAATGCGCACATTGCGCGGAATGACAGTCTCCATTTTTAGTTCCTTCAAATCAGAGAGGTCTGGAGATGTATCCAGATACTCCAGGAAGTCAGTTGAAAGCCGGTTTCTCCCATCAAAGTCGTTGATAATGAATCCCTTGATGTTATCCTCTCTGCGTAGCCGGACGCGGGCCTCTTGCCACAGGGCAATAAACAACTGCGACCCCTCCAGACTGTTCATTGAGACATCACTGACAAGGAGGATTGCATCGCTTGCCAGGAAAGCATTTTGATTGACGACCGACATGCTGGGATTAGTGTCAATGAGGATGTAATCATATTGGGCGAAGAACTCGCTGTGATCTTCCAGATAGTTGTGAAAGATTTGCTCCCTGCCGCTGATGCTGGAAATTTTTAGTTCCGCTTTGTGGAGGAAGATGGAACCGGGGATCATATCCAAAAGCGGGATTTTGTTATTGGGACTAAAGGAGACCAATTCTTCCGGTACCGGTTGGGCGTTTTCTTCCAGATTATAGATATCGTACATTGTGTGCAGGCTGGAACGGGTGCGGTCAATACCGATGTTGTTGGTCAAGTTTCCCTGAAGATCGCTGTCGATGATTAGCACCTTGTGGCCGAGCTGGGAAAGGATGCCGCCGATATTGAAGCAAAGCATAGTTTTCCCTACGCCGCCCTTAAGCGTTCCAAATGTGATAATTTTCATTACATATTCCTCTATTCGCGAATGTCGTATATAAAATATGATATATTGCATTATAGCATAAATGAAACCTTATATGCAACAGTATATGAATTAATATAAGCAAAGATATGATTGCTAATTGATTAACGAATATGATTAATAATATATTTACTAGCATATCGATTAATATATTTGCTAATTACAATGTATTAATGCTTATATTAATTATTATATTAGCTTATTGCAAAACTTATAGCGCCATGATACAATAACTCCAATCAAACACATATTAATTCACTGTCTAAGGAGCGTTGACAATATGCTGCCAGAACCCTTGCTCATGGAACCCGCATATAAGGATTATCTTTGGGGAGGAGATACCCTCGTCAATGAATTCCACAAAAACACAAGCCTTCGTCCGCTGGCGGAAAGCTGGGAAGTGAGCTGTCACCCCGACGGCCCCAGCATAGTCAAAGAAGGCCAATTTGCAGGAATGACACTTGCCAATGTACTGGCGCAACATCCTGCTTGGCTAGGGGAGAAGAGCTTGTCCCACTCGGAATTTCCAGTGCTGATCAAACTCATTGATGCCAAGGATAACCTCTCCCTTCAAGTACACCCCGACGATGCCTATGCTCGCAAGCATGAGGGGCAGCAAGGTAAGAATGAGATGTGGTATGTGGTGGAGGCCCAGCCAGGTGCGGAGCTGATCCTGGGCTTTCAGCAAAAGATTGACCGGGAAAAGTTAGAACTACGTATTCGCGACAATACAATTCTTGAAGTTGTAAACAGTGTTCCAGTACATACCGGTGACTGCTTTGAAATTCCCGCTGGCATGCTTCACGCAATCGGCGCAGGAGTGGTGATCGCGGAGGTACAGCAAAGCTCCAATGTAACCTACCGGGTCTACGATTATGATCGCCGGGGCCCAGACGGAAAAGCACGACAGCTCCACGTCGCTCAGGCGCTGGATGTCACCGACACTGCACTGAAGGCTGTTCCTGTTCCCCGCGAAAATGACTTAACCTCCGGCGGCCTGTTTCGGGAACAGCTTACAAACTGGAAATGGTTTCGGGCCAACAAGCTGGATTGCAGAGAAAAGGGCAGTTTTACCGTAACCACGGAATCATTCCAGACTTTGACTGTGTTGGATGGCAGCTGTGCTTTGACCGCAGGGGATAGGACGCTCTCATTGCAACGGGGTGACAGCATTTTTCTGCCTGCCGATCTCGGAGAAGTGCAGCTGACAGGTACTGCAAGCCTGCTGAATGTCTCACTGTAAAAGGAGGTAAGCACAATGACAATCCGCTTTGTCGTAACGCCTGACGACTACATGCGTTTTAATATGTACCATCATCAGCACAGCGGGCAATTAAAGAATACGACGCGGGCACTTCGGTTGCTTTTTTGGTTTGCCGCAGTCATTATTGCATTGATGGCTCTGACACGCAGGGACTGGGTCGGCTTAGTGCTGGTATTGTTGTTTATCATTGGCGGCGCCTTTGCTGGCAAATTATCACAGTACTCGCTCAAGAAAGGAATCCAATGTCAATTGGGCGCAGGGATGGGCGCAGAGTACTGCGGTGAGCGCTCTATTTCATTGACGGACGTGGGCATCCGTAGCGTGGACGACAATCAAATGACAGAAAGACTGTACCGCGCTTTGGTGCGAATTGCCTGGGATGAAGACCGTCTCTATATCTACACCGGCAGCCTATCGGCAATACTGATTATGCCCTGGGCGTTCGGCAGTGAGTGGCAGCGCCAAGAGTTTCTTCGACTGCTGTTTGAGCGGGCTCCACAGTTGGCATATCCTCCAGCGTAAAAGATAAGAAAGGAGAGGTTATAACCTCTCCTTTTATTTAAAACAGTCACTGGTTCATTATTTTCATAGGCTTCCTATTTTAGAGGAATAAATCCGAACAAGCTGCGGGAATATTTCTAACCTTTTGCATAAAAAAGTCCTTTTTACGACACTCTTAATAAAGGACGGATAAGTGCTTGCGGAAACCTACTCCGAAAGGGGATCGCCATGCCGGTGGTAATGGTATTCCGCCACAGCGGGATTGTGGGTCACCCGCAGCAGATGGCCGAACAGACTTAAATTGCCCATCGTTTTCAGATCAACGGAGGTGCCGTCTTTCAGTGAAACCTTGTAGTGGGACAAGGTCTCGGGAAAGAAGAGGAATGAGAAATCAGAAAAGCCCTCAGGCAGGTCGCCGGGCTTCATCTTTATGTTGGGCTGCCCTGCCGGGAATCCCTGTGCAAAGGGAGAGGTGAGCCCTTCCCGAAAAAGTAGACAACAACCTCAACAGGCAACGAGATAAAAGTCGCGGGCGAATTCATTCGGGGAAATCCATCCAATAGCAGAGTGCGGGCGGAAAGAATTGTAATACGCCTCAATGTACTCAAAAATGGAAAGTTGTGCCTGGCGTCTGGAAATGTAATGGGTTAGGTGGACCAATTCACATTTGAGGCAGGAGAAGAAGTTTTCCGCAACAGCGTTGTCATAGGGGTCACCCTTGC
>JBKEBS010000071.1:0-10466 GCA_047973265.1 Oscillospiraceae bacterium
GCAAGGGTGACCCCTATGACAACGCTGTTGCGGAAAACTTCTTCTCCTGCCTCAAATGTGAATTGGTCCACCTAACCCATTACATTTCCAGACGCCAGGCACAACTTTCCATTTTTGAGTACATTGAGGCGTATTACAATTCTTTCCGCCCGCACTCTGCTATTGGATGGATTTCCCCGAATGAATTCGCCCGCGACTTTTATCTCGTTGCCTGTTGAGGTTGTTGTCTACTTTTTCGGGAAGGGCTCACCACCGTCCCGTTGGGGTAGGTCGTCTTGCGCACCAGCACAGTGTTGTTGCGGATATTTTTCAGAACAGTGTCATACTGCTTTTTCAGCGACTTAGCCTCGGCGGCTGTCAGTTCGCCGCTCGCCTCTTTTGCGTCCACAATGGCTGTCAGCTCACTGTGCAAAGCCAGATATTCCTCTTCGGAGAGGATTTTGGTCTCCGCCTTGTCCTTCAGTTCAACCACATTGTCCTTCACGGTCTCGGCGGCCTTGTCCACATTTCCGCGGACAGTGGATGCCTCCTTCTCCACGTTGTCCTTGGCGGCTGTGACGTCCTTTTCCACCTCATCCTTGATTGTGGTGGCTTCTTTCTCCACGTCGTCCTTGATGGTAGTTGCCTCATTCTCCGCGTCCTTCACGGCGGTTTCCAGTCCTGACCTGATCTTGTCCAGATTGGAGCTGGGGGTGATATCCCGGGGAGTAGTCTGCATGATGATGTTGTAGAGGGGCTCCGACGAGGATTTGGGGCTGGCGGCGAATGCGGGGGTCGCAAGGACTGCTACCATGGAGAGCGCTACCGCGCCTGTCAAGATTTTTCGAGTAGTTTTCATTTGAATTCAACCTTTCCTGCTCATAATGCACAGACGTACTAATGACGCTCCGCATATGGCATACCCGTAAAGGGCAATTGATTTTTGATGTGTCCAGTATACCCCCGATGGGGGGCAAAACGCGTCGATTCCGCTTGTCGAAATGTCTAATGAGGTCGCATTGATGTGCGATTATTGGGCTATCATATCTGATATTGGGCTGTTCCCCAAACGCCGTTGACACACCTGAAAGCACCGGGGTAAACTGTATATCAGACAGTCCCCTGCCCGGAGAAAAGCGCATGGATTTTGCGTGAAACTGTATCCTCCCGGCAAGGCATGATTTACACAAAAATGACCTCAGCTTGAAGGAACCTTTTCAAGCGACGGAAGGAATGAATAGCAGCATGGGCAATTTTATCATCAAAAAAACCTCCACCGGCGTCATGTTTAATCTCAAGGCCGGAAATGGAGAAATCATCGCCAGTTCGGAGGTGTACTCCTCCCGCAGCGCCTGCGAAAAGGGCGTGGAAAGCGTGCGCAAAAACGCGGTCGCCGCCAAGGTGGAGGATCAGACTGTCGACGGCTACACTCCCCTGACAAACCCAAAGTTTGAAATCTATCTGGATGAGGGCGGCAGGTTCCGCTTCCGCCTCAAGGCGCAGAATGGAGGATTGCTGATCTACTCCGAAGGCTACACCGCCAAGGCAAACTGCAAAAACGGCATTGACAGCGTGCGCCGGAATGCACCGGATGCAACCGTGAACATCATCGAATAGCATCCCCCAACATCTGCAAGAGAAAGGCCAAAGAAAAGTGAAGCCGCCATTTTCGCTTTTTCTTTGGCCTTTTCCCTGCGGTTATTTTGTTCTGCGGCGGGGCTCCGTTTCCTCTTGACAAGCGGCACGGATAGAGCTATACTGTATCAGAAAGTTATACAAGGCTAACACGCCTTTTCTTTTTGCACTCTTTGTTAGCTCTAGTAAACATATTGCGGAGGACTCTCCTTGAAGGGATCAGAATACTGCAAGCTGTACCGGGACAGCGACACCCTGGACTACAAGCTGGCCTTTCACTGCGCCCCGGCGGTGGAGGGAATCAAATGCGCCAACCTGATCTCCCTGAAAAAGCCCCTCTCGGCCCGCGCCGCGGCCCGTTTGGAGGAGCTGGAACAGGGGTTGCGCGCCAGGGGCGTCACACTGTATCCCCTAATTGACGACGACAGCCGCCTGATGCTGCTGGTGTGCTGCGACAAGCTCCTGCAATTGCAGCTGGCGGAAGAGGCCAACCGCAAGGTGTTGGCGCGCTTTGGCTATCCCGACAGCCTGAATCCCTCTGTGCTTCTGGCGCGGCTGGCGGAGCGTATCACCCAGGACGGCGGGGATTATCCCCACGAGATCGGCGTGTTCCTCGGCTACCCCACCTGTGATGTGGAGGGCTTTATTCAAAATCAGGGCAGGCGCTTTCAGCTGTGCCGATATTGGAAAGTCTATGGGGACGCAGAAAACGCGGAGCGGACTTTTTCCGCCTATGACCGGGTGCGCAGCCATTACTGCGGCCGAGTGGCAGGCGGTGAAAAGATACAGTCTATCTACTGCGAAGAGGCCGCCGTTTAGCCCTTCGCAGCAATCCAAAGAGAAAAGGAGTTTTTATCATGAGCAAGGTATTGGTTGTCTACTGGTCCGGCACCGGTAACACCCAGGCTATGGCGGAGGCCGTGGCGGAGGGTGCGCGGGGTGCTGGCGCAGAGGTCGAGATCGGCGAGGTCGGCTCCATCAACGCCGCAAAGGCTCTGGAGTTCGACCACATCGCCTTCGGCTGCCCCAGCATGGGGGACGAGGTGCTGGAGGAGTCTGACATGGAGCCCTTCTTCACCGAAGTGGAAAAGGGTCTCAGCGGCAAAAAGATCGCTCTGTTCGGCTCCTACGACTGGGGCGACGGCCAGTGGATGAGGGACTGGGTGGAGCGCAGCGAAAAAGCCGGTGCTGCTGTCCTCGCCAGCGAGGGGCTCATCGTCAACCTCACCCCCGACGCCGACGCGCTGGATCAGTGCAAGAAGATGGGCGCAGACCTGGCCGCACTGTAATTACATGCAGCAAAAAGAGAGCCCGGACAATTGTCCGGGCTCTCTTTTTGCATTTTCTCTTCGTCTTACCGCAGGGCGAGCTGTACGATTCTGTCACAGAGGTCGGCATAGGAAATCCCCAGCGCTGCGGCCTCCTGGGGCAGCAGGCTGGTGGGCGTCATGCCGGGCAGAGTGTTCGCCTCCAGGCAGTGAATGCAGCCGTCCCGGTCTACTATGAAGTCCACCCGGGAAAAATCCCCCAGATGCAATATTCTGTGAACGGCAAGGGCCTTCTGTGCCAGGGCTTCCGCGAGATCGCCCCCGATTTCGGCGGGGCAGACCTCCCGGGCGCCGCCCTGCTGGTACTTGCTCTCATAGCTGTAAAAGCTGTCGGCAGGCAGGATTTCGATTGCGGGGAGGGCCTCGCCGTCCAACACGCCTATCGAAAACTCCCGGCCCTCCACCTTCCGCTCGACCAGGAAGCTCTCTTCATACCGCATGGCGCTCCCCACCGCGGCCTGGAAGGCCTCCTCCGTCTCGACGATGGAGACGCCGATGCTGGAGCCGCAGCCCACCGGCTTGACCACACAGGGAAGAAAGGGAGCTTGCCCATCTTGGCCGGAGCCCATCACCCACTCCGGGGTTGAGATGCCGTGAAACTCCATCAGCTCCTTGGAGACCGCCTTGTTCATCGCGAGGAGGCTCCCCTCATAGCCCGTTCCCGTATAGCGGATGCCGAACACATCAAAGACCGCCTGAAGCTGGCCGTTTTCCCCCATATCGCCGTGGAGAGCGAGGAAGGTGATGTCCGCCGAAGCGCAGACGGCCAGCACATTGGGGCCAATCCGGTCTGCCCGGCCGCCGTTTTCCTCTATCAGGCGCGTCAGATCGGGCTCCGTGGGGGGAACTGCGTAGCTGTAGGAGGGCTGGGCATGCTCTGCGAAGGCGGCGGCGAAGCTGTCCGCATCTTCCAGCCCCCGGTACAAATCCAGAAGCAGCACCCTGTGTCCCTTCTCCATCAGGGCGTTCGCGATGAGGCTCCCCGAAGAGAGGGAGACGTCCCGCTCCGGGCTGAGGCCCCCTGCAAGAACGACAATATCCATAACCGCACCCTTTCCCATGCAAAATCAATGTCAGCAGTATACCACATTTTGGCGCAAAAAGGGACGGCCAAAGCCGCCCCTCAAATTGCATCGGTCTATTTCATTGCCTGCTCCACGGCGACTGCCACCGCGACTGTACAGCCCACCATGGGGTTGTTGCCCATTCCCAGAAAGCCCATCATCTCGACGTGGGCGGGAACGGAGGAGGAGCCTGCGAACTGGGCGTCGGAGTGCATACGGCCCATGGTGTCGGTCATGCCGTAGGAGGCGGGGCCGGCAGCCATGTTATCGGGGTGAAGGGTGCGGCCCGTGCCGCCGCCGGAGGCGACGGAGAAGTAGCGCTTGCCCTGCTCGTTGCACTCCTTCTTGTAGGTGCCCGCCACCGGGTGCTGGAAGCGGGTGGGGTTGGTGGAGTTGCCGGTGATCGAGACATCCACGCCCTCCAGGTGCATGATGGCGACGCCCTCGCGGACATCGTCCGCGCCGTAGCAGCGGACAGCTGCGCGCTCCCCGTCGGAATAGGCAGTCTCCTTCACGACCTTGACCTCGCCGCTGGCGTAGTCAAACTGGGTCTGCACATAGGTGAAGCCGTTGATGCGGGAGATGATCTGCGCCGCGTCCTTCCCGAGGCCGTTGAGGATGACCTGGAGGGGCTCCTTGCGGCTCTTGTTGGCGTTGCGGACGATGCCTATGGCCCCTTCCGCGGCGGCGAAGGACTCGTGGCCTGCCAGAAAGGCGAAACACTTGGTCTCGTCCCGCAGGAGCATTGCGCCCAGGTTGCCGTGGCCGATGCCCACCTTGCGATCCTCGGCGACAGAGCCGGGGATGCAGAAGGACTGGAGGCCGATGCCGATGGCCTCGGCGGCCTCGGCGGCGGATTTACAGCCTTTTTTGATTGCGATGGCCGCGCCCACGGTGTAGGCCCAGCAGGCGTTTTCAAAGGCGATGGGCTGGATGGCCTTTGTAATATCGTAAGGGGAAAAGCCCTTGTCTTTGCAGATTTTCTCCGCTTCCTCGATGGAGGAGATGCCGTATTCGGCAAGAGCGGCGTTGACTTTGTCGATTCTTCTCTCGTAGCTTTCAAACAGTGCCATAGCAGTAACCCTCTCTTTCCCGAATTATTCGTGGCGGGGGTCGATGTATTTGACCCCTTCGGCAAACCGGCCATAGTTGCCGGTGGCGTCCTCGACGGCCTTGTTGGCGTCCACGCCATTGTGGATGGCCTTCATCATCTTGCCCAGGTTGACGAACTCGTAGCCGATGATGAGATTGTCCTTGTCCAGGGCCAGACGGGTCACATAGCCCTCGGCCATCTCCAGGTAGCGGGAGCCCTTTGCCTTGGTGCCGTACATGGTGCCAACCTGGCTGCGCAGGGTGCCGCCCAAATCCTCAAGGCCCGCGCCGATGGGCAGGCCGTCCTCGGAAAAGGCGGTCTGGCTGCGGCCGTAGACGATTTGCAGGAACAGCTCCCGCATCGCCACATTGATGGCGTCGCACACAAGGTCGGTGTTCAGCGCCTCCAGAAGGGTTTTGCCGGGAAGAATCTCCGACGCCATGGCGGCGGAATGGGTCATGCCCGAGCAGCCGATGGTCTCCACCAGGGCTTCCTCAATGATGCCGTTTTTCACGTTCAGGGTCAGCTTGCAGGCGCCCTGCTGGGGCGCACACCAGCCCACACCGTGGGTCAGGCCGCTGATGTCGCTGTTCTCCTTGACCTGTACCCATCTTCCCTCTTCGGGGATGGGGGCCGGGCCGTGGTATGCGCCCTTAGCCACAGGACACATATGCTCCACTTCGCTGGAATACAACATAGTCACTTACTCCTCTCTCTAACTAGCGGGACTCTGCCAATCTGTCCCGTGTATATCGATTCATTCTAGCATGATTCGACATCATTGGCAAGAATTTCACGAACAGCGCTATTGGCCGATCTTCCCCGGTCAATCGGCCAGTTCCCGTCCGATCAGCTCCAATGAAATACGGAACGCTTTGATTCTGCGCACAAGCAGTGTGTGCTGCGGACTCCCCTCCCGTTGTTTTTCCAGCGCCTTTTCGCACTTGCTCAGCGTCGAGGTGATCGAGCGCTGCGCCTCCTCCAGTTCGGCCCTTGTCCATTTTTCCACTGTGCATCTCCCCATGTATATGATAATTAATTGCCCTTTGGCAACTACAGCCCACGAGAAGACATCACTGAGTGGGCGCTTAGTTGCGTTAATCAGCGCCTACCTAGAGCTTATAGGCCATGTAGTTCCCGTTGCGGCGAAAACCAAAATCGGCGTACAGCAGCGCGCCTGTGGGAGAGGCCGTGATCTGCACCTCTCCGCAGCCCCGCCGCCGCGCCTCCTCCGCCAGTTCACCCAGAATCCTCCGGGCGATGCCCAGCCGTCTGTAATCCGGCAGCGTGTACATGCTGGAAAGAATCGCTGCTTTACCGTCGGGATTTCCGTAGTGAGGCGGCCGCTCGATAACCGAGAGCGCTCCGGTGGCGACGATCTCCTCCGCACATTCCGCGACGATGCAGCAAAAGCTGTCATCCGCCATGTGCTTTTCGTAGTAGGAGCGCAGCCGGGGCCTGAGGTCGCAGGTCTCCTCCGCGCCCTCCTCCCGCAGCTGCCCGATGCGCATGGAGATGAGAGTGCCGGTCTCCTCCGGCCTCAATTCCCGAAAAATAATGTCATTCATCATAATAATCATTCCTTTTATCGGAATTGTGCCGAAAAGGCACAAAACGATAGTTTGAAAGTTGCGACTTTCAAACTACCCTCCTACGATACGCTTCAATGCTTTCTCTGCGCTGGAATAGAGCTCCAGGGGATCGAAGCCCACATGGAACTCCCCCCGCTCATAGAGGATTTTCCCGTCGACAACCGTCATCAGGACATTTTCCTTGCTGCCGCTGTAGACCAGGTTGGCCAGCGGGTTGTGGAGGGGGCGCATGTTGGGCCTGTCAAGATCGATGACCACAAGGTCGGCCTTCTTGCCGGGGGCCAGGCAGTCGCAGTCCTCCAGTCCCATAGCGCTTGCCCCGCCCATCGTTGCGGCAGTGAGCACCGCCTCCCAGGGCATGGCGGAGGCGTCCCCCGCTGCCAGCTTTTGCAGCCCTGCGGCGAGGAACATCTCCCGGAAGAAGTCCAGGCAGTTGTTGCTGGCGGGGCCGTCGGTGCCGATGGCCAGGGGGATGCCCATTCGGCGCATCTCCTCCAAGGGAGCGATGCCGCTCGCCAGCTTCACGTTGGAGCCGGGATTTGTCACCGCTGTCAGCCCCCTTCGCCGGAAAACCTCCAGATCGGCCTCACTCATGTGGACGCAGTGGTAGCCTCCCCCGCCATGGTTCCAGATACCCAGGCTGTCCAGAAAGACAGCGGGAGTCGTTCCGTGGCGTTCGACACAGCCCTCCACCTCGTCCCTGGTCTCGGCCAGGTGCGTCCAGACGGGGGCTCTGTACTTTTCGGCGAGAGCCGCTACGCCCTCCAACAACTCCCGGCTTGTGGTGTACTCTGCGTGAAAGCCCAGCCGCATGGACACCAGCGGCTTCCAACTCCTGTAGTGGCGGAAATCCCGCTCCAATCCCTCCAGGCTCGATGTGAAGTCGTTGAGCGGCCCGCAGAGCACGCTGCGAAACCCGCAGGCTATCGCCGCCTCGGCCACCGCATGGGGGTAGATGTACATGTCAAAGGCGGCGGTGATCCCGCTGCTCAGGTATTCCAGCATGGCGATTTTCGCGAAGAGGACGGCGTCCTCCTCGGTGAGCCTCGCCTCCATTGGAAAGACCTTGTCCTCCAGCCACCTGCCCAGGGGCAGGTCGTCGGCGTAGGAGCGCAGGAAGGTCATGGGCGAGTGGGCGTGGGCATTTTTGAAGCCGGGCAGGATGAGATTGCCGCCCAGATCGATCTCCCGGTCAAAAAATGGCGAGTTAGCCTCCCCCTGTGGAGGGCCCACGTGGGTGATCGTGCCGTCTACCGCCCACAGCTCCCCTTGGGTTATTTCCGGGGAGCCGTCCATGGTGCAGATGCGCGCGTTGTAGAAACGCAAGTTCATGACCGGCCTCCTTCTTTCCTATTCGCCATCGTAATAATCGATATTTGTACCCTCCGGCACAATTTGCCGAAAGCCCTCGCCATAGATGTTCCGTTTGCCCGAATCCGGCATGAAGGATATCTCGGGAGAGTGGTAGGTGTCGAAATCGATATAGACGAGATCAGCGGTTTCCGATGTGTTCGTCAGCTTGTGCGCACCCTTTTCCCCGGACGGAAACGCCAGGATGTCGCCAGCGGCAACGGGCCTCTCCCCGTCCGGGGTGCGCAGACTTCCCTCCCCGCTTACGATGAAGAACACTTCCTCGCTCTGGTAATGGTAGTGGTAGGGATAAGCTGCCTTCCGCGGCGGCAGGGTGTACACCGCTACATTGCACTTATTCCCCTCGGAACCGCTGAAAATTGATTTCTTGAAATACTCGTAGCCGGGGTGCGCATTTTGATGCTTTGCGCCCTCTTTATCCGCCTTCGTGATCACAATTTTATCCATTGTTATACCCTCTCTTCACATATTTCCCCGAATTTCGCAATGGACAGCGCCACCAGCTTCTTGAACTCCGCCGCCACCCGATCCGCAGTCTCCTGCACCTCTGCGTGGCTCAAGGGCACCGTGTTCATGCCGCTCGCCAGGTTTGTGATGCAGGAAATCCCCGCCACTCGCAGCCCCATGTGATTGGCGGCTATCGCCTCACAGGCAGTGCTCATGCCCACCGCATCCGCTCCCAGCGCGCGCAGAGCCCTGATCTCCGCGGGGCTCTCATACTGAGAGCCGGTGAGCTGGGCGTATACGCCCTCCCGCAGGGGAATTTCCAGCTCCCGGGCCGCCTCATTGATCCGCTCACCCAGCTGTTTGTCATAGATTGCGCTCATGTCGGGGAAGCGCGTTCCCAACGCCTCCAAATTGGGGCCGATGAGGGGGGAGGGGACAAAAAGCGAGAGCTGGTCAACAATCCGCATCAGGGTGCCGGGGACAAAGCCCGTGCCCATTCCACCTGCGGCGTTGGTGAGCAGGAGCACTTTCGCGCCCAGCATGCCCATCAACCGGATGGGCAGCACGACCTCCTCCATGGAGTAGCCCTCGTAATAGTGCACCCTGCCCTGCATGGCGATCACTGAGAGGCCGTTCAGCCGTCCGAGCACGAAGCGCCCCGCGTGGCCGGGCACCGTGGAGGCCGGAAATCCGGGAATGTCCCGGTAATTGATGACTGCTTCGGCCTCGATCTCCTCCGCAAAGCCACCCAGTCCCGAACCCAGAACCAGAGCTGTTTCGGGGACAAATGCCGTCTTACTTTTTACAAAGTCCAGACAATCGGTCAGACGCTTGTACGCCTCCATAATGGGGTCATTCCTTTCCTCATACCCGGGCTTGATCTCAGAAACCGGGCCTTTTTACCAGCTTTATTATACTCTCTGGGGCGAGAAAATCCAAGGCGATTCAGTCACAAAACGACATGATTCTGCGAGGATGCAACAATGGCCTCCAAAAAAACCACAAAACAGATGAAGATGGTGGGAATTGTTTGATTTCCCTTCAATGGGATGATATTCTATTCAGTACAAGGCGTGTACAATGTAAGCATATTTTGAAAGAGCCCCACGGGCAGTGTTTCACCTGCTATTTATATGGGGAGAATCAGCGCAGATTGAGAGAGGGAACGACTGCTATGGCTATGAACAGCGACTGGTACAAAAACATACTCAACAGCATCAAGGAGGGGGTTTACTTTGTAGACCCCGACCGGACGATTCTGTTTTGGAACAAGGCGGCGGAAGAGCTCACCGGCTTCACGGCGGAAGAGGTGGTGGGAATTCACTGCCAGGATAACCTTCTCTGCCACATTGACAGCGACGCGAACCCCCTTTGCCTGGCAGGCTGCCCTGTTCACGCCACCATTCACGATGGTCAGGTGCGGGAGGCCGAGGTCTTCCTCCGCCACAAGGAGGGCTTCCGCATCGCCGTGCAGGTGACCAGCAGCCCTGTCTACGACGGCGAGAATCTCATCGGCTGCGTGGAGACCTTTTCCCGCAACACCCGGCGAATCTATGAGGACGACCTTGTCAACTCCCTGACGCAGCTGGTCATGACAGACCGGCTCACCGGGCTATACAACCGCCGCTACGCCGAAAACAACATCAAGGCGAAAATCCAGGAAGTGCGCCACGATGGCCGCAATTACGGCCTGCTGTTCGTGGATTTGGACAATTTCAGCAGCTACAACAATCTCTACGGACACGAGGCGGGGGATTCGGTGCTGCGCTGTGTGGCCGACACCGTGCAGAACAACATTCGTGAGTACGACCTGTTCTGCCGCTGGGGCGGCGAGGAGTTCCTGGGCATTTTCCGGCTGAAATTTCCCGGCGAGATCGCCCAGATCGGGGACAAAATCTGCCGGGTGATCCGGGAGATGGCCATCCAGATCGACGGGGAGGAAAAACACATCACCGCC
>JBKEBS010000072.1:0-7569 GCA_047973265.1 Oscillospiraceae bacterium
AAGGGTGACCCCTATGACAACGCTGTTGCGGAAAACTTCTTCTCCTGCCTCAAATGTGAATTGGTCCACCTAACCCATTACATTTCCAGACGCCAGGCACAACTTTCCATTTTTGAGTACATTGAGGCGTATTACAATTCTTTCCGCCCGCACTCTGCTATTGGATGGATTTCCCCGAATGAATTCGCCCGCGACTTTTATCTCGTTGCCTGTTGAGGTTGTTGTCTACTTTTTCGGGAAGGGCTCACTTTGGGACCAACCTGCGCAAACGGGCTGCCAAGTTGCGGTATCGGGGACAAATGTCATTGAGATATAATACGAGAAAAGGAGCGGAAGGTTTTACCTTCCGCTCCTTTGTGGAGTGCCATATTTGAAATGGGGCTACTGCACCAGCTGCTTGTACTGCTGGAGAAGCAGGAGGTAATCCAGGCGGTATCCATTTTCATCCCTGCCCAGATTTTCCTTCGCCAGCTGCATGACCTGGTCGACGGTCACGTTCTCTGTGTAGCCAGAGCCCCGGAGCATCTGTCCGAAAGCTGCGACCGAACAGGCAAAGCCGAAATCGGAGGTGTTCTTCTCTTTCAAGCGTGAGGTCTTGACCGGGGATACCATTTCAATGCTCTCGCCCTCGCCGGGATTTTTATAGCGAATGCGCACCTCGAACAGTTCATCCGCGAACTCTCCCGATGTGCTCTCTTGGGCGGAAGAGGATGAAGAAGAGGAGTATTTGGTGCCTGTGCTGCCCGACTGCCCGGCCAGCTCCAGCTCGAACATCACGACCACATCGGTGCCCACGCCGATCTCTCCGGCGTCCTTGGTGTCGTCGTTGAAGTCCTCGTTTTTGAGGCTGCGGTTTTCGTAGCCGATGAGCCGGTAGGAGGAGACGTTGGCGGGGTTGAACTCCACCTGGGCCTTCACGTCGTCCGCGATGGTGAAGAGATTGGAGGAGATCTCGTCCACCAGCACTTTCTTGGCGGTGGTGAGATTGTTGATGTAGGCGTAGTTGCCGTTGCCGTGTTTGGAGAGTGTCTCCATCAGGTCATCCCGGATGTTGCCGGTGCCGAAGCCCAGAATGCTCAGGTAGACGCCGCCATCCCGCTTTTCGCCGATGAGGTCTTCCAGTTCCTGGTTGCTGGCGGGGCCGACGTTGAAGTCGCCGTCGGTGGCCAAAATCACCCGGTTGTTGCCGCCCTGCACAAAATTCTTCTCCGCCAGGGCATAGGCGGTGAGGATGCCCTCCGCGCCCGCTGTGGAGCCGCCCGCTGTGAGGTTCTCAATGGCGGACAGGATGCGCTCCTTGTCGGCGCCGCTGACGCTGTCCAGCACCACTCCGGCGCTGCCCGCATAGGTGACGATGGAGACCACGTCATCCTCGTCCAGCGTCTCCACCAGCAGGGAGAAGGCGCTTTTCAGCAGGGGGAGCTTGTCGTAGGAATTCATGGAGCCGGAGGTGTCGATGAGGAAGGTGAGGTTGCTCTGGGGGAGCTCGCTCTTGTCGATGTCCTCGCTCTTCACCCGGATGTAGGCCATATACTTGTTTTCGTCAAAGGGGGAGGGGCCCACCTCAGTGTAAATGGCGAAGGGGTGGCCGTCCTCGGTTTTCATCTTGCCCTCGTAGGGGAAGTAATTGATCAGCTCCTCCACCCGCACGGCGTCGGCGGGGGGAAGATTGCCGCTCTCCAGGTAGCGCTGCACATTGCTGTAGGAGGCGGTATCCACCTTGAGGGAGAAGGTGAGCATGGGGTCGGAATCGGTGGATTTGACTGTGTTCTCGTCGATCTCCAGGTAGCTTTCGCTTTCTGGGAGGGCGTAAGCGGCGTCGCCGCTCCGCTGCATGGAGGAGCTCGCCATGGCATTTGACCCGCCGGTAGGGGGCTGGGGAGCGCCTTCTGCGGAGTATTCCTCCTCGGCGGATTCCATGGGCGCGTCGTCGTAGGATTCCGAAGCGGAGGGCTCCGCTGTGGAAGATTCCGCCTTTGCCGCCTCCGAGGAGGGCTCCGTCATGGTCATTGCATTTTCGCCGCCGGAGTAGCTGCTTTCGGGTGCGCTGCCGCTGGAGCAGGCGCCCAGCAGCAGGCAAAGTGCCAAAAATATGGCCAGTATGCCGCCTCGCTTCATATCATACCATTCCTTTCTCTTTTCTGTGGGGACGTATCCTTCTGTAAACCAAAACCGGAAAACTGTCGGTTATATTACAGCTCCGGCAAAAATGTCTACATCAGGATGCTTTCCCCCAGGGAAAGGATGGTTTCGGCGTCGTACTTGCAGGTGAGGGTGTAGACAATATCCTCCTTTTGAAAGGTGAGGAGGTTGTACTCGGGGTAGGAGACGCCGTAGACGGTATCGTCCCCCAGCGTGAGCTCCTCTAGGTCGTCACGGACATAGAGCTCGTCGGAGAGCTCCATCGTCATGACCACGTCGTCCAGACCGGTGTCGCCCAGGTAGTAGATGCTCTGCCCCACATCCTGCTCGGCGTCCTGCACCCACAGGTTGGCGGGCAGCTCGAAGGAGATGGGAATGGCGGGGGCTTCCTTGTCCGCCGCCCAGCTGCTGGCTGCACCGCTGTCGCCGCCGGTCATGGGGCCTCCCCCTGTTTCGGGCTCCTGCACGTCCGCTTGGGCGTCCGCTGCGGTTTCGGGGGCGTCGGCGGGGGCTTCCTCGGGAAGAGCCTCCTGGGCAGCCTCGGAGGTGGCGCTCTCATCCATTGCCGCAGAGGAGGCCATTGTCATATCCCCATTGTAGAGGATGGAGTCATCCTTCGGTATGGCCCACACCACAAGGCCGACGACAGCCGCCATGGCTGCCACCCACAGTACCGGCTGCCAGGGATTGCGCCTCGGCTTTTTGGAGATGCCCGCCTTCACAAGGCTGTCCAGGCGCGCGGTGTTGTAGGGAGGCGCTTTGTCCAGCTCGGCGAGCTCCTGGTGAAGGGAGGAGCCGTATTCTTCCAGATAACGGGCGGCAATCTCTTTGTATGCCGCTTCCCGCTGCTTTTCGGTCACGATTTACCGCCCCCTTTCCTGTGTAAGCATTTCATGTCGCGTAGCCCTCTTTGACCAAGAGAGCTGCCAGTTTTTTCTTTGCCCTGTGTAACCGGACAGTCACGTTGTTTTCTGTGATGCCCAGCATCACGCCGATTTCCTTGTGGGATAAATCCTTGCCATACTTGAGCAGAAAGACGCTGCTCAGCTCCTCCCCCAGCTGGCCCACCAGTGAAAAGATGGCCTCGCCGGAGAGGGCGGAAAGGGTGGAGCTTTCCAGGTCGAAGTCGTCCCGCTGCGTCTCATCCGCCTCCTCCACCGGCGTTTTCTTCTGCTTTTCCAGCAGGGTGAGGGAGGCATTCTTGACAATGGTCATCACAAAGGCGACGCTCTGGTTGGAGGTGGGGTCATCCACCTTGTGGATATTTTTGTAGAGCCGGATAAAGGCCTCGCTCACCGCGTCCTCCGCCAGCATGTAGTCGTGGAGGATGTGGTAGGCCTTGTGCAGCATCAGGTTCTTGTACTTTTCATAGATGGTCTCGAACTTGATGCGGTCGCTCTCGTTTTCAAAGGAGAAGAAGAGAATCACTCTCTGTCACCAGCCCTCCGCTAATAGTAACCGGGCAAACGCCAAAAGGATTACAGGCCCGGGTAAAGTTTCACATTTTGTACTTACACAATTCATTTTCCACACTTAGTAGGGAAATGTCAAATCTGCAGCAGGATATATCTTGCGACCAGGTAGCCGGGCGGGGAGAGCTTCCGGCGCAGCATGGCCTGTACCCGGTTGTAGTCGGCCTCCATGGCGGCGCGGTCGCCCTCCTCTGTCTCCTTGCCGCTGTAGGCGGCCCGGGCGTAGCGCTCGGCCAGCTCGGCCAAATCCAACTCGGGGAGCTGTGCGCGCACCCGCTCCGCGTAAGCGTAGGCGGTCTCGTCGGGCTGTATGGGGTAGCCCAGCACCGTCAGCCCCCGCAAAATGAGGGCAAACCAGGCCTCGCAGGCCTCCCCGTTGGGCATGGCGCCGATGTGGGCAATGCGCGCCCTGTCCCTTTTCACCATCAGCCAGACATACAGCGCGAGAAGCCCCAGCAGAAGCAGGATGATCAGCACCGCCTTCAGGGCGGCGGGCATCTGCCACTGCTCCTGCTCCCCCCCGCTCTGCTCGCCGCCGGGATTGGCGGGGTCGGTTGGGGTGGACCCCGGGTCGCTGTTCTCCTCCGGGAGAGGCTCCGGGGTCTCCGGGTCGGGCGGGGTGACCTCCGGTTCCGGCTCGGGTTCAGGCAGCTCGGCCTCCGGGGTGGAGGAGGTGCCGTCGTAGAAGGAATCCGTGTAGGCGGCGGTGGGTTCGAAGCGCAGCCAGCCAAAGCCCTCCAGGTAGGCCTCCACCCAGGCATGGGCCTGGCGGTTGGTGACTGTGAAGGTGCCCTCGGCGTTCCGCTCCGGCATGGCGAAGCCCTCCACATAGCGGGTGGGAATGCCCATAGTGCGGGCCATCACCACCATGGCGGAGGCGTAGTAGACGCAGTAGCCCTCTTTCCCCTCAAAGAGGAAGTAGTCGACAAAGTCTGCGTCCCCCGGCACTTCTGAGGGGGTGTAGGTGTAGGGAAAGGTGGTTGAGAGGTGGCGCTCCAGCGCCTGGAGGCGATCGTAGTCGTTGCCCATTCCCCCGGCAATTTCCTGCGCAAGGTCGCCGACACGTTGAGGCAGGTTGTTCGGCAGCTGGGTGTAGCGCTTTTGATCCTCCGCCGACAGCGGGATGGGGGAGGGAAAGCCGTCCAGTCCTCCCTGCTCCACGTCGGCGGAGCGCATCCGCAGCACGTTCTGGAAGGTGGTGCTGTTGTAGTTCCAGGCGATGTAGTCCTGAGTATAGACGGTGTTCGGCTCCAGCGGCCTGCCCGTACTGAGCACCCCGGCGGGGTTCTGGTTGACCTGCACTTCGTCGGAAATCCACAGGAGGGAGGAGCCGGGAGGGGAGAAGATATTCCGCGTGCGGTTGGCGCCCATTCTGGCCTCCGCGGTGCGAGTGGGAACGGCGTAGTAGCGGGTGTAGAAGGCCTGGAGGTCGAAGAGGGCCTTGTTGGGATCGGTGCGGTACCAGGTGTCCTCTCCCGGCGTCAGGGGGGAGAGTTTTGTCTGGGTGTTTTTCCAGGAGTGGCCGTCGTAGCGGTCCATCACCTGCCCGGCCAGGTAGACGGGGTCGTCGGCCAGAACGGTCATGACATAGCCATCGCCGGGATTCACCGGCCCACCCAGCTCGCTCTGGTCGGAGAAGGCGAACATCTGGCTGGGGCCAAGGTCGTAGAGGAGATTATCCGCGGCACCGACCAAATCCGGCGGGGAGATATCCCTGTCCCTGTCCAGATCGGGGGAGGGCAGCAGGAGGGACACCCCCATCACCAGCGCCGCCAGCGGGATCATGGCCAATGAAAAGACCGGATTGCGCCGGTGCATTCCGGTTTCCTTCCGCAGCGCGGAGAGGTTCAGACGCTTGCCCGCAAAGACGATGAAGCAGAACGCAAACAATAGGATGGAGAGGCGGGATTCCCCCCACTCGAAGTAGCGGGGGATGGCGATTACAACCACGCCCAGCAGGGTGGGGAGAAGCAGATTGAAGCTGGCCCGCAGGCAGATGGCGGTGAACATGCCCAGCAGTGCGGCGATGAGCAGGCCGAACACCTGGCCGTAGAGAGGCCGGTAGGGGATAAGCCGGTGAAAGAACTGGTAGAGCTCCTCCGCGAGAGCTTGAAGCTCAATGTACCAGCCCACCTCGAAGTTCTGGCTGCGCAGGTACAAAAAGCTTCCCAGCAGCAAAACCGCGACGAGGCCGGTAAAGGCCAGAATCGTCCAGCGATTGTAAAACAGCAGGTAAAAGGCAAGTGCAAGTGCCGTGCAGTAGAGGAACAGGGTGAGCTCCGGCAGCTCCAGCACGGTGGAGGTGAGGATGGAATCCCCCAGCGCAAAGGTGTAGAGGGGGGCCATGATAGCGTAGAAGAGGAAGTCCGCCAGGCGCTCGAACAGGGTGGGGGCGTCCGCCCTTTGGCGTCTGCGCCTTGACTGCTTTTCTGATGGCATTGCCTCCATGTCCGACCTCCTCTCCGGTTAAACTCATATTTCTACAGCTTGCAAACCATGATATATTCTTCTTCGTTTTCACCAACTATTGTAAAGCCTACATTTTCGTACATCTTAACGGCGTAGTTGTCTTTTTGAACGGCCAGTGAGGTTTGTGCATACCCCTTTTCCTTCAGCAAAGCCAACATGTCGCGCATAAGGCGAGTGCCGATCCCTTTGCCCCGATATTGCCGGTACAAAGAAATTGCAAACTCCGGTGTGTGTTCATCCACGTTTCCAAAGCCTCTGACCGCACCGGACAAAATACGTGTCCACACTGCTCCGACAATCTTGTCGTCAACGACAGCGACAAGGCAGTTGTCATCCCTTTTGCCGAAGTCCTTAATAAACACTTTGATTTCCGGCTGCTCGATGACGCTCCGCGGAATGGGATTGTTCTCATCCCGTTGGAAGATTGCTTCATAAAGGAAATCGGCGAGCAAAGGAATCTCATTTGATTTTATCGGTCGAATCAGATAGTCCATGGTTACCTCATTTTAAGTCAGTCCAATATTCCGGGCTCTCACAGTGCCTCCGGCTCACACTCCACGCGGTTTACCCCAACGCCAAAGGTTGCGGCGCTCTCCAGCAGCAATGCCTCCTCCTCGCCGATGGGCAGGGCCTCATTCCAGAAGCGGTAGAGGACGATGCCGTGGTCGAAGGAGACCAGTTCCCGCAGGGCGTCGTGTGTCTCGCTGTCAAGCGTGGAGAGAAAGAGCACCATGTTGAAGGCACCGAAGGTGGAGAGCTCCCTGGAATAGAGCGCCAGCGCGGAGCGCGTTTCTCCAAAGGGCACCCGCGCCAGCTCAAAGTACACCTTGTCCGGCGGCGCTTCGGGGTCAACCTCCAGCTGCTGCACTCCCCGGTCGCTGTAGACAAGGGTAGCGGGCACCTTGCCCTGGCGGCAGTAGCCGATGGCGGAGACAGTGTAGGAGACCATACGGTCGGCAAAGGCGGCCGCCTCCATGGGCGGCAGGGGAATCGCCCGGGTGTCCAGAAACAGCAGGGTGTGGTTGGGTTCGAAGGAGTGGAAATTCTTGGCGATCAGCTCCCCCCGCTTGGCGGAAAGCTGCCAGTGAATTTTGCGCAGGCTGTCGGAGGAGTTGTATTTGCGCACATCCGCGACGGTGGAGTAATCCTCCTGGAAGGGGTCGGTGTTCAGGGAGGCATTTTGGGGCTCGCTGCGCATGGTGAGGGCGAAGTTCTCATCCCCCTCGGGGAAGACAATCGCCTCCAGGCGGCCCTGGGGCAGGATGGTGCGGCGGAAGATGCCGAGGAAGTCGGTCACCTGGATGCGCTCGACCCCGATGGGATAGGCGCCCCGGTAGGGGAAGGACAGCTCCCCCTCTCCGCCCAGCTTGCCGAAAGGGCGTAGCCCGCCCCTTGGGGAGATGGACAGGCCTATCTCCCGGCGGTAGTCTACCAGTTCCCCGCTGCGACAGAGGATGCGCAGGCCTGGATAGAAAAAAGGCCCCCT
>JBKEBS010000073.1:0-8239 GCA_047973265.1 Oscillospiraceae bacterium
AAGGGTGACCCCTATGACAACGCTGTTGCGGAAAACTTCTTCTCCTGCCTCAAATGTGAATTGGTCCACCTAACCCATTACATTTCCAGACGCCAGGCACAACTTTCCATTTTTGAGTACATTGAGGCGTATTACAATTCTTTCCGCCCGCACTCTGCTATTGGATGGATTTCCCCGAATGAATTCGCCCGCGACTTTTATCTCGTTGCCTGTTGAGGTTGTTGTCTACTTTTTCGGGAAGGGCTCACTTTCTGATGTGCTCGTATTCCTTTTCACTCTGTTCTACAGCACGCTGCAGCAGTTCCATAATCACTTCTCCCTTTTCATATCTTTCCCATGGCGTTCAAAGCCCTGTCCAAGTCGGCGATCAGCGTATCGGCGTCCTCCAGTCCCACTGAGATTCGCACAAGGCCCTTCGGTATGCCCTGAAAGTCCAGCAAAGAGCGGTCGGTGCTCAGCCCCGGCGTGTTGGCGACGCTTTCAAAGCCGCCCCAGCTCGGCCCCTCCTCAAAGACATCCAAGGATTTGACCAGCTTGGTTATTTTTTCAGGCGGGCAGTCCGGCACAAAGCTCATGAGCCCTGTGAATCCGGTCATTTGTGAATTAGCGATTTCATGCCCCTCGAAGGAGGGGAGGCCGGGATAGAATACCCTGCGAATGCGTGGGTGGCCGTTCAAAAATTGCGCTACCTTCATCCCAGTATCGCTGTGCCGCGCCATTCGCAACTCCAACGTGCGCAGACTACGTATGAGCAGCCAGGCCGAAAAGGGATCCATGCAGGCGCCCCAGCTAGCCCGTTGCCCCATTCGCAGGCCGTTCACGGCATCCACGGAGCCAAGCACCACCCCGCCGACCACATCGCTGTGGCCCCCGATATACTTTGATGCGGAGTGGAGACTGAAATCTATTCCCAGCTCGAGGGGCTTCTGGTACAGGGGGCTCGCCCAGGTATTGTCTATCACCGTGACCGCCCCGCGTGCACGTGCGCAGGCGGCAATCTCCCTCAGGGGCAGTATACGGAAAATGTTGGAGGAGGGCGACTCCAAGTAAAATAACTTGGTTTCCGGGCGCAGGCTTTGCCTGATCTCCTCCGGGGTGAAATGGTTCAGAAAGGTTGTGGTCACCCCATATTTGGCCAACTCTGTTTTCAGGAAATCTGCCGTGGGATAGTAGATGCTGCTCAGCGCCAGAACATGATCCCCCGCCTTCAACAGGGAGGCCAGCAGGGCGGAGATTGCCCCCATGCCAGAGGCGAACGTACAGGCTGCAGGCGCATGTTCAAGCGCGGCGAGCTTTTTTTCAAGTATCTCCAGGGTGGAATTGTTGATCCGGGTATAAGTGTAGCCGTGTTGCTGTTTTTTGCGTGTAAACAGTGTGTTTTGAAACAGCGGGGGGACAATTGCGCCGAGATAGCGGTCATAGTCATCCCCCAGGTGAGCGACGATATCCGCGGGGGCTTCTGGATTTTTCATGTCTGCAACCACCTTTTGCGAGGGATTGAGCTACTTGTTCTTGCTCTCATAAATCCTCTCGGCGTCTCTCATGTGGGCGAGCATTATTTCCACCTTGCGGGCAAGCTGCCGGGGCAGCTGGTCTGAAAGGAGGAAGATGTCCTCATCTGCATCACCCTCCGCAACTGCGAAAAAGCTGGCTGTGTCGTTTGCCAGCAGGCCGATGAGCTCACAGGTGTTGTCGATTTCGGCGCGGGCGAGTTCATTGAGCTTCGTGAGCCTTTCGTCGCCCTCGATTGGCCAAACCGGGCTGTACTCTGGCTCCTCTTCGGGCAAAGTGCTATCCAAAACCTCCTGGTAAAGCGCCGCGTTGCGCAGGGTTTGCACGAGGCAGGCCAGCACCCGCGCCCGCCGCGCTGTGAGGGCAAATTTCGCGCCTGTTTCGGCATCTTGCGCCCCGATACTCTCGAACAGAGCTGCTGCGCGTTGCAGAAGAGGAACGGCCTTTTCCGCGGTGAGCTTGAGAATTCTTGTGGCGGCAAAGCCCTTTATAAAATCCATGCCCTGTATGTTCATGATGTCAAGGGCCTGTTCGTCGGTTGTCGCTTGAAACAGAAAAGGCCGGTAATAGGCGGTTTCCTCCGCAGTCAACAAAGCGGGGAAAGGTACCAGCGGACGATTGATCAGCCGCTGGCTTATCATTGGCATCAGCACAAAGTTGTCAAAACACAGGTTGGCCATTCTTCCGACCGCTTCGTCGAGAAGGCACCAAGCGTCCAGGAGTGCGGAGGCCTGCTTTTCCCCGGCTATTTGCGTGGCGGCCAGCTTTAAGACGGTGTAGAGCTGTTCCGTGTCCTGTGGGCGAAGCTCTCTGTACAGCTTCAGTATGCGCAGGTATTCATCAAACTCCGAACAGTGCAGCATCACCTTTATGTATGCACTGTCGCTGTTGTCTGCATTGTGCAGGTGCCGGATAAAATCCACAGTGAGGGGAAGCCCCTTCATGGTGCGCACATGTTCGGCAAGGTCGCTGAGCATGTGCTGGACAGGCTTCTTACCATGCTTGTCGCGCCCGGTGACAAGCTGGCCGTCCAGCAGACTTGTCCACGCGGCATCCATGGAGGTTTCGGGCGCCTTGTAGCCGTAAATATCGCTGGTGATGTCAACGACGGTGTCACGCCCCTTGGAGTGCGCCGCGTCATGCAGTACCTGTAAAAAGCCCACAATTCGCTGGGCCATACTCGTCTGCTTGCAGGCCTGCGGCCCGTTTGGCCCGTTGTAGAGTCCGCTTGACCAGCATACTCCAGCACCGCTGTCGTTGGTTATAATCTGCAAGAAGCCGATGTCTACTTCTTCGCAGAGCCGCTGCATGGCTTCGTAGTAGAGTGCGCGAACTTCCGTGTTGTCTATGCAGGGTGAAAAATATATATCCTTTGAGCGGCGCGGATGGTCGCAGCGTGGGCCCCGCCAGGAGGGGTGGTCGAGATACGCCTGCTCGGGCAGGTAGAAGGGGTCGATGACGAGAACCGCAGCCTGCATTCCCTGTCGCTGAACGATTTTGCTTCTCTCCCGCACCAGGGCAAGGTTTTTTCTCGCATATTCACTGTCAAGATATCCCTCCAGTGCCTTGGGCACAGCCAGCTTGAAGAGGCTGGTCTGCAGCATGCCCCAGTTTGGATATGGGTCTCCGGGGTGTGCGGCCCATTCTGCCAAGCGCTTTGGCACATCCATGATAAACATATGCGTCGCCCCGGCTGCGGCCGCAAGCTCTGCTTCCCGTTCAAAAGCCTCCAGGCTTTGGGGGCTGTAGTTTCTCTCGTGAAAAAAGTGGAACATCAGCTTTTTGTCCGGCACTGTAAAATCCCCCCCCACTGTTTAATGTGTATTATTTGCACCCTGTTTCAGGTTGTCCTCATAGCTTCCCCAGGTTCCGGCGCGCTTTAGCACCGTGACAAAGTCCAGCTGATTGCAGCGATTCGGGTAGGAGGCGAACACCGCCTCGCCTTCGTAGTCCACCCGGCTGCCGTCTATCAAGCCGTAGCTTTGCCCGTCGCTCACCAAGAACTTGGCGTCCGTCTCGAACGCTCCGTACCGCGCCCGCCCCATTTCGTAGGAGTAGGTGGGCCGTAGGTTTTTGTCCTCGATTCCCGCCTGGTCGTCGCACTGTATGCCGATTGTATAGGCGAGCCCGTCCGCCTCCAGCTCTATGCCGAGATTCCGGCCCATGTGGGTTTGAGATAGCCGAATACTGCGGGCTATTTCCGCCGCCCGTGCCTGACGCAGCAAAACTTCCTGCTGCGTGCTTCCGGTTTCCGGCATCAGCAGCGAGACATAGGAAAAATACTCACCGTCCGCATAATAGCGGCTTGTGTAACAGGAGAGCGCTTTTTCCTGCCTGTAATTGCGGCGCTGTTCCTCTATTGAGCAGCGGCAGTTCTCTCCTGCAAATGCGATACACAGGGACTGCGGCACCTGCCGGGTTTGCTCTCTTTTGTAGCGGTTGAAGTGAGTCAAGCCGGCAACGCTCTCCTCGGCAACGCGGTAGAGGCCATTGCCAATCTCTGTGATGTTCTCGGCGTGATACATCACACCTGTGGTCATTTCTTGCTCGCAGTCGGGATGAATCGTGTCCACAACAACAAAGATGCAGGCGTTCTTCAAATAAACAATGTGGCGGTCGGCGGTTGCCCTGTGGAACGGGTCGTATAGCCTCGTTTTCAAAACCTCTGCGCAGCCGAAGATGTTGAAAAAGATTTTCTCTGTTGAAACAGGCAGGTAATCGCCAATGTTTTCGGCGTATTCCAAGAACCCATTTTCCCGGAACATTCTGCCGTTTCGCATCACCAGCCGGTTATGGTAAAAGTCGGCGCGGTAATGGCCGTCGGTTGTAAAGCCGTCCCGATAGCCGCCGTCGCGCAGCAGCAGCGCCCCGTTTGCGCAGAGAGCGCAGATTGACTGCTCGTCGGCATGACCGTGATGCGGCTTTTCGGCGTGAACCGGAATGGTGTTTTGCAGGTAATCCCGGGTTAGCTTGCCGAATGGGCCGACATCGCGATAGTTGTACAGGAGATAGGTGGAGCCCTCGTCCCAGCCGTCGCGAAAGACCACCTTTTTCCCCACAAGCTCGTCCAGAACTTCACAGCTGAGCAGATTTGGCTCGGTAGGGGAAACACTGTCGTTCGCCCACACAAAAGCGTTTGTCATGCCGCGTTCATACTGAACGCCGTTGTCCATTGTGAGATTCCGCACCATATTCCGAAACTGTCGCTCAATCGCATACTTCAGAACGCCGTCGCCATGTTTTTTCGCCATAAGTTCCATCGCGCCGAGGCTGAGCATCGACGATGTGCCCGAATCAAACCGCGTGTCGCCGAACTCCGGCAGGCCGCCTGACGGCAACAGCATGGCCGTGTAATAGTGGCAATAATAGCTCATGATCTGTTCGATCCGAAAATTCCAGACGCCACTGTACTGGGTGTATTCGGCAATGCTGTTGAGCCACAGCCCCAGGTAGCTGGTCGCATCCTCCACCGACCAGTTGCCCAGGCTGTCTAAAAAGAGCGTATCGGCCAGTTTGATGCAAAAGGGGGAGCACTCGTTGCTTGGGAATAGCTTGGCAAAAAGCAGGATGGCAACCGCCCGCAGGGTCGCCCGGTTGTGGCGGCCCCATTCGCAGTCGTGGAAGATGTGGTTAATTTCGGCATAGCACAGAACTTCCAGCCTTTGCCACTCCTGTGGGGAAAAGTGCTCGCTGCCAATCATATAAAGGGCCCGGAGCACGGGGGTAAAGGAGAAGATCGTTTCCGCCACCTGCAGGTGCCAGGGGTTTATCTCGGAATCCTGCGCTACCTCAAGGGGATTATGCGGGGGGCCTGTGATGGGGCTGCCCGTTTCCGCGTCGGCGTTTTTGACAAACTCAAGGGTGCCTGCTTCAAACCGCTGCACAAGCTCATCCTGGAGCGAAAGATATACCGCCAGGCACTCCTTTGTTTTGGCAAGCCATTTTTCATCCTTTGTGTAGGCGAACATAGAGGCATCGAGGGCTGTCAGGTGGCCAAGCCAGGAGAATCCCCAGGTGTTTCCAGTTTTGAAAAAGTCCCGGCGATATTTCTTCATGTCCATCCATTCTTCTCTGCGCACGCGCTGTGACATTTCTTCAATATGCTGTGCGTATTCCTGCTTGAGCATGCAGCACCGCCCCTTTGCAACTATTTTGCATTCACCTTGTCTCCCCATATGATATAGAGGGTAAATTCACAAAGCAATAATAAATTCAGATCGCGGATCATAATATTGTATAATTCGCACAAAATCCTTTCTGTTGTACAGAATCCCGTGATAATAAATTTCTATCGATAATAAACAACATCCTTAAAACTAAAAACATTTGGATTTTGGAAATTTATTATGCAAAACAACTAATTGCTATTTTCTTACATATGCAGATGCTCTAGTATAGTTGATAAGAAGATTGTGTCTCGCCTGAAAGGAAGGACGAATGACAAATGAACAATACTCGTTCACAGCCCAAAGGATTCAAAAGCCGAATGAGGGCGGCGGGCAAATACCTGTGGCGCTACAAATATCTCTACCTGCTGCTGCTGCCCTGTGTATTATTCTTCATTCTTTTTCACTATATTCCCATGTACGGCGTCATTATTTCTTTCAAGGACTTTAACTTTAAGAAAGGCATTCTCGGTAGCGACTGGGTAGGCCTGGAGCACTTCCGGTACATGTTTGGCCTTTCGGATTTTTATAGGGTGTTCTGGAACTCTATTATCCTTAGCTTCTTACGGCTGTTTGTCACCTTTCCCATCCCCATACTGCTCTCCCTGCTGCTCAACGAAATAGGCAGCCACAGATACAAGAAGATTGCCCAGACAGCGCTATACCTGCCCCATTTCATCTCTTGGGCGGTGATCGGCGGCATAATGGTCAATTTTCTTTCCCCCACCTGGGGTGTCGTCAACGGGCTCATACAGAATCTGGGCATGGAGCCCATCTTCTTTTTGGGAAAGCCCCAATATTTCAGGGCCACCGTCATCATTTCCTCCATCTGGAAGGAGGCGGGCTGGGGCACCATTATCTACCTGGCGGCGATAACCGGCATCGATATGGAGCAGTACGAGGCCGCCACTGTGGATGGCGCAAACCGGTGGCAGAGAATGCGGCACATTACGCTCCCCGGTATCAAGAATACGATTATCCTTACCCTTATCCTGCGCATGGGGTCGATCATGTCCAACGGCTTTGAGCAGATATTCACACTTCAAAACAAGCAGAATCTCATTGTTTCGGAGGTTTTTGAGACCTACACCTACCGTATCGGACTTCTCGGGGGGCGATTTTCCTTCGCGACAACTGTCGGCCTGTTTACATCGGTGATCAGTATGCTGTTTCTTTTGAGCGCAAATTTCATTTCAAAGAAGATGGGCGAGGAAAGCATTTTTTAACGCCGGAAAGATGCACGTGAGAGCTGATCTGCTGAAAGGAATGATCATATAAGATGGCAGTTAATGTGAAAGCGGCAGGACGCCGCAAAAAAATAAAGACATCTGCTGGCGATAAAATCTTCGGTGTATTTAACTACCTGTTCATCGGGGTGTTTTCACTGGCTTGCGTATTTCCGTTGTTTTATGTGTTCATGTATTCCATCACTCCCTACACCGATTATCTTACAAACCCTGTGAGGCTCTTTCCGCCCAGCATCACCCTTATCGCCTACAGGGAGCTTTTCAATTTCCCCCTCATGAAGACGTCCTACGCTTCAACTCTGTTTATCACCATTGTCGGCACGTTGATCAATGTGGCTCTTCTGTGCATTTCAGCGTATCCGCTTTCCAAAAAGCACTTGAAGGGCCGCGGGATCACCATGGGGCTCATCACCTTTACCATGTTCTTTAACGGAGGCATGATTCCAAACTTCCTGCTGGTCAAAAATCTGGGCCTGCTTGACACCTATTGGTCGCTCATTCTCCCCAGTGCAATGAGCGCCTACAACTTGATTCTCATGCGTAACTTTGTCGCTGCCATCCCCGCCAGCCTCGAGGAGGCGGCCTTCATTGACGGCGCGAACGAGCTGCAAATTCTCTCGCGCATTATCATCCCCCTTTCGACCCCTGCGATAGCAACATTCACCCTTTTTCACGCAGTCGGTCACTGGAACTCCTATTTTAACGCCATCCTCTACATCAGCTCCCGGTCAAAGTGGCCTTTGACACTGCTTGTGCGGGAGATGGTGGTCGAAAGCGGCACAGGTATGGTGCAGCAGTCCGCAACGGTGATGGAGGATCTCGCACAGCCCTTCACCCTTAAAATGGCTATCATTATTTTCACCATTGTGCCAATTCTTCTCGTATACCCCTTCGTTCAAAAGTATTTTATGAAGGGAATGATGCTGGGCTCGGTAAAAGGTTAAGTTTGTTGGAACATCACAAGGAAAAGGAAGGGTTATAAAGTTTGAAACAAATCAGTGACACACCGCCCTAAAAAGGGTATAGCAAAGCAGACCGTCATAAAGGCAGTCCAATCAAGAAGGATCAGCCTTTATGTAGCGTGTGAGGCATGTTGTGAATCGGAAACGATGAATCCCATTCTCGCAAGCATAGAAAACGCCTGTTCCTGAGAAATTTGTCGTGCAACAGGAGGCTTGTCCTCTTTGGCATAGGCAGATGGATAGTAGGGTTCGCTCTTGCAGAGTATGTGGTAGATAGCAGTGAGGATTCTTCTGGCAATCGCAACGTTGGCCTTTTTGCTGCCGCGCCGCTTTTTAAGCGCTTGCTTCTTGC
>JBKEBS010000074.1:0-5534 GCA_047973265.1 Oscillospiraceae bacterium
AAACCGATATTTGTCGGCTATGGTTTCGAAAGTATGCCCAGAGATTTTTTTAAGATTTCCACTGCCTCCGACTTCTCCGCAAGCTCTTTCTTTAATGCCCGATTTTCCGCTTCCAGTTCTTTCACGCGATCGGGCCTAGTCATAGCGGAAGTAGATGTCACATGCCCGGCGCGTTTAAGCCAGCTTTTGAGCGTATCAATGCAGATGCCCAGATCCGTAGCGACCTGTCGAGCTGGATGATGTTGCTCAAAAACAAACAGAACAGCGCCCTACCTAAATACTTAATAGTAAAGCTGTGTAGATTAAACTTTACTTGAAATGTTTTAAATTTTTATTTCCTACTTCTTTCAGTATACACTATTGGAACCTTGTCTACAATTTCGAGAAGGGGGACAGTGCGGCATATAGTCAAACACCCAATACTATCCAACAGGCGAATAACTTCAAAAATCATCAACGCATAAAAACATTGCAAATACAGTGCATATACAGTATAATGGAGGTACAAGACACTGATTATTACAGAGAACTGGATTAAATGCCCGATATGCAAACGGAACTTGCTTAGGGTCTCTCGGGATACAGTCATTGAAAATCTGGACTATAAGTGCAAACGCTGCAAGAACATCGTAAAATTGAATACTAAGAGCCGTGAGCCTTTGAGCCAAGAGCCGACAACCTACCATGAGTAGGCCGTCGGCTTTTTTTATTTCGGAAGTAGGTGGAAAGGTTGGGGAAGCAGAAGTCGGCTGACTGGCTCACCGAGCAGGGATTAGCTTGTATCCGCGGCTTAGCGAGAGATGGGTTGAGCAATCAGGATATCGCAAAGGCCATGGCAATCAACCCTTCTACCCTATATGAGTGGAAGAGGGAGTACCCCGAAATCGCCGAGGCCCTAAAAAACGGGAAGATGCGGGCCGATTATGTCGTAGTGGACAGCCTGTATCGAAAATGTATTGGCTATTACGCCACAGAGCAGAGGGCATTCAAGTGTAAAGACATCTATTGGGATGATGCGGGCAGGCGCTGCGAGAGTGAACGGGTGGAGGTTGCCGAGGTTAGGGCATACATTGCTCCGGACACCACTGCTATTGCCATCTGGTTAAACAACAGACTTCCAGACAAATTCAAGCGCAATCACAACAAGGAGAATTTGGATCAAAAGCGCCTTGAACTGGAAGAAAAGAAAGCGGAAAGGGATAACTTTTGATGGATGCGCTGGAGCAATTCTACAATAGCACTGCATGGCGCGAACTGTCCCATCGATTAAAAGTAGAACGGAGCGGTGTATGTAACCGCTGTAAGCGGCAATATCACGACACCGCGCTGCTGGTGGGGCATCACACAGAGGAGTTGACGCTGGATAACGTCCACAATCCTGCAGTATCCTTAAATCCCCAGAAAATCGAAGTGATCTGCTTTGACTGCCACAACCGAGAACACCGACGCTTTGGATACAAACGAAGTATCCACATTGTATGGGGCTCTCCCTTCTCAGGCAAAAGGAAATATGTGAGAGACCACATTATCCCAGGAGATTTGGTTGTAGATATCGACGCAATCTGGACGGCGGTCACCTATATGCCGGAGGATACCAAACCGGACAACTGCCGATTCAATGTGTTTGCAGTGAGAAGGCTTCTGATCGACCAAGTTAAAACACGCTACGGGAACTGGTGTGATGCTTACATCATTGGCGGGTTCCCAATGTTCAACGAGAGGGAGCAACTGTCAAAGGAACTCGGGGCAGAACGCATCTACTGCGAGAGCACAGAGGGTGAATGCATGCGTCGCATGAAGGAAGCGGGGAAACCGCCAGTTTTTGCCGATTATATTGCAGATTGGTGGGAAAAGTATCGCAGAAATGGGAACGCCCACCCCCCGGTCGACTGATTTTGATCTGTCTGCGCAACACCGAGAGGGCCCCCAAAAACAACCCACGCCCAAGTTTTGACTTTTCGCCCGGAAAATTCCCAGACCCTGAAAGGAGGCGAGAAAACCGTGGAGCTTCAGCAAGAAATTGACAGAATCAAAGCCCTGTTCGCGACAGCGGATGCCAATTCAATCCAGATTTTGGAGGCCTTGATCGAGCAGGCTGCCCATGAGCGCCTCTATCTGAAAAAACTGAACGCGCAGGCGGCGCAATGTGGCCTGGTTAAAGTACATCCACAGGACTCCTCTCGCCAGAAGCCGCTGCCAATTTCGGCGGAAATCTCCCGCCACTCCGCTACCCTCACCAATATCATGGATAAACTGATGAAGTACCTGGGCAGTGGGGAACTGGAGGAAGACGATGGGCTCGGAGAGTACGACGAGTAAGCAAGCCTATTTGAGCAGCCCTGCCACCTACCTTGTCGAATACTACAACAAGTGTAAAGCCAGGGAAATCATCATTGGCCAGGAACTCATGACAGCCCTTGAAATGCTCGTGGAGAACGACCTCCATGATCCTGAATACCGATATGATACAAAGGTAGCCCACAAGCGGATTCGGTTCATAGAAACTGAGTGCAAGCACAGCAAATCTCCCTTTGCGGGAAAGCCATTTCTTTTGGAGCTATGGCAGAAGGCCTACCTGGAAGCGAAATATTCCTTTCAGATGCTGATTGAAGGTAAGTGGCTGCGAAGGTTCACCCGCTCACTCCTCTTGGTTGCGAGAAAAAACGGGAAGAGTACATTGTGTGCGGCGGACGACAACGCCGAGTTTTTCTGCGGCAACTGGGGTACCGCTATTCTCTGCGCATCCAACGACTACGATCAGGCGCGAATCGTCTTTAATGAGATCGACAACATGCGAGAGGCCAGCCCCAAACTGCGCAAGGTCAGCAGGAAGAACAATATCGGCATCTTCATGGGCAACCGCAAGCAAAGGAAAAAGTCGGGAAAGTTCAGTATCCAGAATAAGGCCGAGATCAAGATGCTCTCTGACCGAAAGAAGAACAAAGAGGGCATGAACGTTGACAAGGCAACTGTAGACGAAACCCATGAGATGTCGGACAACTCTCTGGTGATGCCAATTCTCCAGTCCCAATCTACCAAGGATGAGCCGATGCTGGATGAAATCAGCACAGAGGGATTTACCAACGATGGATACCTGGATGGCGTGCTAAAAGAAGCCCGACAAGTGCTGAAAGGCGAAATCATCCGGAAGCGCTGGTTGATCTGGCTTTACACCCAGGACAGTGAAAGCGAAATCTGGCAGGACAGGAGCAGCTGGGTAAAGAGCAACCCGAATCTGGGGGTCTCAAAGAAGTGGCACTTCCTGGATGGATTGGTGGAAGAGGCCAAGACCAACGCAGCCACCAGGGCGTTCATGCTGGCAAAGGATTTCAACATCAAGCAGTCTGGGGCGACGGTCTGGCTGCAGGAGGCTGAGATTATCAATCCCGCGACATTTAGCATAAAGGACTTCCGGGGTGCATTCTACATTGCAGGCAATGATTTCATGGAGACTACCGACCTTTGTGCCTCCAAGCTTCTGCTGCGCAGACCGAATGACCCGACTATCTACTTTCATTCCCACTACTGGATACCGGAGGCAAAACTGGAACGGTCTCCTGACGACGCAAACTACCGGCAGTGGGAGCGGGATGGTTACCTGACCATCGTTTCCGGGAACAGTGTAGATAGTTCTGTCGTGGCAGACTGGCAATTCGACTTGCTTTCAGAGTATGATCTTCGACCATTTAAGAGTGGCTATGACAACCGCTTCGCGAAGGATTATATACGTCGCACAGAAGAAATATTTGGAAAAGATATCTTAGAAAATGTGCCACAGGACTTCAAATGTCTGAATAATCCCATGCGGCTGCTGGAGGCAGACCTTCGGGCAAAACTGGTCAACTACAACAACCTCTACGGGGATTTGTATTGTTTCCGAAACACCGGGATCAAGGTGGACAACCTTGGCAGACAAATTCCCTGCAAGATAGACAGCGCAAAGCGGATTGATGGTACCGCAGCGGCACTTTGCTGTTATGCCGTCTACGAATGGAACAAGAGTGAATTTATGAGATTGATTGAGGGGTGATGGGATTGCCGGATGTTTTCGACTATCTGGATATGGTTTTTTCCGAAGCAAAGCAGCCCAAAGCCACCGGAAGCAATGATCGATATCTCGCGTGGGTAACCAACACGGAGCCGATATTCACCGATTTCGGCACAGACATCTACCTTTCGGATTTCGTCAACAATGCTATCGACCGTATCGCCACCGAGATAAGCAAAATTGACGTGAAGAGCATTGTGCGCACGGACAGTGCCATCAATGTACAGAACGACGACATTACCAGGCTTTTTCGCTTTAAGCCAAACCCCCTGCAAACCACAAGCGACTTCTTATCAAACGTGGAGTGGCTACGGCGGAAACACAACAATGCCTTCATCTACCCCCAATATCAGATCATAGAAATGCCCAGCGGGCAGCAGTACAGACGGTATCTGGCTTTTTACCCCCTCAATCCAAGGGAAATCTACATTGGAATCGGCCCGGATGGCGAGGCCTGGGAAGTCAAGATGGTATTCCAGAGCAAAACCGGAGGGCTCAGCGAGTTTGTTCTCCCCTACAGCGACTTGATTCACATGAAGTGGAGAAGGGGAGCAAATACCGTCATTGGTGGCGGGGATGATGACGGGCAGCCCAATGACAGAGCGTTGCTCAGAACCATTGAGGCCCTGGATAAGACCATCCAAGGGTTGCCCAAGAGCATCGAGTCTAGCTTGCAGATTAAGGGCGTATATTCGGCGAAGACACTCGCGGACGCTAAAAGACTAGACAATCTGAGGGATGAGTTTGAGAGTCACATTACGACAAGTAAGTCAGGCATTGCAGCGGTCGATCTGGCCGGGGATTTCACCCCTGTGAACATTAAAGCAGCGGAGATACCCGATACAACGCTGAAATTCCTAAAATCAGTCATCGAAGAGCGCTACGGCGTTTCTGCCGCCATCCTCTCTGGCGACTACAACGGAGACCAGCACAGCGCCTTTTACCAGACCGCAATAGAAGATTTCATCGTACAGTTTGAACAGAGCTCGACCGCAACTATATTCACCCAGAGGGAGCAGGATGTCGGACATAGAGTTAAATGTTACTACTCCACGGTAAACTACATGGCTCCGAAGGATAAGATGGAGATGGCGAACCTGGCAAAGGAAATCGGAAATATGACGCTTAACGAAATTAACGAAATGCTGGGAGTTCCACCGTTCCCCGAGGGGAATAGACGCATTCAGAGCTTGAATTACGTCAATCTTGAACATGTGGATGCCTACCAGAAAAGCAGGGTGAGCCCTTCCCGAAAAAGTAGACAACAACCTCAACAGGCAACGAGATAAAAGTCGCGGGCGAATTCATTCGGGGAAATCCATCCAATAGCAGAGTGCGGGCGGAAAGAATTGTAATACGCCTCAATGTACTCAAAAATGGAAAGTTGTGCCTGGCGTCTGGAAATGTAATGGGTTAGGTGGACCAATTCACATTTGAGGCAGGAGAAGAAGTTTTCCGCAACAGCGTTGTCATAGGGGTCACCCTT
>JBKEBS010000075.1:0-12109 GCA_047973265.1 Oscillospiraceae bacterium
CGAAATGAGTACTTTTTGTGATATATGCTATGCGATGACGTATTTTGATATATTTTGGAGGTAAAGCCATGGCGGAAAATGTCTATGCAATATTCCCCAATGAAAACTATGTCGATCTCTCCCTGTACCAGTTCGGATACGAGGAGTGCGAGCCCATGCACTCCTTTGGCCCGGCTGCGCGGAACCACTTTTTGTTCCACTACATCCTCTCCGGCAAGGGCCTGCTTATGTCCACCGACGACAAGGGCGAGACACACGATTACTACCTGGAGAGCGGCCAGGGCTTTTTGATCTGGCCCAAACAGCGCAACACCTACAGCGCAGACGAAAAAGACCCCTGGGTGTATACCTGGGTGGAGTTTGACGGTCTCAAGGCCCAGGAGCTGGTGGCGCAGGCGGGACTCGCCTTCAACTCCCCCATCTACGTCAGCCACGACCTGGAAGAGCGGGAAAAAATGAAGAATGAGATGCACTATATTGTCGGCCACAGGGATGCGGAGCCCCTGGATTTGATCGGACACCTCTACCTGTTCATGAGCGCGCTGATCAACTCCTCTTCCATGAAAAAGCGTCTGCTGGGCGGTAATTTGAAGGAATTCTATGTCAGGGAGGCGCTTGTGTACATTGAGGCGCACTTTCACGAAAACATTCATATCGAGGATATCGCTGCCTTTTGCAACCTCAACCGCAGCTACCTGGGCAAGATATTCCGCGCCGCCACCAATATGACACCCCAGGCGTTTCTGATTCAGTTTCGCATGAACAAGGCCTGTGAGCTGATGAAGATCAGTGACCGACCCATCAAGGAGATCAGCGCCATGGTGGGCTACCCCAATCAGCTCAATTTCTCCCGTACCTTCAAGCAGTTTACCGGCGTTTCTCCCAGGGAGTGGAGAACACAGAACAAGCTTCGTTAATTTGCGAAAAAAGCAAAATACGCAAATTTTCGACACAAAAACCTTGACAGTGTCCAGCGGGATCACTATACTCAATTGGTAATGGGAATCATTATCAATTAGAGTTGGGAGTACCCTTTTATGAAGCGTTTGTCCGCAATGCTCATCGTCTGCTGCCTTGTACTGACCCTCCTCGCCGGGTGCGGAAACAGCCGTCCCCAGCGGGAGGAAGGAAAGATTCTGGTGTATGCCAGCTTTTACACCGTCTACGATTTTGCCCAGAAGATCGGGGGAGACAGAGCACAGGTTGTCTGCATCATGAAGCCGGGGGCGGAGCCTCACGATTGGGAGCCCACTCCCCAGGACAGGGCGGGCCTGGAGGAGGCCGACGTCTTCGTCTACAACGGTGCGGGAATTGACGGCTGGGCCGAATCCCTGCTGTCGGGCCTGGATGGGAAGGGCCTCAAAATTGTCAAGACCACAGCCAATGTGCAGCTGCTTCAATACGATGCCGACAGCGTGACGCTGGGTGCCGGGGAAGAGGAAGACGACCACGACCATGAGGACGAGGCTCACGACCACGGGGAGAACGATCCCCACACCTGGCTCTACCCCGAAAATGCCCGCTTGGAGATGCGGGCGATTGCAGATGGCCTGAAAGAGGCCGACCCGGACAACGCGGAATATTATGAGAGCAACTACAGTCTCTGGGCCGCGGAGTGCGGGAAGCTGGACGAAGCCTACCGGCAGGGGCTGGGGCCCCTCACCCAGCGCAGCATTGTGGTGTCCCATGCGGCGTACGGCTACCTCTGCAATGCCTACGGGCTGGAGCAGGTGGCGGTGCAGGGCTTCTCTCCCGACGCGGAGCCGAGCCCCAAAAAGATGGCGGAGGTCATCGATTTTATCAATGAAAACGGCGTAAAGGCCATTTTTTTTGAGGAGGCTGCCTCCCCTGCGGTGGCAGAGGCGGTATCCAGGGAAACCGGGGTGGAGGTGCTGGTGCTGAATCCGGTGGAGAGCCTCGGGCAGGAGCAGCAGGAGGCGGGGGAGGACTACTTCTCCGTCATGGAGCAAAACCTGGAGACGCTGCTCTCCGTGCTCGCCTAGACGGAAAGGAATAATCATTATGATGCTGGAAACAGTCATTTCGGTGAGAGATGTCACCTTCTCCTACGGGGATATCCCGGTGTTGGATCACGTCTCCCTGGAGGTTGAACAGGGCGAGTTCGTCGCCCTCACGGGTGAAAACGGCTCCGGCAAGAGCACTCTGCTGGGTTTGCTGCTGGGCGAGCTCCCCCTTCAGCGGGGCGAAATCCTGCTGTTGGGCCAGGATGTGGCGCATTTTCACGACTGGCCCAGCTTCGGTTACCTGCCGCAGAACGGTGGGGCGGGGCTGGCAGGCTTTCCCGCAAACTGCCTTGAAATCGTCACAGCAAACCTTTACAGCAAAATCGGTCTGTTCCGCTTTCCCGGCAAACGGCATAGGGAGAGGGCCATGGAGGCCCTGGACGCGGTGGGGATGGCGGACTATGCCCGCCGCCTGCCGGGGGAGCTCTCCGGCGGTCAGCTCCAGCGGGTGCTGCTGGCCAGGGCGATGGTGGGGGAGCCCCGCCTGCTGTTGCTGGATGAGCCCACCACCGGGGTGGATGTCCACTCGGCGGAGTCCCTCTACGAGATTCTGGCCGGACTGAATCGGGGGGGCATGACCATATTGATGGTCACCCACGATATGGCGAGGGCGTCGGAATATGTGAGCAGAACCTTCTGTCTGGAGGACTGCACCATGCTGGAGCTGGACGCCGAGCAGCAAAAGCTGGAGTTGTCGGTGCGGCATAGGCATGCCCACAGCTGCGAACACTGCACAAAGGGGGAGGACAAGCATGCTTGACCGGGAATTTATGCTGCGCGCCCTCCTGGCGGGGGCGGTTCTTGCTCTGGCGGTGCCCTGCATCGGCCTGGTGGTTGTGCTGCGCAGGCTGTCTATGATCGGCGACGCACTCTCCCACACCTCCCTTTCCGGCGTGGCGCTTGGCCTGTTGCTGGGCTTCAACCCTGTGGTGGGGGCGGTGGTCGCCTGCGTGCTGGCGGCGCTGGGCATTGAGGGCATCCGCAGGCGCTTCCCCAAATATGGGGAGATATCCATCGCGGTGGTGCTCTCCCTTGGAGTGGGCTTGGCGGGCCTGCTGTCGGGGCTGGGCGACAACGCGGTCAAACTCAACCGCTACATGTTCGGCAGCATCCTCACCATCACCGACCTGGAGATGGGCCTCACCCTGGTGATCGGCGGGATTGTGGTGCTGGCGTCGCTTCTCTTTTACAAGGAGTTTTTTCTTCTGTCGCTGGACGAGCGGGCCGCCCGCCTGGCAGGGGTTCCTGTGCGGGCGGTAGAGACGATGGTCACGGTGCTCACGGCGCTGACCGTCGCGGTGGCCTCCCGCATTGTGGGCGCGCTGATCATCTCCTCGCTGATGGTGCTTCCGGTGGCCTGCGCCATGCAGTTGTCCCGCAGCTACAAGGGCGCGCTGGGCTGGTCGGTGGTCTTTGCTCAGGCGTTTACGCTGGTGGGCCTGACCGCCGCCTACTATATGGATTTGCAGCCGGGCGCGGCAATCGTGCTCACGGGGGTCGCGGCGCTGCTGTTGGTGTTCGCAGGAAAAGGGCTGTTTGCACTGCGCAGAAGAAAGGTCGCGAGAAGATGAACTGGCCGGAGGGACTCAAAAAGACAAAGCCCAGGCGGCAGGTGATGGCTCAGCTGGAACAGGCGGAGCACCCCCTTGGCGCGCAGGAAATTGAAAGCAGACTGGCGGCAGCTGGCACATCCATGTGGCTCTCCACCGTCTACCGGGTGCTGGAGGACTTTGTGGAGCACGGCTTAGTCCGGCGGGTGGAGCTGATGGAGCGCGGCGTGGCGGCCTACGAGCTCGCGGGGGAGGAGCACAGGCACTACGCGGTCTGCCTCTCCTGCCATGGGGTCACCCCGCTGGAGTGTTGCCCTCTGGAGCACGCGGCGACACAGGTCGGAGAGGGCTTTCAGGTGATGGGTCACCAGGTGCAGATGTATGGTTACTGTGCCGACTGCTGCCGCAAAAGGAGCGGCAATTCCGCAAAATAGACAAAAAACCGTCCAAAGTGGCGGTTTTTTTCTGTTTTAGTTATTTTATGCGAAATTAATAGACAAAAATGGGAAGATAATCCCAAAAACAGATACCGGACAGTTGTCGCTTTGTGCTGCGCGAAGCCCATATTTACGCGGTTGTTACCCCTTGGACAAATGCTGTTCACAAAGAAAGGGTATTATCTTGCCAGCGACCTGACAGCAGGATGGACGCCCGCATTTAGGCAAATTTACAGACGATTTTAATGTTGCATTGCTTGGAAACGCTTTGCCGACGTGCTATGCTGATGTCTGTTGAACCGACGGACAGCCAAAGAGACCGGAAAAATTGACCGAATGACGATTTTTCCGGTTGTCATAGAGCCCGGAGATGCCGTCACCATATTGCCTCTCCGGGATTTTTGCGGCTGCGGACAGTGTTTGGGATTGGTGTGAAATAAAATAGTCAGTAGATCAGGAAGGAGCAGGAACGTGGCTGCAAAAAAGAAGACAGTTAGAAATTTGATCATTTTCGCCGTCATAATAGTTGCCGTAGTTGTTTTTGTGGTGATACAATTGAACGCCGCGGCGAATCGTCTTCCCGTGGTGGAGACCATGCCGCTGGCGCCAGTTGACCTTGTCAACTCGCTGAGTGTCACCGGCACGGTGGAGAGCGAGGAGGCGGAGAAGATATATTCCCGACTCACCTACCCTGTGAAGGAGACCCACGTCGAGGTTGGCGACATTGTCAAGGCGGGGGACATTCTCTGCGAGCTGGACATGGAGGATCTGGAGAGCAACATCGAGCAGCAAAAGGCCGCCGTGAGTTCCTCCGCCGCCAACAACGCCCAGTCCATCACCACCGCGCAGCTGGCTTACCGTCAGGCGTTGGACGGCTACAACAACGGCAACAACGCCAGCATCATTCAGGCGGAACAGGGTGTCCTTTCCGCCCAGAGCTCGCTGGACAACGCCGAGGCACAGCTGAAACAGGCGGAGCTTGTCTATATGGGCTCTGTTGACGGCGTGCAGTACACCCGGAAAATGGGCAACGACATCTCCATCGGCTACAGCACCTATACCTCCGAGGACAGCCAAAACCATGATATGGATGTGGCCACCAACAGCCGCGATAAGGCCTATGAGTCCTACCAGGCTGCGAGGACCGCAGTGGAGAGCGCCAAGGCGAACCTGAAAAAGGCCGAGGAGACAAGAAATGCCGCGGTGGTCGCCGCAGGCTATTCTTTGGAGACTTATCTGAACCAAATCCGCACCGCACAGGTGGCGGCGGGCTCCACAGCCTCTACCCAGCTTTCCATCGAAAAGATGGAGCGCGACCTGGAAAAGGGCATCGTCTCCACCCCTGTGGGCGGCGTTGTCACGGCAGTCTATGTGAATAAGGGCGCGACTTCCGCCACCGGCACCCTGATGTATGTCATCGAGGATGTGGGCACGCTCAAGGTGAGCACCAGCATTAAAGAGTACGACATCGCCCAGGTCAAGGAGGGCGACGTGGTGGAGATCAAGTCAGACGCCACCGGCGAGGAAATCTTTGACGGCAAGATGAATAAAATATCCCCAACCACCACCAAGACTGCCACAGGCGACAATGTGGCGGGCGGCAACGGGGAGTTCAGCGCCGAGGTGGGCGTGACCGGGCGTGACAGCGCCCTGCGCATCGGCACCAAGGCGCGGCTGGAGATCATCCTGGAGCAAAAGGATCAGGTGATGGCCGTTCCCTACGAGGCGCTCTTCACCGACGCCCAGGGCGGCAACTCTGTCTACGTGCTGGAGCACGAGCTGGAGAACATCTATGTGGTCAAGGCCATTCCCGTCGAGCTGGGGATGGAAACCGACTTTTATGTGGAAGTCTCATCCCCTGAACTGGACTTCGGAGCCGAGATTGTCTCCGACGTCAGGACCGTCACAGTGGGCTCCAGAGTGTCCAAGAGCGAAGCGCAGCTGGCCGCCCAGGCCGCTGCCGCCCAAGGGGATGGAACTGACGCAACGACGACCCAGATCGGTTAGCGGGGAGAGATATGGCAGAAAATATTATATCGATGACCAATGTCATTAAACGGTTTTACATCGGCACCCCCAACGAGCTTACCATTCTGAAGGGCATCAACATGACGGTGGCGCAGGGGGAGTTCATCTCCATCGTGGGCGCTTCCGGTTCCGGTAAATCGACCCTGATGAACATCATCGGCGCGCTGGACTACCCCACAGAAGGGGAGTACATCCTAGGCGGCGAGAACATCCGCAGCATGGGCTCCAACAAGCTCTCGGACATCCGCAACCGACGCATTGGCTTTGTCTTCCAGACCTTTAACCTTATCCCCCGCACCAATGCCCTGAAAAATGTGGAGCTTCCCATGCTCTACGCCGGGGAATCAATGGGGCTTCGGACAAAACGGGCCAAGGAATTGCTGGAACTGGTGGACATGGGCGACCGGCTGAAGCATCTGCCCAACGAGCTGTCCGGCGGCCAGAAGCAGCGCGTGGCTATCGCCCGGGCCATGGCCAACGACCCGGATATCATCCTGGCCGACGAGCCCACCGGCGCACTGGACACCGAGACCGGCCGCATGGTGATGGACATTTTTCACATGCTCAACAAGGAGAAGGGCAAAACCATCCTGCTCATCACCCATAACCCCGAGTTGGCGGCGGAGACTGAGCGCATCCTGACTATCAGCGACGGCCAGATTATTGACGAGCAGCGCAACCCGGACTTTGTGCGGGGAGGGAGAGGCCACCTAACCAGCATGGAAATGCCCCCGGTTGAGGTGGCGGAGGATGCAGCCGAGACACTGGTACAGCCATCTGCTGCCCCACCGGAGCAAGCGCCTCCTATGGAACCCGTGGTAGAAGCACCGGCACAGGAACCTACTGTGGAAGCCGCTGTGCAGGAACCTCCGGTGGCGGAAGCAGCAGAGAATGCAGTGCCACCTGATACCGACAGCGCAAAAAAGAAGCGCAAGGACAAAAAGAAGGGGGGAGCAGCTTGAATCTCTGGGAAAATTTCCTCCTGGCCCTGTCCGGTCTTCGCACCAGTAAGATGCGCTCGCTGCTCACCATGCTGGGCATCATCATCGGCATTGGGTCGGTTATCGCCATTGTGACGGTGGGCAACTCCCTTACAGGAACCATCACCAGCACCATGGCGGATATGGGTGCAAACCAGATTTATGCCTTTGTCTCCGACAAGGAGTCCAACTCCAACCGCCAGCCCACCCCCTCCGATCTGATCAGCGACGACATGGTGTTGGAGTTGGAGGAGTACATGGGGGATGAGATCAATTCCGTACTGCTCTACAGCCCTGCCGGTTCCGGACAGGCCAAGGACGGCCGCCGCTACGCCAATGTCTCCATCGAAGGCGTCAGCGCCAACTATCTCATCGACACCAATATTGAGATTCTCCGCGGCCACGACATCCAGCAGCGGGAGATCAACCGCGCCAGCAATGTCTGTGTGGTCTCCTCCAAGTTTGTGGAAAAGATGTTTCCGCCCAATGTGGATCCCCTTGGCAAAGAGGTGAAGATCACAACCACAAGCTACGGCATGTTGACCTTCACGGTGGTGGGCATCTACCAATACGAGGTTCCCGCATTCCTCAGCTCCTTTGCCCCTGACGAGGATGTTTCGACACAGATGGTAATTCCGATTACCGCCGCCAAGCGAATCACCGGCGCCGAGAACGGTTACGACCAGGTTTCGGTCATGTTCCCGCCCGGAGCGGATTCCTATGCCATTACGGCAAAGATCGGCCAATTCTTTGAACGGTACTACCGCAATTCCCAGTTCGGGGTGTTCACCCAGAACATGGAGGGCATGCTCACCCAGATGACCACCATGCTGAGCACGCTGTCCATCGCCATCGCCATCATTGCGGCCATATCGCTGCTTGTCGGCGGCATCGGCGTCATGAATATCATGCTGGTTTCGGTTACGGAGCGCACCAGGGAGATCGGCACGCGCAAGGCTCTGGGAGCCAAGAACAGCGCGATTCGCATTCAGTTTATCACCGAGTCCATGATCCTCTGTCTCATTGGCGGCGTGATCGGCATATTGATGGGCTTGGGATTGGGACTGCTGGGCACAACCCTGCTCGGCTTCCCCGCCTCCCCCTCGCTGCCCATCATCGTGATCGCAGTGGTGTTCTCCATGCTCATCGGCGTGTTCTTCGGCTACTACCCCGCAAACAAGGCCGCCAAGCTGGATCCCATTGAGGCGCTTCGGTACGAGTAACATGTAATAAAAAACACCGTGGAGCGATACCCCACGGTGTTTTTGTGTTGTATGTTATTTTGAGTCTTCGTCGTGGGTTGTCAGGGTATACTCGGGATTGAGGATCCAATCGGGCTGCACGTAGCTGAAGGTTGCGAGGCCGATATCCTGCATCATCTTGGCAATTTCCTCGGGAGGCTCCTGCATACCGGCCTCCACCCATCTTGCGACAATTGCGACATAGCCGTAAACCATGTAGCCGCTGAGATAGCTGATATTGCGGGTATCCTCATCCTTGATGTTGTATTGGTGCAGCCAGTCCGTCACGTAATGCTTCTCCACCATTTCGCCGAGCTTGTCCAAAAAAGTTCTGCTGGCGTTTTTTCCCAACAGCATCTGACAGACATCGGTTCCGGTGGAGACATATTGTAGAATTGCCAAAAAGAGACAGCGGGACGGCAAGCCGACCACCCTGGGCTGGTTGGCCCTGAAAATCTGATCCAGCTCGCGGATAACCTCGTCCTCTATCTGCTGCTGCATGTCGAAGACATCTCTGTAGTGCAGGTAGAAAGTAGCTCTGTTCAAATCGGCCATTTCCGTGAGTTCCCGCACAGTGATGTTCCGGAGCGTTTTCTTGGTCATCAGAACCGCCAAAGCGCTGCGCAACATCGTTTTTGTTCTTTGCACCCTGCGGTCTTCGCTGGCTTCCACTGCCGCCGCCCTCTCTCCTATAATGGTATGCAAGACCAAATTAATCAATAGTGGATTTTAGTAGACGGGGTCTGCCTCCGGTTCGCTGTCTTCGGCAGTGTCTGCAGAACTGCTTGAAAAAGCGAGATTCTGCCCCAGAGGGCCGAAATACTTCTTGTCGTACTGGTCGAACTTTGCCTTGTAGGCGGGGGTCTTGGTGCGCCGGATTTCCCGCAGGAATTCGTGCCTGTCCTTGATTTCGCCGACGCCGGAGTAGCTCATGATGTGCACGCCCACATTGGAGCAGTGGTCGGCGATTCGCTCCATGTTGTAGAGAATTTCCACGAAGGAGAAGGCTGAATCGATGGAGCAGTCGCCCTCCTGGAGGCGCTTGCTGTGGTGAACCTTGAGGCTCTCCACCATGATGTTGATAATCTCCTCCAGGGGCTCGATGTTGTTCGCCAGCTGGGTGTCCCGGGAGGTGTAGCCATCCACTGCCATTTGAAGGATTTCCTCCACGGCCTCCGTGATGATGCGGAATTCCCGCAGCGCCGACTGGGAGTAGCGCACGCCGGTCTCGCTATTGGACACCGCTATGTCACAGAGGTTGTCGGCATGATCGCCGATGCGCTCGAACTCGTTGACCACCTGGAGCACCTCGGAGAGGGCCACATTGTCCGCCTCGGTGAGCTCCTTCTCGCTGAGGCCGAGGAGGTAGCTGTCCACCCGCCCCTGGAGGCGGTCGATGATGTTTTCAACCTCCCGGGCGAGCTCCAGCTTCTTGCGGTCAAACTCCAGAACCAGCTCGGTGGAGCGCTGAAAGTTTTCCTTCGACAGCTTGGCCATGTGCACGACGGCCTCCCTGGCATGGCTGATGGCAAAGCTGGGAGAGGTGTAGAAGCGGTCGTCCAACCCGGCCAGAGCATCGTCGATCTCCACACCCTCGTTGTTGTCCCGCACGGCAAAGTTGGCCAGCTTTTCCAGTTGCTTGGTGAAGGGCAGGAAGAGGAGGGTGCTCACGACGTTGAAGATCGTGTGGAAGTCGGCGATGCCGCCCTTTCCGATGGGGTCGTTCCATCCGGGAATGCCCCAGATGGCCTGTATCGAGTACAGCCCGATGAGGAAAACCAATGTGCCGATGACGTTAAAGCTCACATGGATAAATGCAGCCCGTTTGGCGTTTTTGGAGGTGCCGATGCTGGCCAGCACCGACGTGATACAGGTGCCGATATTCTGCCCCAATATGATGGGGAAGGCGGCGGATGCCGTAATGGCCCCCGTCACGGTCAGTGCCTGCAAAATGCCGACCGACGCGGAGGAGGATTGGACAATCGCAGTGATGGCCGTCCCCGCAAGCACGCCCAATACCGGGTTGGAAAGGCTGGAGAAGGCGCGGATGAAGACTTCGGATTCCCGCAGAGGGAGGACCGCTTCCTCCATGGAGAACATGCCGGTGAAGAGAACGCAGAAGCCGATGAGAATCAGGCCGGTGTCCCGCAAGGAAACCTTTTTAGATGTGTAGTAGAGCAGGATTCCGATGATGGCCGCCAAGGGCGCCAGTGTCGACGGCTTGAGCAGGGAGAGGAAAAAGTTGCCGGAGTCGATGTCGCTGAGGCGGATGATGTGTGCCGTGATGGTGGTGCCGATGTTTGCGCCCATGATGACGCCGATGGCGTTGCGCAGCTTGAGAATACGGGCGTTGACCAGGCCGATCACGATGACTGTGGTGGCGGAGGAGGATTGGATTGCGGCGGTGACGAGACAACCCAGCAGAATTGCCTTGAACAGGTTGCTGGTCAGCTTCTCCAGCATCTGCTCCAGCCGACCGCCGGAGGCGCGTTCCAGGCCATTGCTCATCACGCTCATTCCGTACAGGAAGAGCGCCAGTCCCCCCAGCAATTGGATCACACTAAAAACTGTCATTCGCTCAGCATTCCTTTCGTTAGGCCCTTCCCCGGTATGCGCCTGTGGTAGTTACAGTTCGCACACGCTTTACGCTGCACGGCCGGGATTTCCCCTGCCGACGACACCAAACAGACAAATCAATACAACAGTGTCGGCCTTTTCTTTATCTTTTATTCACTTAATCGAAACAATTATAGCGTACAATCCCTACAGGTTGCAATAGCCGGGAGAAACTTCCCGAGGTAAGCGCTGATTAAAATGACTGGAAGTGTCCTGATTTATGATACCCCTTGTTCCGACAGGTACCGCTTGCCGGAATGTTGTATAATGGACAGACAACCCTTGAAAGGACTGAAAATATGCTGCGAGACTTTAAGCCGGAGGACCGGCAGGCCTTTATTGAGATGGCCAACCAATTCTATCATTCTGACGCGGTGCTTCACGCTGTGCCGGATGCAAATTTTGAGCTCACCTTCGAGTATACCCAGACAAGGCCGGAGCTTGTGCGGGGCCTTATCTTTGAGATGGACGGCGAGATGGCGGGCTACGCCCTTCTCTCCTTCACCTACTCCAACGAGGTGGGCGGTATGGCGGTATGGCTGGAGGAGGCCTTCATCCTGCCGGAGTTCCGGGGGAAGGGCCTGGGCACAGAGCTGCTCAGCTTTGTGGAGGAGGACTACCGGGGCAAGATCGGGCGCTTCCGCCTGGAGGTGGAGCCCCGCAACGAGGCCGCTGTCCGCCTGTACGAGCGTTTGGGCTACAAGAAGCTGGATTATCTGCAAATGTACAAGGAGCTTTGAGAGCTTTTCACAAGGCCGGGGGTTGCCCCGGCTTTTTGCTGCCCAAAATACGGCGAGAACTGCCAAGAGAAGACGGAGGAAGCCTCCGTTTTTCGACCCCATTTTCGACCGTCATACCCCATACTGATGGTAAAGAACGATTCTCATGGTAGAAAACAATGATCGACCCCTGAAAGGAGCGTACATAATAATGAAAAAAGTATTTGGAATTTCTCTGCTGTTGCTGGTGGCCTCCGGGCTGGTTTGAGCCCTTCCCGAAAAAGTAGACAACAACCTCAACAGGCAACGAGATAAAAGTCGCGGGCGAATTCATTCGGGGAAATCCATCCAATAGCAGAGTGCGGGCGGAAAGAATTGTAATACGCCTCAATGTACTCAAAAATGGAAAGTTGTGCCTGGCGTCTGGAAATGTAATGGGTTAGGTGGACCAATTCACATTTGAGGCAGGAGAAGAAGTTTTCCGCAACAGCGTTGTCATAGGGGTCACCCTTGC
>JBKEBS010000076.1:0-18085 GCA_047973265.1 Oscillospiraceae bacterium
CTGAAGATGCTATATCTGGCCATGATAGACATCACAAAAAAGTGGACGGGGCGCCGCCGGGACTGGGGCATCATCCATTCCCAGATGGAGGTCTACTTCGGGGACAGAATAGGCGCAGATTGACAACAGCCCCAAAATCCGTTACTTTACTGGCAAGAGGGCAGCCCGGCTCCGCCAGTCCGCCCTCTTCACAATATTTCGCTCTGTTTTGAACCGGTTTGAAGAAAACACAAAACTTGGGATTCACCCTTTAACTAATGTACGGTGAAATTCGTCTTGCTTTTCAATATGTTTTTTTGTTTCTGCCATAACATTTTCAATATTATCTTTCCATTCCTGTAAGACAAGCGTAGGCAGTACCATAATGTATTTATTAGTTCCGGCCTCGTTTTCGGAAATTATTTTTTGGGCTGACTCAAGGATGGCATGATTTGCTCGCGGAATAGTCCGTACAATGTCTAGGATGCAGCAAGTATCAAGTATTAGCAGATTTCTATTTGATACAAGAATATTTTCAACTATTTCATCATTCGTTGGTTTGCTCATAAATAGTTTTCCTTAAAGTGCGTCAAAAGAGAAGTGCCGTTTTCATACTCAATGACTAGTTCGCTTGCAATCTCATCGTCCCAGCCTTCCTCCTCAACTAACCACCTACCCAAATAACTCCCGACCGCAGTGTCGTTTTCCCTAATGGATTCGCATATAAAGTCATTCCATCTCTTTTGGTCAGCAGGATGGCTTGAGCCTGTTGATTTATTGGCAGCACCAGAAAATAATTTTAATTTCCTTATAGTCTCTTTTGCAGGCAAATCGTCAATGTTTAGTTCGGCAGGGCTAATTTCATGAAACAGACCACAGCTTTTTGCACAAGGTATCAATATATCCTCTGCACATTTGTTTAGGAGCCAATTATATTCATCATATATTAAATTGGCCTTTTCTAATGGTACTATATTTCCTATTCTAAATTCAGCAGGTTCTTTTGTATATATAAAAACTCTGGCCTTGGGTAGTGACTCACCTATGTACTCGATAATTATGTGGGCATTGCTTAATTTATCATCTATCTTTTGCATCCAATCTGCTGAATTAATAAACTCACTTATTGTTGTTTTGAATCTCTGCAAGCTATCTGCATCGCCCCGCAAGTAAAAATCTTGATATACTTTCATCATATGCTCCTTTACCATAACTCTGATAAACATTCGTTGGCATATGTTAATTATACCTTAGTGGCACGACGAGGGCAAGTAACAAATAGACCTTCAAAGTCCTATAACACCATATTGAAATGCGAGTTGAATTATAGGACTTGCCATTTATAAACCCGCATAGATATAGGCAAAAAGAAAGACCGCCAACTCGAAATTGGCGATCTTTCAATGGTCGAGGTGACAGGATTCGAACCTGCGGCCTCTACGTCCCGAACGTAGCGCTCTACCAAACTGAGCCACACCTCGACATATGAAAACTGTCAGTCATAATAGCACGTTTCCCCCAGCTTGTCAATGAAATGTGGCTCTACCGCGCCCGCGCAAAACGACTCTCAGCGGAAAGTCACCGCAGACCCACTTGCCTGTCGCTTGCATGCAAATATGCGATCTGTTATAGTTGCCATAGGCAGCGAATGAGCCGACCATTATAGAGTCTCACGCGCTGCTGAAAGCATGATAGCTCAGAGATGGAAGGATACCTCATGAATACACAAAAGCTGCGCCTGGCCGGCGTGGTAAAACAGTCTATAGTGGATGGGCCGGGCCTTCGCCTTACCGTATTCACCCAGGGCTGCCCCCACAAATGCCCGGGCTGCCACAACCCCGAAACCCACGATTTCGCGGGGGGATATGACGGTGATCCGGCGACCATTCTGGCAGAGTTGGACAAAAACCCGCTGCTGGCAGGGGTGACCCTCACAGGCGGAGAGCCCGTCTGCCAGGCGGAGGCGCTGCTGCCCTTGGCTAAAGGTGTCAGGGAGCGGAGCAAGAACCTCATGATGTACACCGGCTATACATTGGAACAGCTGCTGGAGATGATGGCAAAAGACTCCGCGCTCGCGGAATTGCTGTCCCTGATCGACATCCTTGTGGACGGCCCTTTTGTGCTGGCGGAGCGCGACCTCACACTGCTGTTCCGGGGGAGCCGCAACCAGCGCCTGCTGGACTTGCATTCCTCCCTGGCAAAAGGTGAACCCGTGCTCTGGCAAGGTTGACTTCCCGGCCGGATCATATTATACTAAACTCTGTTTCTATCCAATTCTATATTGCACTGTAAAGTGACCGGATGTGCATTCCGTACACCGGGAAAGGACGAACCAGATGATAAAGAAGATCGCTCTGCTGCTCGTTTTTGTGCTGGTGGCGTTTTCCTTCACCGCATGCTTCACCGGAGGTGGGGCGACAAGCTCCGCGGCTCCCGCTGCCGCCACCGAAGAGGGACAAAAGTCGACGGCTACATTGGAGGATATTGAGAAAAACTTCATTCCAGAAGGGGCGGAGATTGTGTCTACCGGCACGGGAACTCGTTCTCTCCAGACCGAGCTCTCCGTGGAGGAGCTGGCTGAATTCTACGAGGGTAAGCTGGCTGAAATTTATGCCGAGGGCGGAGAGATCAGCGACCTTTCCCTGATCACAGGCGGTGACGAGTCGGTGGAGGCTTGGGGATACCAGGGCGCATACGGCCCTGCGGAGGGCCGCCGCAACATTCGTGTTGTCATAGCCAGAACAGAGGAAGGCCCCACCGGAATTATCCTGAACTACTAACTGATAGAGAAACAGTCCGGGCAACGAGTGCCGGGCTGTTTTTGTTTGCCGTTCCGCTCACCCTATCATTGACGGTCATTCACAATTTTGTTACAATGTTTGCAGATGTTATTTTTTATTGGGAGGTTACATAATGGAAAAGACAAAGTTGGGCCTGTCAGTCGGCCTGATGGCCGCGCTGCTTTATTTCTCGGGCCTGCTGAATGTGCTGGTGGTATTCCTGATCGGCGGCTATATCCTGCTGCGCGAGGACAACGCCTGGCTGCGCAGGGCGGCGGTCAAGGGTATGCTGGTGGTTGCGTTGTTTGCAGTGGCAACTTCCCTGGTGGGGATATTGGGGGATCTGTTCAGCATTATCTCCTCCTTCCTCAACGGCCTGCCGGGAGATAGGTACTTTAACCTCCGCTTCCCCCTTGGCCTGGATTCCATTCTTCGCTATGCAATCGCCATCATCCGCTGCATCCTGCTGACGATTTTGGGAGTTAGCGCCCTGAACAAGAAGGATTTCACCGCCGGCCCCGTGGACGGCATGATCGACAAGCATTTCGGCACAGAGGGCAAGGATGTCAACCAGGTCAATCCCTTTGTCCAGACCGCTCAGCCCCAGAATACCCCGGCACAAAATGTGCCCGCGCAGAATGCGCCTGTGCAGACGGCCCCCGGCCAGCCCCCTGTAGCTCACCCGGTTCCTCCCCAGGCTCCTCCCCCTCAGCAGCAGCGCCTTGTGGCGCCCCCTCCGCCTCAGGCAGTTCCTCAGCAGCCCCAGGCTGCTCAGCCGGGCCAGACATATCAGCAGCCCCAGCCCGGACAGCCTGTTCCTCCACCTACACAGGCGCCCAATCCCTGGCCCACACCTGGTCAGGGCGGCGAAAACCAGTAAAAAAACAAAACAGCGGGGCAATTAGCCCCGCTGTTTTTATGCTTCGATTTGAATGCGGTAGGTGAAGTCGAATTCCTTACCCGGCGGCAGGGAGACTATTCCTTTCTTTTCGGACAGCTCACCGGACTGGAAGTGGTCGTCGTCCAGGCCGAACCAGGGCTCGATGCAGACATAGTCGGCCCGGGGTTTGGCCCAGATGCCCAGGTAGGGTGCGCCGCCAAAATCCACACGCACCGGGTGCTCGTGAAGCCCGCTGCGCACCTTTACCCAACGGGAGCGCAGCCCCTCCAGAATATAGGCGTCGTGGTCAAAGCTGTCCGGCATGATCTCCCACCGATTGCTATTCTGCAAGAAGGGCGTCTTTTCCTCCCGAATGAGCATGTCGGGGCCGAACTGCCAGGCGTCGACAGTTTCCGGCTGCTCAAATTTCAGAGAATCCCCCACCCGACAGGCGATAGCGGGATGCGCGCCCAGCGAGAAATAGCTGGTCTCTTTCCCGGTGTTCTTCACCCGGTGGGAGACGCGCAGGGAGAAGTCCTCCAGTGTAAACTGCACCGTGAGCAGGAAAGGGAAGGGCCAGCAGGCCAGGGTCTCCGGACTGTCCCGCAGGGTGAGGGAGAGGCTGTCCCCGCTGCGGGAGTCCAGTGCAAACTCGCTATTCTTAGCGAAGCCGTGCTTGGGCATGGCATAGGTGTTGCCGCCGTGGCAGAAGCTGTCGCCCGCCAGCTTGCCCACCACGGGAAAGAGCAGGGGGGAGGTGCCCGACCAGACGGCGGGATCACCGCTCCACATATAGTGGTGCCCGCTCCTGTCGTCCAGGGCCCGCAGCTCCGCCCCCTCAGAGCGGATGCAGGCGGTGAGCTTGTCATTTTGTATGGTGTAATCCATAAAATTCACCCTTTCCAGAGTTCAATTCCGTTGCCTCAATATACCACAGTGAGCATTCCCATACAAGGTTTGCCAGGAAGAGCTCTTGTGTCTGCCCATGGCAGTGGGTATAATAAATAAAGATTCGTCATAGGAGGAATTGATGTGGGCGGCTATACCCATCTGATCTGGGACTGGAATGGCACGCTGCTCAATGACCTGGGGTGGTGTGTCCGGGTTGTCAACGGCCTGCTGGAGCGGCGGAAGCTGCCGCTGTTGGGCGGCGCGGAGGACTACCACAGGGTGTTCTGCTTCCCGATCATCGAGTTTTACCGGAATGTGGGCTTCGACCTGGAGGGGGAGGGCTTTGCCCCCATCGCGGAGGAGTACATCCGGGAGTATCACGCGGGGGATGACCTTTGCCCCCTTCAGCCGGGCGCGGCGGAATTGCTGGAACTGGCGGAACAAAAGGGAATCGCCCAGGTGATTCTCTCCGCATCGGAGCAATCCAACCTGGAACGGCAGGTGGACAGATACGGCATCCGGCGGCATTTCAGCCGATTGCTGGGCATTTCGGACATCTACGCCAAGAGCAAGCAGGCGGTTGGAATGCGCTACATGGAGGAGGAGCGACCAGAGCGCGCCCTGCTGGTGGGCGATACCCTCCACGACTGGGAGGTGGCCAAGGCGCTGGGCGCAGACTGCGTGCTGGTGTCCACAGGCCACAACAGCCGGGAGATGCTGCTCACCGCGGGGGTGCCGGTGCTGGATGGGCTGGAACAGCTTGCCGCATACCTCTAGCGAAAAAGTTATATCAGCCTTGTTTAAGCTTTCGGCAATATACTTGCTTTAATGAAATTCTGAAAAATGCCGGATCATATCCAGCTTGTGCGAGAAAGGGGCTGCAAGGCCATGAAGCTGCTGCTGATTGAGGACGACAAGGTTCTCTCCGACACTGTCCGGGCGACGCTGGAGGACTACGATGTCACCCAGGTCTACGATGGGGAGGAGGGCCTTTTTGAGGCGAGCCAGGACATCTACGACCTGATTATCCTGGATATCATGCTGCCCCTGATGGACGGCTACGCCGTGCTGCGGGAGCTGCGCGCCCAGGGCATCACAACCCCCGTGCTGCTGCTCACCGCAAAGGACGGCATCGACGACAAGATCAAGGGCTTCCAGAGCGGGGCGGACGACTACCTGCCCAAGCCCTTTCACCGGGAAGAGCTCCAGCTGCGCATCGAGGCCATCCTGCGCCGCGCGGCGGGGGGGCTGCAGGACAACACCCTCAGCTTTCACGAGATCACCCTCAACCTGAAGAGCCGCACCGCCGCGGTGGACGAGCATCCGGTGGAACTCCAGGGCAAACAGTTCGACCTGCTGGAGTACCTGATGGGCAACCAGGGGATCATCCTCACCAAGGAGCAGATTTTTGACCGCATATGGGGCTTCGATTCGGCCACCACCGCCAATGTGGTGGAGGTGTACGCCAGCAACCTGCGCAAGGCGCTCAAGCCCTTTGGCGGCGACCGGTACATCAAGACGGTGCGGGGCATGGGGTACATGCTGACCGATGAGGCCTGAGCAGTCAATCATCCTGGAAGGAATGGAACCGCATGAATAAAATCGGCTGGCGGCAATGGATGGTATTCATGCTGACCAATCTGATCGCCTTTACGCTGATCTTCGGCGTGTTTGCATTAGTCATATACAACCAGATTTCCGGTTCACTCTTTTCTCCCGTCGTCTCCGATTTGGAGGGCGCGCGGGAAAATATTCTGGACTCCCCCTCCTTTGTGGACAGGCAGCTGTCGGTGGAATTCCCCAAGACAGACCGCAAGCAGGACAGCCAGGATCCCCCGCCCGAAGGGGAGCCCGCCATGTTTGACAAGGGCGGCGGCCCCCACGCGACCTACTCCATGCGAGTACAGGCTTTGGTGCGGGATGGCGAGAGCCAGGTGCTGAATCCCCAGGCCCTGGGCAGGCTGGCGTGGGAGCAGCTGCTGGAGGACATTCCCTTCTCCACGACCCAAGGGGAAGAGGGCATTACGAGCTTCGTGCTGGGGGACGCCCCCTACCGCAGCCTGGTGTTTGAGACCACCGACCAAAACGGCAATGTGTACTACATCCAGCTGCTGGCAAATGTGGCGGCGGAGCAGACCATAGTGGATAATCTCAAGGGCATTTTGCTGCTGGGGGGAATTATCTGCGTGCTGCTCTCCATCACGGCAAGCTCCCTGCTTGCCTTCCGGACAATGCAACCGCTGATGCGCTCCTGGCGCAGGCAGACGGAGTTTGTGGAGAATGCCAGCCACGAGCTACGTACCCCCCTCACCATCATCCAGAACAAGCTGGAGGTGCTCTTTGCCCACCCCGACGCCTCGGTGATGGACAGCGCGGAGGAGATCGGCGTGGCCCTCTCCGAAACCCGCAGGCTGTCCAAGCTGACGGGGGATCTCATGACCCTGGCCAGGGCGGACTCCGATGCAACTCAGCTCACTCTGGCCCCGGTGGCGATGGACGCCCTCATCGCCCATATCTGTGAGCCCTACGGCGAGCTTGCGGAGATGCAAGACAAGACCCTGACACTGGAACTGAACTATGGGCAGTCCGTCCAGGCAGATGCCGCCCGGCTCCACGAGCTGATGGTGATTGTGCTGGACAATGCCCTCAAGTACACCGGGACAGGGGATTCCATCACGGTGCGCAGCTATGCGAAGGAGGGCCGTGCGGTCATCGAGGTGGCGGATACCGGCATCGGCATCAGCGCAGAAAGCGCCGGGCGGATTTTCGAGCGCTTCTACCGGGAGGACAAGGCCCGCACCAGGGAGAACGGCGGCTCGGGGCTGGGACTCTCCATCGCAAAGTGGATCGTGAGCGCCCACGGGGGCACGATCAGGGCCCTGCCGGGGGAGCAGGGCGGGACTGTGATCAGGATAAAGCTATAAAGTGGCACGTCTCACCGTGCCACCCAAAAGCACCCGGAACCGAGGTTCCGGGTGCTTTTTTAGTGGACAATGACGAAGTAGATCACGTAGATCCAGCTGAGCAGGCCGTGGATGATGGCCCAAAAGATAGAGTGCCAGTTTGTGTAGGAGATCACCATGGCCAGCGCCGTGCCAAAGCTGATGCCCGCCTTGACAACGCCTCCCGCCACCTGTCTGGAGTTTGCCATAACATCAAATCCTTTCAAAGTGAAACGTTTCCGATTCGCCTATAACAGCAATTTCCACCGTGGGGCGGTGAGGACGGCATCACTTGCCGGAGAAATACTTGCAGAATTCCGCCATGCAGCAGCGCTCGCAGTCTGGTTTGCGGGCCTTGCAGACCGCTCTGCCGTGGAGAACCAGCCTGTGGCAGAAGTCGTTGGATTCCGCCGGATCGAGAACCTTGCGCAGCTCGTTTTCGCAGGTGAGGGGATTCTTGGAGGTGGTGAGCCCCAGCAGGTTTGTGATGCGGATGCAGTGGGTGTCGCAGACAATAGCGGGCTTGCCGTAGACATCCCCGAGAATGAGGTTGGCGGTCTTGCGGCCCACGCCGGGCAGTTTGAGCAGCTCCTCCATGGTGTCGGGCACTACGCCGCCGTAGTTGGAGAGCAGCATCCCCGACATGGCCACAATATCCCTCGCCTTGGTCGCGCCCAGGCCGCAGGGGCGCACAATCTTCTCCACGGCGTCCACCTCCGCAGTCGCAAGGGCTTCCAGGCTGGGGTAGGCGCGGAACAAGACGGGGGTGACCAGATTGACCCTGGCGTCGGTGCACTGAGCGGCAAGTCGCACCGAAATCAGCAGCTGATAGGGTTCGGTTGGATCAAGGGAGCAGATCGCGTCGGGATATTCTTTTTTCAGGGCATCCACCGCAAGGGCGGCCCGCTTTTTGCCGGTCATGGGATTTCCTCCTCACATTTTTACCGCTCTTGTCGCCGCGTAGTTATTGAAATAGTTTGCGAAAACACCGCCTCGCTCCCTATCGTCGTAGATTCCGGTGATTGTAAATCCCGCAGCCAGCTGACCGCCCAGCTGTTCTTCCAGCGTGTGGCTAAAGCTGCAGGCACGGGTGACATTGCGCTTGTCCTGCAGGATCTGTGGGTTTTTCAGGGGATTGAAGGGCAGGGCATATTTGACAAAAAGGGGAGGGTCTTTGCTGTGGTCGGTTTCAAAGAGGAAGAGCTCCTCTTTGGCAAACCCGGTTAGCAGCACTCCGCCCTTTTTCAGTACGCGGTAGCACTCGTTCCAAACCGGCTGAAGTTCTTCGATGTAGCAGTTGGCGACAGGATGGAAGATCAAATCAAAGGATTCATCGGCAAAGGGAAAGGGCTGCGTCATATCGGCCTTGACCAGCTTGACGGTGTAACCTTCCCGGTCGGCGACGGCCTGCTCCAACTTCAGCTGGTTATCGGAGATGTCCATGATTGTCACGTTGGCGCCATGAGCCGCGAAAACTGGGCCCTGCTGGCCGCCCCCACTTGCCAGCCCGAGCACATCTCTGCCGGACAGCGGCGGGTACCAATCCCTCGGAACGGTCTTGGCCGGAGTGAGATACAGCTCCAACGCCCCGTTTTTGGCGGCCTCAAATTCCTCCGGGGTGACCGGCCTTGTCCATATGTCGTCCTGCTGGGCATAAGAATCCCAGGCGTCTTCATTGTACTTCACGTAATCCATAAAAAGTCCTTTCAGCATGCGATGCTACTTTTTGATCAGGGCCCGTTAATTCGGCAGGGAGGAGAGAAGAACACCGGAAGGATCGGCCAGAAAAGACTCGATATTTTCGATCACCTTGCGTCCGAGGCGCTGTCTGGACAGGGAGCTCAGCCCCGCGGATTTGCCCACGCAGAAAGCGTGGGGATGCCTTGCTGCAGCACTCTCCTTGCCCGCCGGGTCGATGCCGGGATAGGTGTCGCTGAAAATATAATTGCCCGGCTCACCGGGGGCGTCCAGCCATTCCAGCAGCGCCGGGACGTCGTGCCCCGGCCCGATAGAGGTGTTCACGATGATTTTACCGTTCCCAAACAGCTCGAACTCCTCCCTGTGCAGGAGAATGACATTCTTGTTCAGGCAGGTGCAGAGGATGTCGACCTTGGGGAGCAGCTCTGCCAGCGGAAGGAAGGTGTATCCCTTTTCCGCTTCCAATTCCGGTTTGCGGGTGCGGCTGTAGTAGTGGACATCCGCGCCGAAAAAGCGGAAGGCGTCCGCCAGCAGAAGGCCGGTGGTGCCCATGCCAAGGATGCCCACGGGCAGGTCGGTGAATTCGGTGGGCTCGGCCCTCCACATCGGCCCGTCAAAGCCGTGGAGAAAGCGGGCCAGCTCGCCGATCACATATTCCCGTACCCCTTCGTCGCCGTAGTCCCGCACGCCCAGCACCACAATACCCCTGTCCCGGGCAGCGGGGATGTCAACATTCGCGCTCTCCACTGAGTAGAGGCTGTTGCACATGCCGATGTAGCGGACATTGGGGCAGGCGTCCAGCACTTGCTTGCCGATCCGGGTGGTGAAGCTGAGCAGCACGGCGTCGGCGCTGCCAATGCGCCGGATGATTTCGGCGTCATCGCCGGGCACGTCGCTGTAAAAACGGACATCCTCCGCATAGCCTTTCAGCCTGTCTCTGCTGCCCTGATCCACATTGATCGGTTCAATAATTGCCATTTCGCGAAACATGATGGGTTCCCCTTTCGGCAAGCTATTTTAGTTCGGCTATGGTCACGCCCGCCTCGCCCTCTCCGTAGGTGCCAAGGCGGAAGCTGTCCACCGCCTTGTTGCCGCGCAGGTACTGGTGGACTGCGCTGCGCAGCGCGCCGGTGCCCTTGCCGTGGATAATGGTGACCGTCTTGTAGCCGGACAGCGCCGCGTTGTCCAGGTACTGGCGGAGCTCCAGGATGGCCTCTCCGCTTTCCAGCCCCCGAAGGTCGACCTCGCTGCTGGCGTTTTCCTTAGCGGAGGCGACAACGCCCTTGGAGCGCACCGAGCCCCCATTGAGGGTGGCCTTCTTATCCGATTGATCCACCAACCGGACAGAGCCCACCTTCACCTTGGTCTCAAGAATGCCCGCCTGCACCCGCAGGTAGCCCTTGGAGTCGGGCGGGGAGGTGACGGTGCCCTCGGTGCCGAAGTCGTTCAGAAAGACCACATCCCCCCGTTTCAGGGGGCGGGGCAGCTTGTAGTTGGATTTTGACTTCTCCACAATGGGATTTGCCATGCTGTCCAGTTGATCCATCTTACCGCGCAGCTCACCCCGGACGCCTGCCAGGGACATCTCCTTGGATTTCTCCTTGCGCAGTTTTTCCAGCTCGGTCATCAGCTCGTCGGACTGGAACTTCACCTGGGCCACCATGCTTCTCGCCTGTTCCCGGGCCTGGAGAAGGATTTTCTCCCGCTCCTCGTCTATCTTGCGGCGCTTGTCGGTGGCCTCCCGCTTGGCGGCGGCAGCCTCCCGGCGGAGGCGCTGGGCGGTATCCTTTTCTTTTTCCAGCTCCTGGCGGGCCTGCTCCAGGCTGCTGACCACATCTTCAAACTGCTGATCCTCCGCCGATACCTGGCGCTGGGCGGTCTCGATGACGTCGTGGGGCAGCCCCAGCCGCTCACTGATGGCGAAGGCATTGGAGCGGCCCGGCGTGCCGATGAGCAGCCGGTAGGTGGGGCGGAGGGTCGCGACGTCAAACTCGCAGCTGGCGTTCTCAACGCCCTCGGTCTGAAGGGCGTACATCTTGATTTCGGCGTAGTGGGTGGTGGCGGCGATCTTCGCCCCCTGCCTGCGCAGCCGGGAGAGTATGGCGACGGCGAGGGCCGCGCCCTCCACCGGGTCGGTGCCGGCACCCAGCTCGTCGATGAGCACCAGGGCCTCGCTGTCCGCCTGCTCCAGGATGGAGACGATGTTGGTCATGTGGCCGGAGAAGGTGGAAAGGCTCTGCTCGATGCTCTGCTCGTCGCCGATGTCGGCCAGTACCTTCTCGTAAAAGCAGACGGTGCTGCCGTCAGCGCAGGGCAGCATGAGGCCGCAGAGAGCCATGAGGGTAAATAGCCCCAGCGTCTTGAGGGCCACCGTTTTGCCGCCGGTGTTGGGGCCGGTGATAACAAGGGTGTCGAAGTCGCCGCCGATGCGGATGTCGATGGGCACGATCTTGCCGCTGTCGATGAGGGGGTGCCGCGCCTTTTTGAGGATGGTCTCCCCCTCCTCCACCAGCACGGGAACCCCGGCCCGCATTTTGTCCGCCAGGCGGGATTTGGCGAAGACCTCGTCCAGGTCGATGATGATGCCGTAATCGGAGAGGAGCAGGTCGCCGTTCTGGGCCACGCGGTCGGTAAAGGCCTGCAGGATGCGGTTGATCTCGTCCTGCTGGGCGCCCTCCAGCTCCCGGATTTGATTGTTCTGCTCCACCACCGACATAGGCTCCACAAAGAGGGTGGCGCCGCTGGAGGAGGTGTCGTGGACAAGGCCGGGAATCTCCTGGCGGTATTCCGAGCGCACCGGCACCACGAAGCGGCCGTTGCGGATGGTGACAATCTGCTCCTGCAAATACTTGGAATAGGTGGAGGAGCGGGTGATGCGCTCCAGGTTTTCCCGGGCCTTCTGGTTTGCGATGCGGATTTTGCGGCGGATGTCGGAGAGGGCGGGGCTGGCGTTGTCGGCAATCTCATCCTCGGAGAGGATGGCGTCCTTGATGTCCTCCTCCAGGCTCTGGTTGGAGGTGAGGGCCTCGAAGAAGGGATCCAGCGCGGTGACCTCGTTTTCCGCCTGCCTGCGCCATGTGATGAGAATGCGGGCACAGCGCAGCAGCCCGGCAATGTTCAGCAGCTCCCGCATGGAGAGCATGGCCCCAACCCTGGCTCTTGCCACCTGCTCTCGGCAGGGGGCGACAGCCGAGATGCCGGGGTTGCCAAAGCGATTGGAGAGGGAGTGGGCCGCTGTGGTCTGATCCATCAGGCGGCTGGCATCGCGAAACGTTTCGCCTGGGCGAAGGGCCGGGATGCGCGCCTTGGTTTCGTCGCAGATGGCGAGAGTGGCGCAAAGAGCCAGAACTTTGTCCAGCTCCAGCGCCCTGAAATGCCGCTCCTGTGGAGGAGCAGCCTGTATCGCGGTCATTGAATTGATTCAACTCCTCGTATAATTGATCGATAAAATTCCAAAGTCGGCAATGTTTTTTCTATTTGGTAGAGAAGGTATTTCTCGCACAGCTCCGCCAGGCTTGCCATCCCCTTCTCCGACAGTGTAAAGCGAAACAGCTTTGCGCTGTCGGAATAGACGATGTGACGCATTGCCTGGAGCACGCCGGGGGCGACGGGCATGAGCCCGGGGATATGCTGCCCCTCAAGAGCCATGCCGCAGTACAAGTCCCCCTGGGGGGAGAAGTGCATGGAGTCGCCTTCCGGAGTGTAAACTCCTGTTACTTTACAGCCAACCAAGTTGGGCATATAGCCTGACAACGTGAGCAGGCGCAGCTCCGCGACCGCCTTGATCTGGCCCGGCGGACGCTTCTGGGTTTCCAGGTAGTGCAGACATGCCAGCAGGAGATTCAGCTGATCCTCCGCGGCCTCCTCGTGGGGGGAAAGCTCGGAGAAGAGCTGGGCCAGGTAGGAGGCCAGCGACAAATCCTCGTAGCGGCTGCGCAGGCCGAAGAAGATGCGCCGGGAATCTGCCTTATCCACCGAATAGCGGTCTTTGTTTTTGAACAGCACAAAGTCGGAGTGGCAGAGCAGCTCGGTGGAGCCCACCAGCGCGCTGCGGGGGCGTGCGGCCCCGCCCGCATAGGCTGTTATTACGCCGTGAGTGCGGGTGAGGATGGTGAGGATGCGGTCATCCTCCAGCTTGTAATCCCGGAGGACGACCCCGTCGGTGGAAATGCGCATGGGCGGCCCTCCTTACTGATGGGACAGAAGTACACTTTATTATCGATTATATTATTGGAACCCAAACTGACGCATGATCCCTTCCCGGTTGCGCCAATCCTCTTTCACCTTAACCCAGCACTGCAGATTCACCTTGATGTCCAGAAAACCCTCGATCTCCTCGCGGGCCTCGGTGGCGATTTTTTTGAGCATCGCGCCCTTTTTGCCGATAATCATGCCCTTGTGGGACGCCCGCTCACAGAAGATGATGGCCTCGATGTCCATGATTTCCCGGCTGTTTCCGTCTTTATCTTCATTTTCCGCCCGCTCTTTCATGGACTCGATGCCCACAGCGGTGCCGTGGGGGAGCTCGTCCCGCAGGTTGTTGAGCAGCTTTTCCCGTATGATTTCGGCCACCAGCACCCGCTCGGGCTGGTCGGTGAAGCTGTCCGGATCGAAGAAATGGGGGCCGGGCTTTGCGTAGCCCCCCACAACGTCCAGCAACTCTCCCACCCTTTCGCCGGTGAGGGCGGAGATGGGGAAGACCGCGTCAAAATCGTACCGCTGGGAAAACGCCTGGATTTTCGGCATCATGAGGTCTTTCTGGCGCAGGGTGTCCAGCTTGTTCAGCACCAGGATGGCCTTGCTCTTCCGCGCTTTCAGGGTTGCGAGGAGCTCCTCCTCCACCGGGGTGATTGCCCCTGCGGGCTCGGTGAGCAGCAGGGTGACGTCAACGCCGCTCATGCCCTCCTGCACCTGCCGCACCATGTACTGGCTGAGCCTCGTGCGGGGCTTGTGCATGCCGGGCGTGTCGATAAAGACCAGCTGGGTGTCCCCTCTGGTCAGAATGCCCGTGATGCGGTTGCGGGTGGTCTGGGGCTTTTTGGAGACAATGGCCACCTTCTCCCCCACGAAAGCATTGAGCAGGGAGGACTTGCCCACATTGGGCACGCCGATGATGGCGACAAAGGCGGATTTTGTGTCTTGTGTGTTCATGAGAAGGCTGTCCTTTCGGTTGACACAGGTTGTTTGACGGCAGAGCGAAAGCTTCAATTATAAGTCCTTGTCGCGGTGCTCCTGGGGGGAGACTTTCAGCGCGTCGAGGTCGGGCGCGCCCTTCCGGCGGTTTCCCGGCAGAAAGATAACGGCGAGGGCCGCAAGTACAATCGGTATCCAGAGAAAAAGCCGGGACAGAATATCCCGACCGATTTGCCGAAGAACAGACGGCTCCCAAAAGAGGATGCCCGCGACGGCGACGCTCACAATGCTGGACACCAAAACAGCGCCCGCTGCAACATCCTTGGCCCCTTTGGCCAGGGGGTTGAAGGCGGGCGCTTCCAGATCGACGGTTATTTCGATAGCGGTGTTGACCAGTTCACAGCAGACCACAAGACCCATGACCAGAACCAGAACGCAGTACTCCGCTTTGCTGAGGCTGTAGTAGGTGGAAAAATAGAGCACCAGAGCCGCTACCACCAGATGGATGCGGAGGTTCCTCTCTGTGGCGATGGCTGTGCCAATCCCCTGAAAGGCATAGGAGAAGCTTTTGAGCAGGGAGTGGGGGCGCTTAAATGGGCGGAAAAATCTACCGCTCTTCATAGCTCGCCACATAGCTGGCGTCCCGCTGGAGACCCAACAGACCAAGCACATACTCCTCTTTTTCCCGCATGCGCACGGCGGCGATGCCGCCCTCTTCGTGGTCGTAGCCCAGCAAGTGCAGCATGGCGTGAACGGTCAGGAAGGCGAACTCCCGCTGAATGGAATGGCCGAAGCGATCCGCCTGCTCGTAGACCTTGGGCACCGAGATGGCGATGTCGCCCAGCATCTTGGAGCCGGTCTCGCTGTCCACCTCAAACTCCTTGCCGTCCTTGGAGGGGAAGGAGAGAACATCAGTGGGGGCATCCTTCTGGCGGTACTTCCTGTTGAGCTCCTGAATCTGGTCGTCGTCCAGGAAGTTGACATTCACCTCGTATTGGCCACGAATCTCCTCGCTGCGCAGCACAGCGTGGCAGCATTTGCGGATCAGCAGCCGGATACCGGTGGGGATCGTGATTTCCTTCTGCATGTTGTTGATGGATACCTTCAGCTTGTCAGTCATCTTCTTGTCCATTCCTTTCAACATGGTCTGCGTTTTCCGATCCGCCGCGGATAACGGAGCAAAAAATACAAGGCCTTCTTTATTCGATTGGTCTATCTTTTGCTCTGGAACTCATAAGTCGGGAGACTATTTCACTAATCTTCCTTTTCTTCTGTCATCATAATATTTCTCGTAGGCCTTGACGATTTCCTGTACCAGTTTGTGACGGACAACATCCTTTTCGGTGAACCGGATGATGCCGATGTCCTCCACATTTTTAAGCACCTTGGCGGCCTCCACCAATCCCGACTTCTTTGGATCTGGCAGGTCGATTTGGGTGATGTCGCCGGTGATGACAGCTTTTGAACCAAAGCCGAGGCGCGTGAGGAACATCTTCATCTGCTCATGGGTGGTGTTTTGGGCCTCGTCCAGAATGATGAAGCTGTCGTCCAGGGTGCGTCCCCTCATGTAGGCCAGCGGAGCGACCTCGATATTGCCGCGCTCCAGGTACTTGTTGTAGTTTTCAACCCCAAACATGTCGAACAGGGCATCGTAAAGGGGCCGCAGATAGGGATCAACCTTGTTTTGAAGGTCGCCGGGCAGGAAGCCCAGCTTCTCGCCCGCTTCCACCGCCGGGCGGGTGAGGATAATCCGGCTGACCTCATGGGCGCGGAAAGCCCGCACCGCCATGGCCACCGCAAGATAGGTTTTTCCCGTGCCTGCGGGGCCGATGCTAAGGGTGATGGTTTTATCCCTCAGGCTGTCCACGTATTTCTTCTGCCCCAACGTCTTGGGCTTGAGGGGCTTTCCCTTGGCAGTGATGCAGATGACATCCTGGGCCAGTGTCTGGATGCTGTCCTCGGTACCCTCATCCACCAGGGAAATCATGTAGAGAATGGTCTGGTCAGTGAGCGCCTCGCCCTTTTCCAGCAGGGTAAGCAGCCCTTGGATTGTTTTGACCGCCCGGAGTACATTTTCGTCCTCGCCGGAAATCTTGATCTCCCCACCCCGATAAAGGATGCTGACTGCCAGCCTTTTCTGGATCAGATCAATGTTTTCGTCGAAGTTCCCAAACAGGGCAACTGCATGTTCCATGCGGTCAACATTGACAATTTGTTCTATCATAGGCTGCATTAATCCCTTCGGAATACTTAATGTGTAGATATCAAAGCGTTTGAGGGTATATATTGAACTGCGCTAATTATAGCACAGAATAATTACATTTTATTACAGTTTTGTGAATATTTGATTTTTTATCTATTATGCACAATTGAAAAAGGGAATAATGGGAATATCATCCACTTTATGACGAATGCGGGTGGAGATTTCTCCTTGTATTTCCAACAGAAACAGCTAAAATGGAGATATAAAAATGGAAGAAAAACTTGCGAGAGTAAATAGACACAATTGAAGCGCTATATAATTGTGGAATGCTCTTATGCGAAGGAGTGTCCCGCTTGCGGCAGGGAGATAAATGCGAAATTACCTTCAATTTCATCAGAAGCGGCTTGACAGTCAGCGGCAGACAGGGCAAATTGCTGGGCGCAATCGGAGAGTTTCTTCTCCCTGAAGAGGCGGAGCGGCTGGAACGGCGCAGAGAAGAAGGCGTATATCCCCAGGTTTCCAGGGTGTTCACTGACAGCATGCCGGACAGCAGGCAGACTGCGAGCCTGATTTATCCCCGGCTGCCCGCCATTGTGGAGCCGGAGCTGGACCCCTTTGATTATGGGGAAAGCACAGGCCGCCGCTATCAGGATGTGGCGGGGGAGAGAAGATTTCAGCAATCCGATGGCAGTGAGTTCCCGGTTTCCGATGCGGAGGAGACGTATATTTTCCAGGCGAGAACTGGCAAGGCCTTTCGTGACATGCTGGCGGAAATCGGCGCGACGCGAATCACAGAGGTGGCGGTGATCGCTCACAGGGAGAATATCCTGGCGATTCTTCGCAGGTATGTGGTGCCCAGGGCCTTCTATTTGAATCCTGCGCTGGAATATGGGGGCGGAATCAGCCTCATATATGATATGGAGCAGGAAGCGGCGCGAATCGTAAACTTTTTTTGAATTTGTCCTTGACATCCCCAATTAACTTTGCTACAATACAAAAGCTGTCACGGAACAAACGGCCAATTGAGGCCGAAAATGGGACGCTGAGAGTCAGAGGCATTTGTTTATTAAGTAAAGAAATGTCGCACTTGACAAGCGCCCCTTTTCTGTGGTAGTATTTAAGTCTGCTCCTACTTCTTCATTACTTAGAAGAATTGTGAGCTTCATGTACCTTGAAAATTGAACAACGTGAACTTGAGTATTCGGCGGAGGTCGGCTGAGAGGAAGCGGCGAAAGCAGCGGAATCGAAGAAGGCAGGCGCTGAATAACTTGGGAACCCTTTAGAGATTTTTTTGAAGTTTCGGGACTGGGCAGAGATGTCTGGTTTTGAGAACTTTTGCGGAGACCGAAGAGATTCGGTCTTTATGGAGCCAGAAATGGAATTCCAGAGCAAAGGACGAGACTTAACGAGTTTGGTTTAGACACCTTCGGGTGTATAGATACCATATTCATTAAGAGTTTGATCCTGGCTCAGGACGAACGCTGGCGGCGCGCCTAACACATGCAAGTCGAACGGGGTTACACGCTGAGAGGCTCTTCGGAGCGGATCTTGTGTAACCTAGTGGCGGACGGGTGAGTAA
>JBKEBS010000077.1:0-29190 GCA_047973265.1 Oscillospiraceae bacterium
GGCGGTGGAGCTGGCCCCCATGCTGGTGGAGTGGGGGGTGCGGGGCTTCTGGAATTTCTCCCACTACGATCTATCGATTCATGTGTCGGAGGGCATTGTGGTGGAGAATGTCCACCTGGGGGATTCCCTCATGACCCTCAGCTACCGGGTGAATGAGGCGGAAGCGGAATAGACGAATAAAGGAGGGCTTGCATCATGAAAGGGAAAGGCTATCTGCTGCGCAGTCCCCTGATTTCACTGGGCGGCGGGCTGCCGCTGTATATCCTCAGCAACATCGGCAACCGCTTGGTGATCAATTTTTCCAGTGAAGTAAGGGAAGTTGGCATGGCGTTGATGCTGCTCAACATCGTCATCAGCCTGATTGGGCTGGGAATGATCTTCCTCGGAGGATATCTGTTCTGCCGCACGCTGACCACGGGCCAATGCGTCCAATCCGCTCTGATCATGTGTGGGTATAACCTGCTCTGCGGACTGGTTTCCCTGCCCTATTGGTTTTTGATCAGCGAGGGGATGCTGTCCTACAACGATATATCAAGGTGGTCGATTGTGTTCAGTCTGATCGGAATACCGACCATAATGTACTCTTTTTCACCCATTTCGTGGCTGCTTCAGTTCATGGAGATCGGCTCCCTTATCCTGATACGGCTGGTCTCGCTGATGACAGTTGTGCTTCCTCTCCTGTTTGTCCCGTTTGCAAAGGGAGGGCGTGCGCCACAGGGCTGGGAGGTTCGCTGAGCAGTCGCGCGTTAGCGCTTTACACTGTGATAATTTCGTGGTAAAATCAACTTGGAGCAAAATAAGTAAATGCGACTAATCGTCGTTTATTTCCCTCGCTCCAGGTACGGCGCGCCGCCGGTACCGGAAAGGATACTGCCATGATGCAGGATAAATTCAAGGATCTCAATCTTGCCCCCCTCTTTCAGGCCATTCTCAGCCTGAAAACAGAAGAAGAATGCTATCGGTTTTTCGACGATATTTGCACTGTTCAGGAGCTGCGCTCCATTGCCCAGCGCCTCCAGGTGGCCAAGATGCTCAGCGAAAACAGGGTTTACAATGACATCGTGGCCGAAACCGGGGCGAGCACCGCGACCATCAGCCGGGTGAATCGCTCCCTGCACTACGGCTCCGACGGCTACCGCATTGTCTTTGACCGGATGAAAGAAGAGGAATGAGCGCCTCCGGCTACACAGCGTTTGCCCGCCACTACGACGACCTGACCCGCAATGTGGACTATCCCGCCCGGGCCGCCTATTTTGACGGCCTTCTTCGGCAAGAAGGGGAACGGGGGCTGCTGCTGGACTTGGCCTGCGGCACCGGCAGCCTGAGCCTTGCCCTGGCGGAGCGCGGCTGGGATGTCATCGGGGCGGACTCCTCCCCCGAGATGCTGGGGATCGCCCAGCAAAAGGCCATTGAAGCCGGCAGGAGCATGCTGTTTCTCAATCAGTCCATGGAGGAGCTGGATCTCTATGGCACAGTGGATGCCGCTGTCTGCGCGCTGGACAGCCTCAACCACCTGCCCGGCCTCTCCGCTGTGAAGAGGGCTTTTTCCCGGCTTTCACTCTTTGTGCGGCCGGGGGGATTGCTGGCCTTTGACGTGAACACCCTCCACAAGCACAGGCAGGTGCTGGGGGACAACGCCTTTGTCTACGAAACCGACCAGGTGCTCTGTGTCTGGCGCAACGCCTTGCGGGAGGACGACGGGATCGACATCGAGCTGGATTTCTTCGAGCCCCAGAAGGATGGGCGGTACCTGCGCAGCAGGGAGGCCTTCACCGAGCGGTACTATAGCCGGGAATTGCTGGAAGGGGCGCTCGCGGCAAACAACTTCACTCTCTTGGCGGTGTACGCCGCAGACACCCTGGAGCAACCGGGGGAGGACACTCAGCGGGATGTTTACCTCGCGGTCAGGAATCAGTAAATCTCCAGATAACATACAACACATGTATAAATCCGGGTAAAGCCACATTCATTGTGGGGTTTTACCCGGATTTTTGGCTATGTTTTAATGCGAGATTTGTATTTTTTCATTGCCCTTTCATCTTGGGCTGGTATTCTTTCCATACAAAACAAGAGTTGTCGGCGATTTCGCCCCTTGCCCTGCGTTTTCGCCTTTATGGAAAGGAACATAGTGATGTTATACAATAAGCCATTGGATGAACTTATCACAGAACGCACATCGGTGCGCAGCTACAGGGAGGAGAGCCTCACCGCTTCGATGATAGAGGAGATCGAGGCCTACACCCGCCAGCTGGACGATCCCTTTTCCGGTCGTGTCCGCTTTCAGCTGCTTTTCACGGGAGAGAGCGAAGAGGGTGGGAAAGACCAGTCTACCGGCAAATCCGCACCGGCCTATGCGCTGGGCACCTACGGCGTCATCAAGGGGGCGGAGGTGTTCATCGGCGCGGCGGTAAAGTCCGGGCCGCTGGCCCAGGTCTCCCTCGGCTACCAGTTTGAAAGGCTGGTGCTCTACCTCACCTCCCTGGGCCTCGGCACCTGCTACCTGGGCGGCACCTACAACAAGAGCGAGTTTGGCCGCGCCATGGGGGTGAAGGAGAACGGCGACGAGCTGTTCCCGGTGGTTTCCCCCGTGGGCTGGCCGGCTGAAAAGCGCCGGATGATGGATACGATCATGCGGGCCGCAGCGGGCAGCAAAAACCGCAAGGAGTGGGACAAGCTGTTCTTCGACCGCAACTTCCACGTGCCGCTCTCCTATGAGCTGGCAGGGAAATACAGCGCGCCGCTGGAGATGGTGCGCCTTGCGCCTTCCGCGTCCAACAAGCAGCCCTGGCGGGTGGTGCGGGAGGGGGATTACTTCCACTTCTTCCAGGCGGGGGCGGCGGACAGCCGGGAGGAGTCGGTGGATGTGCACCGCGTGGACATGGGAATCGCCCTCTGCCACTTCCACTTGGCTGTGCAGGAAGCCGAACTGCCCGGGCGCTTCGCCTTAGTCAGCCCGCCAATTCCCCGGTCGGACAACTGCCGCTACATCGCCTCCTGGCAGATGGGCTAAAGAAAAAGGAGCGCTGCGGCGCTCCTTTTTTATGTGCGTCTGACCCGGAGATAGTTGAAGAGGTAGAACAGGAAAAAGATGCCGAAGGGAATCGAGGTGATCCAAGCGACATTCGCCTTGTTGCCCGAGTTCCTGACAATCTCAATCTGCTCGGGGGAAGAAGATTTGACGAGAATTTCCACCTCGCTGTCCACCTTCATCCAATAGGAGTGTCCCTTAATTCTGGTCGTATATTCGCTGCCGCCATAGGAATAGGTCAATTCCGTCCACACGTTTTTGCCATCCCTTGTGTCGTAGGACGAGACAATGGCGGTCACGGGCTGATAAGTCTTGCTCTTATACCAGTCGATCCCGGTCAGGACAGCGCCGGCGACCAGGCAGCACGACAGCAATATGCCGGTGATGATGAGCATGGCGCGGGCCTTTCCCTTGTCCCTGAAAAATGCAAATACTATAATGGCAAATCACCCCCAACGTTTTTTGCCATTATAGCATGGTTGGGGGCAAATCGGCAAAAGAGATGGGAGTGCCGGGAAATCCGGCCAGCTCCAGCGCCATCAGCGCGGCGCCCAACACTGCGGGAAGGGCGGGCTCCTGCAAGCGGTAGTCTCTGTTAGAGGGCGCGGCGAGAGCCTCTGCAATGCCCTCGCAAACTGGAGTGGAATTGGCTACGCTTCCGATCAGGGCGACGGGGATGCGCTCCGAGGCAAAGCATGCGCCCAGCAGACGGATGCCGGTGACGATGTCCGCCGCAGCCCTGTCGCAGATGTCCTTTGCCAGCTTGCTGCCGTCCACGGCGGCCCGGGTGATGGCGGGCCCGAAGTCGCCGAACAGCTTGGCGCGTTCCCGGCCATCCTCCACAAAGCCGCTTGCGCCCATCCGGGCCAAAGAGGGGATGTCGTCCGCGTCAAGGTGGGCCAGCGCCGCCTCGGTCAGGGCTGCGTCGGAGCTGTCGGTTTCCCCCGCGATAATCTTGTAGACGGCGTCATAGGCGAGGAACCGGGCGGCGGTGCGGGCGTAGTGGTGGAAGTCGTAGCTGCTGATCTGCCTGCCCGCCTCCTCAATGCAAAAGATATTGGAGCCCGTGCCCGAGATAGCGATGATGCCTGGTTCCCCCATGAAAGCGCCGTTCTGCGCCACCACGGCGTCGTTCACATGGAGTATCGGGCAAGAAGGGGAGAGGCCGGGGAAGTCAGTGAGGGTTTTCGCCCACTTGAGGTCATCCTCGCTGTCCAGGCCCGCGATTCCCGCCACAATGCCCGCGACATCAGTCGGATTGACACCGGCCTTTGCCAGCGCCGCCGCAATTGCGCTTCGCACATTTTCCGCCGCGCGTTTGTCCTTGTGAAAGCTGGAAGCACCCTGCCAATCCACATGGGAGAGCAGCAGCCCCTGGACGTCCACCACCGCGACGCGGGTGTGGGTTCCGCCGCCGTCGATTCCCAGCACTACCTGCTTATCCATCAGAGTATTCATCCTTTTATAGTACCGCTTTGAGAAAATCGTGGAGCCGCTGGCTTTGGGGCAGGTCGAAAAGCTGCTCCGGCTCGCCCTCCTCCACGATCTTGGCGCTATCCATAAAGACGACGCGCTCCGCCACCTCTCTGGCGAAGTTCATCTCGTGGGTGACCAGCACCATGGTGTAGCCCTCCTGGGCCAGCTCCCGGATAACCCGGAGCACCTCTCCCGTCACCTCGGGATCGAGGGCGGAAGTCGGTTCGTCGAAGAGCAGCACGGAGGGCCGCATGGCGAGAGCCCTTGCGATGGCGACGCGCTGTTTTTGCCCGCCGGACAACTGGCCGGGGTAGGCGTTCGCCTTGCTCTCCAGCCCCACAACACGCAGCAGCTCCTCCGCCCTGCCCCGCACCTCCGCGGGGCTTTCCTTTTTGATGAGGGTGGGGGCGATGGTGATGTTCTCCATGCAGGTGAGGTGGCCGAAGAGATTGAAATGCTGGAACACCATGGCAGTCTGGAGGATGAGGGAGCGGATTTCAGCTTCCTTTTTATAGCGCACCTGGCCGTCTCCACCCGTTTCGGCCAACACCTCCCCGCCGATAGAGATGCGCCCGGAATCGATGAGCTCGAGGTGGTTGAGACAGCGCAGCAGGGTGGATTTGCCCGAGCCGGAGGAGCCTATGATCGCCACCTGTTCCCCCCGCTTTACCCGCAGGGTCACGCCGTCCAACGATACCACCGGGCCGTAGGCCTTCTTGATATCCTCCATCTCAACACTATAGCTGTTGTCCATCACACCGCCTCCATTTCGTGTCTGGAGAAGCGCTTTTCCAGATAGCGGTACAGCACTGTAAGCAGGAAGGTGATCAGCAGGTAGATCACCGCCGCCAGGAAATAAGCGGTCGTGGTGGTGTCCCGGTTGGCGGCATCCTTGGCCACCTTGAGCAGCTCGGAAACCGCGATGACATTGGCCAGGGCGGTATCCTTCACCAGGGTGATAGTCTCATTTGAGATGGGGGGGATGATGCGCCGGATGGTCTGGGGGATGATGATGCGCATCATGGTCTGGCCCCTGGTGAAGCCCAGGGTCTTGGCGGCCTCGTACTGGCCGCGGTCGATGGATTGAATGCCCGCCCGGTAGATTTCCGCGAAGTAGGCGGCGTAGTTGAGGGTGAAGGTGAGAATGACGGCAGGAAAGCGCTCGAAGCGCAGAAAGAGCAGCCCGCTGTTGTTGGCGATAATGCCCAGGCCGTAGTAGAAAAAGAACAGCTGGAGCATCAGGGGAGTGCCCCGGAAAATCCACACATACAGCTTGCACAGCCACTTGACCGGGGGGATTTTGGAGAGGCTGCCCAGAGCGATGGGAAGGCCCAGCGGCAGGGAGAGCAGCAGGGTGAGGCAGAAGATTTTCAGCGTCTCCCACAAGCCCTGGAGCAGGGCAGGGCCGAGGGTGGTGGCGTAGCCGATTGTATCCATGGAGCGGCGAGTCCTCCTCGTTGGAAAAGGCTCCGGCAACAACCGGAACCTTTCACTTGTTTTGTAAGGTGTCTACTTGATTGGCAAAAGGAGGTCGGCGCCAAACCACTTCTCGCTGATTTCCTTGCCCTTGCCGCTCTCAATGACGGCCTTCAGGCCCTGCTCCACCTGGGAGCAGAGGGCGGTGTCGCCCTTGCGGAAGCCGATGGTGTACAAATCCTCGCCGAAGTCGACGGAGGAGACATTGAACTTGGGGCTCAGGTTGTTGTTCTTGTACTGGCCCAGCACCTCGTCCACGATCATGACCTGGATGCGGCCCGCCTGCATGTCCAGAATGCACTCGTCATAGGTGCGGTACTCCGAGACATTGTCCTGAATGGTGGCGTAGATGTCGTCCGCCTGTAGAACCTCCAGGGCGGCAGATTTGGCCTGGGTGCCGATCTGGTAGTCCGCCAGCTGCTCCTTGGAGGTGATCTCCACATCGGGCAGGGTCATGACGATGATTTTGTTGTCAAGGTAGCTCTGGGAGAGGGTCATGCTCTCCTCCCGCTGGGGAGTCCGGGACATGCCGTTCCAGATGCAGTCAATCTTTTTGGCCTCCAGCTCCATCTCCTTGGCGTCCCAGTCGATGGGCTGGAAGACGATCTCCATGCCGATCGCCTCGCCCATGGCGGTTGCAAGGTCGATGTCGAAGCCAACCAGCTCGCCAGCCTCATCCCGGAAGCCCATGGGGGCGAAGGTGTCGTCCAGACCGATAATCAGCTTGCCGCCCGCTTCTTCGGAACCGCTTGTGCCGCCGGAGCCGCCCTGGCAGCCCGCAAAGCCGCCCACAATCACTGCCAACGCCAACAGAAGTGCAAGATATTTCTTCATATCCGCTCAATCCTCTCTTCAAATAGCTGTTTCCATGGTGCCGCATCACTGAGTTACTGCGGCGAACGGATAAATTATAGCATCTTTGCCGCATCAATGCAATTGCCGGAGAAAGCTGCTTCTGCCCGGACAGGATATTTTCTGGTATAGTATAGTTACTCAATATGGGAAAGGACTTGTTTTGATGGATACTGCGTTGTTGGAACAGGAATACGGCGTCTCCATCCTCTCGGTAAAAGAGGTGCAGGGCGGCTGGAGCGCCCGTGCCTTTCTGCTGGAGACCGATGCGGGCAGGCGCTTTCTCAAGCTCTATGACCGGCACAGGCCCACCGCCGCGTCCTGGATTGCCCGCATCGACAACTACGCCCCTGCCATGGCCGCCCTGTGGGGGAATCCCCGCCTGCGGGGGAGGATGCCCGAGCTGCTGCCCACCAAAGCGGGAAACTGTAAGGTGCAGGATGCAGATTTTGTCTACCTGCTGTTTGACTACATCGACGGCCCCACCCTGCGGGAGGAACCTTTGGACGCCGCCCAAACGGAGCGGCTGGGCGAAATTGTCGGTGCGCTCCACTCGCTTGTACCGCCTTACCCATTTCCCACCGGCAGCATGGCGGAGGACTTTTCCCTGCCCTTTGGCCAGAAGCTGCTGGACGCGTTGGGTAGGCTCGACAGTATGCCCACGACGCTGCAGCTTCTGCTCGGCCGGTACAGGGAACAGTTGAAATGGAGTGTCCGCGAGCTCCTTCGCCTGCTGGCCGACGTCCGCGTGCCCTGTGAGCGGCTGGGTCTCTGCCACACCGACATCCACGGCGGGAATATCATGCTGGACGGGGACGGGAACCTGGTGTTACTCGACTGGGAGGGCCTCTGCATCGCCCCGGTGGAGGCAGACTTCTTTGATTTGTCCGCCGAGCCCCTCTTTGGCGCTTTCCTGAAAGGCTACTCCCGCTTTGTCCCGGGCTATGTGCCAGACCCGGATTTGATCCGCTTCTACAGGCTGCGCAGGCGGCTGGAGGATATCTGGGAGTTTGTCGCCCAGCTGCTCTACGACAACCCGGACGGGGAGACGGAGCGGGACGCGCTGTATTACATGGAGCGGGATTTGCGCTGGCTTGAAGAACAGATGGAAAAAGGGGACGCATTGCTGTATACTATAAAGTGAAATTTTGTTTCACAAAAACTGCGACAGGATGGTGCTCTTCATGAAAACGACCCAGGTACAGCTGATCATGCCCGCCCATGTCAACAGCAGCAACCGCCTCTTCGGCGGACAGCTCATGGCCTGGATCGACGTCGTCGCCTCGGTGGAGGCCCGCCGCCACACCCGCAGGCCCGTCATAACGGCCTGTGTGGATCATCTGGACTTTTTGGAGGCGGCCCGGCTGGGTGAACTGATCTGCCTGGAGGCCAGCGTGACATGGACAGGCCGCACCAGCCTGGAGGTGCTCGCCGAAAGTTATGTGGAATCCATGAGCGGCTCCCGTACCCTCATCAACCGCGCCTATCTGGTCTTTGTGGCGCTGGACGAAGGGGGAGAGCCCACCACCTTCCCCGCCTTCGTCCCCGAGACCGAAGAGGAGAAGCGGGAGTGGGATGCCGCCGTGCTGCGCAAGGAGCACCGCAAGGCCCTGAAAACGAAAAACAACTGCTGAGCAAGAGCTGAGAGGAATGGGTAGTAATATGAAAAAGAATATCTTCAAGCGCGTGCTGATCATCATGCTGGGGGTCTATGTAGCGCTGTTCGCCGCCCGGGCGGTCTACGACATGGCCACCTACACCGGCGAGAACGCGGTGGACAGCTACAACACCTACTACACCGACGGCAAGGGAGAGAGCATTCGCAACTACGCCTCCCTCCAGATGGAGTTTACCGGAAACGCGACCGCAGTGCTGGAGCAGAAATACGAGCGAATTTCCAGCATCACGGCCCGCACCGTGCAGTTTGACACGGACATGGAGCGCTTTGACGCCATTCTGGATGAGAACCAGGCCGTTGTCCAGATGGAGGACAGGCGGGGTCTGGCGGGTAGCCGCCGGGTGGATATGATCATCGGGGTGCGCCCCGACCGCTTCGACGCCGTGGTGGAGGAGATTTCCAAGGTCGGGCGGGTGACCTCCAGCAACACAACCAGCACCGACAAAACCTATGAGTACCGCCAGATGCTGGCGGAAAAGGAGACGCTGGAGCACCGCCTGGCGAGCTACCAGGAGCTGAAGGAGCGCAGCGGCAGCATCAGTGAGCTGCTCCAGCTGGAGGACAAGATCATCGAAGTGGAGGCCGCCATCCAGCAGCAGAACATCGGACTGGGGGAATACAGCGATGAAAACGCCCTCTGCACCGTCAACTACACCCTCTACGAGGGCAGCGAGGCGCCGCTCTCCCGCAAGCTGTGGAACGCCCTGACCTGGTCGACCGGGTTTTATTTGGCGGCGCTGGGCATCCTTCTCTTTGTCTGCTTTGTCGCCTTCATCATCACAGCCCTGTACAGCTATGTGAAGCGCTCCCTGGCTGAAAAGCCCGCCACCGGCCTGCCCCCCGCCTCGGCTCCCGGGCCCTATGAGGAAGAGGAGCCCACCATTGACAACGACCCGCCCGGCGACAAATAACACCTGTCTCACCGGGGCGAGCGCCCTTTTCGCCCTTTTTTGCACAACAGCTGTGCTATCATTTGAAATGACAGCAAATTTTTAGGAAAGGATTTTTTTCATGGACAGAATTGTAAGCGCAATCACAGCGGACGGCAGCGCGGTCTGCTACGCCATAGATTCCACCGAGATGGTAGGCCGCGCAGAGCGCATCCACCAGACCTCCGCGGTGGTCACCGCCGCCCTAGGCCGCCTCATGACAGCGGCCTCCCTCATGGGCAGCCAGCTGAAGGGGGATACTGACTCCATCACCCTGCGCATCAAGGCCGACGGCCCTGTGGGCGCGGTGATCGCGGTGTCCGACTCCGAGGGCAATGCCAGGGGATATGTGGAAAACCCCATTGTGGAGCTCCCCCTCAACGCCCACGGCAAGCTGGATGTGGGTGGGGCCGTAGGCCGGGACGGCGCGCTCTATGTCATGCGCGACTTCGGCTTCGGCGAGCCCTACATCGGCCATACCCAGCTGGTGTCAGGGGAGATTGCGGAGGATATCACAGCCTATTATGCCCTCAGCGAGCAGATACCCACTGTCTGCGCCCTGGGCGTGCTGGTCAACACCGACCTTACGGTGCTCAAGGCGGGTGGATTCATCGCCCAGCTGCTGCCCGGCGCGCCGGAGGAGACCATTGGCCGCCTGGAGGCCAACGTAGCGGGGCTGGAGGCCGTGACCAAGCTCTACTCCGACGGCAAAACGCCGGAGGACTTGATCGCCATGGTGCTGGACGGCATGGAGCCCAATATCGTGAACACCCAGCCGGTGGAGTACCGCTGCGACTGTACAAGGGAGCGGGTGGAGAAGGCCCTCATCAGCCTGGGCGCGGAGGAGCTGCTCAAGATGGCGGAGGAAGACCCCGTCACAACGGTGGACTGCCACTTCTGCAACAAGAAGTACCGCTTTAACCCCACAGAGCTGCGGGAGCTTGTCAAGCAGGCGACGGTGAAGGACAAGCCCGCCGAACCCGCCGAATAAATGGAATAAAAAAGAGAGGGCAGCCCGCTGCCCTCTCTTTTTTATTCTACGACCAATTGAAAGCTGTAATTGACGCCCATATCTGTCCAGGGAGTGGTCAGAGTGATAGGCTGGTCGGCTTTGATATCGAACCTGGTTTGATCGGTGCCAAGGTTGATTCCGCCGCCCTCGTTCAGGGCCATCGGCTCTGAGGTCTTGATGATAATCCCATCGGCATCCACTTCCTTGACTGTCAGTGAGAGTGTGTGCCATTCGGAAACGATTTCAATGTCACTCCCGTCGGAGAGGGAAAAGCTGTGCTCCTCCACCGGGCTCTCATAGCCTTGCTCCCAGCCGTTCCAGTAGGTGACGGTCACATCCAGTCGATAGTCCTCCTCCGGGGGAGGCTTGACGCATCCGGCCAGCAGCAGTAGGAGCAGCGCGAGGAGGAGGGCGGTCAAGCGCCTCATGCTCATGTTGTCTCCTCCTTCTCTTCCGTGGCGTTCTCTTCCTGAGCAGGCTGGAATGGGGTTTCCAGGTTGGGAATCGCCTGCCCGGGGGCTTCTTGCCGTTTGGCGAGGGCCTCTTTGGCGGCACGCTTCTTTTTCCGGTTATAGCGGATGATCACAAACAGGAGCACCGCAGCAATGATCAGGAAGGGGAAAAAGCGGATGAGGAAGATTACTGCGCCCTGCAAAAATCGCACAAAGCCGGAGATGGCGTCGGAAAAGGCCGAGCCCATCTTCTGGGTGAAGGTGACCGCAACAGTGGCGGGCTCCTGGTACTCGTACACCTCGCTCAGGTTCAGGTGGATGGTGGTCAGGGCCACGGATTTATCCATGCCCTGCAGCCGGCTGTAGATGCTGTTGATCTCGTAGCGAACCGAGGCGATCTCCTGCTCCAGCTGCAGCATGTACTCCAGTTCATCGGCGCTTTCCAGCATCTTTTCCAGTCTCTCCAGCCGCTCCTCCTGGGCCTTCAGCATGGCGTCCAGGTCATAGTACTGGTCAGTGATATCCTGGGCGCTCTCGCTCTGGTAGGTAATGTTGAAGGTCTCGCCGAGGGCGGCGATGAAATCCTTTGCCTTCTCGGTGGGAACGCGGACAGTGTAGGAGGCGCTGCGGGTGCCGCCGCCCGCGTTGATGCTGCGCCCGTAGACAGAGGAGCTCTCGTAGTAGCCGCCGTACTCCTCGTTCAGGGCGTCCAGGCGCGCGGTGGCGTCCTCGAACTCGGTGGTCTCCAGGCTGAGGTCGAAGGTGGTGATGATTTTGCGCTGGTAGTCGGAGGGCGCGGTGCTGGTGGTGCTGGCAGCGATACCCTCCTCCTGCATGGCTTCGTCGTAGTCCATAACTTCTCCGGCAACGGCGGTTTCCTCTTTTGCAGCGTAAGAAGAACTGCTACTCGTCGCCGATCCGGCCGCATTGGAATAGAGGACATCGGCCGGTGCGGGCGCAGCAGCCGTTTGGCTGGCGGAGCTGGAACCTGCGCAGGAGCTGAAAACGAAGGCCGTCACGGCCAATAGCAGCACAAGCATTGATTTTTTCATAGAGGGAATCATTCCTTTCGGCTTAGGGGGCTGTCGTTTGCTTCTGTCAATACAAACTTTATCCGGCGGAGAAACATTACATCCTGCGGTCACGCTGGAAAAAGAAAAATTTCCGTCGTTGACAAAAGACTTTTCGCCACGTATAATGCTTAAGGTATCTGGTCAGCAGCTCCAAATATGCGGCACCATAGCCAAGGGGTAAGGCAGAGGTCTGCAAAACCTTTATCCCCGGTTCAAATCCGGGTGGTGCCTCCACCAGCTTATAGCTGGATATATACGCGTTCTCGGTTTAGCCGGGAGCGCGTAGTTTTTTGCACGCGAACAGATGCCGATCAAAAACACGTGCAGTTCGATATGGCAGCCCTGTTTATTCGCAAGGAATAAACAGGGCTGTTTTTTGTTCCTATCCTATTGCTATAAAGCCGAGCTGCTGGTTTCCTGGGCCGCGTACACGCTTCTCTTTTGTGACGGCGTGGTGCCGAAGTAGCGCTTATATGCCTTGCTGAAGGTGTTGACAGAGTGGTAGCCCGTCTCGGACGCAATCTCCTCGATTTTGGTGTTGGTGGTGCAGACGAGCTGGTCGGCATAGACCATCCTCATTCTATCCAGATAGGAGGAAAAGGTCTCGCCGATCAAATCCTTGAACTGGGTTGAAAAGTAGGAGGTGGAGAAGCCGAATTGCCCGGCGGTTCTTTGCAGGGTGAGTTCGGAATCGGTGAAATTGTCCTTGATATACCGGATCACCTCGCTGCTGAACTTGTAGGTGTGGGACTCCTGCCGCAGGGCATTGTAACCGCACAGCGTCTTGCAGGTGGACAGTATCTGGGCAGTGATCTCCTCGATGCCGGAGGCTTTCTCAAGCCCGATGAGGGTCTCCTCGATCAGCGGGTAGCTCTCGGTGCTGGAGCATTTGTACAGCAGGAGCTGCATGTGGGCGACGAAGAGGCGGAGTCCAAAGTCGTCCAGCTGCCTGGACAGCAGGTTGCTGTCAATTACCTGCCCGATGTACTCCTGCGAACCGGCGTAGTTTCCCGCCTGGATTAGGGAGATGATCTGATCCTCCATTTCGGGGGAGAAGCTCGGCCTGTCGTACTCGATTGACCCCATCTCCTGCGCCCAGAAGACATGGGCATAGTCGTGGTTCTGAAGATGGGCAAGCTGCTGCCTGCAATTGGCGTACTGCTTTCCGACTTCGCCCAGCTCCACGAATACCGGACTTGCGCAGCAGCGAAGGCTGTGGATGTGCTCCTCCGGCAGGGCGGCCAGAAGCTGCTCCCAGAAGGCCTCCACAATTTTCTTGGCGTTCATGGTCTGGGAGACGGAGATATTTGTCAGTATAAACCAGCTGGTTTCACTCTGCTGGTAAAAGTAGCCGTGGTCGGCGAAGATAGCTTCCAGGGTTTCGTTGATCAGGCCGGACACGCCGCTCTCCTGGTGCGCGGAGATGACGACGACATTGTGGCCGTAATCCTCCAAATCCATCCCGGCGCGGCGGAGCAGGTCGGTCAGGGCAAGATCGCTGTCCAGCGAGCCGCCGATCAGGTTTCGCATGACCACAGACCGCGCCAGAACCATCTGCCGCATCATGGTCTCCTCCATCTGGGTGTTGATATTCCGCAGGGAGACGTAATAGGCGTTGAGGGAGGCGAAGAGATTCTGGCTGTCCTTTGACTGCCCCTGTATTTCCGGCAGCACGTCGGAGAGCTCTTTGGAGTAGCGGGACGCCAGATGGGCGATGTAGAACAGAATGAAGAAGATTGCCGTGATGTTCAGCAAAATGAGCAGCCACCGGATGGGCGCCAGCTCGTGGAACGCCACGCTTTTTGGCACCGATGTGCAGACAGTCAGACCATTGACTGAGGATTCCCGCGCGGTCAGGGAAGACTTCTCCGAGAGCACAGCGGGGTCTGGTTCACCCTCCCCCAGGGATAGCAGCAAGTTGTCTTCATGGTAGATATAGGCTTGGTGATCCTTCCCCAAAAACGCCGCCAGCTGCGACTTCAGGTAGGTCTCGTTCAGGGGATAGACCATCACGGCGTTGCCGTAAAAATGGGCCGAGGTGATCTCCCGGATGTAGAGCGCGCCGGAGGAGGGGCTGGCGGCAAGGCGCATCTGGCCTGCGGGGATATACCGGAAAATCCGGCCAAGGCCAAGAACCTCCCCTGTGAACTCCTCGTAGCTCAGGTCGGAAAAGCTGTACAAATCCCCATAGCTCTTTTGAAACGGGATGTAGATGTTGTTTTTTGAGATCATCAGGTCATTTCTGCGCAGGTAGATGTAGAAGTCGTTCCCGAACTCCTTGCTGGTCTTGGCGAGATAATCCTTTGCCTTCCACACCGGGTACTGTTCCTTCATGGTGGTGGGCGTCTGCAAGTCCTTCAGCTCGATAATATCCCGGTTGGTGACAAGTTTGCTGACCAACTCGTTTACCGCGGCGATATCGCTGTCAATGAACTCGCGAAAGCGCATGGTCTGCTCCGCGTTGTAGGATATAATTTTATTTTGCATGGAGCGGTACAGCATGATGGAACCCAGATTGAGGGCGAGAAGGAGTGCGAGCGTAATGACGATGTGGGAGGTGAAGACGCGCAATATCAGTTTATAGTGTTTTCGCAATGCCTTCAAAATAGCACCTCCACAAGTGATGGGCAAAATATCGTCTTCAGTTTACCACAATTCATCATAATGCACAATATAATTGTTATTTTTTTGCCGTATACAAATACAATGACGATAAATCGAAAGATTTTCCACCCAAGAGGAAACGGATTTCCACATGGATCGAATCTCTTTCCATTGTCATTTCATTGTGCAGATTATATTATTTATACATAGATTTGAGAGTAAATTATACACAATATGACAAATGCGACTTGGAGGTATGCATATGGAAGCGGCAGCGAAGCGCCCTGATGTGAAAGCGCCGGGAAGCCGTTCAAAAATGATCCGGCGGCACTGGCAGCTCTACCTGGTAATTCTGATTCCCATGGCGCTGCTCATTCTCTTTTCTTATATACCCATGTTCGGCATTGTGATTGCCTTTCAGGATTTTATAGCCACAAAGGGCTTCCTGGGCAGCCCCTGGGTGGGGATGAAGCACTTCCAGAATTTTGTCTCAACCTATCAGTTCAAGCGGCTTCTGACAAATACTCTCGGAATAAGCCTTTACCAGCTGGTAGCGAGCTTTCCCATTCCAATTATCTTCTCGATTATGCTCAATGAATGCAGAAAGCTCCGGTTCAAAAAAGCGGTGCAGATGGTCTCCTACGCGCCGCACTTTATTTCAACTGTGGTCATGGTCTCCATCGTGATGATTCTGATGGCGCCACGCTCCGGGCTGATCAACAATGTGATCGAGGCGATGGGGGGCGCAAGGATCGATTTTCTGTCGCAGCCGCAATATTTTAAGTCAATCTATGTGTGGAGCGGCGTCTGGCAGAGCATGGGGTACAACTCGGTCATCTATATCGCGGCCTTGGCCGGGATCGACCCGACCCTCCATGAGGCGGCCATCGTGGACGGCGCAAGCAAGCTGCAAAAGATATGGCATATCGATCTGCCCGGTATCGCCCCCACCATTGTGATTCTGCTGATCCTCCAGTTTGGGCAGATCATGAATATCGGCTATGAAAAGATTTTCCTTTTGCAGAATCCCGCCAACATGAGCGCCTCCGACGTCATCTCAACTTATGTGTACAGGGTGGGACTGGTCAATGGCCAGTACAGCTTCTCCACCGCTGTGAACTTATTTAACTCCGTGATCAACACGATCTTACTGGTGACCGTGAATCAAATCGCCCGCAAGGTTGGCGATACCAGCCTGTGGTAAAGGGGGGATAACTCTTGACCGAATCGAAAAAAGCTCCACGGAAGGCCGCCATCCGGGAGAGCGCGGGTGACCGCATCTTCAACATTGTCAATATGGGACTCCTGGTTCTCATCTTCATCGTGATTCTGTACCCGCTCATCTATGTGCTCAGCTCCTCCTTCAGCAGCGTCCGTGCTGTGACGACGGGGCAGGTCTGGCTGTGGCCGGTTGAGCCCACTCTCATCGGCTACGAAACCGTTTTCAAGAACTCGGAAATCGTCAACGGTTACCGCAACACCATCCTTCTCACCGCTGGGGGGACGCTGGTCAATATCGTCCTGACCATTATGCTGGCTTATCCCCTCTCCGTAAAAACCTTCTACGGCAGAAACCTCTTTATGGGCCTCATCTCCTTCACCATGCTGTTCAACGGCGGCCTGATTCCAACCTTTCTGCTCATCAACAAGCTGGGGATGTACGACAGCTACTGGGCGCTGATTCTGCCCACGGCAACCTCCGCCTACAACGTGATAGTGGCCCGCTCCTACTTCTCCAGCAGTATACCCGCCGACCTGTACGAGGCGGCGGAACTGGACGGCTGCTCCGACATCGGATACATGCTCCGCATTGCCATACCGCTGGCAAAGCCGATTATCGCCGTGCTGGTCATGTTCTACGCTGTCGGCCATTGGAATTCCTTCTTCAACGCCATGATCTACCTTTCCAGCAAGGAGAAGTACACGCTGCAAATCATCCTTCGCAATATTTTGATCCAGAACCAAACGACGGACACCATGTTCTACAACATCGAAACCATGCTCAAGCAGCAGGGCATCATACATCTGCTGAAATATTGCCTGATTGTCGTGTCCAGCGTGCCCATGCTGGTGATTTACCCCTTCATCCAAAAGTTTTTTGTTAAGGGCGTAATGATCGGAGCTATAAAGGGATAAGTAATGTGTCCAATCTGCCTTTGGCAGAAGAAATAGCAACTATTTAACAGGAGGAAAGAAAATGAAGCGTATCACCGCACTAGCACTGGTTCTGCTGCTTGCCCTGGGACTCTTTGCAGGCTGCCAGACCGATAGTGGAACACCTTTGCAGAGCTCGGAGGCCGGATCGACAGCCAGCACAGCTTCGGAGACGCCCGCATCCTCGGACGACGCATCCGAAGCCCCCGCTGCCACCGGCGATGTCACGGTCTCCGCGCCGGGTGAATTCCCCATCGTGACGGAGCCCGTCACCCTGAAGGTGGCCGCAGAGGGAACCACCTATATCGGCACCCTCAACGACAATTGGTTTGCCAAGTGGTATGCTGACAAAACCGGCGTCACCATCGAGTATGAGGAAATCCCCACCGCTGCAAAAGAGGAGAAAGTCAACCTTATGCTGGCCAGCAATCAGCTCCCCGACATGTTTATCAGCCAGCTGGTCAGTGTGGACAACGTCGCCCTCTACGGCTCCCAGGGCGTGTTCCTCCCCCTCAACGACTACATCGACCAGCAGGGACACTACTTCAAGGCCGCAATGGAACCCATTGCCGACCTGCCCGGCGGTATCACCTCCACCGACGGCAATATCTACTCTCTCCCCAACATTAACGAGTGCTACCACTGCATGCACTCCATGCGCACCTGGATCAACACCACCTGGCTGAGCAATCTGGGTCTGGAAAAGCCCACCACCACCGATGAGTTTACAGAAGTGCTGCGGGCCTTCCGGGACAACGATCCCAACGGCAACGGCCAGGCGGATGAAATCGCCATGATGGGCGCGAGCCTGACTGACCCCACAGCCTGGAACAACTCTGTCATTCCATTCCTGATGAACTCCTTCATCTACTACCAGCATGGTGAGCTGGACGGAACCAAGACCGGCCTCAGCCTGGACAACGGCACCGTCGTGTTCGCGCCGAACCAGGATGCTTTCCGAGACGGCCTGCTCTACATCCGCGGATTGATTGAAGAGGGGCTCATCGACCCCACCTCCCTGACCCAGAACGTGGAGCAGGTGCTCCAGGTCGGTTCCGACCCCGAGATCGCCAAGCTGGGCGTCGTTCCCGGCGCCACCTGGTGGAGCGTGCTGGGTGCCGACAACATGACCGATGAAGACCGCTCCCGGGAGTACGACGGCCTGACCATGCTGAAAGGCCCCTCCGGTGTGAACTATTCCCCCAAGACCAGCGGTTCCTATTCCATCAACGGCCTTGTGATCACCAGCCAGTGCCAATATCCCGAAGTCGCCTTTAAGTGGGCCGACGGCCTGTACGAGGATGAAGTCACACTGCTTTCCAGCCACGGTGAAGAGGGCGTAGAGTGGGAGCAGCCCGACGAAGGCGCAGTGGGCATCAACGGCCTGCCCGCCCTCCGCAAGGTGATTGCCAGAACAGACGATGAGCGCGTCGCCTCCAACACCTGGATGCCCAACATCATCCTCTCCAACCGCAGCAACGACTTCCGTCTCGGCCAGCAGTCCAGCGGCGACGAGTGGGATCTGGAAACTCGCCTGTACAACGTGACCAAGACCTACTATGTGGACAACGCGGACGACGCCCGCTGGTTCCCCAATGTGGCGCTCACCCCCGATGAGTCCAACGAGGTCGCCATGATGAAGACCCAGATCAAGGATTACGTCGACGAGCAGATCGTGCTGTTCCTCTCCGGCAACCGCAGCATCGAAAACGACTGGGACTCCTATGTTGCCGAATATGAGAACCTGGGCTTGACCCGCTACCTTGAAATCATGCAAACCGCTTACGACAGACAGTACAAATAAAAAAAGCGGCGAAAGAAGCTCCAAAGGGAAGGCCGCAGCAGGTGGCCTTCCCTTTTTGCCGCAAAAATAATATAGTGTTAATCACTTAGCCGATTCATGGAAGGAATGGTCACTGATATGAAGGCAAAACCGACGAAGAAGCAGCTAGAGTTCATGAGCTGGGAGATGGGTGTCTTTTTTCATTTCGGCATCCGCACCTTTTTTGAAGGGCACAGGGACTGGGATGGCAAGGGGATGGATTTGTCCGGCTTCCGCCCGGTCAACCTCGACTGCCGCCAGTGGATTCGCACCGCGAAGGAGGCGGGGGCAAAGTACACCGTCATGACCACCAAGCACCACGACGGCTTTGCCAACTGGCCCACCAAGTTCAGCGAGTATTCGGTGGCCCACACTCCCTGGAAGGACGGCAAGGGGGACGTGGTGCAGGAGTACGTGGACGCCTGCCGGGAATACGGAATGAAGGTGGGGCTCTACTACTCCCCCGCCGAGCCCAGCCTGAAGGAAAAAACAGCCGAGGAATACGACAACTACTTCATCGAGCAGGTCAGCGAGCTGCTCAGCGGCTACGGCAAAATCGACTACCTGTGGTTTGACGGCAACGGTTCCCAGGGCCACCAGTACGACACGAAGAGGATTGTCGAGCGCATCCGCTCATTACAGCCGGACATTTTGCTCTTTGCCATGTGGGATCCCGACACCCGCTGGATCGGCAACGAATCCGGCTATGCGCCGGTGGTCAACTTCAACACCGAGACCCTCACCGACCACACCGCCGACAGCAACCGGGAGAGCTGGTTCCATGTGCCGGAGTTTGTCCCCGCGGAGTGCGACTGCATGATGCGCTTTCGCAACTGGTTCTACAGCGATGACGACGAGGACACCGTCAAGGGCCTGGACGAGTTGATGGGCATCTACTGCGGCTCTGTGGGGAGAGGTGCAAACCTTCTCATCAACATCGGGCCCAACCGGGAGGGCGTGCTGCCGGAAAAGGACGCAGGCAGATTGCTGGAGTTCGGCGCGGAAATTCGCCGCCGGTTCGATAATCCAATCGCAGCGGTGGAATCCCCCGAGCCCGACGAGAGCGGGCGGTACGTCCTCAAATTTGAACAGCCAACCTTGATCAACTGCGTTGTGCTGGAGGAGGATTTGGCGGAAGGGGAGGCGGTCACAGGCTACGATATTCTGGTGCAGACCACCCACGGCGCAACGCCGGTGCTGTTTGAGCGGGGAGAGTCCATCGGCCACAAGCGAATTTGCCCGATCCCCACGGTCGCAACCCATGGGCTGGCTCTGCGGGTAACGAGCTCCTTGGGAGAAGTCAAGATAAAGGCCGTCAAGGCATACTACAATTAGACGAGAGGACAAATCCTATGGATCAGCTTGCAGAGCGCCTTGTTCAGGTGCGGCCGTCCCGGCGGCAGCTTGCCTGGCAGGAACTGGAGTTCGAGGCATTCATACACTTCGGCGTCAATACCTTCACCGACCGGGAGTGGGGTACGGGGCAGGAGAGCCCCTCCGTCTTTGCGCCCACAGCGCTGGATACAGACCAGTGGTGCGAGAGCATGAAGGCCGCCGGAATCCGGGGCTGCATCATCACGGCGAAGCACCACGACGGCTTCTGTCTGTGGGATACCGCCTACACCGACCACAGCGTCATGTACTCCCCCTACGGGGAGGATATTGTGGAGAAGCTTTCAGAATCCTGCCGGAAATACGGCATCAAGCTGGGCATCTACCTCTCCCCCTGGGATCGCCACGATTCCCGGTACGGGCAAGGGGAGCCCTACAACGACTACTTTTGCAATCAGCTGCGGGAGCTGAGCACCCGCTACGGCGACATCTACACCTTCTGGTTTGACGGCGCCTGCGGAGAGGGCCAAAACGGCAAGAAGCAGGGCTACGATTGGGATCGCTACTACGAGGTGATCCGGGAGTGCCAGCCCGAGGCCGCCATCGCCGTCTGCGGCCCCGATGTGCGCTGGTGCGGCAACGAGGCGGGGGATTGCCGGGAATCGGAGTGGAGCGTCGTCTCCGCCTGGATGGCGGATGCGGAGAAGATACAGGGCGATTCCCAGATGTCGGACGACGCCTCCTTCCGGGAGCAGAACCTTCGCAACCAGGATCGGGATTTGGGCAGCCGGGAGGTGCTGAAAAACATCGACAAGCTGATCTGGTATCCCGCCCAGGTGAATGTCTCCATCCGGCCGGGCTGGTTCTACCACAGCTCTGAAGACGGCGAGGTGAAGTCTCTGGAGTCCCTTCTGCACATGTACGAGCAGTCGGCGGGCGGAAACGCGAACTTCCTGCTGAACCTGCCACCCGACACCAGGGGGTTGATTCACGAGGCGGACACCGCGCGCCTGAAAGAGCTGGGTGCGGCCATAGAGGCCATCACCGCGGTGGACTACACCGGCGAGGCCACCTTTACCGCAGACCGGGAGGAGCCGGAGCACCCTGCGTCGAATCTGGGCACTTCCGCCGGAGGGTATTGGAAAACCACGGATGGCCAGGAACAGGCGGAGGTCACTGTTTCTCTTGGGGAAAAGCGGAGTGTCTCGGCGCTTATCCTGATGGAGGAAATTGCTCAGAGCCAGCGGATAGAGGCGTTTACGGTGAGCGCCATGGTAGACGGCAAGGAGAAAGAGATTTTCCGAGGTACCACGGTGGGCTACAAGAAAATCTGCCGCTTCGATCCGGTGTTCACAGACTGCGTGATGATCAAAATTACGGCGAGCAGGGTTGCCCCGACGCTCCGGTCGGTGAAAATCTGCGGATAGGAAAGAGATAGACAGTTTTGCAATAGTATGGCGAAACCTTCACAATTTTGTGAAGGTTTCGCCTTTTTGTTGACAGGGATTGTCTTGCTGTGCTAGCATTTTGGTAGCGTTTCTACACATTCGATGCAAAATGGCTCCACAAGCTATTTTTGTCGTATTGTGTAAATTTCTGTCGCGGCGAAAAGAAAGTTCGGGAAGCTGTTTTCCGGCTCTGAAAGAAGGATGAAATGACCATGACCGATTCGATCCGGGAGGGGGATTCCCTCAGCAGTTATGTCCGCGATATCTCCCACGAGCTCTATTATAGAACAGAGCAGGCACTGCGGGAGCGGGGCGTCACAAACCAGCAGGCCAGGGTGCTGGCGGTCATCTACAAAGAGGCCGCTGCCGGGCGCGAGCCGACCCGCCGCGACCTGGAGCACCTCATGCACCTGCGGGGGCCCACAATCACGGTACTGGTCAACTCCCTGGAAAGGGGAGACTACCTCACCCGCCGGATACGTCGCAGCGACGGGCGGATACGTGCGCTGATTCTCACCCCAAAAGGGGAGGCGTTGGTCAAGGAAGTGCGGGAGGTTTTCTCCATCATGGAGAGCGAGTTGCTGGAAGCCCTGACAGAAGGGGAGAGGCAGACAATGATGAACCTGCTGGCAAAGCTCAGCGCGAGCATTCCAGACCACCCGGAAAGACGCCTTGCCCTGCTAAAGGAAAATGCGAAGGAGGCCGATGATGAATAAAGCAAAAAATGAAACGTCGATGATGGAAAGATGGTACGAGATGTCGCCGCCCGACATTCTGGAGGGCCTGGATGTGGACGCCGCCGAGGGTCTTTCCCCTGGGCAGGTGGAGGAAAACCGCCGGGAGTTCGGGGCGAATGAATTTGAGAAAAAAGCGGCCGACAGCCTGGCTGTAAAGATATTGAAGCACATGAAGGACATCTCCACCCTCATCCTGCTGCTGGCGGCGGTGTTGTCTTTGCTGCTGGCCTTGCGGGAGGGACACGGCTTCCTTGAGCCCGTGGTCATTCTGGCAATCATCGCCATGAACCTGGTTCTGGCCATCACCCAGGAGGGCAAGGCGGAAAAGGCGCTGGAGGCGCTCTCTGACCTGAACAGTCCGACCTGAACAGTCCGACCTGCACGGTCATACGGGATGGCGTCCAGCTGGAGCTGGAGACCTCCCAGGTGGTGGTGGGGGATATCGTTCTGCTCCATTCGGGCGCCTATATCCCCGCCGACGCCCGGCTGCTCACAAGCACCGCATTGACGGTGGACGAGTCCGCGCTCACAGGCGAGAGCGAGGGCGCGGAGAAGGACGCGGGGCTGGAGCTTTCCGGCAAGGTTGCCCTGGGTGATCAGGGCAACATGGTGTTCTCCGGCTGCCTGGTCACCGCCGGGCACGGAACAGCCATTGTCACAGCCGTGGGAATGGATACCCAGATGGGTCACATCGCGGAGCACCTGAACAGCACAACAAGGGGAAAGACCCCCTTGCAGCAGCGGCTGGACAGGCTCTCCAAGGTGATCAGCGTCATCGCCCTCATCTCCGCCGTCGTGCTGTTCGGCGTGGGCATGTGGCAGGGCGAGAGCTTCTGGAGCATGATTTTGGTTGCGGTCTCCCTTGCGGTGGCGGCGGTGCCCGAGACCCTCAACCTCATCGTCACCCTCGCGCTCTCCAATGGCGTGCAGAAAATGGTGAAAAAGAATGCGCTCATCCGCAAGCTGCCCGCCGTGGAGACGCTGGGCAACACAACCGTCATTTGCTCCGACAAGACGGGAACCCTTACCCAGAACCGCATGACCATCAAGCGCCTGCACATCGATGGCGGAGACAGCTTCTCCAACAAAGATGAGTTTGACGAGAAGCAGCTGAACTTCATCAAGATGCTGGCTCTGGCCAGCAACGCCACCGCTCAGGAGAAGGACGGCGTGTGGGAGTTTTCCGGCAATCCCACCGAGGTCGCCATCATGCGGCTGCTCACCGAAAAGGGCATTCGGAAGGCGGACGTGGAGCGGGAGTACCCCAAGGTGGCGGAGATTCCCTTCTCCTCCGAGCGCAAGATGATGACAGTGGTGGTGGAGCACCCCGAGGGCGGCTACCTGGTGCTCACCAAGGGCGCGATTGACCGCCTGCCGCTGGACTGCACCGACCCCGAGGTGCTGCCCGAAATTCATCGGATTCACGACGGCTTCGCTCAGGACGCCCTGCGGGTGCTGGCGCTGGCCGGCAAGCGAATCGATAAGCTGCCCCCGGAGGGCGAACTGGAATCGGTGGAGAGCTGCCTCTTCCTGACCGGCATCATAGGGCTCATCGACCCGCCGCGGCCGGAGGCCGCCAGGGCCATTGCCGTGGCAAAGGAGGCGGGGGTGCGCACCGTGATGATCACGGGCGACCACGCCGCCACAGCGGGCGCGATTGCCCGGGAGATCGGCATTCTGGAGGAGGGGCAGAAGGTTATCACCGGCGCGGAGCTCTCCGATTTGAGCGAGGAGGAACTGCGCGCGACGGTGGAGGACTACTCGGTCTACGCCCGCGTCTCCCCCGAGGATAAAATAAGAATTGTGGAGGCCTGGCAGTCCCGGGATGAGGTGGTTGCCATGACCGGAGACGGAGTCAACGACGCACCCGCTCTCAAGGCGGCGGACGTGGGCATCGCCATGGGCCAGGCGGGCACAGAGGTTGCAAAGAGCGCCTCAGACATGGTGCTCACCGACGACAACTTCGCCACTATCGTGGAGGCCATCGGCGAGGGGCGGAACGTCTACTCCAACATCCGCAAGACAATCTACTTCCTGCTGGTCTGCAACCTCTCCGAGATCGTCATCATGATCTTTGCCCAGATCGTGGGCTGGGGCGTGCTGGTCACCCCGGTCATGCTGCTGCTCATCAACGTTCTGGCAGACGGTATCCCAGGCCTGCAGCTGGCGAAGGAGACCTCCGACCCCCGCATTATGACCAATCCCCCCATTGGGCGCAAGGAGAGCTTTTTCAGCGGCGGGCTTCTCCCGGTGATCGTTCGCCAGACCATTGTGTGTTCAGTGGTTGTGCTGCTGGGCTACTGGCTGGCTGGGATTGTCATGCCCGGCGCCTCTCCCCTGACAGGGCAGACGGTGGCGTTCCTGATATTGGGCTATACCTCGGTGCTGCACATCTTCACTGTCCGCAGCAGGAGCTCCGTCTTCAAGCGCACGTTGACCGATAATTGGCCGCTGGTGTGGAGCGCCGCCGCCATGATCGCCATGCTCACCCTCATGGCTGTTATCCCCGCTGTGGGCGCGGTGTTCGGCCTGGTGCAGATATCTGCCGCCCAGTGGCTTGTGACAGCAGGTCTCACCCTGGTTCCCACCATTGTGGCGGAGATCGGCAAGCTGATCGCAAACCGTGGACAGGAGTCGCCAAAGCAAGGGGAGGCGTCCTGGAACTTTGCGGCTTAGGGCCGTTGCCCGCGCCGGATGAACCAAAGAGGGAAAGAATCCCGTCTGTACCTATGCTGAGCTTTCACGCGAAATTAGCATTGTAGCAGGCGGGATTTGTATTGCCATAGGGCAGCCGATGGAAATATCTTTACTCTTTTGCCAGGAATGTTCAAAGTTTAGAGGCTTTCCCGCCTTAGAATGTTCTGGCATTTTGTGATGGAGCGTGTTACAATAGCTTATTATAGGATAATGTATACCCGGACAGGATGTTTCCCCGGCAGAGAAGGATTGGTTATTCAAATGAGCTTCAAAATCGGCATCGACGTTGGCTCCACAACACTCAAAACGGTGGTGCTCAACGACGACAACAATATAGTGGAAAAGAGCTACCAGCGCCACTTCTCCAAGGTGCGGGAGCTGACAGTGGAGCACCTGCAGTCTTTGGCTCCGCTGCTGGAGGGCCACCCCCTCAAGGCGGTCATCACGGGTTCGGCGGGCCTCGGCATCGCGAAAAGCGCCGACGTCGAGTTCGTGCAGGAGGTTTTCGCCACTGCCGGCGCTGTCAAGAGCATGCTGCCCGACACCGATGTGGTGATCGAGCTGGGCGGCGAGGACGCCAAAATCCTCTTCCTTCAGGGAACCTTGGAGGAGCGGATGAACGGCAGTTGCGCGGGCGGCACGGGTGCCTTCATTGACCAGATGGCCACCCTGATGGATGTGACGCCCACCGAGCTGGATCAGCTCAGCATGGGCTACGAGAAAATCTACCCCATCGCCTCCCGGTGCGGGGTGTTCGCCAAGAGCGACATTCAGCCGCTGCTGAACCAGGGAGCTAGGCACGAGGATATCGCCGCCAGCATCTTCCAGTCGGTGGTGGAGCAGACCATCACGGGACTCGCCCAGGGCCGCCCCATCAAGGGGAAGGTTTTGTTCCTCGGCGGGCCCCTCTCCTTCTTCAAGGGATTGCAGGATCGCTTTGTGGAGACGCTGGGCCTCTCGGCTGAAGATGCGATCTTCCACCCGCTGGCCCCCTACTTTGTTGCGCTGGGCGCTGCCCTACAGGCGGAGGCGCTGGACGACTCCGCGGCAATCGACTATAACACGCTGCTGGACAAGCTGGTTAACTCCAATGACAGCCTGGGCGGGCTGGAATCCCAGCCGCCGCTGTTCCGGGATCAGCGGGAATATGACGATTTTATCGCCCGGCATGCCAAGGTGACGGCGGAGAGCGTTGATATTGACAGCTACTCCGGCAACGCATACCTGGGCATTGACGCGGGCTCCACCACCACCAAGGTGGCCCTCATCGACGAGGACAAGCGCATCCTCTACCGCCACTATGTTACCAACGGCGGCAACCCTGTCCCGGTCATCCGGGAGCAGCTGCAAAAGATATACGCCCTTTGCGGCGACCACATCCGCATCGCGGGCTCCGCCGTCACAGGCTACGGCGAGGAGCTGATGCAGGCCGCCTTCGGCATCGACTTCGGTCTGGTGGAGACAGTGGCCCACTTTACCGCCGCCAAGCACTTCCACCCCGAGGTGGACTTCATCATCGACATCGGCGGGCAGGACATCAAGTGCTTTACGATCCGGGATGGTACGGTGGACAGCGTCATCCTCAACGAAGCCTGCTCCTCCGGCTGCGGCTCCTTCATCCAAACCTTCGCCAAGGGGTTGGGCTATCCCATCGAGGAGTTCGCCCGGTTGGCACTTTTCGCCGAGCACCCTGTCGACCTGGGCTCCCGCTGCACGGTGTTCATGAACTCCTCAGTCAAGCAGGCCCAGAAGGATGGGGCAACCGTCGGGGACATCTCCGCCGGGCTCGCCATGAGCGTCATCAAAAACGCGCTCTACAAGGTTATCCGCGCCCGCAGCGCCGACGAGCTGGGCCAGCATGTGGTGGTGCAGGGGGGAACCTTCCTCAACGATGCGGTGCTCCGCGCCTTTGAGATGGAGCTTGACCGCGAGGTTGTGCGCCCACAGGTCTCCGAGCTGATGGGCGCTTACGGTGCGGCCCTCTACGCCATGGAGAACGCCCCGGAGGAGACGAATCTGATTACCTTCCAGCAGCTGTTGGACTTCACTCACAAGGCCGTGGCTGCGGTCTGCCGCCGCTGCACCAACCACTGCGCTCTCACCGTCAACACCTTTGCGGACGGGCGGCGCTTTGTCTCGGGCAACAAGTGCGAGAAGGGCGCGGGGGAGGCTGAGGCCAACGACCTGCCCAATTTGGTGCAGGTGAAGTACGAAAAGCTGATGAATTATCCCATGGGCGCGGGGGACAGAATGACAATCGGCCTGCCCATGGTGCTCAATATGTACGACAACCTGCCCTTCTGGGCCACCTTCTTTGCCGAGCTGAACTGCACCACGGTGCTCTCCGGCCAGTCCTCCCGGAACCTGTACATGAAGGGGCAGAACACCATCCCCTCCGACACCGTCTGCTATCCGGCCAAGCTGGTTCACGGCCACATGGTGGAGCTGCTGGAGAAAAAGGTGGATCGCATCTTCTACCCCTGCATGAGCTACAACTTCGACGAGGGCATTTCGGACAACTGCTATAACTGCCCGGTGGTGGCCTATTATCCCGAGTTGATCAAGGCCAACATGGCCGATGTGGAACCGCTGCTGGTGGCGAACCACCTCTCCCTCAACGACCGGGAGTTCTTCTACGGAAAGATTTTCGACATCTTAAAGGATGTCGTGCCGAACCTCCGGCGGGAGGAAATCCCCCCCGCGGCGGAGAAAGCCTACGCTGCCATGGAGCGCTACCGCGACGACGTCATGGCCAAAGGTGTAAAGGCGCTGGACTTTGCAAAAGAAAGCGGCCTGAAAACCATCATCCTGGCCTCCCGCCCCTATCACATTGACCCGGAGATCAACCACGGCGTGGACAAACTGCTCACCTCCCTGGGATTTGTGGTGGTCACCGAGGATGCCGTGCCCTATGACCGGGAGAAACACCCCCGCAACGTCCTGAATCAGTGGACATACCACGCGAGGATGTATGCGGCGGCCGACTATGTGGGCACCGTGGAGAACACCGAGATGGTGCAGCTGGTCTCCTTCGGCTGTGGGCTGGACGCCGTTACCACCGACGAGGTGCGGGACATCCTGCGGGAGAAGGGGAAGTTATACACACAGTTGAAAATTGACGAAATCAACAATTTGGGCGCGGCAAAAATCCGTATGCGCAGCCTGCTGGCCGCCATGGAGGAGAGAACTCCGGCCACCGTGAAAGGAGGGCGGTAATCGTGCGTCATAACGGACTCATCGAAAAAATCTCCTTTACCAAGGAGATGAAGGAGACCTACACCATACTGGCCCCCCAGATGCTGCCCATCCACTTCGACATGATGGCGGTCATCTTCAAACAGGCGGGCCTCAACGTGGAGATTCTCAAGACCGACCACAAGAATGTGGTGGACGAGGGGGTCAAGAGCGTTCACAACGATACCTGCTACCCGGCCCTGCTGGTCATCGGCCAGTTCATGGACGCTTTGAAGAGCGGCAAGTATGATGTAAATAAAACAGCTTTACTCATCACACAGACGGGCGGCGGCTGCCGGGCTTCCAACTACCTGGCGTTGCTCCGCAAGGCGCTGGAGACCAACGGCTTTTCCCAGGTGCCGGTCATCTCACTGAACTTCTCCGGCCTGGAGAGCAATCCCGGCTTCAAGCTCAGCCTGCGCACCCTTATCAAGATTGTCTACTGTCTGCTCTACGGCGACTTCCTCACCTGCCTCTTCAACCAGTGCCTGCCCTACGAGACCGTACCCGGTGCGACAAAGGCCCTGGTGGAGCAGTGGGAGGCGGAGCTTGCCCGCCAGATGCAAGGCCCGGCCTTTACACGGCTCCGGCACAACTATCGCCGCATTCTGAAGGATTTTGAAAAGCTGCCTCTCGACCGCACCCGCCAAAAGGTCAAGGTGGGCATTGTGGGGGAAATCTACCTCAAGTACGCGCCCCTGGGCAACAATCACCTGGAAGATTACCTGGTGAGCGAGGGGGCCGAGGTGGTCAACTCCGGCCTGCTGGACTTCTGCCTCTACTGTGTGTACAACGCCCAGTATGACCGGGAGATCTACGGCAAGGCAGGGCTTTCGTATCATGTGAACAAGCTGGTGGGCAAATACCTGGTGAGCAAGCAGCGCCAGATGATCAAAGAGATCAAGCGCCACGGCGTCTTTACCCCTATGGGGGATTTTGCCGGTATTGTGGACATGAGCGACGGCTACATCGACCACGGCGTCAAGATGGGCGAGGGCTGGCTGCTCACCGCCGACATGCTGGAGCTCATCCACTCTGGGGTGAACAACATCATCTCCGCGCAGCCCTTCGGCTGCCTGCCCAACCACATTGTGGCCAAGGGAATGATCCGCAAGATCAAGGATAACTTCCCCGACTCCAACATTGTGGCCATCGACTACGACCCCGGCGCCAGCCGCATCAACCA
>JBKEBS010000078.1:0-53594 GCA_047973265.1 Oscillospiraceae bacterium
ATGCTTCATCGTAACGCGGTGGAGCTTCACCTTTTCTTGATTTGTTTGACATGTTTTTTGCCTCCTTCTTTCAGTATACACGATTGGCTGCGTGTCTACCATTTCGAGAAGGGGGACAAGGGCGAGTTTGGGCAGCCGGTGCGTGTTGCCGCGCTGGTCGACCTGACAGGGATGGACACGGCAAATCTAAGGTTTTACACATACGACAGGGCCAGCAACACCTATAAGCAGCTTTCCGGCACGGATTATACAGTCGACGGCCAGGGATATCTCCACTTCACAACCTCGTACGGAGGGGATATTCTGATCTGCGAGGGAGAGATACAGAAGAATCAATAGTACAGGTAAGGGCCCTCCGCCACAGCGGAGGGCCCTGTTTGACTTGTGTGCTATACTTGTGGCACCGTGACCGAGCCGCACAATGAGATCAAAGAAGTCAGGTGAGGTGCCTATGAAGTACGAGCCGAAGATAGAGAAGGAAATCATGTGCCCGATCGAGTACGGGCTCGACATATTCGGCGGCAAATGGAAGTCCCGCATCATCTGTGTTCTGTCCTCCACGGGCGTGATGCGATATAACGCCATCCGAAAAGAGCTGGGCAACATCACGGACGCGGTTCTGGCAGCCATGCTGAAAGAGCTGATTGCGGACGATATCATCAGCAGAAAGCAGTACGAGGAAATACCGCCCAAGGTGGAGTATTCCCTGACGGAAAAGGGAATGTCGGTGCTGCCGATTTTGCAAAGCATCTGCCACTGGTCGCGCCAGCAGACAAAGGATGAGCTCGACAAAAAACTGCCGCCCTGCAAGACCTGCGCACAGCTTAAACTATGAAAAATATTAGTGACTATTAAATTTGCCAATATATTCCATCTGCCGAGTGATATTGCTATACTGCACTCATGGAAGTGATCCATAATTACGCAGTGGAGGTAACAGAAATGAGTGCAAAAGCCTACTTGGAAATTACAATGGTGATCGGCAACGACAACCGGCCCGCAGCGGCGAAAATCTACACCGATTACCGCCAGCCCTTCCTCGACCAGATCAGGGGAGCGGTGTCAAAGGATTTGCTCATCCGGGACGAGGATGTCCAGGTGCTGCACGGTTTTGACAGCGCCGAAAACGCGAAGGCCTACCTTGACAGCGAGCTGTTCAAAAACGACGTCTTTGTGGGACTGAAGCCGCTGTGGAACGCCAACCCGGATGTGAGAATCTACACTGTAGTATAGCGAATATAGAGGCAAGGCTCCGAAACAGAAACGTTTCGGAGCCTTGCTTTTTTGCAGTGGACTTGCGGTACTACAGTGTCAGCTGCTCGTTCTCATTCCACTGGTGGCGAACCATGTCGATGCGGCCATCGCGGGTGAAGAGGATGCCCTCCTCCTCCAGCATGGCGCGCTGCTGTTCCTGTCCGCCAAAGGCGTAATCCGGTGACAGCGTCCCCGTTTTATTGACCACCCGGTGACAGGGCAAATTTTTCGCCGCCGTGACACGGCTCATGATGTGTCCGACCTCCTGCCCGCCGCCGGGCATTCCCGCCAACTCCGCAACCTGGCCGTAGGTTGCGACTTTTCCCCTGGGGATTGTGGCGACGACCTCGTGAACTGTGCGCTCAAATGCAGGCGTTACGCCGAAGCTTTCCCTCATTGCAAGTCCCTCCGTGTGTGTGATTTGCGCTGATACTATTATATCTCATTTGCATCGCAAAATACACACCAACTTCGTTTGCCAATTATCCTCCGCTGTTGTACAATAATCATGATATGCGGCGGTGTGTATAGTGTACAGTTTACACGGGAGGAAGGCGGGGAAAAGCATGACGGAGCACGGGATTAGGGGCAAAAAAGTTTGGCGCAGCATGTTTTTGTCCTACATGTTGATTATTCTGCTTTGCTTTTTTCTTTATTCGGGCTTTATGATATATGAGACCTATGTGTCCGCAAGGGAGCGTACCGAGCGGGAAAGCGTGCTGAAAGCCCAGGAGATCGCGAATCTCATCGACCAGCGGCTGTTGTCTGCCCAGAGCATCACGACCAGAATCAACGCCTCGGGCACCATCAAGAAGCTGTATATGAGCGTGCTCAGCCAGGGGGAGAACCTCGACTCTTACACGCTTTACTCCATCCTGAACGAAATGAAGATGGTTTATTCCTCCGCCAGGAGGCTGGACATTGACGAAATCGTCATTTTTGTGGATACCTACAGCAAGGCCTACTCCTTTTCCGGCGTGCTGCTGCTGAACGAACCCTTTGAAGAGCGGGGAGCAGGCCAGCCATTTGTCGCGGTGGACACCATCAACAACGCCCTATCCGTCAATGGGAAGGGGAAACTTACCTTTGAAAAGCAGGGGCTTCTCTGTGTGAGCGGCTATACTTACTCCACCGGCGCAAACAGGGGCAGCATCGCAGTGCTGTTCAATATGGACAGCCTGACGGCGGATATCCGGGAAGTGCTGGGCGGCGAGGCGGGGGTGCAGATCACCTTGCAGGGCAAGGAGCTGCTGCAGGAGGGCGAGTTTTCCGGGAAGGCTTACCACTCCGATTCGGGGGTCATGCCGGAGCTCTCGGTGGAGCTGTATCGCAGCGGAATCGGCATTCCCTCCGACACGCTGCGCCTCATGATCCTCATGCTCTCCCTCAGCCTGTTCATTACCCTCTGTTTTTTTGTGCTTGCATATTACTTTTCCAGGCGGCATTACAGGCCGATTGGCGACATCGGCCAGCTGGTCGCCACAGGGCTTGCCAACGACGACAGCGACGAGATGTCCGGCATTCTGAACGGCATCAAGAGCCTGATTGGCGAGCGCAACGGCTACCGGGAGCGCATGGTGACCATCGCGCCCTACGCCCAGCAGGGGCTTCTCCATGGCGTCCTGACGGGGAATGTGCGCACAGACGCGGTACAGGTGCTGTCCACGGAGGACTATCTGGATTTGCAGAAGCCTTTTTTTGCCATTTCCGCGGTCAACATTCATTTTTTGCAGCCGGTTCCGGACGAGGTGGAGTTTGGCCGTGAACTGCGGGAGACCTGCGACAAGGTGAGCAGCATATTTTCCACGGAGGAGCGCAGCATCTACACCTTCCGCAGGGATGTGAAAAATCTCTTTCTCGTCATCAACAGCAACACCGAGGAATCCCTGGACGAGCTTTTTGTCCAGATACACAAGTTTCTCTCGGAAAGCCTGGGGGATGGTTCCTGCCTCGTCACCATGGGTGTGGACGACATCCGGGACGACCTGAGCCAACTGCAGGATTCCTGCCAGCGGGCGATTACCGCCGTTGACGAAATGATGATTTCTGGCAGGGGAGAGGTCTACTTCTACGAGCAGGGGGACGCCGAAGGGGAGAGTGCCTACTACTTCCCAAAGAACAGCGACCTGAAGCTGGCAAAGCTTGTCAAAGAGGGGGATTTGGAGGAGATCAACGTCTTTCTGGATGAGCTCTACCAGAAAAACATGACCCGGCCAGGGCTTTCTATCCCAGTTCTCCGGGCGATGGTGGACGAGCTCCACATAGCAACTCTGCGCTGCGTGAAGGAGTGCACCGAGGCCAACACCACCCACATCCGGGTGGAAAAGATTTTCGAGGTCGCGCCGCTGGACGAAATTTTCGCCTATTACAAGGCTGTGTTTCAGACATTGGTGGAGACGATCCCCTCCAAGACGGATGAGGCGGACAGCGATAGCTCCCTGGCCAACGCGATTCTGCTGTACATTGATGACAACTTCCGCAACCCGGAAATGTCGTTGCAGCATCTGATGGATCAGTTCGGCGTCAGCGGCAAGTATATCTCCCTGGTGTGCAAGAACAGGAGGGGAAAGACCTATCTGCAATATCTCCAGGACAAGCGGATCGAGTACGCCATGACGCTTCTGCGGGATGAGAGCTACCCCCTGGAACAGGTTGCGGAGATGTGCGGTTACCAGAACGCCCTCACCTTCCGGCGCAACTTCAAGTCCCACACCGGCGTGACGCCCAGCGAATACCGGCAGCAAAAGAGCTGATTGCCTAAAAGGATACATTGTGACGGAGCGAAAGCAGCGGAGTCATCCGCTGCTTTTTGCGTGCAGATCAAAAAAGGAACTGCTCCATTGATTCTTTTTTTGACTGTTGACAGCTCGAAAAACCCTTTTGCAATGCGGTTCGGCCGTTTTTGATCGACAGAAATTAATGATTCTGTACAAAAAATCATAGCAATGATATCCTGAATGTGGCTAAAGACACAGAACAAGAACGGCGCTGAAAAGAGGGAAGCACTATGACAGCCAAGGCCGGACAGAGCCCGCCCATGACGCCTATTTCAAAAGAAGAAAAGCAGCGGATTCGCAGCAAGAATCTCCGCAGGGATAAATACCTGATCCTCATGATGATCCCGGTGGTTGCCTACTTTCTCATCTTCTGTTATCTGCCAATGACCGGGTTGTGGATCTCCTTTACATCCTTTAAGCCCGGGCAGGGACTTGCCGGTCTGTTCACAGGTGATTTCGTGGGCCTCAAATGGTTCCAGCAGTTTTTCACCTCGCCCTATGCGTGGCGGCTGCTGCGGAACACCTTCCTGCTCTCCTTCTACTCGCTGATATTCGGGTTTCCCATCCCGATTTTGTTCGCGGTCTGCCTGACGCAGATCAAATCCAAGTTCGCGCAGCGCGGCGCGCAGATGGTCACCTTCCTGCCCTACTTCATCTCCACCGTTGTCATAGTGGGTATGATCACCAACTTCCTCTCCCCATCGTCCGGCATCATCAATCGCTTTATTGAGGCGCTGGGGGGAGAGGCCCAGAACTTTCTGGGGCTGCCCGAGTATTTTCGCCGCATCTACGTGATTTCCGGCTCCTGGCAGACCTTCGGCTTCAACTCCATCATCTTTGTGGCGGCGATCATGTCCATCGCCCCCGAATTGTATGAGGCCATGCGGGTGGACGGCGCCAACAAGCGGCAGATCATATGGCACCTGGTGCTGCCAAGTATCAAGCCAACTATCATTCTGCTGCTCATCATGTCGCTGGGCAACATCCTCAACGTGGGCTTTGAAAAGGTCTACCTGATGTACACCCCCGGCGTCTACGAGACTGCGGACGTCATCCAGACCTATGTATACCGCCAGGGCATCGAAAATCATAACTACAGCTACGCGACGGCGGTGGGACTCTTCAACTCGGTGGTCACATTTGTAATCGTTTCCATGGCAAACAAGCTGAGCCGCAAGCTCACTGATACATCAATCTGGTAGGCGGGAAAGGGGAGAAAAAGATGCTTGCAGATTTTCGCAGGGAAAGCTTCGGCGACAAGGTGTTCGACATACTGGTGCGCGTCTTCGTGCTGCTGGCTGTTGTTTTGTGCGCCTATCCCTTTCTCTATGTGATCAGCGTGTCCATCAGCTCCGGCCAGGCGGTCAACCAGGGCCGGGTGGTGCTGTGGCCCGTGGATATCAATTTCGACGTCTTCAAGATGGTAATGCAGTACAAAGACCTGTGGGTCTCCTATGGCAACACGGCCTTCTACACCATAGTGGGCACCGTCTGCAACATCGCCATGACCTGCCTTGCGGCCTATCCGCTGTCCAGGAGAAGCTTCTTCCTGCGGAAAAAACTCAACTTCTTCCTGGCGTTCACCATGTATTTTTCCGGCGGATTGATCCCCACCTACATTGTTGTGACGGGCCTTGGGCTGTACAACACCCGCGCGGCCATGATTCTACCCGTACTGCTCAGCGCCTACAACGTCATGATTCTGCGCTCCGCCTTTGAGGGGATACCGGAGGAGCTCTTTGAAAACGCCGCGCTGGAGGGCGCAAACGACCTGCGCATCCTGCCGGTAATCGCAATCCCACTGGTAAAGCCCACCCTGGCAGTGCTCACGCTGTACTACGCGGTGGCCAGGTACAACGACTTCTTCAACGCCATGCTATATCTTGGAAAAAACAGCTTGCAGCCGCTCCAGCTTTTCCTGCGGAAGATTTTGCTGCTGGCCTCCTCGGAGATCATCCAGCAATCGGGCTCCACCACGGCCATCAGCGCCGCGGCCCAATCCACAATACAGGTGCGGTATGTGTGCATCGTGCTGGCAACCATTCCAATTCTCTGCATCTGCCCCTTTATCCAGAAATATCTGGTCAAGGGAACGATGCTGGGTGCCGTGAAAGGCTAAATGATCGCTGTTGAATGGCGGACGCCATTGGAAATACAGAAGGAGGAGAACGCATTGAAAAAGACATTGGCATTGATTCTTGCGGTTTTTATGGTAATGACAGGATTTTTGGCCGGCTGCTCCGGGAGCGGCGGAAGCGGTGGAACCAGCGACAACGGCGGCGCCAGCGCAGACTTCACCTATACCGGCTCAGGCCCCATCACAGACCAGGAGGGCGCAACTGTCAGCATGCTGGCCCAGAACTCCTACTACACGACTGTTGATATCAAGGAAGCCCCCATCGTCAAAAAGGTACAGGAAGACGCTGGCGTCACCGTCGAGTGGACGCTGGTTGACCCCACCAACTACCAGGACGCAGTGAGCCCCATGCTGGCGGCGGGCACAGACCTGCCCGACATCGTGCTGCTTCCCGACCGGGACGCCAACATGACCTACATCTCTGCCGGACTATTTGTCAAGCTGGATGAATATTTCGACTACATGCCCAACTTCAAAAAATGGCTGGATGCTAACCCCATCATGAAAGCGAGCCTCACAGCCGACGACGGCCATATCTACTACGTGCCGGGCACCAACGTCACCCACAACTATCAGCCCAGCATCATGTACAACATGAAGTGGCTGTCCGATGCCGGCAAAGAGGTTCCCGAGACGCTGGATCAGTTCGTGGAGCTGATGCGCTACTATCAGGAAACCGACATGAACGGCGACGGCAACGCATCTGATGAAATTCCCATGAGCATTACCTACACCAAGGATTCCGACTTCCTCTCCTACATGTTTGGCCCGGCCTTCGGCCTCGACCTGACCAGCGACACCGCCAAGGGATTCTTCATCAACGATGACGATGCGGTGGAATACGGCTACACCAGTGATAACTACAAGGCTTACCTCACCTTCCTCAACGGGCTGTACGCCGAAGGCCTGCTGGAGCTGGAGTTCACCACCCTGACCCGCGACCAGGTCATCGAGCGCTTCGCCCAGGACAAGACCGGCGTCACCTTTGACTTCGGCTGGCAGCAGTCCATGACCTACAGCCCGCAGCTTTCCTACTACGACGGCACCCCCGAAACCGGCGTGGTGGCACAGCGCCCGCTGTCCGGTGAGCACGAGGGCTTCTACGCCGCCCGTGTCGGTCTGGGCAATATCTTCGGCGTCAACGCCAAGTCGGACAATATCCTGAATGCAGTCAAGTTCCTGGATTATACCATCAGTGAAGAGAACCAGGAAATGTATGTTTGGGGTATTGAAGGCGAGAGCTACACTGTCGAGTCCGACGGCTCCAGGGTTTACACGGAGCAGGCGGGCGACAATGAGTGGCTCCAGCAGCTGGGCATCAATCCCGCCCAGGTATATCCCGCCTATCAGTCCGTGGCGGCAACCAACGCTTTGGTGGCGCCCTGGCACGGCGACGCGGACGCCGCTCTGGAGAAGTACATGCGCGAGCCCTGGCCCTTCATCTACGCCACAGAGGACGAGGCCAGCATCATCTCCCAGTACGCGGTGGACATCCAGACCTATGTGGATGAAATGAAGGTCTCCTTCATCACCGGCACCACCTCCATCGACCAGTTCGACAGCTATGTCGCCAGCCTGGAGAGCATGAACATCGACGAGATTATCAAGATTCGCCAGGCCCAGTACGACCGCTTCAAGAAGGCTCTGGAATAATCGCAGCCAGGCAACAGGCGTCCTTTTGAGGGCGCCTGTTGTTGACAAGGCGGCAGAATGGGTGATGACAATGAACCGCACAATTCACATTGACCGCTACTACGGTTCCCTGGAAAATCTCCAGCGGAAGTTCGACAAGCACGGGCGCCAGGATAAGTTCCGGGGCGAAACACCCGGGGAGCTCCTCTCATGGCAGGAAAACACCCGGCACATGCTGTGGCAGCTGCTGGGCATGGACAGAATGGAAGCATGCCCCCTGGCCCCGGTGCTGGAGGAGACCAGCACAGCCGAGGAGGGCATCCGCAGGGAGAAGGTGCGCATCCAGGTGGAGCCCGATGTCTGGATGCCGGTATACATCTTGATTCCCGAGCGCCCCGCTCCGGAGCAGCGCTGCTTCATCGCGCCGCCAGGGCATCAGGGCGGGGGGAAATATTCGGTGGCCGGAAGGGGAGATATTCCTGCCATCGCCGACAGCATCGAAAGGTTCAACTACGACTACGGCATGCAGCTGGCCAGGCAGGGCCATGTGGCGCTCTGCCCCGATTGCAGGGGCTTTGGCGAGCGCAGGGATGAGGCGCGGCAGGGGGACGGCGAAGAGGATTTTCTCGGCAGCACCTGCTTTCATCTCGCCCACATGGCGGAGCCCATGGGCCAGACTGTGGCGGGCATGCTCACCTGGGATTTGATGCGCCTGGTGGACTACGTGGAGGCGAGAGGGGAGTGGCCTATGGAGCGGCTGAGTTGCCTGGGATTTTCCGGCGGCGGCATGCAGACGCTGTGGCTCTCGGCGCTGGACACGCGCATCCGGCTGGCCGTCATCAGCGGCTATCTGTACGGCTACAGGGATTCGCTGCTCACCCTGAATGAGAATTGCAGCTGCAACTACGTCCCGGGGCTGTGGCTCCATCTGGATATGGGGGACATCGCCTCCCTGATTGCGCCGCGGCCCCTGGTGGTGCAGTCCTGCCGGGAGGATCACCTCAATGGAGGCCGGGGTATGGAGAATGTCCTGGAGCAGGTGGAGGTGATTCGCGGGGCCTACAGGCTTCTCGGAGCCGAAAGCAGGATTTATCATGACGTGTGCGATGGCGGCCACAGATGGCACAATGAAAACATCAGCACTGCATTGGACGCAGTTTTGAACTAAGCAGATGCAAAAAGGGCCCGGCAAATTGCCGGGCCCTTTTTGTGTGGTGGAGAAAAGCAGCTATCAATAGCTCCCATACTTTTTTACGGCGTCGACTACCGCGCGAAAAGTCTCCAAATCCACGTTGTTGGGGATAGAGTGGTCGGTGGCAAAGATATAGCCGCCATTTTCTTTCAGCACGGGCACCATCCGCTCCACCAGGGCGACCGCCTGCTCCCGGTCGCCCAGCTTGGTGGCGTCCAGGCCGCCGTGGAGCGCCAGCCTGTCGCCGTACTGCTCTTTGAGGGCGAAAATGTCCATCCCCGCCTTAATTTCGATGGGGTTCAGGCAGTCGATGCCTGTCTCCAAAATGTCGGGGATGAGGGGCATGATGTCGCCGCAGGAGTGGAGTTCCGCCGTCATTCTCCGCTCGTGGGCCCAGTCCACCGCCCGCTTGTGCACAGGCTGGAGAAGCTCCCGGTAGATCTGGTGGGAGAAGAAGGGCGTGCCCTTGTAGCCCATGTCGTCCGGCCAGCGGATGGCGTCGAAGCGGTAGCCCTCTGCCAGCAGCAGCTCGAAGTGGGCGATGCAGCTGTCCAGGTAGGTGTCGAACATATCCCGCACCCACTCCGGCTCCTCCAGCAGAGCCATGAGAATGGTCTCGGTGCCGCTCATCCAGGAGTGGGTGACGTCAAAGCCGAACCAGAAGCCCGCCTCGATCCAGCGGCCCTCGGCCTGCCACTTTGGGTAGTTGGCCTCCAGGTGTTTCCAGTCGATGCGGTCGCGGGAGACGGTCATCCGCGCTTTGGCCTGCTCCCAGGCGGTGGGAGTGGTGACGGTGAAGTCCAGGAATTCCGGGGTGGAATCCTCCTCCTTAAATTCCTTGAGGGTGACGCCCCAGGGAGAAGTGGAGATGCGGTAGCGGTCGGTCTCCTCCAGCACCTTTACCTCGTAGCGGGGTGTGATGTCCACCCCCACAATTTCGCTCTTGTCCACGTCGAAGAAGTCCCGCCAATCCACACCGGCAGGCATTCCCTCCCTGCGCCAGCGGCTCAGGGTACCCTCCCAGGGGGAGTCGACGATGGGAACCCGGTCAGCTTCTTGGTGCTCGTACATCCGCATGATTCGCTCTTTGCTGGTCATATTTACGTCCTTTCGGTGGAATTTGCGGCGGTTTTGCGCAGCAAAATTTTTGTCGTCGTCTTCACAAAAAAGCCACAAAAACACGAGCATGAAAGATTTTCCTTCATGCTTTTTCCTTATTTAGTGGAAAGTGTCCACACTGTAGTCCTTGTAGTGGAAGCCGAACCAATGTCCGGGAATGTCGCCGGGGAAGCGGGGCTCCTCCGAGAGGATGAACTCATCCCTATTGAGAAGCTGGGGATTGGTCTCCCGCACTTTGTCCAGCAGGATGCCCCACAGCTCCCGGAAGGTGCCCTGCCAGGCGGGATCGCCACTGAGGTCGCGCTGTTCCATAGGATCGCTTTCCAGGTCAAAGAGTAGGGCATGTCCTCCCACCGAGGTGTAGACCAGCTTGACCTTGTCTTTCATGACGCAGAAGTGGCGGTGCAGAGTGTCGCCGAAGAAAATCCGCTCCGGCAGCGGCTGGAGGAGGCTTTTGCCGACGCCCTCATCTTTGGGGGTGATGCCCGCCATCTCCAAAATGGTGGGGTAAAGGTCGGCCATCTGGGCCAGGGTATCACTGCGGACGTTGCGCTCCGCTTGCAGCCGTTTCGGTGGAACGATGATCAGTGGAATGTGGGACGAGCCCTCGAAAAAGAGATTCTTCTGGGACATATGGTGGTCGCCCAGCATCTCCCCGTGGTCGGAGGTAAAGACGATCCAGGTATCCTCGAAGAGGCCCTGCTCCCGCAGGCAGCCGAAGAGCAACCCCAGAGAGTAGTCAAGCTGGGTGATCATGGCGTAGTAAGCCCGTTTGGAGGCGCGGAGCTGCTCGGGGCCAAAGAGGTGCATGTTGGTGTTCTCGTAGCTGCCTGCCAGAAAGCCCTGGGGAGTGCCCTCCAGGGTTGCCGACCAGTCTCCAGTGATGGGATCGGGCATATTGCCCGTCTCGTAGAGCAGCCAGTAGTCCCGGCAGGGGTCGAAGGGCGGGTGGGGCTTTGTGAAGCTTGCCCACAAAAAGAAAGGGCGCAGGGGATCGCGGGTCTCCAGGAAGTTGCAGGAGCGGTCGGTGATCCAGGTGGTGAGGCTGTCCTTTGTATCCACTGTAGAGATGACCGGCTCCATCTCGCACTCGCCCACGCCGTGGGCTTTGGGCCGGGCGGTGTCCCGCTTTCCGTCGTACTCCCGCATGTAGTCCAGCGGGAGCTCCATGCTCTCAAAGCCGTAGCAGGCCCGGGCGGGATCAAAGTGCATTTTGCCGACAGCCTTGGTCTGGTAACCACAGTCTGTGAGCACCGCCGGGAGGGTGGAGCGGGAGGCGGTCTGGGTCTCCATGAAGCTGCGGTGGGTGGCGTTGGAGACCACCCCGCTCTCGTAGCCCGTTTTTCCCGTCATGATGGTGGTGCGGGAGGGGACGCAGACCGGGCAGTCGGCATAGCTGCGGGTGAAAGAGATGCCCTCGCCCACCAGATAATTCAGGTGCGGGGTGAAGATGTGGCGATTGCCCAGAGCCTGGATGGTATCAAAGCGCTGCTGGTCGGTGGTGATCAACAGGATATTGTCTCGCGGCATTTTCATGACCTCCCAATTTACAATGTCACCATTATAGAGCGCCTATCATAAAATTGCTATCTGTTTTCATCACATCCCACCCTGAAAACAAAAGGTATTCGTCGATTTTAACACGTTAAAAGACTAAATAATGTGCAAAGCAGTCAAAATTTGAATACTTTGCACCTGCGATGTCATCTTATTGTAACTAAAACCTAACGTTTTTATACTGCTCTATCAGATTTTTCGTCTGGTTGCGCCATCCTGCTCTTTGTATAATTATAACAGAAACGGATCTACTTTTTCGGTCAAAATAGAACGATTTTGACGAGACACCCAAAATACAATGCGAAAGGATGTAGATTAGGTTATGGCAAAGGACAGCGCATCCTCCTCCGCAATGAAAAAGTCCAAGAAAAAGATGCCGTGGACAAGGGGCGACACTGAGCTCAGCCTGCTTGCGCTACCGACCACCGTGTGGTACCTGCTGTTCTCCTTCCTCCCTATGTTCGGCGTCATCATAGCGTTCAAGGACTTCAAGCTCAGCGGCAGCGGATTTATCAACAGCGTGTTCTCCAGCGCCTGGGTAGGCCTCAAGAACTTCCGGTTCCTCTTTTCCTCCAGCGATATCTGGATGATCATCCGAAACACGCTGGGGTACAACATCGTCTTTATCATCCTCAATATTGTGCTGCCTGTGATTGGGGCCATCATGCTTAACCAGCTGCGCAGCCGCAGGGCCGCCAAGGTTTACCAGACTGCGATGTTCATGCCCTACTTCCTGTCTTGGGTGGTTGTCTCCGCGCTGGTATGGGGCTTTCTCAGCTACGACAAGGGCCTGGTCAACAACATTATTTACGACATGGGCGGCCAGCCGGTGCAATGGTACATGAAGCCCGAGATATGGCCGTTCTTCCTGGTGTTCATGAATATCTGGAAGGGGCTTGGCTACAACATTGTGGTCTACCTTGCCACTATTACCGGGCTGGACACTACATACTACGAGGCAGCTGTGATCGACGGCGCCACCAAGTGGCAGCAGATCACCCGCATCACGATTCCCCTCATGAAGCCGGTCATCATCATGATGTTCATTATGGCGGTGGGGAGGATATTCTACTCCGACTTTGGCCTGTTCTATCAGGTACCCAGGGACTCCAACTCGCTTTACAACGTCGTCTACACAATTGACGTCTTCGTCTTCAAGCAGCTGAAAACCTCCACCCCCGGTATGGCGTCGGCCGCGGCCCTGCTCCAGTCGGTTGTGGGATGCATCACTATCCTGGCGGCAAACCAGATAGTCCGCAAGGTCGATCCTGACAGCGCGATGATTTAGATGAATTTCATTCACCTATGGTTTTGCACCTTGTCAGCCGTAGGGGCTGACATATCGGCTGAGGCCGATAACGGCGCAATTCCCCGACTCCGCTTCTACATGGGCAATGTCGGGTTTGAAAGGACTGATATTCTACTGTGGCTTCCAAGATAAAAGAAAAACCTGAGATGACGGCACTGGAGCGTTTTAACCGCATCGGCGTGCCCACCAATATCGTTTTCAACCTGATCTTTATCCTTATGGCGCTGGTCTGCGTTATCCCGGTGCTGTTTGTGGTGAGCATCTCCTTCTCGGCGGAGGAATCTATTACACGGTATGGCTACCGTCTGATCCCGCAAATCTGGTCGATGGAGGGCTATGCATACCTGGCCAAGCAGAGTGCCGTCATTCTTCGGGCACTGGGTATGTCGGTGCTGGTGACTGTGCTGGGCACCGGAATCGGCACCCTGCTCACCACCCTGATGGGCTATGTGCTCTCCCGGCCCGTCTACAAGCTCAAGGGCTTTCTCACCTGGGTTGTGTTCATCCCGATGGTGTTCAACGGCGGCCTGGTGTCCACCTACTTCATAACCTCCTCCTTCTTGGGGCTCAAGGACACCATCTGGGCGCTGATCTTCCCCCTCGCGGTCACCTCCTTCCACGTTATCATCTGCAAGACCTTCTTCCGGTTGACCATTCCGGATTCGCTGGTGGAGTCAGCCAAGATAGACGGAGCCACACAGCTCACCATTTTCTTTCGCATTGTGCTGCCACTGTCTCTGCCGGTAATCGCGACCATCGCCCTCTTCCTCTGCTTCAACTATTGGAACGACTGGTTCCAGGCGATGCTGTACATCGATAACTCCAAGCTCTACACGCTTCAGGCGTTCCTGAACAAACTGCTGGGAGATATCAATATGCTGGCACAGAACGCCCAGGATATGGGTGTGACGCAAGCGCAGCTCATCGCCTCCATGCCAAAGGAGGCCGCCCGTATGGCAATTGTCGTGGTCATCGTGCTGCCTATCGCCTGCGCCTATCCCTTTTTCCAGAAGTATTTTATTTCCGGCCTCACAGTCGGCGCAGTAAAAGGCTAAAGCGCAACTCGCGCCAGTGAGCAATTGCTACCTTCGTTGACCCGCCGGATTTCCGGCTGTCAAGATAGATTGGGTTTCATGGAGTAAAAGCATTTGTGTGGATACTCCCATATTGTTCCAGTAAGGAAAGGATGAATCTAAGAATGAAGACAAGTTCCAAGATTTTGGCTCTGCTGATGGCAGTCGTTCTCGGCGCGGTTATGATCGGCTGTAACGGCGGCACAACCTCCAGCTCCACCACTGAGAGCACCGCTTCTTCCGAGTCCGAAGCTCCCGCGGAAAGCAGCGAGGAGTCCAGCGAAGCGACCCCTGTCGCATCCGGTGACTACCCAACCCTCATCTGGTGGAGCATTGGCGCAACCCCCGACGACCTGTCCGATGGCCTTGCCGCCATCAACGAGTATGCCGGTGAGCAAATCGGCGTCAACGTCGACATCAAGCAGGCTGGCTGGGGTGACTGGGACACCAAGGTGAACACCATCGTCAACTCCGGCGAGTACTACGACATCATGTTTACCAACAACACCAAGTACAGTCAGTTCGTGAACATGGGCGCATTCACCGACATCACCGAGCTGGCCCAGTCCGTCACCCCCGAACTGTGGAGCTTCATCCCCGAGATGGTTTGGGATGGCACCAAGATCGGCGGCAAAATCTATGCTGTACCCACCTACAAGGATTCCTCCATCACCCAGTACTGGGTCTTTGACGATATCTATGTCCAGAAGTACAACATTGATATAGATAACATCAAGACAATGGCCGACCTGGATGCACCCTTCCGCGCCATGAAGGAAGGCGAGGGCCGCAGCTTCTATCCTCTGGATCTCAGCCAGGGCTCCCTGTTCAACGGCTTCTTCAACGACTATGACGGACTCACCGCCGGTCTGCAGCCTCTTGGCGTAAGGGTCGACGACGAGACCCGCACTGTCGTCTCCGTTCTGGAGCAGGCAGACATCATGGAAAATCTCAAGCTCCTTCACTCCTGGTACCAGGATGGGATCATCAATCCCGATGCACCGACACTGATCGAGCCAAACAAGAACCTTCCTTTCATGGCAGGCCAGGGCTTTCCCGGTGCCGAGATAACATGGCAGATCAACAACGGCGTTGAGAAGTACGACATGTTCCCAATCTTTGGCCCAATGTACACCACTGACACCATTCAGGGCTCCATGAATGCCATCTCCTCCGCCTCCAACTACAAAGAAGAGTCCCTGAAGTTCCTCCAGTTCGCAAATCTTGACCACAAGATGCGCGACATGCTGGCCTTCGGCGTAGAGGGCAGACACTTCGAGTATAACAGTGACAATGTCATTACCAAGCTGACCGACACTTGGACCATGCCGTCCTATGCGCAGGCCACCTTCTTCACGATGTCCACCATGAGCGATGCCCCCGCCGACCAGTGGGAGCAGGTCAAGATGCTCAACGAGCAGGCCGACGCTTCTGTCTGCCTCGGTTTCGCACTGGATGTCACCGACATCAACACAGAGATTTCCAACTGCAAAGCCACCTGGGACAAGTACAAGTTTGAGATGCTCACCGGCGCTTCCGATCCCGAAGTGAAAGTTGCCGAGTGCATCGCCGAACTGAAAGCCAACGGCTTAGACACCATCATCGCCGAGGCACAGAAGCAAGTCGACGAGTACTTCGCCGACAGCGCCGCTCCCTCTGGCGAGGCTGAGACAAGCGAGTCCAGCGAAGAGGCCTCCACCGAGACCGAGAGCTCTGTGGAGAGCACCGAAGAATCCACCGAGGAGAGCGCAGAGGAATCTGCAGCAGAATAGCCCTTTCTCCCCATCAAGGCCACCCTTCTTTTGGGGTGGCTTTGATTTATGTGGGTCATTTGCCATTGACAGGCGCCTTTGCGGCAACTACTATGTACTCAGTGATTTTTTAGGGCGCCAAGATAAAGAGAGGGGGGAGCGGATGGGACGCAAGCAGGGCATGCTTCGCTACAAGGTCTTTCGCCAGAAGCTCCTTCTTCTGTCGGCTGTCATTCTGGTGATGATTCTGCTGCTGCTCTATCTCAGCTACGCCTTCTTCTCCACACAGTGGGTCAACGATTTCCGCAACAGCGCGGCGACCATCCACCAGACGGTGGGCAGCCGTTTCCAGGCGGGGGAGTCCCTGCTGGATATGCAGGTATCCCGCCTCTACGCCAGCAGGGAGTTGATTGCCGATCTCAAGGTGCTGATGAAAAGCCCCACTGAGGGGGATTACCTGGAGGAACGGAAGTACAACAGCCTCACCAGCAGAACCCAGATTCGCTCGGTGCCCGAGGAGCTGCGCACCTATTTGATGCGCCACGGCCTCTACTTCAGCCAGGTGAGCCTGCGCAGCAGCAATGCTATCACAATCCTCACGGAAGGGGAGCAGGGCTTGGAGGTGCTGCACCTCCCGCCGGAGCCGGATCCACACGAGCAGTCCGACGGCAGCCATATTGCGGTGCGCCGCACTGTCTACAACCCCTACGATGCGGCAAATCCCTACAGTAACATGGGTGAAATTGCCATCTGGTACGATGTCCGCGACCTTTTTCCCGATTTTACGGGAAGCGATTTTCTTTTTCTGGCCATGCAGTCAGGTGAGGGCACCCATTACCTGGTGGGTGATTCGGAGCAGGATTCGCTTTTGCAGCAAATCGAAATGCTGCCCGACGCCTCCGGCAACTTCCGGAATGGCCTGGGCCAGGTGTACTATGTCACCTACGAGTTTCCCCACTACAGCGGCCGAATGATCGCCTGTGTGGATGATGGGACACTGATCCGCTCCGGCAGCGGCATTCTCATCCCCATCGCGTTAATCATTCTGGCGGTCGGGGCCTTCTTTCTCATCCTCACCTTCAGCAATATCCGCTACGACGCCCGCTTTCTCGACCGTATACTCGGCACAATCGGCGCCGTGAAAAAGGGCGATTTTTCCGGCGTACCCGTACCGGAGGAGGGGCGGTACCGCAGCAACGAGTACGGCATGATCGCCCGGGAGCTGGACGACATGAGCCGCAAGCTCCAGCGCCACATCGAGGCGGAGTACCAGTTCCGCCTCAAGCAGCAGGAGGCGGAGATGCGCGCCCTCCAGCACCAGATCAACCCCCACTTCCTCTACAACACGCTGGAGATCATCCGCTCAAGGGCACTGGTCGCCAATCACACGGGGACAGCGGACATCATCGCCATTTTAGGCTCCCTCTATCGGGACATCGTGAAGCAGCAGGATGTCATCACCTTGGGCGACGAGCTGCTGCTGCTGGAAAAATACCTGAAAATCATGCACTTCAAAGACCCCGACAACTTTCTGTACCAGATTGAAACGGAGGACAGGGAGCTGCTGGCAATTCCCACCGTCAAATTCTGGATGCAGCCCCTGGCGGAAAATTTCTTCACCCACGGATATGACAGGGAGAGCCCCTACAACCTCCTGCTCGTCAACCTGGCCGACAACGGGGATTACTGCCGGGTCAGCATACTGGACAACGGTTCCGGCATTCCGCCGGAGAGGGTGGAGGAGTTGAACCGCACCGTGCTCAGCAGTGCCGACAGCTCTGAAAACGCGGTCGGCGTGCATGGGATAGGGCTTGGCAATGTCTACACCCGGCTGAAGTTTTTTTATGGCGACAGCCTGCATATGTGCATTGAAAACAACCCCGAGGGCGGCATCCGGATACTGGTAGATATACCGAAACAGGTCGAATCAGACTAAGCGAGGCAAGCGCTATGTATACACTTCTCATTGTGGACGACGAGCCCGCCATTCTGGAGGGCATGCAGCACATCCTGGACTGGGAGAGCTACGGTTTCACCCGCATTGCCACCGCCAGAAACACGGCGGATGGGCTTGCCAGGGCAATTGAGCTGAATCCCGATATCTGTCTGCTGGATGTCTGCGTCGGCGACGACAAGGGCTACGAGCTCATCAACCGCCTGAATGTGCTGGGCGTGCGCTCCAACTATATCATGATGAGCGGCTATGGGGAATTCACCTACGCCATTGAATCCATGCGCCGGGGCGCGAAGGAGTACCTCCTCAAGCCGGTTGAGACTAAGAAGCTGGAAGCTGCGGTGGAAAAGATCGTCGTGGAGGAGCTGGGCGGCAGCGTGGAGGGCCTCAGAAGGGCCGACCGGGATGCCGACCCCGTCCTGCAAAGGCGGTACGATGAATTCCCGCCGCTGCTGGGGAAAATACTGCGGATTGTCGCGGCGGAATACGGCCAAAAGATCACACTGCGCTCCACCGCCGATCGCTTCCGCATGAATTCCACCTATTTGGGTCAGCTTTTTTTGAAGGAGACGGGGCTCAAATTCTCCGAGTACCTCATGCTCTACCGTCTTGGCAGGGCGAGGGAGTTGATTGAGAACACCGACGAAAAAATCGTCAGCATCGCCAGCGAGGTGGGCTACCAAAACCTCAACTATTTCTACTCCCACTTTCACAGTTACTATGGGATTTCCCCCTCTGAAATGCGGGCAGCGGCCCAGAATAAAAGCAGCGGCGCAGATAACACCAATTGATCAATCATTTCTGTTGATACAGGAAAGGAAAGGATATTTCTATGAGCAAAATTATCGGCAATTCTCTCCCCGGTATGCCCTGGCAGGACAAACCGGAGGACACGCGGGGCCCTGTCTGGCGCTACAGCCAGAACCCCATCATTCCCCGTGACGCCACCAAAAACTCCAACAGCATCTTCAACTCCGCAGTCGTTCCCTTCGAAGACGGCTACGCGGGCATCTTCCGCTGCGACAGCCGCTCGGTCAGCATGGACATCTTCCCCGGATTTTCCAAGGACGGCATCCACTGGGAGATCAGCGACACGCCAGTCTCCTTTCAGGGGGACAGCGAGGTTACCAAGCGGGAGTACCGCTACGATCCCAGAGTCTGCATGCTGGAAGACCGCTACATGATCATGTGGTGCAACGGCTACCACGGCCCCACCATCGGTCTGGCCTGGACAAAGGATTTCAAGACCTTCCATCAGATGGAAAACGCCTTCCTGCCCTACAACCGCAATGGCGTGCTCTTTCCCCGCAAGATCGACGGCCTCTATGCAATGCTCAGCCGCCCCTCCGACACCGGCCATACCCCCTTCGGCGACATCTTCTACAGCCAGTCCCCCGACCTCACCTTCTGGGGCAAGCACCGCTTTGTCATGGGCACCATCGGGGACGACCGCTCCGCCTGGCAGTCCAAGAAAATCGGCCCCGGCCCGATTCCCATCGAGACAGACGAGGGCTGGCTGCTGATCTACCACGGGGTCATTCTTACCGCCAACGGCTTTGTCTACCGCATGGGCTGCGCTCTGCTGGATATTGACAAGCCCTGGATTGTGAAGATGAGGAGCCGCAACTACATTCTCGGCCCCGAGGAGATGTACGAATGTGTGGGCGACGTGCCCAACGTCACCTTCCCCTGCGCGGCGCTGACCGACGGGGAAACAGGCCGCATCGCCATCTACTATGGCTGCGCTGACACCGTGACCGGCATCGCGTTCACCACTGCCGACGAGCTGATCAGCTATATGAAGGAATATCCGCTGGATTAATCTCACGCCGAAAGGACGGTACTTGCCATGATTTTTGCCAAGGAACGGGTGGAGGTTATCGCCGCCCAGCTGAAAAAATTTGCGGTCGTCCAAAAGCTGCCCATCGAGCTCTGGCAGTACAGGGAGGGGCAGTTCTTCACCCCGGCGGAGGCGGATGCCGCTCCCGGCGGTTGGGAGCAGTTCGATACCAGGCGGATGCACTGGTACGGCCCGGATAAGCACTATTGGTTCCGCGCCCAGGTCACGGTGCCGGAGAGCTTTGCGGGAAAAAGCCTTTGGCTCAACATCCACACCCAGCTGGAGGGGGAGTGGGACGCCCGCAACCCTCAGTTCCTGCTGTTTATGGATGGAACACCCGTGCAGGGCATCGACATCAACCACTCCGAAGTAAAGCTGACGGACAGCGCCGAAGTGGGGAAAAGCTACACAATCGATCTGCAGGCCTACTCCGGCATCGACCACAGCGAGTTCCGCTTTTTGGGCGAGCTGCTGGAGATCGCCCCCGAAGTGATGGCCCTCTACTATGACATTCAGGTACAGCTGTGGTCGCTGGACAGGATGGACAAAAACGGCAAGACCCGCATCCAGCTGGAGACCGCCCTCAACGATACAATCAATCTTCTGGATTTGCGGGATGTGTACTCCGACGGTTTCTTCCTGTCCGTGGAGTCGGCCCGCGCTTTTATCAAAAAGGCCGTCTACGAGGATTTGGCGGGGGACAATGAGGTTATCGCCAGCTGCATTGGCCACACCCACATCGACGTGGCCTGGTGGTGGACGGTGGAGCAGACCAAGGAGAAGACCGCCCGCAGCTTTGCCACCGTGCTTAAGCTGATGGAGGAGTACCCCGACTACAAATTCCAGTCCAGCCAGCCGGTGCTCTACACTTTTCTCAAGGCCCGCTACCCCGAGCTGTACGCGCAGGTCAAGCAGCGCGTGGCCGAGAAGCGCTGGGAGGCCGAGGGCGGCATGTGGCTGGAGGCAGACTGCAACCTCACCAGCGGTGAGTCGCTGGCAAGGCAGTTCCTCTACGGCAAGCGCTTCTTTACGGAGGAGTTCGGCGTGGACAGCAAGCTGCTCTGGCTGCCGGACGTGTTCGGTTACTCCGGAGCGCTCCCCCAGATTATGAAGCTCAGCGGAATCGACTACTTCATGACCACCAAGCTCTCCTGGAACCAGTTCAATAAGGTGCCAAACGACACCTTCCTGTGGGAGGGCATCGACGGCAGCAAGATTCTCACCCACCTTATCACCACCCTGGGAGTGGGTCAGAGCGCCGAGCGCTTTTTCACTACCTACAACGGCATGCTGCACCCCGACGCCATCATGGGCGGCTGGGAGCGCTACCAGAACAAGGAGATGAACAACGACATCCTCATCGCCTACGGCTATGGCGACGGGGGCGGCGGCCCTACCCGGGAGATGCTGGAGACCGGCGAGCGCATGGAGGCAGGCATCAAGGGCACCCCCATGGTGCGCCAGGAGTTCGCTCTGGACTATTTCAGGGAGCTGGAAGCCAGGGTGAAGGATTCCAAGCGCCTCCACACCTGGGCGGGCGAGTTCTACTTCGAGTACCACCGGGGCACCTATACCTCCATGGGGCGCAACAAGCGGGGCAACCGCAAGAGCGAGCTTGCCCTGATGGACTTGGAGCTCCTATCCGTGCTGGCGGAGCCGACAGGAATTGCCTATCCCGCCGCCGAGCTGGAACGGCTGTGGAAGATGGTGCTGCTCAATCAGTTCCACGACATCCTGCCGGGCTCCTCCATCAAGGAAGTCTACGAGGTCACCAAGAGGGACTACGAGGAGATCGCCGCCGCCACCTCTGCGATGATCGCCGAGCGGGCGGATGCTCTGGCAAAAGGGGACGGCGTCACGGTTTTCAACACCCTGGGGATGGAGACCGACCAGATCGTGGCCCTGCCCGCCGGAGTTGACAGCCTGGATGGCATGACCTCCCAGAAGATTGGCGACACCTCCTACGCACTTGCAAAGGCCCTGCCTGCAAAGGGCTACAGGGGCTTTGCAACCAGCGGCACGCAGTCATCATTGACCTCCCCCTTCACAGTGAAGGAGCAATCGGGCGGCTATGCGGTTACGACTCCCTTCTACAATGTGGTCATCGACGGAAAGGGCTTGATCGACTCTCTCTTTGATCGGGAAAACGGCCGGGAGGTCGCCGACACAAAGAACGGTAAAAAGCTGAACCAGCTGCGGGTTTACGAAGACAAGCCGATCTACTACGACAACTGGGACATCGACATCTTCTACGACGAAAAGGGCTGGAATGTGGACGAGCTTACCTCCATGGAGTGGACGGCGGATGGCCCCCTGCTGCTGGAGCTGACTGTTGAGCGCCCCTTTGTCCACAGCTTACTGCGCCAGAAAATCCGCTTCTACGCCCACAGCCGCCGCATTGACTTCGACACCTGGGTGGACTGGAAGGAAAACCAGCATCTGCTGAAAGTGCACTTCCCGGTAGATGTCCACGCAGATGAAGCCACCTTTGACATTCAGTTCGGCAACGTCACCCGCAAGACCCACACCAACACCAGCTGGGATATGGCTCGGTTTGAGAGCTGTGCCCACAAGTGGGTGGACGTCTCGGAGGCGGACTACGGCGTGAGCCTGCTCAACGACTGCAAGTACGGCCATTCCATCAACCGGGGGGACATCGCCCTCACGCTGATCAAATCCGGCATTGAGCCCAACCCCACCACCGACCAGGAGGAGCATCTCTTCACCTACGCCCTGCTGCCCCACGGCGGCACCTGGCGACAGGCGGACACCCAGAAGGAGGCGGCTATTCTCAACCAGCCCGCCTTTGCGGTGCAGGGCGGCGCTGCCGGAGCGAGCTACAGCCTTGCCACAGTGGATTCCCCCGCGGTGGCACTGGAGACCGTCAAGCGGGCGGAGAGCGGCGACGGTGTGGTGTTGCGCTTCTACGAGAGCCGGGGCAGCCGTGTGAACGCCTCTGTTAAGCTGGCGGAGCGGTACGGCTCCTGCACTCCCTGTGACCTGCTGGAGAATCCCCTGGAGGATGCAAATCCTCCTGAGGAGGAGGCGAAGCTGGAGGGCAACACCCTCTCCTTTACCATCCACCCCTACGAGATCAGGAGCTTCTTACTGAAATAGAAGGAGGGAACCGCAATGCGCGTCATACTCTTTGACATCGATACCCTGCGCAGTGACCATCTGGGCTGCTACGGCTATGGTCGCGACACCTCGCCTGTGATCGATTCCATCGCCGAAGAGGGCGTCCGCTTCGACAACTACTACTGCCCCAACGCGCCCTGCCTGCCTTCCCGGGCGTCGCTGATCAGCGGGCAGTACGGCATCCGCACGGGCCTGGTGGGCCACGGCGGAACCGCCGCCGACATGCGCCCCCAGGGCGAGACCCGCAGCTTCACCGACGACATGTCGGAGAACGGGCTGTTCATGCAGTTCCGCCGGGCGGGAATGCACACGGTGTCCTTTTCCACCTTTGCCGAGCGGCACTCCTCCTGGTGGTTCAACGCAGGCTTCAACGAGTGCTACAATGTGGGTCTGCGGGGCGGCGAACCTGCCGAACTGGTCACCCCCCAGGTGCTGGACTGGCTGGACAGAAGGGGGCGGGAGGACGATTGGTTCCTCCACGTGCACTACTGGGATCCCCACACGCCATACCGCACACCGGAGGATTTCGGCAACCCATTTGCCGACCAGCCGCTGCCCGATGACTGGATCACCGATGATGTGTTCGCAGAGCACCTCCGGCACATCGGCCCTCACGGCGCCCACGAGATCAACATGTGGAACGACGACACCTTTGACCGCTGGCCGAAGCACCCTGGCAGCCTGAAAACGACAGCTGATGCCAAAAACTTCATCGACCAGTACGACTGCGGGGTGCGCTACACCGACGATAACATCGGCATGATTGTGGAAAAGCTCAAGGCGATGGGCCTCTACGGGGACGATCTGGCCATCATCATTACCAGCGACCACGGAGAGAATATGGGGGAACTGGGCCTTTATGGCGAGCACGGCACCGCCGACGAGCCCACCTGCCACATTCCCATGATCATCAAGTGGCCGGGAGCCAAAAAGGGAGAGGCAGCAGGGGGCTTCCACGACAATGTGGATTTGCTTCCCACCGTGAAGGAACTGCTGGGCACCGAGACCTTTGCACCCGACCGCTATCTGTATGACGGCGTCTCCTACGCCAAAACTCTGCTGGAGGGCGAGGACTGCGGCAAGGGCAGCGTGGTGCTCACCCAGTGCGCCCATGTCTGCCAGCGCTCCGCCCGCTTCGAGGACTACGTCTACATCCGCACCGTTCACGGCGGCTATCACCTCTTCCCCGAGGAGATGCTGTTCAATGTGAAGGACGATCCCCATCAGCAGAACGATCTGGCGGGGAAGCGGCCTGATCTCTGTGCCAGGGGTGCGAAGATTATCCTGGATTGGGAATACGGGATGATGAAGCGCTCACACTACGACACCGACCCCATGTGGACGGTGATGCGGGAGGGTGGCCCCGAGCACGCCAGAGGGCATCTGGAGGCTTATATACAGCGACTGAAAGATACCGGCAGGGAGTTTGGCGTCGAGCTTCTCCGCAAGCAGTATCCGGAAGGCTGATACCCAAAAATGAACAGGGAGAGGGCACATGTCCTCTCCCTGTTCATTTTTGGGTATTCTGGCTTTAATGATATTTTAATGATCATAATACCTTGACAGCCGATGTATATTGATATATTATATAGCCAGGTCAAGCGAGTACTGTGAACACGAAGATTCTTAGACGAGGGAATCCTTGGGAAAGGAGGATATTAAGCGTGTCAATAACCTATGATCTGATACGGGGACACACAGACGCCATCATATTGGGCCGTCTGAAAAAAGGGGACAGCTACGGATACCAGATCAACAAGGACATTCTGAGCATTACGCAAAACCAGCTGGAGTTGAAGGAGGCCACACTCTACTCCGCCTTCCGGCGGCTGGAACAAACCGGTATGATCATGTCCTACTGGGGCAACGAAGAGGTCGGCGCCCGGCGGCGGTACTACTGCATCACAAAAGCCGGAGAACTTGCCTACCAGGAGTATTTGCAGGATTGGGGTCACACAAAAGGCATTATAGACAGCCTGTTGGACGAATAGCACGAACGCGGCACCACATACAACCTCCGCAGCTGCGGAACCACTCAACTCTAAATCATCATCACGAAAGGAATGTTCAACATGGATGCAAAAATGCGGTTGCAAAGCTACCTGGACTACCTCTTCGAGAGCGCGCCCCGCACCAGGGCGGCCTTCGACTTGCGGGAGGAGCTGCTGGCAAATTCACTGGACAAGTACAACGATCTTCTCGCCCAGGGAGAAAGTGAAGAGGGGGCCTTCCAGAATGTTACCGGAAGCATGGGCAATGTGCAGGAGCTGATTGCCCAGCTGGAACCCGCCGATGAAATCGACCCCTATGTAGAACAGATGGTGAGCAAGGAAAAGCGCCAGATGTCCGCTATTATTAAGGCGGCGTCGGTAGGCTTGTATATTCTCGCCGGAATGATCTTGATTTTCGGGACAATGGTTGCCACTAACCCCGCCCCCTGGTGGCTGGGGGCACTGGCCCTCTGTATCGTTCCCACGGTTATGTTGGTTTACAACTCCAGCATGTATCCCAAATACAACAAAAAAGAGGATACGGTTGTAGAGAACTTCAAAAAGTGGAGCAATGACGACAAGCGCCGAAAAGCTGTCCGAAACAATCTTTCTGGGATTATGTGGATTGTTATCGTGATGCTCTATTTCCTGATCAGCTTTTCCTCAGGGGCCTGGCATATTACCTGGATTATCTTCCTCATCGGCGCCTGCATTGAAATGGTGATCAACCTGATCTACCAGATGAAAGGGAAATAGGGACAGTTATGAAAAAAGTATTGATCGGCTGTATCATATTCTTTCTGGTACTCGCCCTGGCGCTGGGGGGCTTTATGGCCTACGGCGTCGTCACAGGCGGGTTCGGAAATTGGGGAGATGGAAACATGTTTAAGGCAGAATTGGCCAACCGGCAGACATTCGCGGCATCATCGGTGGAAACACTGGACATTCGATACCACTCCGACAGCGTCACCCTGATCGAAAGCCTGGGCGACGAGATCGTGCTGGAGGAGTACATGACCGACTGGGATGAAAGCATGCTGGCGACGGTCACTCAGAACAGCGACACCTTGCGCTTTGAGGCGGGGCAGCGCCCCATCCGCATCGGCATCAATATTTGGTATTCCCAGATCAAGATATATGTCCCAAAGGACTGGAAGGGCAACCTGAATGTCTCCACTTCCAGCGGCAGCATCCGCTCCGAGGATGACTGGACATTCACCACCATCAGCGCATCGGCAAGCAGCGGCAGTGTCCGCTTTGAAAATGTCACGACGGAGGGCGGGGCAAGCTTCAAGGCGAGCAGCGGCAGCGTGAAGACAGGCAACCTGGCGATCTTGGGCAACTTGAATGTGGAGACGACCAGTGGCAGCATCCATGTGGGGGACGCCAAGGCGATGAACATCACAGCCAAGGCCAGCAGCGGCTCCATCAACTTCGACGGAATGAAGGGTGCGAAGCTGGAGGCAAAGAATTCCAGCGGCTCCATCCGCATCGGCACCGCTGACGGCACAATGGATTTTGCCAACACCAGCGGCTCCGTCCAGGTGGACAAAGCCATTGGCGGCGGCAACTTTCAGAGCAGCTCCGGCAGTGTGCGTGTCACCTTTGAAACGGTGAGTGGCGACGTGACCGGCAAGGCAACAAGCGGCACGGTGCGGGTCAACCTCCCGTCCGATGCCTCCTTCACCTTTGAGGCGAGCACATCTTCCGGCTCCATCGGCACCTGGTTCGACGACCAGCTGACCTTCAACGAGCGCAAGAACCGCGCAACTGGCCAGGTTGGGGACGGGAAGTACACCGTTCGGCTGGAGGCTTCCTCCGGCAGCGTAAAGGTAGAGAAATCCTAAGTAAGCGCAAAGAAAGGCCCTCCGAAGAATTGGAGGGCCTTTTACTGTGAAAATATTCTTACTAGGAAGTCTAAGCCGCCGGAGCCGGATTCACATCCCCATCCGCGCCATCGCCGGAGGGATTTGCGGAAACAACGGGCGCTTCCGGCGTCGTCTGTGTCTCAGATTCTGTGCCCGTACCGGAGCCGGTACCTGATGTTTCCTCTTCCTTCTTGGCATTGGGATCAATGTGCACGCCGTTGCAGGCGGTAGGAATGCGGCTTGTCTTGTACCAGCCAGCTGCGCTGGGGCAGTCCGGCCCGGCAAGGTTTCCGGTCACAGTGCAGTAGCGCTGCTGCGTCACATTCTCCGATTCCAGGAAAGATTTGGCTTCCAGATCCTCGTGAAGGGGTGCCATAATCAAATTGAAAAGTGGGGGAGTGGGATAGGGCCAAGGGTTATACAACACGCTGTTAACAACCTCATTGCCGTACCTGTCATAGGTTTTAGGGGTATCGTAACCCAACCACACCTGGCAGAGATAATAGGGGGTCATGCCGATAAACCACTGGTCAACGTCGCTGTTTGAGGTACCGGTCTTGCCGGCAGTGGGCATGTTGGGGATTGCAGCGCGTGTACCGGTGCCGCCATCACCGTATACCACCTCTTGCAGCAGTTTGTTGAGCACCACAGAGGTGTCCTCGCCGATGACTCTGCGGGGAACAGTGTCGGCCTCCAGAATGATTCTGCCCTCTGAGTTTTCCACTTTAGTGTAGGCATAGGGCTTGGTGTAGTAGCCGCCGTTGCCAATCATCTGGTATGCGCCGGCCATCTCAAGAGGGGTGATTCCGTCCGTTACGCCGCCCAGAGCCATGGGGGCGATATCCACATCCGAGTAGCCGTCCCGGAATTCCACCAGGCTGGTGAGGCCCAGGTCGTTGTGAAGGAAGTCGAATATCTGCCGCACACCCACGATCTGCGCTGTCTTGACCGCCACCGTGTTAACGGAGCTGGCAAGAGCGGTGCGCACAGTCATGTTGCCCCTGTAGGATTGGTAATAGTTCTTGGGGTACCACGCCGACTGAGGGTCTTCCGGATTGATGGGGGAGTCCTCAATGATCGTCGACCAGGTGACACGGTTGTACTCAATGCCCAGAGCGTAGGGCCCGATGGGCTTAAAGGTGGAACCTGGCTGGCGCTTAGCCATGGTGGCTCGGTTAAAGACCAGCGCTCCCTCTTTTTCGCCGATTCCGCCCACCAAGCCCAGAATCTTTCCATTTAGGTCTGTGATGACACAGGCGGATTGGGGATATTCCTCCTTGGCAATCTCGGGGAAATTTTTGTAGGTACTATAGAACTCTTCCAGATGGTTCTGAATGTCCATGTCCACGGTGGTGTAGATGCGGTAGCCGCCCTCGTAGAGCTCGGTTTTCGCCTCCTGCCAGGTCATGTCATACTTATCCATGAATTCGTCAATGATGGAAAACACAACATGGTCGATGAAGTAGCTCTGGCTGATCTTGTTGCCCTCGTCCTGCGTTTTGCGGTAGAAGTTCAAGGGCGCGACAAGAGCATCCTCATATTCCTTTTCCGTGATATAGCTCTGCTTCCACATGAAGGTGAGTACGTCTTCCTGGCGTTTTTTGTTGGCATCGGGATAGAGCAAGGGATTGTAGGCGCCCGGATACTTGGTGATACCTACGATGGCGGCAGCCTCCGGCAAAGAGAGGTCCTTTGCCGACTTGTTGAAATAAGTCTTTGCCGCGGACTCAATGCCATTGGTGCCCGCGCCAAAGGGGACGACATTGAGATAAGTTTCCAGCACCTGTTCGCGGGAATAGTCCTTCGCCAGCCGAAGGGCCCGGAAGATTTCCTGCACCTTGCGGTCAATACGGATATCGTCGTCACCCGTGATATTCTTGATAAGCTGTTGGTGAATGGTGGAGCCACCACCGCCGGAATCGGCCAGGCCGAACAGGGAGAGCCCCGCGCCCGCGGTGCGAATCCAGTCCACACCCTGATGTTCGTAAAACCGCTTGTCCTCAGTCGCGACCAGAGCGTCGATGACATAGGTGCTAATCTGGTCGTAGTCCACCCAGATTCGGTTGTTGTCGGGGTTGTACAGCCGCTGGAGCTCATAGGGCTGGCCGCTCTTGTCATAGGCATAGATGATGGAGGTATAACCCAGCTTGTAGTTGTCCAGGTTGATAGGTTCCTCCGAGCCGATGCCCTGCAGAACATAGACGGTGAGCACGCAGCCGACGATACAGCCCGTGATGATGCCCATCATGACGACTGTGGCAATCAGGGTCAGGGCGGTGGTGATCACTTTTTTCACGGTGAAAAACGCTATTTTAGCCGACTTGATGCCCACCGCAGCGGCGGTATTGCCCTTCGGCTCCTCCCCTTGGGGAGCGGGACGATTGCTTGGCTTGTTATTCATAGAAACCTCCATGGTGGGAAAAGAGCGCTCTGTGGCGTCTTTGTATAACGAATCAATTCAGCCACAAGTATACCACAAAAAGCACCGTGTGAAAATGATTTTGGCAAAAATCGCCCCGTTTTTCGTCGATTTGTCACGCTTTCGCAACAGAAGTGCGCGGGCTGTAACCACATGCCCTATGGAATTTTACAGAAAAGCATTGTATAATTCATAATTGAGCAGTAGAAATCTACTATCAGGAAAGGATGAAAGGGTATGTATCGCTTTTTACACAACAATCTGAATGTATTTGATCTGGAGAAAAGCCTCGCCTTTTACAAGGAGGCGCTGGAGCTTCGCGAGGTGCGCCGCAGCGAGGCTGCAGACGGCAGCTTTATTCTGGTGTTTTTGGGGGATGGGCAGACCCCTCACCAGTTGGAGCTCACCTGGCTGCGGGACAGGAAAGAGCCCTACAATCTGGGCGACAATGAAATTCATCTGGCCTTCGAGGCGGAGGATTATGACAAGGCCCACGCAAAGCATAAGGAAATGGGCTGTATTTGCTATGAAAATCCGGGCATGGGTATCTATTTCATCAGTGATCCCGACGGCTATTGGCTGGAGATCATTCCGTCTAAAAAGTAAATGAAGAAATGTGATCTGACACAAAAAGAGGGAGAAGCGAATCCGATTCTCCCTCTTTTTGTGTTTTCAGTAAACCTACGGGCGCACCTGGATATTTGCTTCAGAAATAAAGGTCGACAATCGATCCAAATCGGGATCGCCGGAAGAAATTGCATCCTCTATTGTGACCTTTTTAAGGCGCTCCACCACCGCGTCGGTGACATCCTGGAAGATAAGGTGATAAGGGCATGGGCCTGTCACGTTCCTGGGGCACTGATGCCCCGGCAGAACACAGCGGCTGAAGCCGTAGGGGCCTTCAATCGTCTCTACAATATTATAAAGAGTTATTTCAGCGGGCTTTTTCTGAAGCTCATAACCGCCCTGAACACCCTTGTAAGAGCGCAATATTCCCGCCCCAACCAGCTTTCTCAGAATTTTGAGAGCGAAGCGGAGGGTCACGTTGCTGCGGTCGGCTATAGCCTGCGCGCCCATTCTCTGATTTTGTCTGGCCAGGCAATCGACAATTCTGATCGCGTAATCGGTCTCTAGGGTGATGTACATGCATACCTTCCTTTGCGGTGACATAAAACTCAGATGAATGACTGTGATAAGAAGTGAAAACCAGATGACAGTCGAGTTCAAATGAAATACTAATCGACTATAGTAAGCCAATTATACTTGGAAATTCGACACATTGTCAATATTTTTCCGAAAAATGGCGAATGTCCAGTAAAAGAGTTGCGGCACCAGGAAGGCAATCAGACGTTCGTTAGAACAATAAAAGGTGATTGCAAAAGGGATAATTCATATTAATACAACAAAGGTAGAGAAAAACCTGCCGGTCTCAAATGTAGATTTTTGCCATTTATTGACGAAATTTGTCTATTCTAGAAAGTCCTTCAACTTTTTGGAGCGGCTGGGATGGCGCAGTTTGCGCAGGGCCTTGGCCTCAATCTGGCGGATGCGCTCCCTTGTGACATTGAACTCCTTCCCGACTTCCTCCAGCGTGCGGCTGCGGCCGTCCTCCAGGCCGAACCGGAGGCGGAGCACCTTTTCCTCCCGATCGGTGAGGGAGGAAAGTACCTCGCCCAACTGCTCCCGGAGCAGCGTGTGGGAGGCTGCCTCCGCAGGGGCGGGGGCGTCGTCGTCGGGGATGAAGTCACCCAGGTGGCTGTCCTCCTCCTCGCCGATGGGGGTTTCCAAGGAGACAGGCTCCTGGGAAATTCGCATGATTTCCCGCACCTTGTCCACCGGCATGTCCAGCTCGGCGGCAATTTCCTCAGCGGTGGGCTCGTGGCCGTTTTTGTGGAGCAGCTGCGAGCTCACTTTCTTCACCTTGTTGATGGTCTCCACCATGTGAACGGGGATGCGGATTGTGCGGGCCTGATCCGCGATGGCGCGGGTGATCGCCTGGCGAATCCACCAAGTGGCATAGGTGGAAAACTTGAAGCCCTTGGTGTGGTCAAACTTCTCCACCGCTTTGATCAGGCCGAGATTGCCCTCCTGGATGAGGTCGAGGAACTGCATCCCCCTGCCCACGTAGCGCTTCGCGATACTGACGACAAGGCGCAGGTTGGCTTCGGACAGCCGCTTGCGGGCCTCCATGTCGCCTTCGTTCATGCGGGTGGCCAGCGCGACCTCCTCATCGGCGGTGAGCAGAGGCACACGCCCGATCTCCTTTAGATATACCTTAACCGGGTCGTCGATGCTGATGCCCTCGGCCGAAAGGGCGACCTCCAGGTTGGGGTCGACAGCGGGAGCGGCCAGCAGATCGTCGGCGGTGGAGCCCAGATTTTCCACAACCTCCACATTGTTGGCTTCGAGAGTGTCGTAGAGCTTGTCGATCTGCTCTACGTCAAACTCCAGTTCCTCCAGGGTGTCGTTAATTTCCTTGGTGGTCAAAGTGCCTTTGGATTTGCCCTTTTCGAGCAGTTCATCCAATAATTTTTGCTTTTTTTCCGCTGAAATTGCCAACAGAAAGTCCCTCCTACAAGACTATTTTTTTCGGTCCAGCAGCGAATTCAGATATGCCGCATATTCATCTGGATTCATAACTTTAGCTTCCTGCTTGTTTAATACCTGTTTTTGGTCACGGATCGCTGCAACGAAATCTTGCGCCTGCTGGGGCTGCAAATTTGAGTTCCTGTCCCTGAGACGCATATGAGACAGTTTGCCGATCAGCTGTGGGGATAAATCCCCGGAGAGGTGGATGAACTCCAGTGACTGGTTTTCCGCCAGCCGCCGGGAGAACAGGGTGAAGATTTCCCGAAAGCCGGGGTCTTGGAAGTCGTCGGGGGACAGCTCCCCCTGGATGACCGGATAGACATCGGGGTGGAGCATCAGAAGGGTGAGCAGCTGCTCCTCCGCCACGGCGCCTGCCAGATTGGTCACATGCCGCCGCTCCTCCGTTCCCGCTGCCGCCGAGGCCGAATTGACCAGACCACGGGATTCCTTCTTCTGCTTTGCGTTGTACTTTCGCTTCCGGATGCTGTCGATGGTGGACATGAGGCGATCCCGCCCAACCCCCAACTCGGCGGCGATTTCGCCCACGTACACCTCCCGCTGCAGCTCGTTGTTCACATCTGCCATCAGGCGGCAGAAGGCGTCCAGAAATGCGATCTTCTCCTCCGCCTGATCCAGACGGTACTGGGCTCGCAGCTTGTCTATCTCGAAGTGCATGGCGGATTTGCCGCCGTCTATAAGGTTTTGGAAGCGCTGAGCCCCAAACTTCTTGATGTACTCATCCGGGTCTTTGGCGCCCTCCATCTGGAGTACCGACACCGAGACGTTGGTCTCTCCAAACAGGTTGATGGCCCGCTTGGCGGCGTTCTGTCCCGCGCCGTCCGCGTCGTAGGCGATCACCACCTTGTGGGCGTACTGGGCGATCAGCCGGGTCTGCTCCGGGGTGAGAGAGGTGCCCAGGGTTGCCACCGCGTTGGTGAAGCCCGCCTGGTGCATGGCAATGACATCCATGTAACCCTCCCCCAGCAGCAGGGTGTCCTGCCCGGAGGCCTTTGCGAAGTTGAGGGCGAACAGGTTCCGGCTCTTTTTGAACACCGGGGTGTCAGGGGAGTTGAGGTATTTGGGGCCCTGACCCTCCATGATTCTGCCGCCAAAGCCGATCACATTGCCCCGCAAATCGATGATAGGGAAGATAATGCGGTCGCGGAACATGTCGTAAACGCTGTCATTGCGGCCCTTGGTGACCACTGCGGCGGCCAGAAGCTCCTCCTGCTTAAAACCCTTTCCCCGGAGATGATCCCGCAGGTTGTTCCAGCCCTCAGGGGCATAGCCCACGCCAAAGGTGCGGATTGTCTTGGAGGTGAGGGCGCGGTCTTTCAGGTAGACGCGGGCCTTCTGTCCCCGTTCAGAGAGCAGGCAATCGTGAAAGTACCGGGCGCTCTCCCGGTTAATCTCCAGGACACGGGCCTTCAGCCGCGCGGTCTGGTCGTTCACCGCGTCATCGGGAACGGTGAGCCCCGCCTTTTGGGCCAGAAACCGCACCGCTTCAATATATTCCAGGTTTTCCACCTGGCGGATGAAGGTGATCGCGTCCCCGCCGTTGCCGCAGCCGAAGCAATAATAGGATTGGCTCTCCGGGTAGACGGTGAAGGAGGGGGTCTTTTCCGAGTGGAAGGGGCAGAGCCCCAACAGGTTGCGTCCCCTGTGCTTGAGGGTGACATAGGGGGAGATGGTCTGCTCGATATCGCTGGCGTACTTGAGCTCTTCCAAAAAGCTCTCGGGGATCACGGTTTGGCCTCCTCCCAAGCAATCTGTTTTGTATCCAACAAGTATGACGGATTTTGTCGCGGAATGGCTCCGATTCTGAAAAGAAATACAAAAATTGTTGAGTTTAAGTGATGGGCCAGGAGCGTGGGACAAAAAGGTTCTCGTAAAGGGAGATGCAAAAGCGGTCGCTCATACCCGAAATGTAGTCGCACACAGCCCGGTGGGGGCCCTCTGCTTCCGTGATCGCCTGGTACTCCTCGGGCAGAGTGGAGGGATTGTCCAGATAATGCTTGTAGAGGGCCTTCACCACCTCCATGGCCTTGCCCTCTTCCCGCTTGGCCTGGGGGTTGGTGTATACCGCCTGAAAGAGAAAGGCGCGCAGCATATCGTAGAGCGCTTGCCCCTCCTCCGACATGCGGATGGTATCGCCGCTGTTTTCAATCACGGAGTTGATCAGCGCCGAAATGCGCTCCGACTTCGTGCGGCCAAGGCCGTGGCGAACTTCCCAGGGGATATCCTCCTCCCGGAGCACGCCCGCCCGGATGGCATCATCGATGTCGTGGTTCATGTAGGCAATCTTGTCGGCGTAGCGCACCACCTGGCCTTCCAGGGTCTGTGCGGGCGTCCCGCCGGAGTGGCAGAGAATGCCGTCCCGCACCTCCCGGGTGAGGTTCAGCCCCCTGCCGCCGTTTTCCAGCACCTCCACCACCCGCACGCTCTGCTCGTTGTGGTGAAAGCCGTCGGGGTGGATTTCCTGGAGGACGAACTCCCCCGCATGGCCGAAGGGTGTGTGGCCCAAGTCGTGACCCAGGGAGATGGCGTCGGCCAAATCCTCGTTGAGGCGCAGCGCCCGGGCAATGGTGCGGGCGATCTGGTTGACCTCCAGGGTGTGGGTGAGCCGGGTGCGGTAGTGGTCGCCCTCCGGCGCAAGAAAGACCTGGGTCTTGTGCATGAGCCGCCGGAAGCTCTTGGAGTGGAGAATTCGATCCCGATCCCGCTGGTAGGCGGTGCGGATGGGGCAGGGCTCCTCGGGGCGGTCCCGTTCAATTGAAGCCATAGAAAAAGAGGCCCTGGGATCGAGAATCTGTCTCTCCAGCGCCTCATATTGCTGGCGGATATTCAGAGAAATGCCCCCTTCATAAAATAGCCGCTAAAGGATAATTACTCTGCGATTACTTAAGCGTTCGATACTATATACGTTGAAGGATGGCAAAAACCCTTCTTTGTTACAAAAAATTCACAAAAGATATGGAAATGATTATTCCAATGGCGCAAAGACCTCTCCCGTGACCCCGGGAGTAACGCTGCCGGAGGAGAGTTCGGTGAGCGCTGCAGTAAACTGATCCACACTGTCGCTGCGCATGCGGATATCCAGAGTGATCTCGTCGGTGTAGCGGGTGTCCAGAATGAGGGCGGGGAAGGGCTCCAGCAGCTTGATCAGCCTATCGTAAAGGGGATAAGGCAGCGCAATGGTGAGGAGAGTGCAGGCGGCCATCGTAACCCTGCCCCCCGCGTCCAGGGCGACCGTGACGCCGTGGGAGTAGGCCCGCACCAATCCCCCCGCCCCCAGCAGGGTGCCGCCGAAATAGCGGGTGACTACAACCACAAGGTCGCAGAGCCCCTCTTTTCTCAGCACCTCCAGCATGGGGATGCCCGCCGTGCCCTGGGGCTCACCGTCGTCACTGTAGCGCTGAATGCCGCCCTCACGCAGAATGTAGGCCCAACAGTTGTGGTTGGCCTGGGGGTGCATGCCCCTACGCTCGGCGATGAAGGCCTGGGCCTCCTCTGCGGAGGAGACAGGCCGCACTGCGCCGATGAAGCGGGAGCGCTTCTCCACAAACTCGTCTTCCGCGCTCCGGCCAATGGTTCTGTAGCTCTCCACGATATATTTCTCTCTCCTCGACACCGGTACTTTTTCGCACTGCATTCCAAAAGCGGTGGGGTGACAAAAGCGGCGTTTGCCCATCGGGCCAAACGCCGCTTTTTATTACTTCTCGATGTTGAAACGCTTGTTGAACCTGTCCACACGGCCGCCGCTGTCAACCAGCTTCTGCTTGCCGGTGAAGAATGGATGGCACTTGGAGCAAATCTCCACGCGGATATCCTTCTTGGTGGAGCCAGTCTCAATCACATTCCCGCAGGCGCAGGTAATGGTGGTCGGAGCGTACTCGGGATGAATTCCTTCCTTCATCTATATCACTTCCTTTCCAAAAGTTCACACAAAATAACAGATGGAGTATAGCATAAAATTGAAGCGAGCGCAAGTTTTTTTATGCCTTTTCCATTGCAGCGGCATTGCAGGCCTTGGGTCAGCGCGTCTCCTTGCGCTTCGCCACGACTTTCATCAGCTTGCGGTGCAAAAGCAGCCCGGCAATGCTGATGCCGCCGATGACGATAAAAATGATGACCGCGCGCATCCAGTCCCCGTTCATGATGCTGTCTCCCGCCAGCACCGAAGTGATCACAGCAGGCAGTCGGGCCACGGTGGAAATGAGAAGAAAACGGTGCGGCTTAATGGGGGTGAGCGCGAAGAGATAGGTGAGGGCGTCCTTTGGGGTGCCGGGAATAAAAAAGAGGATCAGCACCAACAGCTCCAGCTTGTGGGAGTCCTGCAAAAACTTATACTTTGTCAAGTCGCCGTCGTCTACAAAGAGCCTGACTGCCGACCGCCCGAATCGGTTTACAATAAGAAAGACTGCCGTTGTCGCCAAAATGGTTCCAAGGAAGCAGAGGGCTGTGCCGCCCCATGGCCCGAACAGCGCCCCGGCTATCACCTGAATCGGGCCGCCGGGGATGAAGGCGATGACGATCTGCACAAACTGAATGCCCAGCAAGAGGAACCAGCCGCCAATCCCAAGGGAGGAGACTACCTCTTCAAACCAGGCGAGCTTGTCCGGGTTACGCAACGAGAGCACCCAGCGGGTGGCGAAAATGGTGACGGCGATAAAGACCAGCAGCAGCACAGCAGCGATGACGATTCGCAACTTTTGTTCCCGGGTGCGCTCCGACCATTTTTTCATTTTTGGCTTTACATTGGGCAGTTGCTGTTCCTCAGCCACAGAAACCAGACCTTTCCAATACAAGACTGTCATTGTATTGTAGCAGAAATTATAGTAATATGTATTAAGAAAAGATTAGCAATTGTCGCATTACAGGTTAAGTAAGCGCCGAAATACAACGATTGGGGGAGTGGCAGTGGAGCGGGAAGTATTTGGCGCGGGAGTTGCCCCCGGCAGCCCCACCACCCCCAATGAGGTCAAAACGCTGCTCTGCTGGCTGCTGGACAACACCGGCGCCGAGATGAGCTTTGCCCAGCTCCACGAGGCGCTGGCGGCTCACAACCTTGTCAATTATTTCGAGCTTGTCCAGGATTTGGAGCAGCTTGTGGAAACCGGCCACCTGATACGGCGGCTCGACGGGGAGACCGAGCAGTTTTCGGCCACCCAGCTGGGCCGGGAGACCGGGCAGGAACTGGCCTCCACACTGCCGCTGGCCGTGCGGGAAAAGGCGCTGGAGAGCGCGAAGCTGGCCCTGCGCAGGACACGCCGCCTCCGGGAGGTAAATGCCCTGGTGGAAAAGCTGCCCGACGGCTTCAAGGTGCACCTCTCCATCCCCGACCAGGGCAGCGGCCTGATCGACCTGACGCTGTTCGCCCCAACCGAGAGGGAGGCGCAGGAGATGCGCAGGCGGTTCCTCAACGATCCTGTGGTCCTCTACAAGTCTGTGCTGGCCCTGTTCAGCGGCAGGCTGGGTGTACTGGGCGAGCTGTCCGAAGAGGAGGAAGAGTTGTTCCCCGTTCTGGAATAAGCTAATATGGTATCAGATGCGCCCGAGGAAGCGAAGATGCTTCTCCGGGCGCTTTTGTTTTTCACAAAACTCCCGCGCTTTCATGCCTGAAAGCTCTTGCAGACATCCACCCAATCACTGCACAGGGAGTAGCTGTCCAGCTCCTCACATGTGAGCCGAATGGCGGAGTTTGCCGTTCCACAGGCGGGGAACACCGTGTTGAAACGGCGCATGGAGCTGTCCAGATAGACTTCCACATCCTGGGGCAGCCCAAAGGGGCAAACGCCGCCCACGGCGTGGCCGGTGTGCTCCAGCGCCTCCTCGGGGGAGAGCATCTTGGCTTTTGCACCGAATTGGGCCTTGTAGCGGGCATTGTCGATTTTGCAGTCCCCTGCGGTAACCAGGACGATGATCTTGTCGCCGCAGCGCAGGGAGATGCTCTTTGCGATCCTGGCGGGCTCCACACCCAGCGCCTCGGCGGCTTGGGGAACGGTGGCGGTGGAGGCCTCCAGCAGCAGAATATCCTTATCCCGCCCCCAGCGGCTCAGGTGGGCGGAGGCTTTCTCAAGCGACACGATGACCACACTCCTTGCACTGTTATTCCGTAGATGGGCGCTGTTCCCGCTCCAAAGCGGCTACCAGCTTTTGCCATACCGGTGGGATGTGATTTTCCATAGGTTCGGCGGTCAAGCCCTCCTGCATCATGGCTTCCAGCTCCGAAAGGGAAACCCACTTGGCGTCAATCGTCTCGCCGGGCTGGAGGACAAGCCGCTCAAGGGGGATATCTTTGCATACGAGGTAGCTGTCGAGGAAATAATGATCCCCGGAAAATGAGTGGAGGAGAAGCAGCTCCTCCTCCCGGGCAGAAATGCCGGTTTCCTCTTCAAGCTCCCGCACAGCGCCCTGCAGGCAGTTCTCGCCGGCGACAACCGCCCCGCCAGCGGGCGACCATTTTCCGGGCCAGGTCGCCTTTAAAAGTCCCGCTGTGTCAGCAGAAGCTGTCCGCTGTGGTTGATCACCCATATTTCCGCAACAAGGTGGAATTCACCCTGTCCCAAGGGCTCACCCCTGCGGTGGGTTCGGCCTGTGAGTCCGCGGCTTCCATCGTAAATATCCCAAAGCTCCATCCGGCAATCTCCTCACAAAAAGAAACGCCAAGGAATATCCTTGGCGTTTGACAGTCAGAATAACAAATTACTTCATCCAGATAGAGAGGGCATACACCACAAGCGTCACAATGAAGAAGACGATGGTAAGAATCTTGGTGACCTTGCTCAGCATAACATCCTTCGTTCGGGCCTGGTTTTTGCTGAAGTAAGAGTCCCCGCCGCCCAAGGCACTGATTCCGCCGCCCTTGGGGCTTTCCTGAAGCACAACGGCCACAGAAATGCACACACATGCGAGGAGAAGGACAATGCCGCCGATGATCTCGATAACACCCATGGTAATTGATCGATCCTTTCTTGATCTGTTCAAATTATTTGCATTACTTATTCATAATTTCCTATGACAAGGAGTGATTCTAACACATTTGAATTGCCATTGCAAGAGGAAAAAACAACTTTTTCGCGATAATTCGGGGTAAAATGTAACAATATCTTAAATTCGCTCCCGGAATCGTTGAGTTTCGGCTAATACATTGCTATAATAGCAGGAAACGACGAAGGAAGCAATGGCTTTATTTGGGAAAGGGGGAATCAAAATGTGCGTTACCTGCCAAGGAAAGAAACAGACTTCAAATGACGACAACGCAATTCTCCCGAAACGGATGACATGAAATACTATATTATATAGAGAAGCAGGAAAGGAATGACCAACCAATGGCAGAGGAGACTACGACAGGCGAGGGACTGGAGACCAGCCCCCAGGAACTTTCAGAGATTTTACAGATTCGCAGGGATAAGCTGAATACCTTAATAGAGGACGGCCGCGACCCCTTCCGGGAGACAGTGTTCGAGCGCACTGCCTACGCCGCCCAAATTGTGGAGAATTTTGAGGAGCTGGAGGGAAAGCAGGTCAGCGTGGCGGGCCGCATTATGAGCTGGCGCGACATGGGCAAGGCCAGCTTTCTGGATTTGCGGGATTCCACCGGCCGCATCCAGCTCTATGTCAAGATCGACGAGGTGGGGGAGGAGACCTACGGCCAGATGAAGCTGTGGGATATCGGCGACATCATCGGCGTCACGGGCGAGGCCTTCCGCACCCGCAGAGGGGAGATTTCGGTCAAGGCGGAGCAGATGAAGCTGCTTTCCAAGTCCCTGCTGCCCCTGCCCGAGAAGTTCCACGGCCTCAAGGACACCGACACCCGCTACCGCCAGCGCTATGTCGACCTCATTGTCAACCCCGAGGTGCGGGACGCCTTCGTGAAGCGCTCTCTCATCATCCGGGAGATACGGAATTATCTCGACAGCCAGGGTTTCCTGGAGGTCGAGACCCCCGTTCTCCACGAGCAGGCGGGGGGCGCGGCTGCCCGGCCCTTCTTCACCCATCACAACACTCTGGACATCGACATGGTGCTGCGCATCTCTTTGGAGCTGCATCTCAAGAGGCTGATCGTGGGCGGCTTTGACAAGGTCTACGAGATCGGCCGCGTGTTCCGCAACGAGGGCATGGATGTGCGCCACAACCCGGAATTCACCCTTCTGGAGCTCTACCAGGCCTATACCGACTACCAGGGCATCATGAATTTGACCGAGGAGATGTTTCGCTCGGTTGCACAGAAGGTGCTGGGCACGACCACAGTTACCTATAACGGTACCGAGATCGACCTTGGCAGCCCCTTTGCCCGCCTCACCATGGTGGATGCCGTCAAGCAGTACGGAGGCGTGGATTTCTCTGCAGTGGAGACGCTGGAGCAGGCCAGAGCGCTGGCAAAGGAGCGTCACATCGAGTACGAGGAGCGCCACGGTAAGGGGGATATCCTCAACCTGTTCTTCGAGGAATACTGCGAGGAGAAGCTGGTACAGCCCACCTTTATCATGGACTACCCGGTGGAAATCTCCCCACTGGCCAAGCGCATCCCCGGAAACCCCGACTACACCGAGCGCTTCGAGCTGTTTATCACCGGCAGGGAGTACGGCAACTCCTTTACTGAACTCAACGACCCCATCGACCAGCGTAGCCGCTTCGAGCACCAGGCGGCCCTCAAGGCTGCAGGCGACGAGGAGGCCAACGATGTGGACGAGGACTTCCTCACCGCGCTGGAGTACGGCATGCCGCCGACAGGGGGCCTTGGCATCGGGGTGGACAGGCTTGTCATGCTGCTCACCGACAGCTACTCCATCCGGGATGTGCTGCTGTTCCCCACCATGAAGCCGCTGGAGAGGCAATAGTTCCAACCGCGGGTTTGTGGGAATCGTTCCCGCTGCCCGCGTCTATTTTAAGGGGATTGAGATATGAGCGATAAGGAAAAAGACAGAGAGCACCGCAGCGCCGCTGAGGAAAAGGTCAAGGTGGACGGCAAGCTCCGCAGGGACGCCGATGAGTCCCATGACGCAGACGACTCCGGCAAAAAGAAAAAAAAGAAGGGCGACACTCTGGTCTACATGACCGAGGAAGAGATCAAGGCGCAGAAGCTTCGGGAAATCGAGCTGATGCGCAAGGCCGCCGCCGCGCGCCCGCCCAAGAGCAAGCGTGCCGTAAAGCGTGAAAACTTTCTGTACCACTACAAATTTCACCTGATTGCGGGCATCATTGGCGTGGTGCTGATCGTCTTTTTTGTGCGCGATGTCTTTTTTCAGACAAAAGCGGACATGACGGTTGTGCTGGTGAGCGGCGGCTACATGATGCCCGAAAGCGTCGAGGCTCTCCAGGCGGAGCTGGAAAAGTACGCGGGTGACATCAACGGCGACGGCAAGGTGCTGGTGAGCATCGACTCCATCACCCTCCCCGCTTTCAGCGACGAGGAGGAAACCGGCGAAGGGGAACAGAGCGAGGGCGAGCTCATGACGGATATGGCCTCCAGTGATCCCCAGGCAGACTATGCTTCCGCCATGAAGCTGATGGCGGTTCTCGCCTCCAACACCGACCCCATCTACGTGATGGATCAGGCGGGGTACGACTATATCATGCGCTCCAATGGGGAAGATGATGCGTATCAGCCGGGCGATATCTTCGTGGTGCTGGAACCAGACCTGCCCGGCGCCCAGTCCGAGGCGCTGCCGATCCCAGGCACGGATATCGAGACAGGGGACTACTCCTTCCAGTTCGAGGATATGTCCATCTATGTCCGCAATTACAACGGCAAAAAGGAAAAGGAACAGCAATACTTTGACGACGGCCTCGCCATGGTGGAGAGGGTTGCGGCAGGATCAGTGCCGGAAGGGAATGGGGAGCAATGAGCGGAATCGCGATCACACTGGTACGCACCTCCGAGGAAATTTCCCTCGCCGCTGCATTGGCTGCCGAAATCTGGACGGAGCACTACACCCCCCTCATCGGTTCGGAGCAGGTGGCTTACATGGTGGAGAAATTCCAATCTATCGCCGCTATCACCGCCGCACTGAAAGAAGGCTACCTCTACTACACCGCCTCCTGGGAGGGCCAGCCAGCCGGTTACATCGGCATCCGTCAGGAGGAGGACGGCGTCTTCCTGAGCAAATACTACGTGAAGGACAGTTTCCGCGGCAAGGGTGTCGGCTCCGCCCTCATGGCATTCGTGGAGGAGTTTTGCACGGAAAAGGGGCTGCATAAAGTGTGGCTCACCTGCAACAAGGGCAACAGCGATTCCCTGGCGGTGTACGGGCATCTCGGCTTTGTGAAAGCCTCCTCCCAGACCGTGGACATCGGCGGGGGCTACGTGATGGACGACTATGTGATGGAAAAAACGATATAGAGATATAGAGCCGAATTAACGCAAAAAGTCCGCGCCCTCCAAAAGGCGCGGACTTTTTCATATCATTGTTACAGTGCGGCGACCGCTTCGATCTCAATTTTGGCGTCCTTGGGCAGCCGGGCGACCTCCACCGCGCTCCTCGCGGGGAAATCCCCCTGGAAGAACCGGGCATAGACCTCGTTGACCGCTGCAAAGTCGTTCATGTCCTTCAAAAAGACGGTGAGCTTGACGGCGTTCGCAAGGGAGGTTCCCGCTGCTTCCAGAATGGCCGCCACGTTTTTCAGGGACTGCTCCGCCTGTGCCTCTATGGTGCCGGGCATCTCGCCGGTGGCGGGGTCAATGGGAAGCTGGCCGGAAGTGTAGGCGAATCCCCCTGTTGCGATGCCCTGGGAATAGGGGCCGATGGCGGAAGGTGCTTTGTCTGTGCTGATGATTTTTCTCTCCATGATAATGTTCATTCCTTTATAAATCAATTTCCAGACCCACCGGGCAGTGGTCGCTGCCGGTGATTTCCGGGTAGATCATGGCGTCCTTCACCTTGTCCATAATGCGGCTGGAGACGATGAAGTAGTCGATGCGCCAGCCGACATTGTTGGCTCTGGCGTTGCCGAAGTAAGACCACCAGGTGTAAGCGTCCGTTTTGTCCGGGTTGAGGGTGCGGAAGGTGTCGGAGAAGCCATCCTGCAGCAGCAGGGTCATCTTGGCCCGTTCCTCATCGGTAAAGCCCGCGTTCCGCCGGTTGCTCTTGGCGTTCTTGATGTCGATCTCCTCGTGGGCCACATTCAGGTCGCCGCAGAGGATAACCGGCTTCTTTTCGTCCAGCTTTTTCAGGTAGTCGCGGAAGGCGTCCTCCCATACCATGCGGTAATCCAGCCGAAGCAGCTCCCGCTTGGAGTTTGGGGTGTAGCAGTCCACCAGGTAGAAGGCGGGGTATTCCAGGGTGATGACCCTGCCCTCTTTGTCGTGCTCCTCCGCCCCGATGCCGTAGTGCTCCGAGAGGGGAGCTTCCTTGGAGAAGACCGCAGTGCCGGAATAGCCCTTCTTTTCAGCGCTGTTCCAGTATTCGGCGTAGCCTGCCAGGTCAATCTCCGCCTGCCCCCGCTCCATCTTGGTCTCCTGCAGGCAGAAGATGTCGGCATCCAGCGCGCGGAAGGCCTCCAGAAAGCCTTTGTTCAGGCTGGCCCGCAGGCCGTTCACATTCCAGGAAATCAGTTTCATGGGAATATCCTTTCGCTATAAGGCAGTTAATCTGCGGTTACTTTAGAAAATCGGTGACCTCTTTATCGCCGAACTTGGAGCGCCAATCCATATCGAAGTCCTCCAGGGACTTGTCGGTGTAGGGGTGAAAGAGAATCTTCTGGCAGAGGTCGGTGTTGATGGTGACCGCCTGCACTCCGGCGGAGGCAACGCTGAAAATCTGCTGAATGTTCTTGAAGCTGGCGGCAAGCACCTGGGTGCCCAGGCCGTGAAGATGCAGCATGTCGATGATCTCGTCCACTACCGATACGCCGTTGGAGGTGATGTTGTCCAGCCGGTCGACATAGGGCGCCACGTAGTCCGCGCCCGCCATGGCCGCAAGCAGGGCCTGGGTGGGGGTGAAGATGGCGGTGACGGTGACGTTGATGCCCTTCTCCTTGCAGAGGGGGACAGCCCGAAGTCCCTGCAGGCCGATTGGAATTTTGGCGTAGAAGTTGCCGCCGATGTAGTCCCGCAGCTCCTCCGCCTGGCGCACCATGCCTGCTGTGTCGGCGGCGGTCACCTGCACGTGAATCATCCGCTTCCCCTCGCCCAGCACCTTGAGCTGGTCAATGGTGTCCTTCACATCGTCGCTCTCCTTGGCGAGGATAGAGGGGTTCGTGGTGAAGCCCTCTATGGGGAAGTAGGGCAGCACAGCCCTGATCTGGTCGATGTTTGCAGTGTCCAGCAGGATTTTCATTTAATGTTCATTCCTTTCAGAAGTCAATAATATTGACTTTCGGAATCTGTGCTGTCATTGCGAAGCAATGTTTCGGCCCCAAGCCGAAAAGGTACAAAACGCTAGTTTGAAAGTTGCCGCTTCCAAACTATATCCTCACTAAAACAAGTACAACTCGGCTACTTCCAAAGATTGTCTGGGTAAAGGCCCTCTGCGGTCATCGCGGCGATCGCCTTCTGCACAGCGGGGCGATCCTCCTGATAGGTGACACCGTGCCAGCGGTCGTGGCTGCGCAGCACCTTGACGCGTGCCTTGTCCTCCTCGACCAGCTCGCTCACGGCGGAAGGCAGGTAAAACTCTGCTTTCAGAGGATTTTCCACTAGCGCCTTTTCCAAAAAGCGGGGGAATATCCGCCCAAGCTCGGCCATAAAGCTGCGGCTGAAGCCCCAGAAGTTCAGGGAGACGACGGTGTCGGCGGAGAGTGGCTCCCAGCTCTCCCCATTGTCCTCTGTGAAGTGGATGCCGTTTGGATGATTCTCAATGCGCACCCGCTCGGTGACGTCCAGCAGGTAGCCGTTTTCACAGGTGGTGCAGACGCCCCGGGATACCGAGCCATTGTCCGAAATGGTGTTGCCAAGGTGGTAGCCCACCATGGCGTATTCCAGATGCGTGTCGGAGTCGGAGTGGGTGGAGAGATAGTCGTAAATCTCCTGGTAGGCGTGGCGGCCGTAGAAGTCGTCGGCGTTGATGGCGACAAAGGGAGCGTCTACAGCATCTCTTGCACTGTAGACAGCGTGGGCAGTGCCCCAGGGTTTCTGCCGCCCTTCGGGAAGCTGGAATCCCGCAGGTAAATCCTCCAGTCGCTGGGTGACGATGCGGGCGTCAAAATGCCCCCTGATCCGCTCCCCGATGGTCTCCTCAAAATCCTTGCGGATTCCCTCGCTGACGACAAAGACCACCGTCTCAAATCCGGCCCGCTTCGCGTCGTAGAGGGAGTAATCGATGATCCATTGCCCGTTGTTTCCAACGGGATCCATCTGCTTGATGCCGCCGTAGCGGCTTCCCATGCCCGCCGCCATGACCAGTAGAATCGGTTTGCTCATAGTAATGCGTTGTCCTTTCCTTATATGGGGATTTGTGCTGATCCGGCTCTTGGTCGGATTCCGGGCCTTTCGCCCGGAAAGGTACAAAACCCAGTTTGAAAGTGTCCTTCTTTCAAACCGTTCATTCCTTTTCAGGGAAAATAGTTGCTAAAGTACTTTGGCAAGAAAATCCCTCAATCGGGGATCCTGCGGATTGTCGAAAAACTGCTGGGGAGGTGCATCCTCCATGATCTGTCCCTGATCCATAAACAGCACCCGGGTGGCGACCTCTCTGGCAAAGCCCATCTCGTGGGTGACCACCACCATGGTCATGCCGCCCCGGGCCAGATCCCGCATCAGCTCCAGTACCTCGCCCACCATTTCGGGGTCGAGGGCGGAGGTGGGCTCGTCAAACAGCATCACGTCTGGATCCATGGCAAGCGCCCGCACAATTGCGATGCGCTGCTTCTGCCCGCCGGAGAGCTGGCTGGGAAAGGCGTCCGCCTTGTCGCTCAGGCCGATGCGATTCAGCAGCTGGAGAGCCGTCGCGTCCGCCTCCCCCTTTGATTTGAGCCCCAGCGTCGTGGGGGCAAGGGTGATGTTCTGCTGCACGCTGAGATGGGGAAAGAGGTTGAAATTCTGGAACACCATGCCCATTTTTTGGCGGAGCTTGTTGATGTCGGTAGAGGGGTCAGTGATTGCTGTTCCCTCAAAGATTACCTCGCCGCCGGAGGGGTCTTCCAACAGGTTGAGACAGCGCAAAAAGGTGGATTTACCGGAACCGGAGGGCCCTACCACCACTATCTTTTCCCCGCGGGCAATGAATGTGTCGATGCCGCGGAGCACGGCGTTGTCGCCGAAGGACTTCCAGAGTCCCTTCACTTCAATCACCGGGTGGCCAACCTCCTTTCCATTACCTTCTGCACCTGGGTAAGGGAGATGACGATGACCAGGTAGATCATGGCCGAAACGAGGAAGGGATGAAATGTCCAGGTGCGGGAGCGCACCATATCCCCCGCATAGGTGATGTCGGTCAGGCCGATGAAGCCCGCCACCGAGGTTTCTTTCAGCAGTGAGATCATCTCGTTAAAGAGGGCCGGCAGAATATTGCGGACAGCCTGGGGCAGCACGATCAGCCGCATGGTCTGTCCGTGGGTGAGGCCCAGCGACCGGCCCGCCTCGGTTTGTCCCGGGTCGATGGACTGTATCCCCGCCCGGATGATCTCGGAGACATAAGCCCCCGAGTTGATGCCGAAGGAGAGCGCCGCGATCAGCACCTTGCTCTCGGCGGGGGCGGTGGCGAACAGCATGAAGTAGATGATCAGCAGCTGCACGACCACCGGCGTTCCGCGGATGACCGTGGTGTAGAGGCTGCAGATGGCGTTGAGAATTTTGAGTCGTCCGGTGGTGCGGTACTGGGTTTTGACCAGCGCGATGAACACGCCGATCAGGACGCCCAGCACCAGGGCCAGCACCGTGATGATCAGCGTGTTGACAATGCCGCCCAGATAGAGCTTCCAGTTGCCGTCGCCGATGGCGGCCTCATAGAGCTTCGCCCAAAACCCGGCCTGCTCCTCTGTCACCTCCGCAGCCTGTGAGAGAAGCAGTCCGGCCCTTGCAAAACTAGTTGCAAAATTCATTACGTGGCATCATTCCTTACATTGCGGTTACCTGTAATACAGAACAGCTACAGCGGCATTGAGTCGCTGTAGCAGTCAGTTTTTTTGAATCAGGCGGTGTGGTTGGCGGTGTATTCGATGATCTTGCCCTCGTCCATCAGGCGCCGGAGCACGGTGTTGATGGTCTCCAGCATCTCGGTGTTTCCCTTTTTGACGCAGATGGCGTAGACATCGGTGAACAGCTCTTGGTCACAGATGATGAGATTCTCGCCGTTTTTCACCATTTCGGCGGCGGGCAGGCTGTCCAGCACGGCGGCGTCTAGGCGGCCGGTGGCGAGGTCGGCCGCAACATCGGTGTACTTCTTCATCCGCTCCACCTTGACATCGGGGTAATCCTCGGTCAGCACGATGTCCGCCACGGTGCCCATCTGAACGCCCACGTTCTTGCCGGCCAAATCGGCCTCGCCGGTAATGCCGCTGTCGGCCTTGGTGACAATCACCTGCATGGAGGTCGCGTACTCAATGGAGAAGTCAACCTCTTTGAGGCGGTCTTCGGTGATGGACATACCGGCTGCGCCAAAGTCCGCCTTGCCGGAATTGACTGCGGGGATGACCGCGTCAAAGTTCATGTTCTCAATCACAAGGGTCGCGCCCATCTCATTTGCGATTTCCCGGGCGATATCCACGTCGATGCCCACAATCTCGGCACCGTCCATGTACTCATAGGGGGGGAAGGTGGCCTCGGTGGCCATGGTCAATGTTTTGCCGGAGGAGCCTGTTCCGCCCTGGCAGCCTGTAAAGGCGGTGGCCAGCAGCAGAATTGCAAGAATGACAGCCAGCTTTTTCATCGGTTACATTCATTCCTTTCAATTGAAACCTTTGTCTGCGAATCACAGGCTCCATTATACAACCCCAAGGTTTAAAAAGCAATGGAAATGTGGAATTTTTATCACTTTTTTGCATTTTTATACATTCAAATGAATGATTATACCTTTTGATGTATACGGAATCCGGCACCCGTTGACTTTCCCGCATCACTCTGTTATAAATTACTGTGGTTTCCCATAGTAGCACAGGCCACGGGTCTTTCCCGGGAATATATGCCACCATCGGCGGCGGAATGGATGGTTTCAATGAGCCTTCTGGTAAAGGAAAAACGCTTCTATAAGCATTTTTTCGCTCTCCTGGTGCCCATCGCCCTGCAAAACCTCATCGCCTTTGGGGCGAATCTCGCCGACAACATGATGTTGGGCGCCTACAGCGAGGACGCCCTCACCGCGGTGGCGCTGGTAGGCAAGCTCCAGTTTGTCTTCCAGATGGTTGTCGGTGGCGTGGGGGAGGGTCTGGTGGTAATCGGCTCCCAGTATTGGGGCCAGAAAAACACCAAGGAGATCAAGCGCACTCTTTCGGTGGCAATCTGGTTCGGGATGCTGCTCTCCCTCCTTTTCGCGGCGGTTGCGATGTTTTTCCCCGAGCAGTATATGCGCATCTTCACCGACGATCCCGGCGTCATCCGGGAGGGTCTCTTATACCTCAAGTGGATCAGCGTCTTCTTCCTTTTCTTTGGGCCGGTCAATATCCTCATCTGCTGCCTGCGCTGCGTGGAGACCGTGCAGGTGGGCTTTGTGATGGCCGCCGTCGCCCTGAGCTTTAACGTGTTCTTCAACTACGTCTTTATCTTCGGCAACTTCGGTGCGCCCGAGCTGGGCACAACGGGCGCGGCGCTGGCAACAGCGGGCTCTCAGGTGCTGGAGCTGATTATGCTGCTGGTCTACTTCTTGTGGGTGGACAAAAAGCTGCGCATGAAGGTGAAGGAGTTCTTCCTCCTCAATTGGAGCGTGTTCAAGCGCTATATCAAGATGTCGCTGCCCATTCTGGCGAGCAATGCCTCCTGGGGCGTCGCGATGGGCATCCAGACCTACATCCTCAGCAGTATGGGCAAGACCATGGTCACGGCGGACAGCATCTCGGGCACCGTCTTTTCCCTCATGATGGTAGTTGTCTACGGCTCGGGCAACGCCGCCAACATCCTTATCGGCAAGACGGTGGGGGAGAACAAGATGGAGCTCATCAAGCCCTACACCCGCACCCTGCAGGTACTGTTCCTCGGGCTGGGATTACTCAGCGGCGCTGCGATCTTCCTCACACGCGACCTGTTTCTCAGCTTTTACGGGGCGACCTCCCCCGAGAGCCTGGCGCTGGCGAGGCAGTTTCTCACAGTGCTCAGCATCACAAGCATCGGCACCGCCTACCAGATGCCCTGCCTCACCGGAATTGTGCGGGGCGGCGGCGACACCAAGTTTGTCTTTTACAACGACATGATCTTCATGTGGGGCATTGTGCTGCCAATCTCGGCGCTTGCCACCTTCGTTTTCAAGCTTCCCCCTGTGCTGGTGTTCTTCTGCCTCAAGAGCGATCAGCTGCTCAAATGTATTGTGGCTGCGGTCAAAACCAACCGCTACAAGTGGATTCGCCGGGTGGAGGAAGTGTCGGTCAACTAAACAAAAACAGGCTCCCGAGGGAGCCTGTTTTTCATTTGAATCAGCCCTAGGTATGCGATGATTAACTCTTTCAGCAGCTACAGCCCGCGAGAATCCGTCACCGAGCGGGCGCTTAGCTGCTTTAATCAGCGTTTACCTAGTATTTATCCAGTTCTTCCGCCGCGATTGCCGCCCAGCGGTTTCCGGGCCGGTCATTAAATTTGTAGAAGATATACACTTTGCCCACAGGGTTGGAATCATATACACGCCTGGATATTTTGATCTGGATGTGGCCGCCGCCTTTGTCAAAAAAGGCATAGTGATATTCATTGTGCGCACCCCTGGTTGCAATATCCGAGCATTTTGCGCGAAATATCCAGATGCCGGGTTGCCGTTCCGGATACAGATAAGGTCTGAATTTTATGTACCCTATCAGAAAATGGGCAGAAAAGAAAAGGACTGCAAGAATAAACAGGATAGAAAAAGCAAGGGGTGTAGGGCTGCCCTGTACCAGAATAATGTAGCCAACCAAAAAGGAGAGCAGCAAAACAGCGGGGAAGAAGACCACAATCCTTGCAGCCTTGGCTGTCACCAGACCATGACTGGTTTTGTTGATGGCCGCTGCAAGTTTTTGGGCCGTGAGTGCATCCGCCGTTGCCCATTTGATGCGGCTGTCTTTCTTTTCGACCGCACTGAAATATCTCGTTCCCACAAGGTTCCTCCATCAAATCTATTCGCTCAGGTAAAGCGGCCGCACCATGCGGTAGTTGCTGTCGAACAGGTCGGAGTAGTAGATATAGGCATCCGGAGAGTTCTGGGCAAACAGCATGGTCTCGGGGTCTATGAGCATCAGCATGTGGGAGTAGTCGTCGGGGTCCAGCTGGGCCATGAGCTTGGGCTGAGTCTGCACAATATCCCCCGCCTGCATCTCCCATATACTGCCAAGGCGTTGGCCGGTCAGCCCGCCGGGCTCCATGATATCATTCCAGAAGTAGTCGACATTCTCCCAGGCGGGCGTGCCGCCGTCCCCGCCGTACCAGCTTGCGGTGGCGGGATGGGCCCCAGGCTCCACCGAATCACCCTCCCCAAAGCCGTACCATACGCACTGGGAGAGATAGTTGGCGCAGTTGCCCATCCAGTCGCGGATGCTGTAGAAGGCGGGGTTGCGGCTCTCGGCAAAGCGCACCGCGTACTCCACCGCCCGCCCGGAGTCGTAGAGGAACGCCCCCTCCGGCGTCTCCACATCCTCATATGCCATGGCGGAGTCGGGGTGGAACTCCTCCTCCAGCATCTCCCGCATTTCCTCCTCGGTGGGGGCACGGGAGAGGCTGAGTCGGAAGATTTTTCCCAGGAAGCCGGGGAAGTAGTGCAGGGTGATCTTCCACACGCCGTCGATCTCCTTCAAAAAAATGGTGTGCTGGCCGTTCATGGCGAAGGAAGGTGGATAGACTGCGCCCGGTTCACCGACCATGTTGAAGTGGTAGAGCACTTCCCCCTCGTCTATGAGCTCCCGCTCCTCCCAAAAGGACATCCGCTCATCCTCCAGCTCCTCCACATATTCGATGCGGTAGGGGTGCTGCTCCGTCTCCACATAGCAGTAGTCCATTTCCCAGATCAGCCTGCGGCGCAGGGCAAGCGTCTCCAGCCAGATAAGCGTCCGGCGGCTTTCCCGCAGGGAGAGGTCAAAGAGCACGCTGATGTCGATGTAAACCATGTTTACGTAGGATAGATAGGTCTGCTCGAAATAGGCGGCGATGGTCTCCTCCGGGGAGAGGGAATGGTCGGGGCTGAAAACGATATCGAAGTCGGGTTCGGGCTCCGGCTCCTCCGGCGCGGGGGCGAGCGAAGAAGGCGCGCTGCTCTCCTCAGAAGAGGAGGGCTCGGGCGCTTGGGGGGAGCAGGAGGCCAGCAGGACGGCGCAGAGCAGCACCGCCAGAAGCCTCAAAAAGATTCGGTTCATATTTATACGTTTCATATGTTCAGTATAAAAGATGTGCAGGCCAAACGCAACGGCTCGTTATGCCCATGGCCACATTAAAATCTCATTATAAATTGCCGCTGTTCACAATTCGTCTCTTTTTTCACCACAGCTATCCGGTAAAATGGTGACAGTGAATGATAGAACGTTTAACAAGAAGGAATGATTGCAGACATGAGGAAAAAGAGCGGGGCGCGCACCAGGCAGACTGTCTTTGCGCGCAGCAAGCCCGACCCGGCCAGGGGGCTCTCCACCGCCCAGGTGAAAGAGCGGGCGGAGGCGGGGGCGGTCAACGCCCAGAACGATGGACTTACAACCTCCGTGCCCCGCATTATTTTTAAGAACTGCTTCACCTTCTTCAACCTCATCAACCTCTTTTTGGTGATCGTGATGGTGCTGGCGGGGCATCCCCGCAACACTCTTTTCTTTGGCATCGTCATCTGCAACACCGCCATGGGCATCATCCAGGAGCTGCGTGCGAAAAAAACGCTGGATAGCCTCTCGGTGCTGGCGAAGGCCCGCTGCAATGTCCTGCGAGACGGCGCGAAAAAGCTGATTCCCCAGGATGAGATCGTGCTGGACGACATCGTCCTCCTCACCGCCGGAGACCAGATCGCCGCGGACGGCACACTGATCGAGGCGAACGGCCTGGAGGTGGATGAATCCCTCCTCACCGGCGAGGCGAACCGCATCCACAAGGAGGACGGGGAGGAGGTTCTCTCCGGCAGCTATGTGACCGCGGGAAGAGGCGTCATGCTGGTGACGGCGGTGGGCGCGGACAGCTACGCAAACTCCCTCACCGCCCAGGCGAAGCAGAAGCAGAAAAAGAAGAGCAAGCTGCTGGCCCTGCTCAACAGAATCATCCTCGTCATGTCCATCGTCATCATTCCCTTGGGGCTGCTGCTTTTCTTTTCAAAGATAAACATGGGCCTTTCCACCTCCGACGCCGTTCTCAGCGCCGCCACCGCCATGGTGGGCATGATTCCCGGCGGCCTAGTGCTGCTCACCGGCGTCACCCTCACGGTGGGGGCAATGAACCTGGCGAAGAAGCGAGCCCTCGTGCAGTCGCTGGACAGCATCGAGACCCTGGCCCGGGTGGATGTGCTCTGCCTGGATAAGACTGGCACCATCACCGACGGCGACCTGGTCTTTGAACGGCTGGAGCTCCCCCCGGAAGCTCCCCCGCCCTTGTGGAGCAGGCAATCGCCCAGCTGATGGCCACCCTGAGCGACCAAAACGCCACCGCGAAGTGCCTGGGTAGCATATTTAAGCAATCGCCGGGCTGGCAGGCCGAAGCCCTGGTGCCCTTCTCCTCCGACCGCAAGTGGAGCGGCGCGACCTTTGCCGGGGCGGGTAGCTACCTGCTGGGTGCGCCCGGCATCCTGCTCCCGGAGGACGACGAAGTGCAGCGGCAGGTGGCCTTCCACGCGGAGAAGGGGTTCCGGGTGCTCTGCCTGGCCCACAGCGACAGCGCGATTCGGGAGGAGACAAGGCCCGACGGCCTCCGCTGTGTGGCGCTGATCCTGCTCACCGACAGCCTGCGCTCCGACGCCGTCCCCACCTTCCAGTACCTGGCGGAGGAGGGCATCACCCTCAAGGTCATCTCGGGGGATAACCCCCGCACAGTCAGCGCCGTGGCGCTAAAGGCCAAGATAGACGGCGCGGAGCGCGCGGTGGATATGTCCAAGGTGACTGACGATGACGACTACTGCGCCTTGGTGGAGCAGAACATCGTCTTTGGCCACGTGACCCCCCAGCAGAAACAGCGTCTGATTCAGGCTCTCCAGCAGAACGGCCACACCGCCTGCATGACGGGCGACGGCGTCAACGACATTCTCGCCATGCGGGAGGCCGATTGCAGCGTCGCCATGGCAGGGGGGAGCTCCGCGGCCCGCAACGCCTGCGACTTTGTGCTGCTCTCCGGCAATTTCTCCGCCATGAAGGGCGTCCTGCGGGAGGGCCGCAGGGTCATCAACAACATCGAGCGGGTGGCGGTGCTCTATCTGGTCAACACCTTCTACTCCATCTTCCTCTCCCTCATCTACAGCTTCCTGCCCTATCCGTATCCCTTCGAGGCCACCCAAATGACGCCGATCAACGCCCTCACAGTGGGTATTCCCTCTTTCTTCTTGGCGCTGCAGCCCAACTACGCCCGCCCCAAGGGAAAGCTGCTGTCCAACATTTTCGAGCAGTCCCTGCCGGCGGCGCTCACCATTGTGTTCAACACTCTCTATCTCCAGCTGGCCGCCATCCTCTTCGACATTCCAAGGCAGGAGTTCTTCACCATGGTGGTGTTCATGGTGGGCGTTGTGGGCTTCTTCCTGCGGTTATGCACGCCATCTGTTGTTCCGTTGATAAATGAAACCAAAATCCAAGATATTAATGACCAAGCCAATGACAGTATCATGCATAGTGACGGACTTGGAAAAACAGATGGTTTTTCTGCAAAGCCGTTTGATCCGAGTGCGAAGAGTAAGGTTCTTGCGTTCAATAGATTGCGTATTCTTTTTGCTGATCACATGTGAATCAGCGGGGATATTTCTCTCGTAACTGCCCCAATCATCTGTATAGAACA
>JBKEBS010000079.1:0-22067 GCA_047973265.1 Oscillospiraceae bacterium
AACACACCGACATGACCTTTCGGAAGTTTGTCGCCCGATGTAGGCTGGAAAAGGCTGTCAAGGACATCCGCGAGACCGGCGATTCCGTCATGGAGATTGCCTTTCGCTGCGGATATTCTTCGCCGGAGACGCTCACCCGCGCTTTCACCGCCGCCTACCGTTGCTCCCCGCGGGAATCCAGAAGGGGAGATATAGAAATCTTGGAGGCGAAGAATGAGTAATCTTGGCAGAAACGACGCCTGCTGGTGTGGGAGCGGCGAAAAATACAAAAAGTGCCATCTGGAACTGGACGCGGTCATTGACCGTTACGCCAGACAGGGCATTCCGGTGCCGAATCGCAAGCTGCTGAAAACCCCAGGACAGATCGAGGGAATCCGGCAGAGCAGCGCGGTCAACATCGCCCTGTTGGACTACATTGCGGATTTTGTGGAGGCGGGCGTGTCCACCGGGGAGCTCGACCGCCTGATCGAGAAAAAGACCGCAGAGCTCGGGGGAATTCCCGCACCGCTGAACTACAACGGCTTTCCCAAAAGCTCCTGCATTTCGATCGACGAGGTCGTCTGCCACGGAATCCCCTCCGACGGCACCATCCTGAAAGACGGCGACATCGTCAATATCGACCTCTCGACGACACTGGGCGGCTACTTTTCCGACTCCTCCCGCATGTTCTGCATCGGTGAGGTATCCCCCGAAAAGCGCAGGCTCGTCGAGGTGGCGAGGGAGTGCATGGAGCTGGGCGTCGGGCGGGTGAAGCCATGGGGGAGGTTGGGGGATATCGGCCAGGTGGTGAGTGACCACGCGGCGGCAAATGGCTGCACGGTCGTGCGGGAAATCGGCGGCCACGGCGTGGGCTTGGCCTTTCATGAAGACCCTTGGGTGAGCTATGTCTCACGCGAGGGGACGGGGATGCTGCTGGTGCCGGGAATGGTGTTCACGGTGGAGCCGATGGTCAATATGGGCAAAGCGGCAGTCGTCACGGATGAGGAGGACGGCTGGACAGTCAGGACTGCCGACGGGAAGCCCTCCGCCCAGTGGGAGAAAACGGTGCTGGTGACGGCGGACGGTTGCGAAGTGCTCACCTATTGATTTGTACAATCATAAAAGGAACCCGATGCTTTAAGCATCGGGTTCCTTTTGGCGTTGTGAATGAGGCCTATAGTTTCAGTACAGCGGTTTCGTAGGGCTGGAGGGTGGCGCTGTACTCTTTTCCCTGCCAGCGCACAGCAGCGGTCTGCTGCTCGCCGCTGTTGTTGAGCAGCACCATCTGGCCGCTGGCGGGATAGACCGCGCACTCCGTCTCCACGTTGTCCGTCTGCCCCTCCGCCGAGCGGAAGTCCTCCCCGGCGGCATGTAGGATCAGATTGGCCAGCATCCGCGTATTGGGGTTGCTGATGCGGTAGGAGGAGAGGTAAATCCCCTTCCCTTTGCCGAAGGAGTTGACCGTGACTGCGGGCAGTTCCCCGGCGGCGTGCAGGACTTTTGCCTTGCCGTCCGTGAGGCGGACACCCGGCTTTTCCTCTGTGGAGAAGCCATCCGGAAGCAGCCCCTCCGGGGGCTCCACATCGAAAGCCCAGCGCCCGTGGCAGACCATCCGGCCATCGTCTACATCCACGCCCAGGACAGGGGCCATACGGAACAGCGTGTCGTACCCGTCGACTGCCGAGGGCTCATCCACCCCGATGTACCCCCCGCCCCGGGCCACAAAGGCGGTCATATTCTCCACGACCCTGTCGATCTTCCACTTCTCGCCGCCGCTCCAGGCGGAGCCCTTGTATCCGGCGTTAATGATGACATCGATATCTTCGGGCACGCCCTGCTCCACCTCTTCAAAGCTCAGAAACTCCACCTCGAAGGGCAGGCCGGAGAGGCTTTCCAGGATGTGGATAAGGTCGTGGGTGTGGGTTTCGTGAAAGTGGCCGGAGAGCGTCCAGGAGCGGAGCTTGCCCCAGGCGGTCAGCACCGCCACCTTCGGCTTTAGGGAGAAGGGTGCGCCCGCGCTGTGAAGGCCGCGAATGGCGTGGAACTCCTCAGTCAGCTGTTGAATGTAGTCGACAAAGTCGGGGTAGGGCTCCACCAAATGGAGGTATCCCCCCAAGCCAATACGATCAACAGGCTGCCGCAGCAGCGCCCTGCGAACCGAATTCCAGTATTTCTTCGCATCCAGTGTGGGGTTGCCGCCCTCCCGAAAGGTGGGCAGTCCCCCCAGCCCCACCGGGAAGAGGTAGGGATGCAGGCGGAGTTCGTGGGTCTCCACCCCGACTCCGGCGCAGAGGCGCACCTCAAAGCCGGAAAACACGCATTTGATGAGGCCGTCGAAGCCGAATTCAGCAAAATGGCCGCTGTAGGGCTCCAACCCCACCCAACTGTCGTCGTAGAACACATAGGCCTTTTTCCCGTACCGGTGAACGATGTCAATCAGTTCCCGGCCAAAGGAGCGCACAAACTCCCCTATGAAGGCCATCCAATCCAGCTTGTGCCGGTCGGGCACCATGTGGGTGGGGCGCAGGGAGCCCTTGTTGATGAAGTCCTCCGCCGTCATGGCGTAGCCGTACCGCCGCTCAAATTCATCAAGCGCCCGGGCGCTGACCGTAAAGTCGTAGGAGGCCCAGTCGGTGAAGAGGTTTCGGTTGCGCTCGTCACTGCCCCAAATCCAGGCGAAATTGTAAAACAGGGAGGTGAAGCGCACCACGGTGGTGGCGGGGTGGGTTCTGCACCAGTCCTCCAGCCAGTTTTTCAGGTAGTTCGCCGCCTCGGGGTACATGGGGTCGATCTGCATGAGATGCTCTTTGTCCCAGCTGTTGGTGGTGTGGTTGTACATGGAAATCTCTTCCCAGATGCGGAAGGCCAGAAAGCTCACGGTGTACTTGTGCCACGGGGTGGCCTTTTGGATGGAGACAATCCCATTTTCCGGACTGTAACTCCAATCCTCCCGGGGAAGCTCCTTATTTGTAGTGCGGTCATATACTTGCCAGTACCGGAAGGCCTCCGGCAGGTCGTTGACGCGGAACTGCTCCCGGAAGAAGCCGTCCATAATAGTGATGTCCAGCGTCTCCTCCTCCGCGACAGCCGGTGCGGTGCAGAGGAAGGTCTGCTGCAATTTATCCAGGTTTTGCTCGGCCCACTCGTTGTGATCCCGCACGATGCAGATGGTGGAGTAAATGCCGTAGCCCGCGCCTGTGATTTCCTCTGAAAGTGCTGTTCCGTCGCTGTCGCGGATGACGTCCGCGCCCCAGCGTTCCGCCAACTCCAGAGTCAGCGCCTCGTATCCGGCCTCGCCGGGAAGGGTGAAACCGCCTCTGGCTTTTTTATCGTCCATTGTCTTATCCTCCTTGAATCATCGAGTGCCGATACCTTAGAGCTTTATTGTACCCCGTGCCGGAGGGCTTGTCCACATGAATTATTTCTGTGTGCATTTCATGGCTGACTTTCTGTTCTCGCATATGCTATACTTGTATTTATGTTGATCAAATATTGATCTGATTCGTCCGCGACAGTATGTGAAGCCGCAATGAAAGGGTGCTCGTTTGGTGAAAAAGTGGCTATCTGCAAAAGAGCACAAGCATTTTTTTCGCTATTACAAAACGCTGCTTGTCTATCTGGCTCTTTTGATTATGCCCGTGCTGCTGATCTCCGGGATCAACTACATCACCATCCGCGACCAGAACTACAGCATTCTGGAAAACGGGATTCGGACTGAGTCGATCAAGCGGCTGGAAAACTTCGGCGAAAATATGCGGGACATGTCGAAGGCGGTCTCCGCGTTCAAGAAAAACAAAAACTTCTTTTCCAATTACCAGAAAAGCGCGCCCCTCAAATACCTCGATATGATTGACTCCCTTGGGGACACCACCTTTTGGGCCGCCGTTTACCACGAAATCTATTTTTATGACACAGCAGGGGATACCTTTGTCAGTGCTAAGGGCACCGAGAGCAGCGAATACTTCCTTGACACCTATCTGAAGACCTACAGGCCCATCCAATTCTCCCAGTTTGACGGAACGGACAAAACCTTTCTCTTCACCTTCAATGAGACCACCAACAAAGCCGCGATTGTCATAGTCACACCCTTTGAAAAGAATTACACCACCGGCAAGATAGATTCCTACCTTCTATTCTTCCTGGACGAGAGCGTAATAAAGGATTTGGTCTCGCCCGACCTTGCGGGAGAGGGAAGCGCTGTGACGCTCTTCTACGGGGAACAGCCCATCTACTCCTCAGACAGCGGGGTAAACAATACCGTCTACACAGAAACCTACCAAAGCCATCCCGAGGCCCGGGACAGGCTGCAGTACACCTATCAGCACGGCGACTTTTCCCTTCACTGGATGATACCAAAGACGCTGTTCAACAGAAGCCTCTTTGTCGTGCTGCTCAAGCAAGCCGTGGTCACTTTTCTCCTTGTTTCGGTCATGACCGCCCTGCTCCTCCTGTTTATCCAGAAGGAATACAAGCCGCTGATGGATATTATGGGGAAGGTGTCCGGCGAGAAATCCCAGCTCAGCCTCAGGGAGGAGTTTTTGCAGCTGGATTTCATTCTTAACGATATTCTCTTTTCCCGCAATACCCTTAAGGAGACCAACGAGGAGCTGAAGCGGGAGAACTACCTGTACATGCTGCTGGGCAACCGTGTGAAGCGGTTTTCCTCCCTCTACAATTCCATTTTGGACAGCGGCATTCACATCAACCGGGAGCGCTTCGCTTGTGTTTCCCTCCAGGACAGGCAGACGAATATCAATGCCTTTCTGTACCTCAAGGAGCAGGTGGGGAGGAACTACCAAAACACGGATGTGTATGAGCTGTTCGTCGCGGAAAACCGCTATGTCTTTTTGATCTGCTCCGACCTGCCGCAGGATTCGATCCGGGAAATCCTGTCCGAGCTTGCCCTCCGTTGCGAGGAGAGCGACAACAGCGTTGGAATCGGCAGCGTTGTGGAGGAACCGGAGCAGATCATCGACTCCTACCGCCAGGCTGTCGACCGCACCCGGCGGCACGAGGCCGCCGGACAGGAGGCCGCCTTCCCCACGGTGGAGCTGGAGGCCCTTGAGGAGGCGGTGGCGGTCGAAAACGCCGCCAAGATCAGCATGTCCGTCAACATGATTAGGGACAACCTGATCTATTACAGTGACATCACCAGAATGTACCTGATGGTGAAGGTCGCCGCAGTCTTCCGGGGGGAGGATGAATCTGAAATCGTGCAGGCCATGGGCCCGGATGTCTCCGGCACAATCGAGTATACCGAAGCATTCCTGACACGCGTCTGTGAGCAGTACCTTGCCGGGCTGAGAGATACCGACGAAATAGAGGAGTCCAGGCCAGAGGCGAAGTCGAAGAAAATCAGCAACATCTGCCACTATATTGAGGAGAACTACATGGCTCCGGATTTTTCCATAAAATCCATGGCGGGCACGTTTGGAACCTCCCCCTCCAACCTGAGCCACTACTTCAAGAAGATGACCGGGCAGACCCTGTCCCAGTACATCGACCACATCCGCATCAAGGAGGCTGTGCGGCTGCTGCAGAATCCGGACATCAAGATTGCCGATGTCGCCGGGCGGGTGGGGTACATCTCGACAAACTCCTTTATCGACAATTTCAAGAAGCATATGGGCACAACCCCAAAGTCCTATCAGACAGAAGCATACCGAAAAGACAGCTAAAGAGAAAAGCCGTGCGGCACAATTACCGCACGGCTTTTCTGTGGCAGAATCCAGCAGATGTGAATTTCGACATCGAAAATTCACATTTCAGATATATTTTTCATGAATCGGGCATAAATGGGGCCGCGGCACGGGGCCTTCAAGATCTCTTTCTTGAAAACTATGCAATAACTCAATAATATGTTCACAACCCCCGGCGGTAGTGTGCAATCTGTCTATTTTGATTCATCCGGAGGGAAACCACAATAAGGGAGAAGAAAGATGAATCCGGGAAAATGGAAAAAATCCGCAATCAACCTGATCCTTTCCGCTTTGATTATCTCGTCGATGTTTGCGGGCTGTACGGGCGGCGGAACGGCGGATAGCAGCGCACAGCCGGCCGACACCACCTCGCAGTCGTCACAGGCATCCGCTGACAGTCAGGAGAGCCAGCCGACCTCCACGAACGCAAACTTCAACCCAGAGGGACTGCCCATTGTAAATGAGCCCGTCGAGTACGAAATTTTCATCATGCAGCAAAGCACACTGAAGGAAGCCAACGACAAGCAGTGCGCCCTGGATGCGATCGAGACAACCGGCGTCAAAATCAACTGGGTCGAGGCGCCCAACGCCTCTTATGATGAGAAAATCAACATTCTCTTCGCCTCCAACTCCCTTCCGGACGCGGTCTGCGGCGATGTCAAGCTGATTTCCTCCTACAGCGACCAGCTCATCGACCTGAAGCCCTATCTGGAAAACTACGCTCCCACCACCAGCAAGTTCTTCGAGGATCGCCCGGAGTACCCACAGGCCTACACCGACGCCAACGGGGCAATCAAAATTGTCCCCATCGGCGACGAATCCCTGGGCAACACAATCGACGCTCAACTCTGGATCAACCAGGATTGGCTCACCAACTTGGGCCTCGACATGCCAACCACCACCGAGGAGTTTGAAACCGTCCTCAAGGCCTTCAAGGAGCAGGACGCCAACGGCAACGGCGATGCAGACGATGAGATTCCCTACACCTTCATGAACGTTTGGGGCTGGGCCAGAGGCATCAAAAACATGTTCGGCTCCTACGGCGTGGTGGAAAACGACAACCACGTCTACCTCTCCCCCGATGACAACAAGACTGTCGTCTTTGGCGCCGAGGAACAGGGCTACTACGAGTACCTAAAGTGGATGAGCAGCCTGTACAGCCAGGGCCTGATTGACCCCGAGGTGTTCACCCACAGCCGCGACCAGTATGCCAGCAAGAACGCAGGCAAAGATATCATCGGCGCCTACATCGAATACAGCGACGGCGGCCTGGGAACGCCGGTTTCCAGCCTTGACCCCGAGGGTCAGAAGTTCAAGCATGTGGTCGCCCTAGCGGGCCCTGGCGGCGAGCAGCATGTGGGCCTCAACAACCTGACCCGCGGAACAGGCCTCATGCTCACAGTCAACTGCGAAAACCCCGAGATTCTGATGCGCTGGTACGACTGGGTCAACACCGACCTGGATACCTTCGCTGACTGGAGATGGGGCAAGGAGGGCGAGGTCTGGCAATTTGTGGATAACGGCGCAGGGGAGCAGGTACCACAGCAGATTGATCTTCCCCTGGACACCGACTACGAGCAGTTCGGCTACCACAGCGGCGGAGAATATAACGGCGCCGAGAGCTTTTCCGGCTGGTGCCCCGCCATCTCCTACGAGGAGAAGCTGAGCCTCATGCCGCCCGAGGTGGACAGAGACCGGAAAAAGCCCGCCGCAGTGGCCGATATCGCTTTCGGAATCAATCCCCTTCCCGCCGGTATCGGCGACGCCCAGAACGAAGACCAGCGGGCGCTTCTCAAGGCAGATATCGACAACTACCTGCTGCGCTTCATCTCCGATTCCATCATCAACGGAATTGACGACGCCAAGTGGGAAGCTCATCTGGGCGAGCTGGAAAAGCTGCGAGTTCCCGAATACAAGCAGCTCTGCCAGGACTACGTCGACATGATCCAGAGCAGATAAACAGCGAGGCATGTAACCCGGAGAGGGGATAGAGCGTCCGGTGCTCGCCCCTCTCCGGGCTTTCAAAGACAAGGAGACGCATACATGACTACTCTCGGAAAGCGCGGCGGAAAGGGCAGGGGACTGACAGGTCAGTTGAAGCGCACCTGGATACTGTACCTCTTTCTCCTTCCCGCCATCGCTTACATTGCGATATTCAACTATGCCCCGCTGTACGGCATTCAGATAGCGTTCAGGGATTACAAGCCCATGGACGGCATTTGGGGAAGCCAATTTGTCGGCCTCAAGCACTTCCAGGTGTTCTTCTCCTCCTACCAGTTCTGGGACTTGCTGCGCAACACCCTTGTCATCAGCGTGTATTCGCTGATCGCGGGTTTTCCAATCCCTATTCTCTTCGCCCTTTTGCTGAACTACCAGAAGTCGAACAAGTTCCGCAAGGCATCCCAGATGATCACCTATGCCCCGCACTTTATTTCTACCGTCGTCTTCTGCGGCATGATTTTTATCTTTTTGGCGAGCGATGGCATTGTCAACCAGATCATCAACCTGATTTCCGGGAGCACGGTGGACTTTATCGGCAACGCAAAGGGATTCAAGCACATCTATGTCTGGTCGGGCGTGCTGCAGGGGATGGGCTTTAACTCAATCATCTACATCTCCGCGCTGACGGCGGTGTCGCCGGAGCTCCACGAGGCCGCCATAGTGGACGGTGCGACGAAGTTTCAGCGCATTCTGAACATCGACCTGCCTGCGATCATGCCGACAGCCATTATCCTGCTGATCATGAGCACCGGGCAGATTCTCAATGTCGGCTTTGAAAAAGCGTTCCTGCTGCAAAAGCCCATCAATTTGCAGTATTCTGAAATTATCTCCACCTACGTCTACAAAATCGGCATCACGAAAGCGCAGTACAGCTATTCGACGGCCATCGGGCTGTTTAACAACCTGGTTAGCTTTATTGTGCTGATCATTGTAAACAAAGTCAGCAGCAAGGTCACGAAGGTGAGCTTGTGGTGAGGAGGGGATTTGTTTGAACCAGGCGCTCGGTGGCCGGCATGTATCAATCAGGGAGACCCGCTCCGACAGGGTTTTCGACGTCATAACAACTATTCTGGTTGTTATCATCACCCTCGCTATCGCGTACCCACTGTACTTTATCGTGATAGCTTCCTTCAGCAATCCCGACTTGGTTGCATCCGGCCAGGTGATTCTTATCCCAAAGGACATTTCCCTCAACGGGTACCTCTATATTCTACGCGACCCCAGAATAATGACCGGCTACCTCAACACTTTTCTGTATACAGTTTGCGGAACCCTGCTGGCTCTTGTCATCACCATTCCGGCGGGCTACGCACTGTCCCGGCGGGATTTGCTTGGCAGAGGCATTATCATGAAGTGTATGGTGTTTACCATGTATTTCAGTGGCGGATTGATCCCCACCTACCTGATTGTCAAGGGCTTGCATCTGGTGGACACCAGGCTGGTTCTGATCATTCTGGGCTCCTTTTCCGCCTACAACCTCATCATCTGCAAGACCTTTTATGAGGCGAATATCCCCATTGAGGTGCAAGAGGCCGCGGATATTGACGGCTGCACGATTCCCCGCTTCTTCGTGTCCATCGTCATTCCGCTGTCCAAGGCGACAATCGCCATCATGGCGCTGTACTATGCGGTGGGGCACTGGAACAACTTCTTCAATGGATTGATTTATGTCAACCGCCAGGAGCTGATGCCCCTTCAGCTGTTCCTGCGGGACATCCTCATCTCCGGCCATGCGCTGACAAACGCAAACACCACCGATCCGGAACAGCTGCTGAACATGCAGCGCATCGCGAGGACAATCCAGTACGGGGTCATCATCGTATCCTCCCTGCCAATCCTGATCTTCTATCCTTTCGTGCAAAAATATTTCGTGAAGGGTGTAATGGTCGGGTCGATCAAGGGATGAATGGCACCGCAAAATAAAAAAGCATGGCAGGCCCATTCGAGGTCTGCCATGCTTGAGGTTATGGAGGATATTATATGCCCTTTACTCTGAAAGAAGTGCACACGGCCCTGGAGGACAGCCGGAGCGGCTACGGCGCATTCCGCCGCCACTTTGCCGACTCCAAACGGGTTGCCTATGTGCGGGAGCATCCCTATTTCGCTGAGACCATCGCCGAGATTCGGGAGAAGGAGGCGACCTATCGCCATTCCCATATTCCAATTACAACATTCAGCCAGTACAAGCTCTTTGAGTTGGAGGGCACGCGGGCAGAGTTCAACAAGTCCTACTTCAAGCGCCGGGAAATGCTCAACACCTACGCGGCGCTGTCCCTGCTGTTCCCGGAGGAAAAGCGCTACAACGAGGGCCTGGAGGATATCATCTGGGCCATCTGCGACGAGTATACCTGGTGCGACCCCGCCCATCTGGAGGGCACGGGGCTGGACGTCATATCAAAAGAGCAGCCCAGGGTGAGGGAGGGCGTGATCGCACCCCGAAAAAGGAGCCATCGGCAGCGGGTTGACCTCTTCAGCGCGGAGACCGCCTTCGCATTGGCGGAGACTGTCTCCATGCTGGGAGAACAGCTTGCGCCCGTTGTGACAGACCGCGCGGTCAGCGAGATCGCCGAACGCGTTCTGTCCCCCTTCGCGGAACTGAACACCTACTTTTGGTGGGAGACCTCCGACATGAATTGGGGTGCGGTGTGCGCGGGGTCGGTGGGTGCGGCAGCCATGTATTTGGTGGAGGAGCCCGGTATGCTCGCCCCAACTCTGTCCAGGTGCATACAGACGATGGAGGAGTTCCTCTCCGGTTTTCTGGACGACGGCGTCTGCCGGGAGGGGATCGGGTATTGGAGCTACGGCTTCGGGTACTTCACCTATTTCGCCGAGCTTTTGCTGCGGCGCTCCGGCGGGGTAATCGATCTGTTTTCGCTGCCCAAAACAAGGGAGATTGCGGCGTTTCAGCAGCACGCCTACCTGTCGGGTGGGAGGGTGGTCAGCTTTTCCGACACCAACCCGGAGGGCCGCTATCAGGTGGGGCTGACTCATTTTCTCAAAGGCATTTATGGCATCCGGGAGCCGTTCGGCGCCGAAAAGGCAGGCTTTTACGCCGACTCCTGCCACAGGTTTCCCTCCGCCATGCGGTTCTTTTCCTGGGCCGACCTGGTCGGAGAAAGGGATAAGGGAGAGGACAGCTGTCGCATATTTGAGCAATCCCAATGGTTCCTCTGCAAAAAGTGGACAGGGGACAGGCTTTTTGCGGTCGCCGCAAAAGGAGGACACAACGGGGAGCCCCACAACCACAACGACATCGGCTCTTTCATTCTCCACAGCGGCGGCGTGAATTTCCTTACCGATCTGGGTTACGGGGAGTACACGCGGGATTACTTCGAGGGGGAGCGCTACAACTTTTTGTGCAACGGCTCACAGGGCCATTCGGTGCCGCAAATTGACGGAGCGGCTCAAAAGGCGGGGGAGAGCCATGGGGCAAAGATCATCCCCACCTCCGGCGATGGGGTCTTCTCTGTAGACATAGCAGGGGCGTATGAGCTGTCTGGTCTGAACACCCTTGTGCGCAACTTTAGTGTGCAGGAAGAAAACGGCCCTGCCCTGTCCCTGATAGATCGCTATTCTTTCGGGCAACCGCCGGAGTCGGTAGTGGAGCAATTCGTCACCCTGGTCAAGCCCGTGATGGGCGTGCCTAGCCTGGTCGAGCTTCCCCACCACGGCGAAGCATTGCAGATTCACTATGATCGCGAACTGATGATGCCCTCTGTTGAAAAGACATCCTACCGCACCCACGACCACAGGGAAGAAACTGTCTATCTCCTGAAATTCCGCGTGACTTCACCCGCGAAGGAGCTGGACTGCCACTTCAATTTTCGCTTTTTGCGGCGCTGATCCATTATGCCTCGCCGGTGAAAATGTGGTTGATATCCCGCAAATCCACCACACGGGTGCAGACCCGCTCGGCCAGCGCGGGGTTGTGGGTCACGACCACAAGGCCGGTGTTGTTGCGGTCGGCCTCCGCCAGCAGATACCGCCATATCTGGGCCTGGGTGATCACATCCAGCATGGTGCTCATCTCGTCGGCGATCACAAAGCGGGTTCCCGCGCACAGGGCGCGGGCGACGCAGAACCGTTGCAGCTCCCCGCCGGAGAGCTCCCGTGGATAGCGGGAAAGCCACTCCGGCTCAATTCCCATCGCCTCCAGCACCTCACCGCGCAGCTGCCCTGCTTCCTCCAGCACCCTCTGCATCCTCCACCGGGGGTTGATGGCGTTTTCCGGGTGCTGGCCGATCAGCTGCACGGGCAGCTTTCCCTTTGTGGCAAGAGGTGCGCCATCCAGCAGAATTTGCCCTTCCGTGGGCCGCTCGTATCCGGCGAGTAGCTTTACAAAGGTGGTTTTGCCGTATCCGCTGGGGGCGACCACGCCCACCCGCTCCCCTTCGCCGACGGTAAAGTTGACACAGCGGAGTATCCAGGGCGTCTCCGCTGTGTAGCGGAACCCCACACCCTTTGCCTCAAGCCCCATGAATGCACCTCACCAACCCGCCCCGAAGCTCCTGCATGGGCGGGTTTTCCGCGTCGCATAGGGGGGACTTGTCGGGGCAGCGCGGCGCAAACAGGCACCCGGGCGGCAGCGCCCCGGCGTAGGGCTGAAAGCCATCCATGGGCGCAAAATCATTCTGGGGCAGTGCGCGCCAGAGCGCCTTGCTGTAGGGGTGGCGCAGCGCCTCCGGGCCTTTGATGAAATCCGCGACAGGCGCCTCCTCCACGGTGGTTCCGGCATAGAAAACGGCTATTTTGTCGGCAAAGCCCAGAGCGAGGTCGATGTCGTGGGTGATGAGTACAATACCCTTTCCGGCGTCGGCCAGCTCGCGGAGGATCGCCAACGCCTTCAGCGCCTGTTCGATGTGCATGCCGGGGGTCGGCTCGTCGGCGATCACCAAATCTGCGTCGGTGATGATGGCGGTGGAGAACAGTACCCGCCGCGCCATGCCGCCCGAAAGTTGAAAGGGGTATAGCTTTTCCGTTTCCGGCATCAAATCCAATCGCCGCCAGACGCTTTTCTGTCGCCTGGCCCGCTCAGGGCTCGTATCCGCCCCCCGCGCCTGATTGCCCACCTGCATCAGGGGGTCGAGGTAGGCAACCGACTGGGGAATCAGGGCGATTTCCCTGCCCCGCAGCCTCTTTTGCTGTTCGGCGTCCAGGGGCTGCCCCTTGTACAGCATCCGGCCGCTCACAGTGGCGTTGGAGGGCAGGAGCCCCAGGATGGCGTGGGCCAAAAGGCTCTTCCCGGAGCCGGAGGAGCCCGCAATCGCTAAAATTTCCCCGCTGTTCACCCTGACAGCCAGGTCGGAGATGACCTTCAAATCGGTTTGGTTCACACCCCGGTCGTACATCCGAAAGGAGACGGAGAGGTCGTTTACCTCCAGCAGGGGGATATTCTTATCGTCCATAATTCCATCGCCTCTATTCCTGTGTGCTGTAGGGGTCAAGCAGCATTTTCAGGTTGTCGCCCAGCTTGTCGAACAATATGACGATGAGCACCAGTGCAATTCCGGGGAAGACGGCCAGCCACCACATGCCCCCGGTCAGGTAGCGCATGCTCTCGCTCAAAATAATGCCGATTGCCGGCTGCTCCGGCGGCAGACCGTAACCCAGGAAGGACAGCGCCGATTCGTGCAGGATCGCATGGGGAAACAGCAGTACCAGCCCGACGACAAACTGCGGGACGATGTGGGGCAAGATGTGGTGTAGCAGAATCCAGCCGGAGGAGTGCCCCAAGCTGCGGGACACCTTGATGTACTGCTGGCTGCGAATTTGCAGCACCTCCGCCCGCACAAGGCGGGCAAGGCTTGTCCAGTGGGTGAGGGCGATGCCGATGAGCAGTCCCCGGAGCCCCCGCCCGCAGGCGAAGGAGATGAGGATGAGCAGCACGAGGTGGGGGATGCCCATCACGAGATCGATCACCCAGCTGACAGCGGAGTCCATCCACTTGCTGCCGGTGGCGGCCACAATGCCGATGACGGTGGCGAGCACCGCGCTGACCGCCGACGCCACCGCCCCCACCGTGATGGAGAGGGACAGCCCCTTGACTGTCCGTAGCAGCATGTTGCGGCCCAGCCAGTCGGTGCCGAAGGGGTACTCCCAGCTCGGGGCCAGGCCCTTGCGAGAGAAATCCACCGCCACCGCCTCGTCGCCGATAAGTCCGCCCGCGATAAACACGGCGAGGAGAACGGCCAGCAGAACGCCGTAGACGACCGCGGTTTTTACCCGGCGGTTCACTCTGCGCCGGGGCGCGCTGACAGCCAATTGGTTATCCATGGGGCCTCACCCTCTCCTCTCTGATGCGGGGGTCAACCACACCGTAGATGATATTGGCGATCAGGTTGCCGGTAAAGACAAAGAGAACGCTGATGATTGTGACGCCCAAGAGCAGCGGCACATCGGAGTTGAGTCCCGCCGCTGCCACCGCCGAGCCGAGGCCTGGATAGGAAAATACGTTTTCGGCCAGCACGCTGCCGCCGAACAGCTCCGCAAAGGAGGCGAACTGCAGGGTGATGGCGGGCAGCAAGATATTACGGAAGCCGTGGCGCTTCATGATTGTCCAGGTATCCTCGCCCCTGGCTCTGGCGAACAGCACGTATTCGCTTTCCAGCACATCCGCCAGCTTTTGGCGCGTGTGCAGGGCCACATTCGCGAAGGAGATAAAGCTGAGGGTGAGTGCGGGCAGGGCCAAATGGTACAGCCGCTGCCAGATGGAAACATCAGCGTTGGCCACGCCGATGGGGCTGGACAGGCCGATGGGGAACCAGCCCAGCCACACCGAGAACACCAGCAGAAACACGAGTCCCAGCCAGAAAGTGGGCACCGAACAGAGGATGAGGCAGATTCGTTTCAGGATGCCGTCAATCCATTTGCCCCGCCAGATGCCCATGACGCAGCCCAGGGCAAAGCCGATCAGCCCGGAGAGCAGCCAGGAGGTCATCATCAGGGCGAGGGTGTTCACAAACCGTTCCCCGATGATTTTTGCCACCGGCTGGCGGTAGAGCACAGATGTGCCCATATCGCCCCGCAAAAGCGCGCCAAGCCAGTTGAAGTACCGCTCGACGGGCGGGTCGTTCAGCCCCCAGTATTCCGCGATGGCCTCCCGCTGCTCCATGCTGACATTGCCAGCGCCCAGCACATACTGCTGCACGGGGTCAATTGGGGAGAGGCTCACCAGCGCGAAGGCCACGATGGAGGAGGCCAGCAGCAGCGCGATAACGCGCAGCAAATACCCCAGGACGGCCTTTACCACTCTCATTCTTTTATTCTGTTTTGCTTTCGTTAACTCCATGTCCAGTCCCGCAGATTCTGCACCAGCGGCCAGCTGGCGCCGTGGGCGTGTAGCTGCTGCTCACCGATGTCGAGGCCCTCCCGCACATAGTAGATGTGCTGGATGTTGACCAGCCACACCCAGGGGCAGTCCCCCTGCATGGCGGTGCCGGTGGCGCCGTCCCACTGGGCAAGCTTCCACTGCTCGTAGGCCTCTACGGTGGGGGCGTGGAGGGCGGCGTCCAGGTAGCTGTCCACAGTGGGATTGTCGAAGCCCTCGGGGTTGTAGTAATCGTCCCGCAGCTTGTTTCCGCTGTGGAACAGCAGGTAACTTGTATAGGGGTTGGAGGAGCCCCAGCCCATCAGCACGGCGTCGCTGAACATCCGCTTTGAGATATCGTCCCAGCTGGTACCCTCCACAATGATGCTGACGCCGATTTCCCTCACCTGCTGGGCGGCGGCCATCGCCACTGCCTGGCGTACAGAATCCCCGCTGGGATAGATGCAGGTGAACTCGGCTTTCAGGCCGTCTTTTTCCACGATGCCGTCGCCGTCGGTGTCCGCCCAGCCGTCGTCGGCCAGAAGCTGCCGGGCTTTCTCAAGGTCAGTGTCGATCCGCACCTCGGGGTTGTTCCAGGGCATGCCGTCGTTTTCCGAATAGGCCGGTGTGCCGAAGCCGTTCACGGCGTCCCGGGCAAGCTGTTCCCGGTCGATACTGTAGGCGATGGCCTGGCGAAGGGCCAGATTTGCAGTCACATCGTTGCCGACGGGGTGGCCGCTCTCGGTGGTTTCGCCCCGGTTGGGGGTGGTGGGCAGTGTGAAGCCACGGTTGTCCAACGTGGTGATGGCTTCGATGCGCATGTCCGCAATCTCCTGGCTGGCGTGGGTGGCGCTGGTGAGGGCTACATCCACCTTTCCGGCCTGAGCGGCGGCAAAGGCGGCGTCCTCATCCATAAAGACAAGCGTCACCTTTTTGATGGCGGGAACATTGCCATAGTAGTCTTCGTTGGCCTCCAGCATCATCTGCTCGCCCTTGTTCCACTGCACGAACTTCCAGGGCCCGCTGCCGATGGGCTCGCTGCCATAGTTTTCGCTGTAGGCGTGCTCGGGCACGATGCCGGTGGTGGCGATGGTGTTGATGAAGGTGGAGTTGGGGGCGTCGAGGGTGAAGGTCACCTCGTAGTCGCCGGTGGCCTCGCAGCTCACCAGGTAGGTTAAATCCAGGGAGGACTGGCTGTTCTTGGCGGTGCCAAAGGTGAAGGCCACATCGGACGCTTTGACAGGTTCCCCGTCGGTGTAGAAGGCGTCCTCGCGCAGGGTGAATACCCATGTGACGCCGTCTTCGCTGACAGTGTAGCCGGTGGCCAGGTCATTCACGATCTGCATATCCTGGGTGTACTCCACGAGGGTACTCTGGATGAGCGGCGTGGTGCCGTGGCCCCAGCCGACAGTGGGGTCAAAGCCGTTGTCGGGCTCACTGCTGATGGCGACGACCACCTCGCTTTTCGCGCTGTTCTCCGGCACGGGATTGACTTGGCTTTCTGCCGCAGAATCGCCATCTGCTTGGGAGGGAACGCTGTTTGTGGTGCCTCCGCACCCGGCAAACAGGGTGATAAAGAGCACAACAGACAGGATAAGCGCGATTCCTTTCATGGCTTTGCGGTTCACTCGTATCTCTCCTCTGTATTTATGTCGTTTGAGGGCCGGGAAAAGCGCAAAAAAAGGCCCCTGTTTCAAACAGCGACCTTCTGATCGGCGGTGAAGCTTCAAGCCTCACGGGTGGAAAGCGAATGGGGCGGAATGATATCCAATTGGTTAAGACGCCCTTCTGGGCGGCGCGTCCGCTTCCTGCGGACATCCACTGTAAAAGGATATCATTCCGGCGAGGCTGTGTCAACTTCTCCGCCGAAAATGTTGACTTCAAAATTGCCGGGTGTGCTCAACGCTTCCAGTTTGCCACATACGCCTCCAGCTCCCCCGCCCGCTGTTCGCTGGAGCAGGAGACGTTGAGAATCAGGCCCTCCGGCTGCAAAGCGTCTTTCAGGGCGGGGAGGTCGTCCTCTGTGGCGTCGATGTGAATCATCTTCCCCGCGGTCTGAATTCTGCGAAGAACCTCCAGCCAATGGGCCGCGGTGGGCTGGCCCGCGCCATAAACCCACTGAATGCCCGCGAGGGCGTCGATGGCCAGCAGGCTGTCCAGGTGCTTGAGGGCGTCGGGGCCGTCCAGGTGGAAGATGCTGTTCTGGTACAGCTCAATTTCCAGCAGCAGCTCCGGCTCCACAAACTCCTTATACATATCCTCCGAGATCATGCACATGAAGTCGCAGGAGGAGACGTACCACCGGTCGGAGTGGAAGATGCCCATCCAGTTGGTGGAGCCGGTCTGCCGTTCCCGGATCATATCGTCCAGGCGGGTGTAGACCTGCTTGTACAGCTGGAAGCTGTCCATGTTGAGCTGCTTAACCAGCTCCGGCTCCTCGATGAGATCGACGCAGAGGGCCTCCGGCCCCCGGAGGGAGACGAGGCCGTCCATACCGGCGTGGAGGTCTGTGATGGCGACGATGTAATCCCCCTTCGCGTCGTCCAATATCGCGGCAGTCATCTCCTGAATTTTGCGCCACCATTTGTTGCCGTCGTCCAGGGGAGGGAAGATGATGTCTTTCAGCTCACTGTCCATGTGCACAGCCCAGCTGGTGGAGTCGCCGAACTCCAGGCCGCAGCCCATGATGGCGCCGAAGATGTCCGGCCCGAGGTTGGGCCAGAGGAAGGGATAAGAAGCCCCGCCGTAGTAGGTGTTGTTCATGCGCTCCCGGGCGCAGGCAATGACATGCTCCACGTTAGTCCACCGCTCCGGCAGTGGGAGTGGAGGGGTGCGGTAGACAGCGCCATCCTTCTGCGCGGTGATTTGCAGCAGCGGCGCGTCGTGGTTTTCCAGGTTCCAGCAGTCCATGTACTGGCGGACAACGCGGTCAAAATCCGGGACACCAATCATGACAACCCTGCCTTTCCTTCCATCCGTTCAAATTTGAATCTGCTCCACAATGCGGTAGCGGAGTTCGCTGTCCCCGATCTGCTCCTCGAGGTGGAACTCCCCGCCATGCCCGTAGGTGCGAAGGGTCAGCTCAAACACAGTCTCGGGGCTGATACTTTGTACAGGCTTTGCAAGAGGGAGAATGCAGTTCTCCTTCACGAATACGGGAATCTGCTCGCCAGATACGGTGTGTCGGCCCGCCGGGAGATGTTCGCCTGTCCAGAAATCGTACCAGCCGTGGGCGGGCAGGTAGACCTCACGGCTGTCCTGGGCGGCGGTCAGGGGGGCGACCAGGAGGCTGTCCCCGAAGAGATAGGCGTCGTCGCGGCTATAGGTTTCGGCATCACTGCTGTAGTCGGACACCAGGGGCCGGATGGGGGCGATGCCCTCTGTGCGGTAGCGGCGGAATGCGCTGTAGAGGTAGGGTACCAGGGACATGCGCAGCTCCAGCAGTTCCCGCACCTGCTCCCGGCAGCCAAACTGCTCCCAGGGGAAGCCGTCGATGTACCATGCGTTGATCAGACACTGGGCGGAGAACACCAGGGTTTGCAGCCTGCGCAGCAGGTCTTTGGCGTTCGCCCCTTCCCGCAGCTCCGGTGTCCAAAGCAGGCCGCTCAGGCCGCTGGTGCAGACACCGCGGATGAAATCGGCGTGGTCGTAAAGATCACTGTACAGTACAAAGGGATAGGGTGCGGCAAAGGCTCCCGCATTCCGCACCTGGGAGAGCGTCCGGTTTTCGCCCAGCGCCTCCAGAATCGCTTGCTGGTATAGGGTGCCATAGAGGTGGTGCATCTGCTCGCCGTCCAGCCCCGAGGGGAACGCCGTGCAGTCCGGGTAGCTCCAGCCGCCGGTGTAGTCGCTCCCGTCGCACTCATCCAGCTTAAAGGCGTGGATGCCCTTGTCCACAAAGGTTTCCCGGTGATATTCCGCGAAGCGCCGCCGGGCCTCGGGCAGGGCGAAGTCGGGAACCAGCCCGCCCCACACCAGGTATTCACCGCTGAGTGGTTCCATCGCCTCATGAATTGGCGAGGTGGGGTGGGTGAAGGCGTGCTCCCACAGATTTATCTGGAAGCCGTTTTCCCGCAGCTCACCCACCATCTCTTCAAAATGGGGGAAGCGCTCCCGGCTCACCGCAAAGGAGCAGGAGTAGGTCTGGGTCTGCCAGCCCGGCTCCAAGCCGATGCAGTCGCAAGGGATTTGGTTTTCCCGGAAATAGCGGGCCGCCTCCAACACCTCCGCCTCGCCGTACTTGGTGTAGCAGCGGTAGGTGACGCCGAGGCCCCAGAGGGCGGGCTGGCAACCGCCCCCGGAAAAGCGGTTGTAGGCGGCGACTACTTCCGTGATGGTATCGGCCTCGAAGACGTAGAGGTCTGCCCCCTTGGCAACCGGGATGTCTATGATCATGGTGGTGGCGCTCTCCTGCTGCCGCACGGCGTAGAGGTCGCCGGTGTTGTCGTTGATGGCAGATGTCTTTTGCTGTACCGCCCCGCCGCTCTTGGTGTAGCCGCAGTAGAAGGTGGCATTGCGCAGGGTGTCCACGCAGATTCCGTAGCCCCTGGTGCTGACAAAAAAGGGGACGGGCGCATGGGAATCCCCGGTGTCGGCCACCGGGTCGGCGTTGGAGCGCACCACCTTCTTTTTGTGCTTGCATCGAAAGCCCTTTAGCTGCAACCCAAAGCCGTAGAGCTCCTCCTCCGCCGTCAGGGGGAATTCCAGCAGAAAACCAACCGGGGTCTCCCGGAAGGAGATGCTTTCGGGGTCAAAGTTTTTCGGTTCTGTGATGAGTTCCTCCCCCAGCTGCTTGTACAGGGAGGGGACAAAGGGCTCGGGGATGCCGAATCGCAGCTTTTGCATCCTGCTTTCTCCTTCAGGTGTTCTCTGTCAGCCACTTTTCCAGGTCGCGGAACTCCTGTTCCGTCTCCACCGAAACATGGTAGCAGGTCAGGTTGGGCTTTAGCACCCTGTGGGCGTTCTTGATCTCCTCCACAGAGCCTGTAAAGGCGATACTCTTGCCACGCCGCTGGCACTCCTCGTACACGTCCAGCAGCTGGGTGTGGGTCTCATAGTGGTTGGGGACATAGCGGATGGTGTGGAAATTGGGAATACCCGTGATGGCGTCCAGGTGCTTGAGCGCGTCGGGGCCGTCCCAGTGGAAGATGGAGCGCTCGCCGATCACCTCCGATTCGTAGGTCAGGGCGGGGACGGCAAAGCGGCGGAACATCTCCTCGCTGATGAGCGCGGCGAAGTCGCAGGCGAGGCTGGTTGTGGGCTTTTCCGACAGCTGGTCGAAATAGTAGCCGAACTCCTCGCTGCGGGCGTGTTTCGTGAAGTCCTTCCACATCTTGGCGAAGATGGTGCAGCTGTCCTCCAGCCCCCGGTCGATCTGCTCCGGGCAGTCGAAGGTGTCGTAGCAGAGGTTTTCGTCGCCCCGCACGGACAGGAGCAGATCCAGATTGCTGTGGAAGTCGAAGCCGTAGGAGATCAGCCGCCCCGCCGCAATTTCACTCAGTTTGTCCAGGAATTCCAGCTCCCGGCGGTACATGAAGCAGTTTTCGTCCAGCACCAGGGGCAGAATCTCCGACAGCTCTCTCTCGTCCCTCTCACACCAGTTTGTGACCCCCGCCCACTTGACGCTGTAGCCGCAGTAGGTTGCGATTTCGTGGGTGCCCAGGCTGGTCCAGGTGCCGGGGATTGCTTCCCCCAAGTATACAACATTTCGGGCGTTGTAGAGCTTGTTATTTACGATTTCCTCCAAATTCCCGTAAATTCTCTCGTAGTAGCCGTCGTGGGGGCGGTAATCGTAGCCTTTGTCCCTCTCAATCGTCGCTGTGAGGATGGGCCGTGCGATGATATCGCGGTTCCAGAAGGCCTCCCACCGCAGGGCGGCCTCGTCGAAATCGGGCTTCAGTTCCTTTATCGCAGTGTTATTCATCCGCTTCTACTCCTTGACGCTGCCCACCACCAGGCCCGTTGTGAAATATTTTTGCAGGAAGGGATACGCCACCAACACCGGAATGGTTGCGACGAACAGCTGCGCAGCCCGGGCGGTCTTGTTGCTCAATGACTGGAGGATTTTGATCATCTCCTCGCTGGGGTTCATGAGCCGCATGATGGACTCGGGGCTGACCACAATGGATTGAAGGTAGCTCTGGAGGGGATAGTTCTCCGGCCTGTTCATATAAATCATTCCGTCAAACCAGGCGTTCCAGTGATTCACGATGCAGAAGAGGGCGATGGTGGCGATGGAGGGCTTGGACAGCGGAATAAAAATCCGCAGCAAGATGGTCAGATGCCCCGCCCCGTCTATGACCGCCGCCTCCTCCAGCTCTTTGGGCAGGCCCCGGAAGAAGTTGAGCATCACAACCATGTTGAACACCGGCAGGGCACAGGGCAGCACCAGCGCCCAGATAGTGTCGATGAGCCCCAGCTGCTTCACAACAAGGAAAGAAGGGATCAGGCTGGGGGAAAACAGCATTGTGAACATGAAGAACCAGGCGTAGATGCCCCGGGACTTGAATTCGCCGGAGCTCTTGGAGAGGGGGTAGGCGGTCAGTATAACCACCACCAGGTTAATCGCCACCCCCAGCCCCACCCGCTGAAGGGAGATAAAGAAGGAGCGGAAGAACTTGTCCGAGCGCAGGATGTACTTGTAGGCGGACAGATCAAACTCGATGGGCCAGAAGAGCACCTTGCCGGTTGCCGCCGCACCGCTGCTGCTGAAGGAGATGGCCAGCAGGTTGATAAAGGGAATCACGCAGGTGAGGGCGGCAATGGTGATAAAGGTGTAGTTGAAAACATTGAAGACCATCCGGGATGTGGCTGTGTGTCGCACTCTTTTTTCGGTTATGCACGCCATCTGTTGTTCCGTTGATAAATGAAACCAAAATCCAAGATATTAATGACCAAGCCAATGACAGTATCATGCATAGTGACGGACTTGGAAAAACAGATGGTTTTTCTGCAAAGCCGTTTGATCCGAGTGCGAAGAGTAAGGTTCTTGCGTTCAATAGATTGCGTATTCTTTTTGCTGATCACATGTGAATCAGCGGGGATATTTCTCTCGTAACTGCCCCAATCATCTGTATAGAACA
>JBKEBS010000080.1:0-4414 GCA_047973265.1 Oscillospiraceae bacterium
GATGACTCCCTTTTTGCCCACCTTGTCCCGCCCCGCTTCAAACTGTGGCTTGACCAGGCAGACAGCAGAGCCGTTCTCTTTTAGCAGCTGCCAGGCCACCGGAAGTACCAGTGCCAGGGAAATGAAGGAGACGTCAATGCTGGCAAAATCCAGGGGGTCTCCGATCTGTTCCGGCGTTACATTCCTTATGTTGGTGCGCTCCATCACGACTACCCGGTCATCGCTGCGGAGCTTCCAGGCAAGCTGCCCATAGCCCACATCAACGGCAAAAACCTTTTCTGCGCCGTTTTGCAGCATGCAGTCGGTGAAGCCGCCAGTGGAGGCGCCGATGTCCATGCAGGTGAAGCCATCCAGCTGTAAGGGAAAAACCTCCATCGCCTTTTCCAGCTTGAGGCCTCCACGGCTCACATAGCGGAGAGTCTCCCCTCGCACCTCGACATCGCAGTCTTCCGGTACCTCTGCGCCGGGCTTGACCGCTTTCTGGCCCCCCACATAGACAATGCCAGACATGATGAGGGCCTTGGCCCTGTCCCGGCCGGAGGCCAAACCCTTATCCACCAAAAGGGAATCCAGTCGTATCTTCAAGCTGATAATCATTCCTTTTTCCAGAAGCTCAAGGGAATTTTCCTCAAACTACTGGCATAAACATAGCCACCAATATGCCCAACAGGCAACCGCCCAGCACCTCAAAGGGGGTATGTCCCAGGAACTCCTTGAGCTCCTTTTCCACAATGGGAGTGGATTCAGGCTTTTGACCCTCTTCCTGTTTCTCGTCAATTTCTCCCGGGTGATCTTCATTCACCAGAATATCCTTGGATTTAATATATTTGTCCCGCTTTTCAAACCAGGGGAAGTCGGGAAAGTCAAAGATCATCTTGTTCAGCACCTTTGCCTGTTCACCTGCAGCCCTGCGAACGCCCATGGCGTCATACATGACAATAGCCGCGAAGGCAAGTGCCAGACCAAATTCCGGGGAAGCATACCCCAGCTTGTTTGCCATTGCAATGGCGATGGAGACTGTGAGCGCCGAGTGGGAACTCGGCCATCCTCCCGCACCCACCATGCGCTCCATATTCAATTTTTTCGTGCGGATCAGCGTGATCAGCGTCTTGAGGCACTGCGCCGAAAACCAGGCCACAACCCCCACATTGATGATGTAGTTGCTGGTCAGCCATTCCCAAATACTCATGATAATATCCATTCCTCTTTCAGGAGTTGTGCCGGAATTACTGAAAACAATCCTTCAGTTGGATGCACTGTCAATACTGCCTTTGTGTCAGCATATCCGCCAGCCGGATCAGAAATTCCTGATCCCCATCCAGCCTGGACAAAGCTGCTTTCGCCTCCTCGGAAAGGCGCACCGCCATTTCCTTGGCCTTCTCCAGCCCGTATACGCTGGTGTAGGTGCTCTTGCTCTGCTCCCGGTCACTTCCAACCGGCTTGCCCAGCAGCGACTGGTCGGCGGTTTCATCCAGGATATCGTCCACAATCTGGAACGCAAGACCGATTTTCCCGGCATATTCCCTGACTGCTTCCAGTTGGTTGTCCCCCGCTCCGGCCAGCACTGCAGCCATACAGGCAGCAGAGGAGATCAGCGCGCCGGTTTTCTTTCGGTCAGTGGCCTCCAGTCGCTCACCGGAAGCGGCCGTGTTCTCGTTGGCCAAATCCATCTCCTGGCCGCCGATCATCCCATCAATGCCGGAGTCGCCGGACAGCACCCGGATAGCGTGCAGCGTTCTCTCCGCACCGAATACCTTCTCCGTCGCCGGTGCGGAAAGCACCTCGAACGCCCTGTTCAGGAGCGCATCCCCCGCCAGCAGGGCGGTCGTTTCGCCGAAAGCGATGTGGCAGGAGGGCTTCCCCCTGCGCAGGTTATCGTCGTCCATGCAGGGCAGGTCGTCGTGGATGAGAGAGTAGGCATGTATCATCTCCACTGCGGCAGCAGCGGGCAGGGCGGCATTCGCATTTACAGTCGAACCACCCAGCATCTGATATACCGCCAGCGCCAGAACGCCGCGAATCCGCTTTCCACCTCCGCAGAGGCTGTATTCCATGGCGGCACCAACCGAACCTGGCACCCTGTCAGCGGGCAAAAAACTGGGCAGCGCAGCTTCAATTGTCGCCACATAGGCGTCCAGTTGTTCCTGAAATACTCTATTCATCCGTCGGCTCCTTTTCTTCCTGCTCCGGGAGCACTTTTTCCACTACGAGCTTCGCTTCCTCCAGCACCTTGTGGCAGTGAGCCAGCAGCTCCGCGCTCTCGGCATACAGTGTCAGCGATTCCTCCAGTTGGGCTTCTCCCGAATCCAACCGGCGGATATTTTCCTCCAGCTTGGCCATGGCCTCTTCAAAGCTGAGCTTTTTTTTCATGCAATTATCCATTCCTTCTCAAGCGTCTTCGCTGTCGCGATCTTCAAAGAGCACGACCTTTTCAACCCGGGAAAGCAACTCCCCATCCTGCAGGCGGAGCGTAAGCTCGTCGCCCGCTGCAACATCCCGGGCGGAGCGGAGGGGCTTTCCTTCCCGAAAAGCGGCGGCATATCCACGGCTCAGCACCCCAAAGGGGCTGAGCCCCTCCAGCAGTGCCGCTTTCTCCCGGACGCGGTGCTCTTGTTCCTGCATATAATGCTGCCACTTGGCAGCTATTTTTTGCTGCTTTTCCAGCAGCTTGGCTTCATTTTTATCGAAAGAGACCTTCTTTGTAGTATACAATGTTTTGGATAAAAAATCCAATCTTTCCCGCTTTTTATCCAGAAGCAAATCGGGGCGCAGCAGCATCGTCTGTTTTTCCAGAACACTAAGCCGTTCCGATGCCCTGTCGATCCTTTTTTGAAAGACCTCCGACAGCTGGATGGCCCGTTCATCCAGTTCCCGCCCGATGCTCACCACATCCGGTACAGCCAGTTCCGCCGCAGCGGATGGGGTCGGTGCACGCAGGTCTGCCACCATATCGCAGATGGTTACATCCATTTCATGCCCCACGGCGGAGATGATTGGCGTGCGCGCCATGAAAATCCTTCTGGCAAGCCGCTCATCCTGAAAGGCCCACAAATCTTCGCTGGAGCCGCCGCCTCTGCCGATGATAATCACATCGCAGCGCCCGTCCAGCCTGTCAAGCGCATCAATCAGGGAAGGGGGCGCTTCCTTCCCCTGCACCAGGGCGGGGGCGAACAACAGCTTTGCCAGCGGGAAGCGCCTTTCCAGCACTTTGGTGATGTCGCCGATGGCCGCACCGGTCTCGGAGGTGATCACCCCCACCGTCTTTGGGAAGGGTGGCAGCGATTTTTTGTGCCTGACCTCGAAGAGTCCCTCTCGTTCCAGCCGCTCTCTGAGCTGCCGGACAGCCACGGACATCGCGCCCGCACCATCCGGCTGCAGATCCGTCACATAGAGCTGATAGACGCCGTCCCGTTCGTATACGCCGACAGAGGCCCTAGCCAGCACAGCCATGCCGTTTTCCGGCTCAAAGCGCAGCTCTTCGGCGTAGCGGCGGAACATCACGGACCGAACCGCCGCGCCATCATCTTTCAGCGTGAAGTAGAAGTGGCCCGAGCTGAAGTGATTGGTGAAATTGGACACCTCTGCCTTGATGTAGACATCGCGGAGCTTGTCGTCTTCCTCCAGCAGCGCCTTCACATAGCGGTTGAGCTGGCTAACCGTAAGGGTCAACACTGTGCGCACTCCCCTTCCCCTATTGCCGCCAGCACGGCGATACCCGCCGCGTTGTCCGCACTGAAAGCGGGAGATGCAAAGAAGCAGTGCTCCCCACCAAATTTGGCGGTGACCTCTTCCCGGATAATGCCGTTGGCCATCACCCCGCCCGCGTAGATCACGGGGAGTCCTGGAAACCGGGACAGAGCATTTTCGGTCATCTTCTGCACCATGGTCGAGAGCCAGGCAATGCAGTATCTCGCCACATCAGCGGAGGATTTCCCCTCTGCCAGCAGCTTTTTGCACTGATTTTCTAAGCCTGAAATAGAGGGATTGCCCGACTGCATAGGAACACGCGGATGAAACTTGGCGCTGCTTTCCAGTGCCAGCCTTTCCAGCGCCGGGCCTGCGGGAAAAAGCAGCCCCAGCATAGCACCCACCCTGTCTACAGCCTGGCCCGCGTAGAGGTCGGAGGAGGTATATAGCCGTTCGATGGCAAACGGGCTTTCTTCTCCCTCTTTCACCAACAGACATTCCGTCGTTCCGCCGGAAAGATGGAAGGCCAGAAATGGCTTGTTTCGTAGCGCAAGGTTCCCGGTGGCGTAAACCGCCGCGGCAATGTGCCCTGGCTGATGTGAAAAGCGGTGCAGAGATATTCTATTCGCTGCGGAGATTGACTGCGCAACCATCTCTACAACCAAAAAGCAGGGCATGTAGGAGCTATCCTCATCCCGTGGCCGCACTGAAACGCCCACGGCGGAGA
>JBKEBS010000081.1:0-3162 GCA_047973265.1 Oscillospiraceae bacterium
AGCGTTTGGCATAACCACACCTGACGAGGTTCTTTGCGATAGCCCGTGCCATGTAGGCACCGGAGCGATCAACCTTTGTCGGGTCCTTGCCGGAAAACGCACCACCACCATGAGCAGCAAGACCGCCGTAGCTATCGACCATAATCTTTCGGCCGGTCAAACCGGTGTCAGCAGCAGGTCCACCCTCGACAAAACGGCCGGATGGATTGATGAGGATTTCGGTGTCATCATCAAAAGGGAATTTCTCGAACACCGGCCACAGGACTTGAGAGATGATCTCACTGCGGAGAATTTCCAAATCCTTATCAGCGCGGTGCTGTACAGAAACAATAATCGTTTTTATGCGCTTGGGCTTGTCATCTTCGTACTCGACAGTGACTTGGGCTTTACCATCAGGACCGATGCCCTTGATGACGCCATTTTTCATGGTGCTATCGAGCTTTTGACAAATGCCATGAGCAAATACGAGAGGGAGCGGAAGTTTTTCTGCCGTCTCATCAGTGGCGTAACCATAGACGGTTCCCTGGTCGCCAGCACCGAGCATGGAATACCAAGAGGTATCTCCCTCGCGGGATTCCAGCGCCTGATTCACGCCACCAGCGATGTCCTTGCTTTGCTGGTGGACGAATACAAACACGATGAATTTCCATGGGTTGTAGCCGACCTCCGCGAGAACTCTACGAACCACCCAGCGGATATCTACTTTTTTCGAGCAGGTGATTTCGCCCGCTACGATGATTTTTCCTTTTGTCGCCATGACCTCGCAGGCCACGCGTGAAGCTTTATCTTTGCGAAGGCACGCATCAAGAATGCTGTCTGCAATCAGGTCACAGAGCTTATCCGGGTGACCCTTGCAGACACTTTCAGAAGTTTTGTATTTTGCCATATCATTTTCCTTTCCGGGCGGTTAAGAGCCGCTCCATAACATCATCTTGCGGATTCACACCGCTGTACTCGCCGGTACAGTTTTCCTTTACGATCTGAAAAATCTCCATCCACAGCCTGTTTGTCTGGTTCATGTAGTTCTGACCCATCGCCACATAGGGGCTCTGAATTGCATTGCCTGTAGTAGGGTGCTTTGCGAGAAAGCCGTATTCAGTGACGGCTTCCTCACACTGAATCCACCTGGCCACACTCATCGCATATCGCTCCAAAAGCTGCGGAGCTACAAGAACCGCACAGCCACGTTCGTTCAGCCAAGTCCAGGCGGATTTGTAGATTTCACTCGCGACGAGCGTCTTGCCATCTTTTTGTATGGCTTCGAGCATTTTGTTTGGTTCAGGCATTTCAAGACCTTTGAGATCTGCTGCATCTTGAAATTCCATCACAGTCAGTTTCCTGCCGCCGGGATTGCCCACGGCTATTTTGTCAGCTAATGGCTTCTTTTTTGCGCCAGCGCCGATACGAGCACCGCCACGGTTGGTACCGTCTTTTGCCAAAAATATCACCTCCCTTTGCAGGGCTGGGGCTATTCCCTCGTTTGAATATGCGTTTTTCAACACGAAGCCCCACGCCGCTGTCCGGTTAAAAAAGTTGTGAAGATTTTACCTCCCCCACGGGGTAAATGTGGCACCAAGTTTTATTGCGAACGATGTCGCTGATATGCCTTTGAGTGACATCAAACTGTTCAGATAATTCACGTTGAAGGTAACCGCTCTGATATAGTTGTTTGATTTCATAGATGTCAGACAGTTTAAGCTTTGCCGCCACTGAATTTTCACCATGGCGTAAGCAAGCTGCAGTTCCATGTCTAATTGAATCTCGAACATTTTCTTGCGGTGTTCCCCAGCAAAGATTAAGTAGACGATTATCAAGGGAATTGCCATTAAGATGTCGGCACACCATTCCTTCTGGACGAACACCTACAAAAGCCTCTAAAACGAGCTTATGAACAGGCTCAGCAGAGAAGCCACTTTTTGATTGCTTGTTTTTCAGATTCACACGGTAATAACCTTTATGAATGCGTTGAGACAGTAGCCTTCGGACTCCGCTCCGGTATGAATATATCCGTCCAGAATCATCAGCGTAGTATCCATCATAATTTGGGATAGGTCTTATGTTCTCATTCATGGCAGGCACCCCACCGGTCACCACTTTCAGCAGTAATGCGAGAGTGACAGGATTTACATAGAGCCATCAGATTACTCTTTTCATTGCTACCGCCTTTGGAGAGCGGAAGGATGTGGTGGACCTCTTCGGCAGGCGTCAGCTTGCCTTGTTTCTCGCACTCCTCACAGAGGGGATGCAACTTGATGTAGCGGTCACGGATGCGCTTCCAGCTTCTGCCGTAGCGTTTGTTGGACTTTGGGTCACGCTGGTACTGGTTGTATTGCTGGTCCACGACCTTTTGATGCTCGGCACAGTATTGCTCACGTTCAGCGAGCCGACCGCAGCCAGGATAGGCGCAGGGACGCTTTGGTTTATATGGCATGGGTTCACCTCACTTTCGGGGCATAAGAAAAGCCCCACAGGATTTCTCCCGCGAGGCTTCGCCTTGATGCTTTTCGCTACCTTAACATTAACATGAGTGCACTTGGACTAATAGTGACATACAGTGACATCTTCAGGAATTCTTACTTTGTTGAGTGCTGCATCATGTAATCGGTAAAGATGACGAAGGTTATACCCAAGCTCCACAGCAATCTCTGGCCAAGACTTATTGCTGATGTATCGCTTCTCCAGAATCGTTCGATATTCGTTGTATTCCACTTCCCGGATTACAAGACTGATCTCGCGCTTAAGATCCACCAAGCTTTCAAGATCTCTGTTGATCTCATCCTGAAGGTCAATGATTTTCAGAACGGTGTCCGCCATCGGCGAGGTGCTTTTGCTGGGGTTGCGAGGCATGCCGGTTATGGTGGTGGTGCATCTCATTGCTAGCTCATTTAAGGATTCCACCATTTCGAGTTTACTGGCAATCCTCTGATCAAGGCGGTAGGCCTGTGATAAATACTCTTTAGCGGTCATTCCTTTGCACCTCCTCATTAACTCTTCGAATGAGGTACTCGGCATTCAGGCTGGTTAGCTCACCGTACCAACCGGAACGGAAAAACCGTTCTAAAGATGCCACTTCAATTTGGTAGCCTTTGCTATCAGGTCGTTTCTTCGAATGAAGAAGAGAGGTTCGATAATCTTTGACTGCTTGCATAACAATGGCGTTTG
>JBKEBS010000082.1:0-26021 GCA_047973265.1 Oscillospiraceae bacterium
GCCGCCATCGCGATGATTTTCTCGTTGACTCCGGGTTCACAGCCGGCATAGCTGTGTTCAAGTTGAAAGCTCTTTACGGGACACGCATTGTCCTTGCAATAATACCGTTGTTTCCCGCTTTCGCTTATGCCGTGTTTTATGACCTTTGTCCCCCCGCATTCTGGACATTTGACTTCGATTGTCGCCACGCTGCCTCACCTGCTGTTTATTTTTATAGTGTCCATTAACAACAGTTTTTGTGCATGACCCTTCCTGCTACTGCGCATCTCCAAGCCCTACACCACCTCGGTCAAGGTGCTCCTCATCAGCCTTGTAGCGGGCTTTGTGCTGCTGTTTGCCTTTTTTGGCGACGTCTTCATGCTGGGCAATATCTTTACCCGCAACGCCTTCTTCTACCTGCCATTGGCGTATTTCAGTTTCCACGTGCACGGCTTTTTGGGCAAGTGCTGCCGCAAGGCGATCAACTCCTACAAGGTGCACCTCCGCAAAAGAAGGGCCCGTGCGCTCGCAGCCTGGCCGGTCAAGCCCAAAAAGGCGGGACGGCGCTAGAGCAAAAGATTATATATCGTTAGGCAGTGGTCTGCATTTTTGCCAATATGCTCTAAAAAACAACTGTGACCGCTATTCGAACAGCGGCCACAGTTGTTTTTATTCCTTTTTCATGCTGTTCAGTTTTACGATTTTTTCCCAGTTGATTGCCCCATCTTTCAAGCAATATTCTTCAATGAACTCGTGAAGAAAGGTATTGACCACCTTTGCATATTCTTCGTAAAATGCATCATTCTTTTCCTTTGCCTTATATCCTAAGGGCTCTATAATGTCTAAATAAAAAGTTTCATCATCAGTTATAAATTCCCAAAAACGTTGACCACACAATTTTAGATAAGCGCCCTTGTCGGGAGTATCGTCTTTTCCGTAACAACAACCGTTTATAGCAACAATGTTTAAGCCGGCATTTTGTGTTCTCAATGTCTTTTGCGCTGTCTTGAAATTATCTTTCATTTTTGTTATCTGGCTGCTATTCCCCCAATTGGGACCAGATTTTATTGTTATGAGATACCGTCTGTTATCTTTGTTTATTTCTAAATCTATGCCTGTAATGCCGGACTTATATCCCCCCATGGTTTCACCACAAACGTATATTGCAAGTTTTTCCAAGAATTCTCCGAAAAGTGTTTCTTCTTGAGAAGATAAATATGCATCGATGATGTTTTTTACCAAATCATCAGCTGTTTGCATATTTTTCGCTTTGAAGAGGTAAGGGTTTTTTCGCTTTAAGATATTAGCCAATTTTAGTTTGGACAGGCTTTGAATGCGATTCGAATGAAAGTCAGAGATGTTATTGTTGATATATGCAACCAACTTATCTGTGTTCACAGCGTCACTATCCTTTTTCAACAAAGTTCGTGCTATATTACAGTATTCTTCCTCTTTATCAATCCCAAGATAGTTTCTTCCCAGTTTTTTAGCAACGATTGCCGTGGTTCCAGAGCCTACAAATGGGTCGAGAACGACATCTCCAGGTTTTGTAAAGAGCTTAATAAACCATTCCGGCAATTCTTCTGGAAAAGCGGCACTGTGATTCTTATTGGAACATTCAGTTGCCAAGTGTAAAACATTTGTGGGATAAACCGTATCTTTTCCGACCCAATTGGCAACTTTTTTGCCAAACCCACTATTGTTTTTTGCTTCATCTCTTATTTGATCGGTTTTGCTCAAATTTTTCAGCCTGGTTTCTGCCCACGAACCAATAGGAACCTTTACTTCATCTTGATACATGTTGAATTTCTTATCTTTATTAAACTGTAAGCATCTTTCCCAGGAATCTCGAAATCTGTTTGGCCATTTCCCGGGAAAGGAGTTTTTTTTATGCCAGATAAATTCCTCTGTCCAAAGCCATCCTTGTTTTCTCAGTTCAAGTATCAGCTCTAATACATATGTACTGCGTTCACTGTCCACAACTTTCTCTTTTATGTTCAGAATAAATGTACCTGTCGGTTTCAAAACCCTTAAAAATTCTTTAGACCTTTCGGTAAACCATGCGACATATTTATCTGGCAAAATACCGCCATAAGTATTTTTTCGGCTGTCAGCATATGGGGGCGAAGTTACAATTAAGTCGACACTGTTGTCAGGAACATCTTTGAGCACATCGAGGCAGTCCCCACACCTTATTTCATTTAACGGCACTGTTTTTGCAATCATGATTTTACTTAACTCGCCCCTTAGAGTATCGTTAAACATTCAGTTTTATCTTCAATTATAGCATATATTATTAATTACAGCACGGCCCTTCTGTAAATTTATTCTATGCCATTTTCCTGGCGGTATTCGGCCAGCAGCAGGTCCACCATGCGCCCATAGCTCTTGACGCCCTCCTGCTGCCGGTTCGCCCGCAAGTAGGTGTTGTTAACGCTGTTGGACACTTTTGCCACCGGTGTGGCGAACTGCTGCCAGTATTCCCTGGCGGCGGCGAGATCTGTCTGCACCCCATTGCTGAGACCGGAGGCCACGCGGCTGTACTCCTCCGGGTCGGCGGTGAACAGCGCGTTGGTGGCGTAGACCGTGGCGAGGAGGGTGCCGCTGTAGGTCAGCTCCGGATCATCGCTGTAGCCGGAGACGAGATAGGCGATGAAGTTGGCGTCCTCCTCCCGCATAAAGCCCTTGAAGTGAGCCATTTCGTGGAGAATGGTGGCGGGGACATTGTGCTCCGGGTGGTCGACATTCACATTGCACTCAAAGGTGAAGGGGAAGTACACCCCTGTGATGTCCAGGTAACTCATGGCACGGGAGTTGATCACAGCCTTGGCTCGGGGCGTAAAGCCTGAGAGGGTGTCGTATTCCTCTCCCGCTTTGCTGTAGGCCGCCTGACAGGCATCGGTGAGTGCTCTGTGATTCTCGAAGGAGAGGGTGGAGACCCCCGCCTCGTTCGATGCGGTGGCGGCTTCGGCCGCGTTGCACTGCTCCACCAGCGAGGTGCAGAGGGCGGAGAGCTCCTCCACCGAGGAGGGCCGTATCTCCAGGCCGTTCAGCTCCGCAAAGCCGGGCCGGGTGTAGTTGATGCCACAGACCAGCACGAAGACGAAGTAGAGGCAGCCCGCCGTGCAGAAGAGATTCGCGACCAGGTTTAGCAGCCGCTTCCTCCGCCCCTCTTTGTCCCGAATCAGCCGGACAACCAGCACGATGAGGGAAATGGGGATCACCGCGAGGAGAATCAAAATCAGCAGCTCCGCCACCGAAAAGGGGATCATGCTGAAAAAGCCGCCGATTACGCGGGCAACACCCTGGTAGATGCCCCGGGAGTAGATGCGGTCGGTGGCCCAGGGAAAGCGGGCGGTGAGGGCGGTCAGAAGGAAGCCGAGCGGAATGAGCAGGATCAGGTAGAGCCTTTTTTTGCGCAGCAGCTCCTTCATGGAGAACCATTCCCTTTCCGATGGAAAGCTAAACCCGCGTTAAAGCAGGATGAGGGTGATGCCCGGATTGCCCTGGGCGTAATCCCTGTCCCGTGAGAGCTCGGGGCAGGCGGCAAGAATTTCCCTGGCGGAGGGGTCGAAGGGGGAGAAGTTATCCCCCTGCACAAAGGCCTTGATCTTGCGGCTCGTCTTTTGCCCGCCCAAATAAGCCTTCACATCCTGCTTGATTGCCCCGCCCTTGCCGGAGGAGCCGTACCCGTGAATGGCCTTCACCACCTTGCTCCCCCGGGAGCGGGCGGTGCGCAGCGCTTGATCCAGCTTGATCCTGGCCTGCTGGGTGGTGGGCATTCCCTGCTCCAGGTTGACCGTGTAAAGGGACATAATAGGCGTATTTTCCTCTCGCGTTAAGATGGTTTTCTGTCTATACTCATTCTATACTTGATTATAGCACAAATCCGATTTATTGGGTGTAGAATTTATAGACTGTTCATTGACAACATATCACAATTGTGATTCAATGAATTGGCATAAGATCGCGCTGTTTTCTTGTATAATCTGATGTTTTCATGTTGCGTAAAGGGAATTACTCTATGCCGAAGCAAGCGCCAAAAATGAATCGAAAATTCGTCCGCCGCCGCCGGATGCTTCTGCTGCTGATCGCCCTGGTGATCGCGGTGCTGGTGGTGGGCGTTTTGCTGTTCCTCTTTTTCGGGAATAAGGATGAGCTCCCCCCGTCCGAGAGCGCCCCGGCGGCGGGTATGATGACCGAGCCCTCGGTTGAGGGGGATTCCTCCCCGGCAGAGCCGGTGTCTTCCCAGGAGAGCGAATCATCCCAGGAGCCCGCCCCGCCGGTGGAATCATCGGTGCCGGAGCCCTCACCCGCTGCCTCCGCCCCGGAAAACGAAGAGGGCTGGGAACTGCTGTTGGTGAGCGTCAAGAGCCCCCTGCCGGACAATTACTCCGCCACTTTAGAGGACGTGGGCAACGGCTTCCAAGTCGATATGCGCATCGCTACCTCTTTGAAAGAGATGGTCGCAAAGGCCAAGGCGGACGGCATCAACCTGGAGATATGCTCCGCCTACCGTGACCCCGTCAAGCAGAGCGACATCATGGAAGACCGCATCCAGGAATACATGGGCTATGGCTACCTGCGAGAGGACGCGGAGAAGGCGGTGCAGAGGGAGATCGCCAAGCCTGGCACCAGCGAGCACCAGACCGGCCTCGCGGTGGACATTGTCACCCCCTCCCACCGCACCCTGGACAGAGCCTTTGAGGACACCACGGCCTTTCGCTGGCTGGCCGAAAACGCCTGGGAGTTCGGTTTTGTGCTCCGCTACCCCGACGGCAAGGAGCCCGTCACGGGGATATCCTACGAGCCCTGGCACTACCGCTATGTGGGCAGAATCGCCGCCCGGGACATCCAGAGGGGCGGCTACTGCCTGGAGGAGTACCTCTACCTGTTGCAGCTGGCCGAGGAAGAGCGGGACGCCCAGGCCCTGCTGGAGGCGGAGCAGCAGGAGGAAAGCGGCGGGGAAGATGGCGACGCAACCACCGCCGACGGAGAGGACGCGGATGCCGCAAAATAGCACAAAATTCGCAAATTGCGAATTTAATTTGCATTTTAGCAATTCATTAGGGAAGGATGATTTTTCATGCTCTACCCAAAGCGAGAACGGCCCTTTGATCCCGAACTGTTCCAGAACCCCACCAGCGAATACCGGGGAACCCCCTTCTGGGCCTGGAACTGCAAGCTGGAGGAGGACGAGCTGCTGCGACAGATCGACGTGCTCAAATCCATGGGCTACGGCGGCTTCCACATGCATGTCCGCACCGGCATGGCGACCAAGTACCTCAGCGACGAACACATGGGCCTGGTAAGCGCCTGCGTGGAGAAGGCCAGGGACGAAAAGATGCTGGCCTGGCTCTACGACGAGGATCGCTGGCCCTCCGGCGCGGCGGGCGGCTACGTGACCAAGAACCCAAAGTACCGCTCCCGCCACCTGCTAATCACCCGCAATCCCTACGGCTCACTGGAGGATAAGGATGAAAACTTCATCTCCTCCGCCAGGGCGGCCCGCACCGAAAACGGCGAGCTGCTGGCCTGCTACGATGTCAAATTGTCCGAGGACGGCGCCCTGCGCACCTACCGCAAAATCGGCGAAAACGAATCTGCGGAGGGCTTCAAGCTCTACGCCTATCTGGAGACAGCCGTTCCCAGCCCCTGGTACAACAACGAGACCTACGCCAACACCCTGGACAAAGAGACCATCCAGGAGTTCATCAAGGTCACCTACGAGCGGTACAACCAGTTTTTCAGCAAGGATTTCGGCGGCGTGGTGCCCGCCATCTTCACCGATGAGCCCCAGTTCTCCCACAAGACCACCCTCAGCTTCGCCCACGAGGACAAGGACGTCACTCTGCCCTGGACACACGACCTGGCCGAGACCTTTGCAGCGGCCTATCCCGGCGACGACCTGATGGAGCACTTGCCGGAGCTGCTGTGGGAGTTGCCTGAGGGAAAAATCTCGGTCACCCGCTACCACTACCACGACCACGTGGCGGAGCGCTTCGCCGAGGCCTTTGCCGACCAGTGCGGCAAGTGGTGCGGCGAGCACGGCCTGATGCTCACCGGCCACATGATGGAGGAGCCCACCCTGCGCAGCCAGACCGCCGCCCTGGGCGAGGCCATGCGCTCCTACCGGGGGTTCCAGTTCCCGGGCATCGACATGCTCTGCAATTGGTATGAGTTTACAACCGCCAAGCAGGCCCAGTCTGCCGCCCACCAGTACGGCCTTCCCGGCACCCGCTCCGAGCTGTACGGCGTCCCACACTGGGACTTCGACTTCCGGGGCCACAAGCTACAGGGGGATTGGCAGGCGGCGCTGGGCGTCACCGTCCGGGTGCCCCACCTCTCCTGGGTGTCCATGAAGGGCGAGGCCAAGCGGGATTACCCCTCCACCTTCAATTACCAGACCCCCTGGCACGGGGAATACTCCTATGTGGAGGATCACTTTGCCCGGGTCAACACCGCCCTCACACGGGGCGAGCCTGTGGTGCGGGTGGGCGTCATCCACCCTGTGGAGAGCTACTGGCTCCACTGGGGGGACAGTGAGAACACCAACGACGTGCGGGAGCAGATGGACGGGAACTTCCAGAACCTCACCGACTGGCTGCTCAAGGGGCAGATCGACTTCGACTTCATCGCCGAGTCGCTGCTCAAGGATCAGAACACCCCCGCCGCCATCTCCGGCAAGGCCTTCCCTGTGGGGAAGATGGCCTACGACACCATTGTGGTGCCCGGCTGCGAAACGATTCGCTCCACCACTTTGGAGCGCCTGGAAAAGTTCCACCAAAACGGCGGCGACATCCTCTTTTTGGGCAAGGTGCCCCACCTGGTGGATGCGGTTCCCTCCAACCGGGCCAAGAAGCTGGGGGAGACCTGCCGCAGGGCCGCCTACCAGCGGCTGGATGTGATGCAGGCGCTGGAGTGCCGCAGGGAGATCGAGATTCGCGATTCCAGGGGCACCCTCACCGATCGCTTTGTCACACAGCTCCGTCAGGATGAAAGCAACCGCTGGCTGTTCGTGGCCCGCTCCACCCCGCTGGAGAACCACGACGACGCCACCGGCGAGCTGATGCACTTCAAGATCAAGGGCGAGTGGGCGGTGGTGCTCTACGACACCATGACCGGTGAGACCGCGCCGCTGCAATTCACCGTCAAGGATGGTTTTACCCTCTTCGAGTATCCCTTCTACGCCCACGACAGCCTGCTGGTCAAGCTGGAATCGGACGTGGCTTCCCACGACATAGCGCTGGAAACCGGCCTGTACGCCAAAGACAATGGCTTGGCGGAGCTGTTCCTGGAGCCTGTGCCCGTCACCCTCTCCGAGCCCAACGCGCTGATTTTGGACATGGCGGAGTTCGCCCTGGACGAGGAGCCCTACGGTCGCAGAGAGGAAGTGCTGCGTCTGGACAACGAGCTGCGCGCCCGCCTCGGCTGGCCCTCCCGCAGCGAGGCTGTGGCTCAGCCTTGGGTTGAAACCGACGAGACTACGCCCCACACACTGCGCCTGCGCTACACCGTCGAGAGCCGAATCGACCTCGTAGGCACAAAGATCGCGCTGGAAAACGCCGAGATCACCACCGTAAAGGTGGATGGTATAGCAGTGACCGCCGTTCCGGACGGCTGGTATACAGACAAGGCCATCGGCACGGTTGCCCTGCCCGAGATGAAGGCCGGGACGCATAGTATAGAGCTCATCATCCCCTATGGCCGCAAGATCGACGTGGAGTACGCCTTCCTGTTGGGCGACTTCGGCGTGGAGGTCATGGGCACGAGGTGCACGATCACCCCGCCTGTCAGGGCGCTGGGCTTCGGGGATATCACCCGCCAGGGGCTGCCCTTCTACGGCGGCAACGTCACCTATCACTTGAAGGCTGTGGCCGAGGCCGAAGGGCTGCGGTTGCGGGTCTCCACCTACCGGGGGCCGCTGCTCAAAGTGATGGTGGACGGGGAGGAGGCCGGGCGAATCGCCTACGCTCCCTACCTGCTGGAGCTCCACGGGCTCTCCAAGGGGGAGCACTGCATCGACATCACCTGCTTCGGTTCCCGGGTTAACACCTTCGGGCAGCTGCACCAGAACAACCGGGGCGGCGATTACCGCTGGTGGGGCCCCAATTCCTGGCGCACCACGGGCGAGGAGTGGACTTACGAGTACCGCACCTGGGTGCAGGGCGTGCTGAAATCCCCCGAAATTACGCAGCTTGCCGATAAGTAGCTAAACATGCTATACTTCTGGGAGCCATCTTCGGATGGCTCCCTAGTCTATATGTAAGGATGATCCCATGAAATTCGAGCAGCTGGAGCCCCTGCTGGACAGGGTGCAGAAGCCCGCCCGCTACACCGGCGGTGAGCCGAACAGCGTAGTCAAAAACGCGGAGGAAGTCGCTGTCCGCTACGCCTTCTGCTTTCCCGACCTGTACGAAATCGGCATGTCCCACCTTGGCACCAAAATCCTTTACGGCCTCAAGAACAGCCGGGAGGATGTGTGGTGTGAGCGGGTGTTTGCCCCCGACGCCGACATGGAGGCTCTGATGCGGGAGAAGGACATACCCCTCTACGGCTTGGAGAGCCTCGACCCCATCCGGGAGTTTGACATGATCGGCTTTACCCTGCAATACGAGCTGAGCTTCACAACGGTTCTCAACATGCTGGATTTAGCGGGATTGCCGATCCGAAGCGCCGACCGTCCCGCCCTGACGCCAATTGTCATGGCGGGGGGCCCCTGCGCCTGCAACCCTGAGCCCATGGCCGACTTTGTCGACCTCTTTGCGCTGGGGGAGGGGGAGGAGGTCAACCTGGAACTGATCGACCTGATGAAGACCGCCAAGGCGGAGGGCTGGGACAAGGCCCGCTACCTGCGGGAGGCGGCGATGATTCAGGGCGTCTACGTGCCCTCTCTCTACGAGGTATCCTATAATGCTGATGGCACCGTGCAGTCGGTCACGCCCCGCGACGGCGCGCCTGTAAAGGTGAAAAAGCGAATCGTTTCGGATTTGAACAGTGTCTACTTCCCCGAAACCTTTGTGGTGCCCTACATCGACGTGGTGCACGACCGCTCCATGCTGGAGGTGCTGCGGGGCTGCATCCGGGGCTGCCGCTTCTGCCAGGCGGGCTTCATTTACCGCCCCTTCCGGGAGAAGAGCGCAGAGACCCTTGACCGGGACGCGCGGGCCCTCACCGACAGCACGGGCTACGAGGAGATTTCCCTCACCTCCCTGAGCACCAGCGATCTCACCGAGCTCGACCCGCTTTTGCGAAAGCTCCTCTGCTGGACGGACGACCGCCACGTGAACCTGTCGCTGCCCTCCCTGCGCATTGACAACTTCTCGGAGGAGCTGCTGGAGCAGATCGCCTCGGTGCGGAAAAGCGGCCTCACCTTCGCCCCGGAGGCCGGCACCCAGCGCCTGCGGGACGTGATCAACAAAAACATCACCGAAGAGGAGATCATGCGCACCTGCGAGGTGGCCTTCCGCGGCGGCTACACCTCGGTGAAGCTCTACTTCATGCTGGGGCTGCCCACCGAGACCGACGAGGATGTCGTGGGAATTGCAGAGCTCGCCCAGCGGATTGTCGACCTCTTTTACAACTTGCCCGACCGGCCCAAGGGCAAGGGGGTACAGGTGACGCTGGGAACCGCCTGCTTTGTGCCCAAGCCCTTCACCCCCTTTGAGTTCGAGCCGCAGGACAGCATGGAGGAGTTCGCCCGCAAGCAGCGGCTGCTGAAGGACAGCCTTTCCAGCCGCAAGATTAGCTTCCGGTACCACGACAGCCCCACCAGCGTGCTGGAGGCTGTGCTGGCGAGGGGAGACCGCAAGCTTGCCCCTGTTGTGGAATCCGCCTGGAAAAAGGGCAGCCGCCTGGACGGCTGGGGGGAGCACTTTCAGATGATGCGCTGGACGGAGAGCTTTGACGAGGCGGGGATTGATCCCGCTTTCTACGCGAACCGGCGGCGCGATTACGGCGAGGTCATGCCCTGGTTCCACCTGGACTACGGCGTGAGCAGGGCCTACCTGGTGCGGGAGAACAAGCTGGCCCACGAGGGCAAGACAACTCCCCACTGCAAGGACAAGTGCTCCGCCTGCGGGGCGGCAGCTTTTTACGCCAAAGGGGAGGTGAAGCCGCCATGCCGATAATCCCCATCCGCGTGTTTTTCGAGAAGCGCAGCAGGGTGAAGTACATCTCCCACTTGGACACGATGCGCGCCTTTACCCGGGCGCTGAGCCGCTCCCGGCTGCCTATCTGGTATACCGAGGGCTTCAACCCCCACATCTACCTCACCTTCGCGCTGCCCCTCTCCCTGGGGTACGAGAGCCTCTGCGAAAGCTTCGACACCCGCCTGATCCGGGAGGTGGGGCTGGAGGAGTGCCGGGAGGCTTTGAACCGTGTGCTGCCCGAGGGGATGAAGGTGCTGCGGGTGGAGCATCCCGTGCAGGATGCCACGGCCATCACCTTCGCAGACTACGACATCCGGCTGATCTGGCCGGGGGAGAGCCCCGCCATGCTGGAACAGAACTGGCGGGACTTTCAGTTACTCCCCGTGATCGAGGTGGAGAAGAAGTCCAAGAAGGGGATGCGCACGGTGGACATAGGGCCCAATGTGCGGGTGCTAGAATCGGCTTTCTCCCACGAGGAGCGCACTCTGCGGATGACGCTGCGCTGCGCTGCGGGCAGCAGCCTCAACATCAATCCAAGCCTGTATCTGGGCGCTTTTTACGCCTTTGCGGATGCCAGGCCGGAGGGTGTCAAGATTGTGCGCACGGCCATCCTGGATGCAAAGGAGCAGCCTTTCACATAAAAGTTGACGGGCGGGGCGATTTGCTCTTGCATTGGCCCGGAATGCGTGCTATAATATCGCGGTATGTAATCGCCGTCGCATGCTACGCGATGGGGGTTTTGCGGCGCAAACGCGGCGCAAAAGGCTGACAGTCCTCTGGTCGATGTAATTGCAGGCCATGAATGTCTGAATCTTGAAGGAGGAATTAGTATGGACGCGCTGAAACTGATCGCACAGGACAGCATGAAGGAGTCCCTGCCCGAGTTCTACATCGGCGACACTGTCCGGGTGCATGTTCGCATTAAAGAGGGCGAGCGGGAAAGAATCCAGATGTTCGAGGGCACTGTTATCGCCCGCCAGCACGGGGGCATTTCTGAGAGCTTCACTGTCCGCAGGGTTGCCCACGGTGTCGGCATCGAGAGGGTTTTCCCTTTCCATTCCCCCACAGTGGCTGACGTGGATGTTGTTCGCTCCGGTAAGGTGCGCCGCGGCAAGCTCTACTACCTGCGTGGCAAGGTTGGTAAAGCTGCCAAGGTCAAGGAGATCATCCGCCCTTCCAAGAAGAAATAGTTGCAAAATCAATGGAAAGGAGCTGTTTCAGCTCCTTTTTTCCATTATTTTATGATTTGTTCATAATCATCGACGTGTTTCATTGGAATTTGGCCGCTGAATCTGGTATTCTGTTGTAAGTATTATTTATCTTTACAGGTTGGAAGGGGGAGAAGGCTCCGGTTAGGAGCCTTTGCCACATATGATGTACGAGAATTTCGAGCCGGAGCTGAAGGGCAAGACCGCCCTGCGCATTGAGCTGTACGATTGGCTGGAATCCGCCGTTTTTGCCGTGGTCTGCATGATTATGGTGTTCACTTTCATCGGCAGGATGGTCAGCGTGGACGGCGACTCCATGCTACCGACTCTCCACGACGAGGACAGGCTGATCAGCTCCAGGCTTTTTTACGAGCCCCAACGGGACGATATCGTGGTCATTACCAAGCCCAACGACCGCAGCGAGCCGCTGATCAAGCGGGTGATCGCCACCGAAGGGGAGACCGTGGACATCGACTTTGAGCTGGGCATTATCACGGTGGACGGCGTGGTGCTGGATGAGCCCTTTATCATGGAGACCACCCACAACCGCTTTGACATGGAGTTCCCCCAGACCGTGCCGGAGGGGCATGTTTTTGTCATGGGCGACAATCGCAATAACTCTTGGGACAGCCGCGCCCTGGCGGTGGGCATGATCGACGAGCGGTACATTCTGGGCAGGGTGCTCTACCGGGTGACGCCCTTTGATAAGATGGGTTCCCCCGACGCGTATTGGAAAAATGAGGAAACAGACCAATAGATAGTGTGAGAAAAGGAGTCAGAATTTGAGCGAGCAGATTCCCTCCATCCAGTGGTTTCCCGGACACATGGCCAAAACCCGCCGCCTGATGCGGGAAAACCTGCGCATGGTTGATGTGGTGGTGGAGCTTCGGGACGCCCGAATCCCCTATTCCAGCCAGAATCCCGAGATCGCAAAGCTGTCGGGAGAAAAGCCGCGGGTGCTGCTGCTGGGCAAGAGCGACCTGGCCGATCCCGCAAAAACGGCGGATTGGTGCGATCACTACAAAAAGCATGGGCTGCCCGTGCTGCCTGTGGACGCTCGCAGCGGCAAGGGGGTAAAAGACCTGGTGCCGCTGGTGGAGCAGATTCTTGCTCCCCTGCTGGAGCGGCGAAAAGACAAGGGGATGTCCGGTTTTCCCACCCGGATGATGATTGTCGGGGTGCCCAACGTAGGCAAATCCTCCCTGATCAACCGGTTGGCCGGGGCGAAGCGCACCAAGGTGGAGGATCGCCCCGGCGTCACCCGCGGCAAGCAGTGGATCAGCGTGCAGGGCGGCTTGGAGCTGCTGGACATGCCCGGCGTGCTGTGGCCCAAATTTGAAGACCCGCTGGTGGGCGAGAACCTCGCCATCACGGGCGCTGTCAAGGACGATATTCTGGATGTGGAGACCCTGGCGGCGAGGCTGCTCTGGCGGCTGCAGCAGGATTATCCCGACCGGCTGGAGGAGCGCTACAGGTTTACCCCGGAGGAGACGGCGAGCCTGGACGGCTACGGCCTGCTGGAGCTGCTTGGCAGGAAGCGGGGCATGCTGATCAGCGGCGGGGAGATCAACCTGGAGCGGGCCGCCATGACGGCGCTGGACGAGTTCCGGGGCGGGCTCATCGGCAGAATCAGCCTGGAAAGCCCATATATGCTTGAAGATAACCAAGGGGAAACGGATTGATTCCATTGGATTTATATGAGTTTGACCGAGGCATGCGCGCCGCCGGGCTACAGCTGTTGGCGGGGGTGGACGAGGCCGGGAGAGGGCCGCTTGCCGGGCCGGTTTACGCCGCCGCTGTGATCCTGCCCGAGCCCTGTGACATTGTGGGTCTGCGAGATTCCAAGAAGCTGACCCCGAAGCGCAGGGAGACCCTTTCCGCGGAGATTCGGGAGAAGGCTGTCGCCTGGGCGATTGCCAGTGCCGACGAGGACGAGGTCGATGCCTACAACATTTTGGTGGCCTCCCACCTGGCGATGAACCGGGCGGTGGAGGCGCTGGAAATCCGGCCGCAGCTTGTGCTGGTGGATGGCAACCGCGACCCCATGCTGCCGGTGGAATCCCGGCTGATTGTGCGGGGGGACGATTGCAGCGCCTGCATTGCGGCGGCATCCATTCTGGCGAAGGTGGAACGGGATGCCCACCTGCGGAAGCTGGATGAGGAATATCCGCAATACGGCTTTGCAAAGCATAAGGGCTATCCCACGAAGGGGCACTACGAGATGCTGGACAAGTACGGCCCCTGCGCTGCCCACAGGAGGAGTTTCCTTGTCAAATGGTGGAAACGGCATGAACACGAGGATTAAGGGATCAGCGGGGGAAAACTACACCTGCTGCTATCTGGAGCGTCTGGGCTACGACATATTGGCGCGCAACTGGCACTGCCGCTACGGCGAGGTGGACATTATAGCCGCAAAGGGCGATGAACTCTGCTTTGTGGAGGTGAAAACCCGCCGGGAGGGGAGCATGGTGTCCGGCGAAGCTGCCGTGGGAAAGGCAAAGCAGCGCAAGATTATTGTGACGGCGCTGAGCTACATAAAGAGCAACAGGGCGGAACAGCTCCAGCCCCGGTTTGACGTCTGCGTGGTGACGACGGGGAGAGATGGGGCCGTGACCGGGTGCGAACTGCTGGAGGCAGCCTTTGACGGCTCCGCGTATGCAAATGGAAGGAATGGATATTGAGATGAAATATATCAGCACGAGGGACAAGTCGGTGGAGGTCTCGGCGGCGCAGGCCATTGCCCAGGGAATCTCCCGGGAGTCGGGGTTATTTGTGCCCAGAAGCCTTCCCATAGTGGATAGGACGCGGCTGGAAAAGCTTGTGGGCATGAGCTATGTGGACAGGGCCTGCGATATTTTGGGCGGCTTCCTCACCGACTTCACGGCCGAAGAGGTGCGGGAGTGCGTGCAGGCGGCCTACGGAACGGGCGGCTTTGCAGATGAGAAGGTCGCTCCCGTGAAAAGGATCGCCGACGGCGAATACCTGCTGGAGCTGTGGCATGGCCCCACCTGCGCCTTCAAGGACATGGCGCTTCAGCTGCTGCCCCATCTGCTCACCCGCTCGGTGAACAAGACGATGGGCGGCAAGGAGGCCGCGATTTTGGTGGCCACCTCCGGCGATACCGGCAAGGCGGCGCTGGACGGCTTCCGGGATGTGCCCGGCACCCGGATTATCGTCTTTTACCCGGCGGGAGGTGTCAGCAAAATCCAGTACCTCCAGATGGCGACCCAGGAGGGGGCCAACGTGGAGGTTTACGGCGTTCACGGCAATTTCGATGACACCCAGACCGGCGTCAAGAAGATTTTCACCGATCCTGCGTTTTCGGAGCGGATGGAAGCGAAGAACATGCTGTTTTCCAGCGCAAACTCCATCAACTGGGGGCGGCTGGCCCCCCAGATCGTCTACTATTTCAGCGCCTACTGCGACATGGTTGCCGACGGCGAAATCGAGATGGGAGACGCCATCAACGTCTGTGTGCCCACCGGCAATTTCGGCAACATCCTGGCGGCCTATTACGCCAAAGGGATGGGCCTGCCCATCCGGAAATTCATCTGCGCCTCCAACATCAACAAGGTGCTGACAGACTTTATTGGCACCGGCGTCTACGACCGGCGCAGGGATTTTGTGCTCACATCCTCCCCCTCCATGGACATTCTCATTTCCAGCAATCTGGAACGGCTGCTGTTCGCCCTGCTGGGGGATGATGACAAGGCTGTGGCTGATTTGATGAATCGGCTTTCCACCGACGGGGTCTACGAGATTCCGGCGGAGGTGCTCAGTAAGCTCCAGGCAGAGTTTTACGGCGGTTACTGCGACGAAGCGGGCACTGCCGGGGCGATTAAAGAGACCTGGGAAAAGCAGGGATATCTCGCCGACACCCACACGGCTGTCGCCCTTTCGGTGTACAGGCAGTACCGGAGGGAGACGGGGGACGACACCAAGACCGTAATCGCCTCCACCGCCAGCCCCTACAAGTTCGCGGGCAGCATTCTGGAGGCGCTGACCGGGGAGAGGGAAGAGGACGAGTTTGCCCAGCTGGATAAGCTCTCCGCCCTGACCAGCACACAAATCCCCGCCCAGATAGCGGAGCTTGCCGGAAAGCAGGTGCGCTTTGCCGAGACCTGCGAGCGGGACGAGATGCCCGGCGTGGTGGGGAAGGCATTAGGTATACGATGATTAATGCCCCATCAGCAAATGCAGGCCATGAGAATTCGTCACTGAGTGGCCGCCCATTTGCTTTGATCAGCGTTTACCTTGGTATCTAATTTTACAGTTAAGGACGGATGACAGCGGATGGCGATCTACGCAATAGGCGACCTGCACCTCTCCGTGGCGGCGAAGACGCCCATGGATATCTTCCAGGGGTGGGACAACCACGCCGAAATGCTCATAGAGATCTGGACTGCCAAAATAAAGGAGAAGGATACGGTTGTGCTGGCGGGAGATATCTCCTGGGGCATGAAGATGTCCGAGGCGGTGCCGGATTTCCGGCTGATCGAGGGACTGCCGGGGGAGAAGATCATCCTAAAGGGCAACCACGACCACTGGTGGGGCTCGGTCACCTCGATGAACCGCGCGCTGGAGGAACACGAGATACGCTCCATCCGGTTTCTCCACAACAACAGCTACCTGGTGGAGGGGTTGGAAATCTGCGGCTCCAGGGGGTGGCTGTTCGAGGACGGCGCTCCTCACGATGTGAAGATTGTGCGCCGGGAGACAAACCGCATCGAGGCCTCGCTGAAAAGCGTGGAGGATGCGAAGGCGGAGAAGCTGCTTTTCCTGCACTACCCGCCCATCTTCAACGGGCAGGAGCTGACGCCCTTTATCGAGCTGATGAAGAAGTACAAGGTGAAGCGCTGCTACTACGGCCACATCCACGGGCCCGGCCACAAGTACGCCGTCAACAAGAAGGTGTACGGCATCAAATTTGAGATGATATCGGCGGATTTTATCGCCTTTGACCCCATCCTCATTAAAAAGTAGTAATTGAGCCGTTTTGCGGGTATTTTCGTCATAGAAGAGGAACGGAAAGCGCGGAGCTGCACAGTTTGGCAATCTGCCATTGGCTCTGTGGCAATCGGGAAATGTCCGATTTTTGAACAATTTTCCGATTGCAGATGAATTTTTGTCTTTTCCCTTTTTCTCCGGTCGGAAACTGTGGCATTTGTCCGCAATCTATGCTACAATGATCGAGTTAATTCTCCGGGAAAGCCGGGAGGCAGAGCGCTACCGCCCTGCGAAGAAAGGAATGGACAGCAGAATGAAAGTGACATCCAACAACAAAACCGACGTCAATACCGTTGAACTTGAAATTGAAGTGTCCCCAGAGGAGCTGGAAGAAGCGGTAAAGCGGGTATACACCCGCAAAGCCAAGGACATCTCTGTTCCCGGCTTCCGCAAGGGCAAGGCCCCCCGCAAGATCATTGAGAAGATGTATGGCGAGGGAATTTTCCTGGAGGATGCGGTCAACGACGTCTATCCCACCGTCTACTCCCAGGCCGTTGAGGAGACAGGCATTGAGCCTGTTGCCCCCGCCGATGTGGAAATGCTGGACATGGACAAGGAGAAGGGCTTTTCCTTTAAGGCGGTCATCACTGTGAAACCCGAGGTCAAGGTGTCCGGCTACAAGGGCATTGAGGCCGAAAAGATCGTCCACGCCGTCACCGACGAGGAGATCGACGCCGAAATCAATACCCAGCGGGAGAAAAATTCCCGCATGGTGGAGGTGGAGGGACGCGCCGCCCAGGACGGCGACAGCGCTGTTATCGACTTTGAGGGCTTCTCCGACGGAATAGCCTTTGAGGGCGGCAAAGGCGAGGACTACACCCTGAATCTCGGCTCCCACACCTTTATCGAGGGCTTTGAGGAGCAGATCGTCGGCCACAACATCGGCGAAGAGTTCGACGTCAACGTCACCTTCCCCGAGCAGTACCACTCCGAGGATTTGGCTGGCAAGCCCGCGGTCTTCAAGGTGAAGCTCAAGGAGCTGAAAGCCAAGGAGCTGCCCGAGCTGGACGACGAGTTCGCCAAGGATGTCAGCGAGTTCGACACCCAGGCCGAGTACCGCGAGGATACCAGGAAGCACCTTCAGGAGCACGCCGACGAGCATGCCCAGGAGCACTTGGAGAACGACTTGGTGGACGCTGTGATCGAGAAGCTGGAGGGTGAAATCCCCGAGGTGATGTACGAGTCCCGCATCGACGACATGGTGCAGGAGTTCGAGCAGCGCTTGCGCTCCCAGGGCATGAACCTGGAGCTTTACCTCCAGTACACCGGCATGGACAGCGACGCTTTCCGCAAGACCTTCCGCGACCAGGCTGAGCGCCAGGTCAAGATTCGCCTGGCCCTGGAGAAGATTGTGGAGCTGGAGGAGATCGTTGCCTCTGAGGAGGAGCTGGACAAGGAGTACGCCAAGCTGGCGGAGGCCTACGGCATGGAAGCCGACAAGCTCAAGCCCCTCATCCCCGCGGAGCAGTTGGGCAAGGATGTGGCCAACAACAAGGCCATCGATCTGATCCGTGAGAGCGCCAAGATCACCGATAAGGTGGAGGAAGGCCCTCACGTGCACGAGGAGGCCGGCGCGAAGAAGCCCGCTAAGAAGAGCACGAAAAAGGCAGCCGCCAAGAAAGAAGACAAAGAAGAGGCCGCCGATTCCGGAGAAAAGAGCGAATAAGCCAGCCGCTGGGCGGCATTTGAATGCATGCATTGATAGCGGTTCCCGGCGCAAGCCGGAATCGCTATCTGCAGTTTTATAGCACAGATCAATTGAAACACTATTTAACGTATCAAATCAATCATCGCTCAGGACACGTTTTTATTAAAAAACGCATCGCTCGATTTCTTTGACTTATAATATAGTGTTTCGCATCGACAATTCGACATAAAAAAGCACTCTTCACACGAAAGGAAGGATTTCTTATGGCACTGGTACCAATGGTAGTGGAACAGACAAACCGCGGCGAGCGCAGCTACGACATTTTCTCCCGGTTGCTCAACGACCGCATCATCATGCTCAGCGACGAAGTCAACGACGCGACAGCCAGCCTTGTGGTGGCCCAGCTGCTTTACCTGGAGGGCATTGACTCCGAGAAGGACATCAACCTCTACATCAACAGCCCGGGCGGTTCCGTATCCGCCGGTCTGGCAATTTACGATACCATGAACTACATCAAGTGCGATGTGGCGACAATTGCCATTGGCATGGCAGCCTCCATGGGCTCCTTTTTGCTGGCGGCGGGGGCAAAGGGCAAGCGCTCAGCGACCCCCAACAGCATCGTGATGATTCATCAGCCAATGGGCGGCGCCCAGGGACAGGCCACCGATGTGCAGATTCGGGCGGAGTTTTTGCTGCGCACCAAGAACCAGCTGAACACCATCCTGGCGGAGAGAACCGGACAGCCCATCGAGGTGATCGAGCGGGACACCGACCGGGATAACTTCATGACCGCCGAGGAAGCATTGAGCTACGGCCTGATTGACAAAATCGTGGAAAAGCGGTAACATTGCACTTGAATTGAACGTTGCAGTACTGTTTGAGGCCGTGTCGTGCGGGTTCGCCTGCTTCCGGCTTCCGCATTAAAGGAATGGTTTTATATGGCAAAATCGATCGACAATAAAATTCTGCGGTGCTCCTTTTGCGGCAAGATGCAGGATGAAGTGGGCAGGATGATCTCCGGCCCCGGTGTCTGCATCTGCGACGAGTGCGTGGAGTTGTGCCAGAGCGTGCTGGATGGGGAAGACCCCTACGCGCCGCGCCAGGCAGCCAGCCGCACCAAGCCGGAGGAAGAAGTTCTCTCCGTGCCGCTTCCCAAAGAGATCAAGAAGGTGCTGGATCAGTACGTGGTTGGGCAGGACAGGGCGAAAAAGGCCCTCGCCATCGCTGTATACAATCACTACAAGCGCATCTTTAACGCCGAGAGCGACTCGGATGTGGAGCTGCAAAAGAGCAACATCCTGCTGGTAGGCCCCACCGGTGTGGGCAAGACCTTTTTGGCCCAGACGCTGGCCCGGACGCTGGATGTCCCCTTTGCGGTGGCGGATGCCACCACTCTAACTGAGGCGGGCTATGTGGGCGAGGATGTGGAGAATATCCTGCTGCGGCTGCTCCAGGCCGCCGACTTCGATGTGGAGAGGGCCCAGCGGGGCATCATCTATGTGGATGAGATTGACAAGATCGCCCGCAAGTCTGAGAACCCCTCCATTACTCGGGATGTCAGCGGCGAGGGTGTGCAGCAGGCGCTGCTCAAGATTTTGGAGGGCACAGTCTCCAACGTGCCTCCCACCGGCGGCAGAAAGCATCCCAACCAGGAGTTTATCCGCATTGATACCACCAATATCCTGTTTATCTGCGGCGGCGCCTTCGACGGCGTGGACGCTGTGATCGACAAGCGAATGAACGCCACCACCTTTGGCTTTGGGGCCAAGATCAGCGATAAAAAGGACAAGGAACTGGGCAAGCTGCTGGAGAGCATCGAGCCCCACGACCTGGTCAAATTTGGGCTGATTCCCGAGCTGGTGGGCCGTCTGCCGGTCATCACGACCCTGGACGCTCTGGATGAGGAGTCGCTCATTCGCATCCTCACCGAGCCCAAAAACTCCATTGTCAAACAGTATCAGAAGCTGTTTGAGATGGATGGGGTCAAGCTGACTTTTGCCAACGAAGCGCTCTCCGAGATTGCCAAGCTGGCCATTCAGCGCAAGACAGGGGCCCGTGGACTGCGCTCCATCATGGAGTCGGTGCTCCAAGATGTAATGTACGACACGCCTTCCGACCACACTGTGGAGGCGATTGAGATCACAAAGGGCGCCGTGGAGAAGAGCAATCCCCCGGTGATCCTTCACGATCCCGACCGCAAGCCCCATGCCGCCCGCATGGGCGGGGCGGTGCCAAAGAAGAACCCTGCACCGGCGCCGCGGGCCAGAAAGCCTTCGGCATAAAGAATCAAAAAAGCGGCAACCGCATTGGTGGCCGCTTTTTTATCGAAGGAGGAGATCGGAGTGACAGGAAAAGAAAAGTTCTTGGACATCTATAACAGGTGTATTCAGCGCGAGGGCGCGGACAAGCTACTGGAATATATGGAGACGCGCAGCGACTTCTTCACGGCCCCGGCCAGCCAACGCTATCACGGAGCCTACGAGGGCGGGCTGGTGGATCACAGCATCAACGTGTACGAGTGCCTGGCGGACTATTTGTCCCGGGAACGGGCCAAGACGACCTACGCCATGGAGTACGAGGAGGAGTCGGTTGCCGTCGTCTCCCTTCTGCACGATATCTGTAAGATCAACTGCTACAAGCCCGGCTTCCGCAATGTGAAGGACGAAAGCGGCGTGTGGCAAAAGGTGCCAAGCTACGACTACGAGGACGCGCTGCCCTACGGCCACGGGGAAAAATCGGTCTATATCCTGGGCGGATTCATCAGGCTCAGCAGGGAAGAGGCCTTCGCCATACGCTACCACATGGGCTTTTCCGGCATTGAGGACAAGCGGAACATCGGCAACGCCTTCGAGCAGTTTCCTTTGGCATTCGCCCTCAGTGTGGCGGATATGGAGGCCACCTACTTTTTGGAGGGAAAGCCGGGCGCAAAGGGAATTCCAATGTAAAACAAAAGTCTCACCCAACAATTCGGGTGAGGCTTTTTTCATTTGATGGTTTATGCGGAGTGGCGGAGAAGGCGCAGTTTATCGCTGATCATCGCGATGAATTCTGAGTTGGTGGGCTTGCCCCTTTCGTTGTTCACGGTATATCCGAAGTACGCATTTAGGACATCGACATCCCCTCTATCCCATGCTACCTCGATAGCATGGCGGATGGCGCGCTCAACCCGGGAGGATGTGGTGTTGTTCTTCTTTGCCACGGAGGTGTAGAGCTTTTTTGTGACTGCATTGATGATCTGGGGGTCTTCCACCACCATAATGATGGAGTCCCGCAGGTAATGGTAGCCCTTGATGTGGGCGGGCACGCCGATCTGGTGAATGATATCGGTGACCATGACATCCAAGCTCTGGGTCTGCTCCACAAAGGGATTGGTGCCATTGTTCATCATGTTGTTGCCAGCAGTGCTCTGCAGCGCGTCCTCGTAGGCGTCGGCAATCTGCAGTACTCGCTCCACCAGAACATCGCTGTCAACGGGCTTGAGGAAGAAGTAGGCGACGCCGTTTGCAGTGAGCTCCTTTTCGAGGGCGATGGAATCAAAGCTGGACATTGTCATGAACATGGGAACCCGGACAAGGGAGGAGTCGCTCTTTACCTTTTTGATTACACCCAACGCGTCCAGATGTGGCATGAATACGTCCATGAGCACAATGTCGGGGTTGTTGTTGCGGATGAGCTCAATGAGCTGTTCGCCATCTTTTGGTGCATAGATGGTCTCCACGTTGTAGCTGGCGAACAGTGCAGCGCACTGCTTGTAAAAATCCTGCTGGTCACTGGAAATCATGATCTTTCTACGGTTTGTCATCATTTGTTACCACCTCATCAAAAAAAAGTATAAGTGAATGAACAGTCTGAAAGGTAAGAGCGGATTTTCTATGTCTTAATTATATAAAATCGTGGAACAAAGTCAACGGACAAATGAGAGGTTTGCAGTCTGATTTTGGCATTATAGGGGTGAAAAGGAAGAAAAAGCGAGAAGAATTGCGCAGCAAGCAAACAAAAACGGACATACATTGTCGAACAGACAAGCAGTGATTGCGTATGTCTTGACGAAATCGGCTGCCCGGAAGGGTACAGTAAGAGGGCTTGACCACCGGATTGTGATCAATTGATTCCCAGTTGCAGAAATGTGTGCATTTATTGCACATATTGCCGTGGCGTGCTACAATAAACGATAGTTTACCGATTTATTGCGGGAAAGGGGGAGAACAATGCGAATTGCTGTAGTGGGCTCCAGAAATGCCACGGGTTTGACGATGGAGAAGCTGGCAAGCCACATTCCCCCGGAGTGCACGCAGATTATCAGCGGCGGGGCGGCCGGGGTGGACACGCTGGCGGAGCGGTATGCCCTGCGCAGCGGCATTGACTTTCTCAAGATAGAGCCGAACTACGCCTTTTTTGGCCGACAGGCTCCCATTGTGCGCGACACCAAGATTGTGGAGAGTGCAGACAAGGTGCTGGCCTTTTGGGATTACAAGTCAAGGGGGACGGCCTTTACCATCTCGGAGTGCATTCGGCTGCAGGTGCCGGTTCAGATCATATCGATCAAGGACGACAGCGGATGACAGGCACCGTATTTATATTATAGCATATATACTATATAAGGTATAGGAGTTTGTAAGGAGTGCTTATCATGAAAGTTTTGATCATCAATGCGGGGAGCTCCTCGCTGAAATTCAAGCTGTACAATATGGCGGACGACACGGTGATCGCCGAGGGCAACTGCCAGCGTGTGGGCCTGAGCGACAGCGAAATCCGCTACAAAAATGCCTCGGGCGTGAAGGAGACCTTTGTGGAGAACCTGCCCAGCCACCGGGCCGCCCTCCGGCGCGTGCTGGCGCTTCTCTGTGAGGGGGAGACCGCTGTGATCGCCTCTATCAAGGAGATTGACGCGGCGGGGCACCGGGTTTCCATGGGCGGCGACCGGTACGCCGAGACCGTTTTGGTGGATGAATCGGTCATAGAGACAGTGGATGAGCTCTCTGAAATCACCCCGCTGCACAATCCGCCCCAGCTCAAGTGTATCCTGGCCTGCCGGGAGCTGTTCGGGGAGGACTTCCCCATGACAGTGGGATTCGACACCGCCTTTCACCACAGCATCCCCCAGAGGGCCTTTACTTATGGCATTCCCTACGAATACTACGAAAAGTACAGCCTGCGCCGGTACGGCTTCCACGGCCTCTCCTACCAGTTTGTGGTGGAGCGCTACAACGAGCTCACCGGAGGCGGTAGCGCCGGGGAGAAACTGGTGGTCTGCCACCTGGGCGGCGGGGCCTCGGTATCGCCCATTGTGGGGGGCGTATCCATGGACAACACCTTCGGCTTCGGCACAGGGCAGGGCCCGGTCTGCGGCAGCCGCGCGGGCACCTTCGACCATGTGGCGATTGGCTACCTGATGAAGAAAACCGGTATGGATTACCAGCAGATAGAGGAAATGCTCCACAGGGAAGGCGGCATTCTGGGAATCTCCGGCATCTCCAGTGACGAGAAGGAGCTGGAGGACGCGGTGATGGCCGGCAGCGAACGGGCCAAGCTGGCCCTGGAGGTAATGGCCTACCAGATTCGCCAGTACATCGGCGGCTATGCTTTCTCCATGGGCGGGCTGGACAGCATTATATTTACCGGCGGCATCGGAGAGAACTCCGACTACATGCGGGCGGAAATCTGTGCAAATCTGGAACCTTTCGGCATTGTTCTGGATGGGAGCGCCAATGTGGAACACAACCGCACGGAGCACCTGATCTCCACCCCGGACTCCAAGGTGAAGGTGTGGATTATCCCCACCAACGAGGAGCTGGTCATTGCCCGCGACACCATGCGGATATTGACGAAAAACACCGAATCTGTCCATTAAGTAGCAGCACTGCAATGTGTTGTAACCCGGCGTTTTTTCTGCTATACTATACAATTATATTGAAAGGGTGGTTGGATGCTGGAAAAGCTGGAAGATATCATCATTGTGACGGGCCATTACGGCAGCGGCAAGACCAACCTCTCTGTCAATCTTGCGGTGGATTTGCAGCTGCGGGGCAAACAGGTCGCCCTGGCTGATCTGGACATCGTCAATCCCTATTTCCGCACTGCGGATTTTGCAGATGTGGCGGAGGAGCATGGCTTCGAGTTGGTCATTCCGCCCTTTGCCAACACCAATCTGGATATACCGGCGCTGCCCGCCCTGGTGGACGCCAAGCTGGAAACTGGCCAGACGGTGGTGCTGGATGTGGGCGGGGACGATGCCGGGGCCTTCGCCCTGGGCCGGTACGCGCCCAGGATTCAGGAGAAGCCCTACTCCATGCTGTATGTCCTCAACCGCTTTCGCCCCCTGACAGAGGGGCCGGAGCAGGCGTATATATTGATGAAGGAGATTGAGGCGGCCTCCCGCTTAAAAGTGAACTATCTGGTGAACAACTCTAACCTGTCCTATGAGACCACGCTGCGGGATGTGAAGGATTCCATCACCTACGCGGAGGAGGTCTCACGACTTAGCGGCGTCCCCGTTCTCTTCACCTCGCTGGAGGAGCGGCTTTACCGCGAGCTGGAGGACAGGGACGGCTACTATCCGCTGGACATCTATGTCAAAGCTCCATGGTTGGCATGAAATCGGCATTCCCAGGTTCGAGAGAGAGAAAGGATTGATCAAATGGCAGGCAAGGTGACCGTTCAGGAAAATGTGTGCAAGGGCTGCGGGCTCTGTGTTTCGGTGTGCCCCAAAAAGATTATGGTGCTGAACCGCCACAAGCTGAACGCAAAGGGCTACAACCCTGTGGAGTGCATAGACCAGTCCCAGTGCATAGCCTGCGCGATGTGCGCGATCATGTGCCCGGACAGCGCGTTGAAAGTGGAAAAAGAGTAGAGATAGAGAGGAAGTTTGCATATGGAACAGCAGAGAGTGCTAATGAAGGGCAACGAGGCCCTTGCGGAGGCGGCGATCCGTGCGGGCTGCCACCACTTTTTCGGCTACCCGATCACCCCACAGACAGAGGTAAACGCCTACATGTCCAAGCGGCTGCCCAAGATTGGCGGCACCTACCTACAGGCGGAGTCGGAGATTGCGGCGATCAACATGGTGCTGGGCGCGGCCTCGACGGGCATCCGGGCCATGACCTCATCCTCCTCTCCCGGCATTTCCCTCAAGAGCGAGGGCATCTCCTACATGGCGGGCTCCGACCTGCCCTGCGTCATTCTCAACATTCAGCGCGGCGGCCCCGGCCTCGGCGGTATCCAGCCCTCCCAGGCGGACTACAACCAGGCCACCAAGGCCCCCGGCCACGGTGATCTGCACGTGCTGGTTTTTGCCCCCTCCACTGTCCAGGAGATGGTGGATACGATCTTCAACGCTTTTGACCTGGCGGAGACCTATCGCATGCCCGCGATGATTTTGGGCGACGGCCTGCTGGGCCAGATGATGGAGCCTGTCGCGTTCCCCGAGCACGACGTGAAGAAGCACGACAAGCCCTGGGCCACCACCGGCACCGGCGGCAAGCGCGCCCCCAACATCGTCAACTCCCTCTATCTGAAGGCCGATGAGCTGGAGGCGCGGGTGCTGGAGCGCTACGAGCGCTACGCCGAGATAGAGGCGAACTGCTCCAAGTCGGAGGAATACCTCACCGACGACGCGGATGTGCTTGTCGTGGCTTACGGAGCATCCTCCCGCATTGTGCGCAGTGCGGTGGACATGGCCAGGGCCGAGGGCATCAAGGTGGGGAGTTTCCGCCCTGTGACCCTTTGGCCCTATCCCAAGAAGCAGCTGGAGGCTGCGGCGCTCCGGGCGAAGAAGGTGCTCGTGGTGGAGATGAGCATGGGCCAGATGGTGGAGGATGTCCGCCTGTTTGTGAACGGCAGGCGCCCCGTGGAGTTCTTCGGCCACACCGGCGGCATTGTACCGACACCCGCAGAGGTGTTGGCGGAGATCAAAAAGCTTATATAGGCGAGAGGATGAGTATTCATTATGACAGTGGTATATGAAAAACCGAAGGCGCTCACCGATGCGCCATTGAGCTATTGCCCCGGCTGTACCCACGGCATCATCCA
>JBKEBS010000083.1:0-25531 GCA_047973265.1 Oscillospiraceae bacterium
CACCGAAAAGACCGTCCACACCTCTATTACCCCCGATCCGGAGCTGAAAAACGCCACAGAGGAGCGGCGGTACGCCTACGACAAGAACGGCAACCAACTCAGCTGTGAGCGGGAAGTGCAGTCCCCTGTCAAGACAAATGCCAGGCATGCGGTGGGTTTCCTCTCCGACATTGAAATCCTGGAAGTATGCGACTATAATGGGTTTAACCAGCTGATCCACACCTTCAAGGACAATGTGGACATCCTCTACAACTACAAGCCCGACGGCATGCGCTACCGCAAGACAGTGGACGGAAAACCGACTACTCATCTGTGGGACGGGCAGAACATTGTCTTTGAGCTGGGTGAGAACAACACGGTCAAGGGCCGGTACCTGCGGGGGACAAACCTGCTGGCGAGGGTACAGGACGGCAACCGGCAGTACTACCTCCACAATTTCCATGGGGATGTGAGCCATCTCAGCGATACCCAGGGCACCATATTGCAGAAGTATGAGTACGATGCCTTTGGGAATGAGATGGAGCCGAACGACAAGGACTCCAATCCTTTCCGGTATTGCGGGGAGTACTGGGACAAAGAGACAAAGACCATTTATCTGAGGGCACGGAACTACAACCCGAGGACGGGGAGGTTTTCGCAGGAGGATCCCATAAAGGATGGACGTAACTGGTATGCGTACTGTCAAGACAACCCAATTCTATGGATTGACCCCACGGGACTGGATGTCTACTATTTCTATGATCCTTATGTTCATGACGATCAAAGCACTCTTACACGCACAGGTGATATTTATATGGAGGTAAATAAGAAGGATCTCGCAGAATATTTTGGTGTTCCAGTCAATATCATAGAACTGACGACTTACGATCAGTTTTTTGAGGAGTGGGCTGGGATGGACGACAGCAAAGGCCCCATTGATGCAGTCGTCATCGTTGCTCATGGTGACCGATATTCTCTTAATCTCCCTTTGCAAACTGCTGAGCGTGGTTATGATTTCATTAGAGAAAGTAATCTTTCATCCCTTGAAAGTAAGAATATCGATCTCTTTATGACAATCGGTTGTGAAAATGGGTCGAACGCAGGAATAACAGAGCATCAAGGGAATTGGCTACAATCATTAATGTATGCAAACAACATTGACAAGGCCATTGCTTCAGATGGAATAAGCCGTTCACCCCTTGCGGAAACGGTAAAGGATCAACAGTCCTTTCCTATTTCCTCAGATAGGCAGACACAAAGTGGCGATCCTGCTCGAGGTTTTCTGCTCTACGAACGAAGAGACATGCCAAGCCAGACCAATATGCAAGCCAGGCAAAACTGGACGGGGATGTCAATGGGGTATCAGTATAACAGCTTATCGCACCTGTTAAACACCGCAAAAAACTATGATAGAAAAACGTCTGTAGGAATTGGTGGAGGCAGATTCGTAATGCCTTACTAAACAGATAACTATAATGGGAGGATTATGATATGTGGAGATCATTGATTTGTCTTTTACTGTGTAGTTTGCTCTTGGGCGCTTGCGGTTCCTGTACCAAACAACAAGCGGAACCAGAAACTGAAATAAGAAGTTTGGATGAGAGATATCGCAATTCCGTATATGTCGATACTCCAACACCAATAACTCCCGAATATCTGGAATCCATAGTGGCCTATGCCATTGCTGTGGAACATCTTCTTTTTGAAAAACCGGAGAAACTGCAGATTAACTCGTCTAAATTATTTAAGGCCTACAATTTTGAAGATGATACCCCTTTCTTTTCCGTCATTATCAAAGATCAGGAAACGAAGGAAAAATATGAAAAGGTGTTTGGAGTGAAACTGCCCGAGAATGTTTTTGAGGAGGAATATTTCTATATTACATACGGATACGAGGTTGTTGATTGGCAGTTGACACATCGCTATAAAACTCTTGACGCAGTTGAATCTCTCATTTTTCTCAATCGTACAAGGGTTGATATGGCATATCAAAAGAACACCATTTTTTGTTATACCCTTTCTTCAATATATGACGTAGGCGATGCCTGGATTGCCTATCCTCAACAAGTCATTGCATCCTATTCAGACCGAAAGAACTCAAGTGAAACCTACAGCGCTGAAGAGTCCTAACAATAACACCCAAAACAGCAGTGACAAAGAACCCCGCAAATCGACGCGCGGGGTTCTTTGTCTTTTCCAATGCTAGCGAAAAACGAGCGTCGCTACAGCTACGACTTTCCGCGACATCGCGATTTTGCTGATTTATGGCGATCTGCTTTCATATGTAAATGGCGATGTAATCTCGCAGCCCTCTTGTAAGCGTCAAATGTGGTATGGCAAATTATTAGGCAAAAAATTTCTGATACCCACTCCGTTACGATTAGGCAGCACTTTAAAGAGGAAAGTCAAATATTCATAGGGATTGAGTCCATTCTCTTTGGCGGTCTCGATGATGCTGAACTGAAGATGTCAATAACAGTTGACAGGAAAGATTCGCGTAAAAAAGTGTGTGGTCAGGCGGCAGGAAGTTGTGCATCGTAGTAACGCTGACGCTTAAGCGCGGGCGGTACGCCGCCAATGGCGTGGCAGACTCTGCGATTGTTCCAGTAGCCGAGGAAATACCGGAATACCAGGGTTTTCACCTGCTCCATGGGCATTCGGGCCGTCTTGTGTCGGCCATAAATGGCCTCGGTCTTAAAGCGGGCCCACATGCTCTCACATTTTGCATTGTCATGGCAGCGGCCGCCATCGGAGTTCATACTTTGCACTACACCATGCTCGTGCAGCGTGGCTCTGAAATCGGCGCTGGTATACTGGCTGCCCCGGTCGGTATGGAAAACAGCGCCGGTGATGCCATAGAGATTGTGGGCCGAAAGAAGACTCTGCACCACCAAAGGGGTCTTCATATTGTCGTCCATGGAAAGGCCCAGACAGGCGTTATCGAAGCAGTCAAACACGCCGGAGATATACAAATTGCCATCTGCTGTGGGCAATTGCGTGATATCGCTGACCAGCTTTTCGCAGGGGGCCGAGGCCGTAAAATCACGTTTCAGAAGATTATCGTTTTTGTGAGCAGCCTTATCGGCCACGGTCAAGCCTTTGGGCGTACAAGGCTTTTGCAACAGCCCGTGGCTCCGCAGAACTCGGTAGATGGTGGAATCGCTTTCTGTGCGCCCCTTTAGGCGCAGCGCATCAATCATCCGCTTTCTGCCATAGCTGTCGTTTTCCTCGTCCTCATTCAATATCGCCTGTATTTCCGCCAGAAGCTCGGCGTGTTTATCGGGTCGCTTTTTGCCTTCAAGGTATTGGTAATACCCCTGACGGCTGACTTTCAGCAAGCGGCACACCTCGCTGATGCTGTATCCCGGGCTGTTTGCCGCTGCCTGCATGTGCTCTATGAAGCCAAACCGCACTGTGGCCCCTACTTCTTCTGGCGCGCTGCGAAAAAAGCCGATGCTTCCCGTAATATCTTGTTTGTCCGCTCCAGTTCATTTACCCGCTGCTTGAGCTGCCTGTTCTCCTCCGACAGGCTCAATGCACCCTTGCCGCCGCCGGCGCTGCCCGGTAGCTTCCCGTTCTTCTCCTTGTCCAGCCATGTCCGTATTGTGCCTTCCGGTATCCCAAGCTCCTGGGACGCCTTGTACACCCCTATCTCTTTGGCCAACGTCACCGTTTCTTTTTTCGTTTGGGTATCATATCTGCGCATTGTTGACTTTCCTCCTGTGTCTTTTTCCTGTCAACTAAAATGATACACCATCAAGTGGTACGATTACCGGTGTCCGTAATGTCGGCATCACCGAAAATGTTGGCGGTTCCATTACTGGTACAGGTACGCTCTCGCACACTGCAGGCAGGGTTTCTGGTTCTGTTACGGTAGGCAGTACCGCTGCAATTAGCGGAACTGCTGAAGTCACAGGGAGTGTTACATCTACTGGCACTGCTACAATCAGTACCGGCGCAAAAATTAGTGGGACGGTAACGTCGAGTGCGAATATTACAGTTAACACTGGTGTAACGCTTGATGGAACAACTATGAGTCCTGCAGTTAATTCTGGGGCTACGTTGATTGCTACAAATGGCATGATTCAAGTGAATAGTGGCGCTTTAGGCACAGCAAAAGAGCTTTACGGAAAAATAGTGAATGTTTCTGGCAGCGCTGGCGCTACTACGGTTAGCCTTTCTCCTGGCGGAACGCTTAATCTACAGACAGGTAAGTACACAAATGTGTTCTTATATGGCGCAGTCAATGGAAACAGAACAATTGCTTCTGGCGTCGAAATAACGAATTATTTTTGGGGAACGGATAAAAGTATATCAGGGACACCTCCGCATCCGGCCCTTGGTAATGGTACGTTTACACTGACAAATACCAATGAGGCAGGGAAGATTTCTAACGTCTACATCGGCGGTTCTGGCTCAGGTAGAAATGTCAGTGGGACAGTCGACTTTGCTCTTGTTGGCAAGACAATTGAAAACAATGTTTACCTTGGTGGTACCAACAGTGCGACAGTTACTGGCACTGTAAATTACAACATGAACAGCGGAACAGTTAAGGGCAGCATTTACGGCGGCAGTGACTCTTCTGGCGGCAACGTTGGCACAGCGAATATTACTCTGGCGAGTGGAGGCACTGTTGCTGGCAATGTTTTTGGCGGCGGATTAACCGCAAAAGTTACTACCGCCAACATCACAATGAATTCTGACATTGTAGGTGATACAATATATGGCGGTGGTGCAAGTAGTGGCAATGTTGGAACTGCCACGATTGACCTGAACAACAACCGCGCAAGTGGTAAGCTGGTTTTTGGCGGCGGTACCGGTGGAACTGTTGACAATGCGATTGTCAACATCAATACAGGCGCAAACAATTACCTTGGCAAGGTGTATGGCGGCCCCAATGGTACAGGGGCAACTGTAACTGACGCTATGGTCACAGTGTATACGCCAGACATGAATGCAAACGTTTACGGCGGTGGTCTGAAAGGCAAAACTGTTGATGCCAAACTCACTGTTGATGGGACTGGAGTAGTTTCCGCAACTGTGTTTGGCGGAGGTGAAACCCAGGACACGACCACCAGCACAACAACGGTTTTGATTGAAGGATCTGTTAAGGATGGCGTCTATGGCGGCGGCCAAAACAGCCAGATTGATAATGGTTCGAATACCGCTCAGACTAAAGTAACCATTAATGGAGGCAGCGTCACCGCTGGTCACATTTTTGGCGGCGGTATTGGTATCTTGGCAACGCCTGCTCACGTCAAGGGCAGCACGCATGTAATTTTCACTAATGGTACGCTCGCAGTAACCAAGAACATTTATGGCGGCAGCGAAGACTTTGGTGAAGTTAGTGTAGAGGCAAAAGTTGAAATTAATGGTGCCCTTAGCGCAGCAGATCCCGGCAATATTGTCTATGGCGGTGGTTATAAGGGTGGCGATAACACAAAAGTACAGAAGACTGATGTGTATATCAAAGCGAATACAGCCGAAGATGTCTATGGCGGCGGTTACAAGAGTTCTACTGTGAATGCCAATATTACCGTTGACAACGGCGCAATTGTCAGTAAAAACGTCTATGGTTCCGGCCATCGCGACAGTTCTGGCGATGGTTCTACAACAAATACAATTGTAAATATTGTTACTGGTTCTATAACGCAAAATGTATACGGCGGCAGCGACATGCCTGTGTCAGGTGTAGCGGTTGTCAATGCCTCCGGCGGCACAATCAACGGAGAGACCTTCGGCGGCGGCTCTACTGCTCCAGTGACCACATCTGTGGTCAACATCAGCGGCGGCAGCGTCGAGAAAAAGGAAATCTTCGGCGGCGGCGAGGGCGGAGCAGCTACTGTTACCACAGCTTATGTCAACGTTTCTGGCGGTACCGCTGAGATGAATGTCTACGGCGGTGGTAAAACTGCGACAAATACTGTGACAAGTTCTATCGTTACCATTTCCGGCGGTAAGATTGACGCCGATGTCTACGGTGGCGGTTTGCTCGGCAAGGTTACCAATGCCAGGGTAATTCTCTCAGACGGCGCTGGTGGTGCAGATTTCACTGGCCCCGGCACTGTCTTTGGCGGCGGCAAATCTGTTGCGACAGGGAATACATTGGTTCAGATTATCGGAACATCAGCGGTTGATCCTGCGGTCATTTATGGCGGCGGCGATGCCCAACCAGTTGATACTGAATCTAAAGTTGAATTCTATAATGGTACAATCGGCTGCAACATTTATGGTGGCGGCTTAGGTGCTGGCGCAACAGTGCCGAAGTCAGGTGTATATTTCAACCTCGGTACAAAGTATACAGAACCTGCTACATATTCTGCACCCAGCACTCCTGGTGCAGTGAATGCTGGCTTAGGTGGCAATGCCCCTATTCTTGACAGCAATGGATACGGCGGCGGCCACAATGGTGCAATAAGCAATAATTCCTTTGCATATATGGAAGTCGGTACAGCTAACGATAATATCTATGGCGGCGGCCACGATGCTATGATTGGCACTGGCTCCACTACAAGTGTGATTTCTTCTGCCGAAGTGAAAAACAGCGGAACACTTGTAAAGGGCTCTGTCTTTGGTGGCGGTCATGATACAGATGCCGCAGCTCCTTTCAGCCATGTAAACGGCAGTACAAAGGTTATCATTTCCGATAGTGCTATCGTGGAAGATGATGTCTATGGCGGCGGCAATCTGCCTGGTGCGGATGTTAAGTCTAGCACTGAGGTGATCTTGAGAACCGGATTTACAGTTGGCAAAACTGGTACTCCTGCCAATGTCTATGGCGGTGGCTTCAACACTAATGTCGACAAGACAACTAAGGTTCTTGCCCAGGCGGGTAGGATTACCGGCAATGTCTATGGCGGCAGTTGGGGCACTTCAGGTACTCCAGTCAAGATCAATGTTATTGGTAATACCTCTGATGTCACCGAAGTCATCATCGATAATGGTGATTTGGTCGAAGGCTCTGTCTATGGCGGTGGCCGCGACTACAACACAACCCACGGAAACGTTAAAGTTTCTGTAATCAATGGCGGAAAAGTTAATGTTGACGTCTACGGCGGCGGCATCAACAACAGCCCAGTAAATGGAAATACTACTGTTTCCATTGCAGGCGAGGTTATCCGCGATGTTTATGGCGCTGGAACAGAAGACAGCCTTTTGACTGGCAACACCAGCGTTACAGTTGAAACAACAGGTAAGGTCAAGCAGGATGTCTATGGCGGCGGCTGGGGCGTCGGCAATTCCGGCGTAGGAACAGACAGCCACATCACCGGCAAGACAGTTGTCGACATCAAGGGCGAAGTCACCCGCAATGTCTTTGGCGGTGGTCGTGAAGAGAGCGACATTCAGGGTGCTGACGGCGCGAAAGTCACCGTTTATAACAATGCAACAGTCGGCAACAATGTCTTTGGCGGTGGAACTGACACCTCTATGATCGACGAGCACACAGAGGTGATCATCTCTGGTGCAGTCAAAAACAACGTCTATGGCGGCGGCTGGATTGATAGCGACGTCAAGGGCGTCAAGGGCGCGACAGTTACCGTAACCTCCACCGGCGTTGTTGGGAAGACTGATGATGGAAACATCACAGTCAAGGAGGGCGACGTCTACGGCGGCGGCCTGGATAACAGCCATATTTTCCACGGCACCGTGGTCAAGGTTCTTGGCAGCGGCCTGAACGGCGGAAAAGTTTACGGCAATGTCTACGGCGGTGGCTCTGGCTACGGCACAAACAATGCCTCCCATATCAATGGTGCCAACGGTGAAGGCACGGAGGTTACAATCTCCGGTTATGTCGGCAAGAACGTCTTTGGCGGCGGTCTCACCAACAGCGAGATAAAGGGAACAAATGGAACAAAGGTTATCATTGAGGCGACTGCAAAAATTGGCCACTTGAAATCCTTTGTTGTAAGAGACTATTATTCCGAGTACAAATCCACCGGCAACGTCTATGGCGGCGGTGAGGGTAACTCCGACGTTGTCAACACCGTTGATGGCATCGGCACCAATGTACTGATCAAGAAGGGTGCAGAGGTCTATGGCTCCGTCTTTGGCGGCGGCCTCGACCAATCGGATATCGTTGTCGGCGGTGGAACAAGTGCCACTCGCGTGACCGTTTACGGCCATGTGGACAACGCGCTTGGCGGCGGACGTGACAGCAATGTCCACCAGACCGCTCTCGGCTCCATCGTGGTTGTCGCGGGCGACGGCGCTATCGTACAGCACGATGTTTATGGTGGCGGCTGGAGCAGTGCCAGCGGCATATCCGCGCTCTCCCTGCGCTCCAACATCAATGTGGTTTCCGGCGCGAATGTTCGCGAGCGCATCTTCGGCGGCGGCCGCGGTGCGAACGGTTCCACAGGCGATGCTGCAATGAGCGATACTGCGAAAATCTATGTTGGTCCCACAGACAAGAACGGTGCTTCCGGTCTTGGCGAGGGTGTGCTGAACTCCGGCGGCAAGATGACGGTAATTGGTTACCGCGGTGTCATCGAGGGTGAAACAACCAGCACCTTTGTCACAAACGTAACCGGCAATAAGCCGAGCAATGCGGTTGCACCGTACGCTGATTTCTATCTGCGCCAGTCGGAAGGCTTTGCAAAGCTGGGTTCCATCTATGGCGGCGGCAACCAGTCCTATGTCGCTAAGGATATCGATATCGTCATTGACGATACCAAGCAGATGGCTTTCAACCGCATCAGCGGCGGCAGCGTCAGCCTGGCTGACTACACCGGACTGATTGTCGGCCAGAACAGAAATATCGTCATCAACAACTTTGGCTCCGGCGATATGACCGACACAACCTTCGACCAGTACACACCTCTGGATAAGTTTGTCGCGATTCGCTTCCTCCAGGACTTCACTAAGCTGGATGCGAACGACAGCTTCCTCACTGTCTACTACAATTTGGATGCTTTTGACAATGTGGGCGAGCATCTGCGCGTCATCCTCAACAATGGTTCCAATGTCTTCGGTACGGATTATGTCCACGACCAGGGCAGCAAGCTGACCATGAACAGCGGTATCTACAATCCTTGGAGACCGGAGGATCACACAGTTGTCAATGTGGATTCCGAGATTCACGTGGTGAACGGTGCGAAGTTCCGTGTTCGCGGCGGATACTCGATTCACCTGAATAAGGGTATCTTCATGCATGATATTGTGCCAAAGAACAGAATTTCCCTGATGATCGACCTGCTCCTGGATGAGGGAACGCAGTCTACCATTGCAACTACAACTCAGGTTTATTCTGTTCCCGACAATGTCAAGATTGACAATGTATTCCGTTACGACGAGCTGCCCAAGACGCTCTTCCCAAGAAATATCAAGGATGACCTCAGTGCCGATATCCTTGGCGTCAACTTCTACATTCCTCCCACGGAGATCAGGGATACAGACGGCAATACCACTGACAACGGCGGCACCAACAATCCCGATAAGGGAGCTGGAAGCTCCAATGGCGGCACAAATTCCAGCGGTGGCGGTTCGAGTTCTGGTGGCGGCGGTGGCGGTGGTGGAGCTGCCGGCGGCGGTGGACTTTCCAGCGGAGCGTCCACATCCACTGCTTCCTCCCAGTACACAACCTCTCCCACCACTGCGGTGAAAACTGAAGATGCTGTCAAGGCTGTCAATGCGGCCATCAAGGCGGCGGGCGCAGGAAAAACCGGCTCAGTGGTTGAGAAGAAGGCAGGACAGATTTCCGGCGATACGCTTCGTGCGATGAGCACCGCTGCAACCAAGGCGGGCGGATCGGTGATGTACTATGCAGACACTGTTCGCGCAGACAATTCCATCGAGGGAAGAATGTACATCAATCCCTCCAAAGCTGCGGGTGTGCAGGGCGTTATTCAGACAGGCGTCTACACTTCCGCCAGCAAGGTTTCTGCAGTGACGAAGATGTTCAACAAGTATTTCTCCAACAAGATTGTTGTGATTCACCTTGATCAGGCCGGTTCCTTTGGTATGGAGGTCGAAATTGCGGCGAAAGTTGACCTTAAGGATCTGAATACCAAGAGCCTGCAATTCTATTCCTACTCGCTCACTTCCAACAGCTATGTTGCGATTCAGAACCCCAAATACTTCATTGATTCCAGTGGATATCTGCATTTCAACACGACTGTCGGCGGAGAAATTATTGTGACAGACCAGCCTCTGCAGCGCAAGTAAATGAATGTGAACGGCAAGGTGCTCAATTGAGCGCCTTGTCCGTTTGCAAAAATACGTGCGTCGGTATTATAATGGAAATACCGGAGAGCAAAAAAGGGAAGACTTATTTTCCGTTTGCTCCAGCCTTTACTGAAAAGGGAGTTGTTGAAGTGAAAAAGGTTCTTGTATGCCTGATCGCAGTGTTGCTGGTAGTCGGCATGCTGCCCATGTCTGTTGCGGCAAAAAACACCTCGCCCATTATCGGGTTTAGCGCTGGCGAAGATATGCTGGACGACAAAAATGTCGCCGACTTTGGACAGATCATTCTGGGTACCGACTTGACAGTGCTGGAAGTTCCGATCATCTGGCAGAATTTTGATTTTGGCGGCGCTACGCCTGACAAATCGCTTGTTAATCAGGAAGTTATGGACTACCTGTCCATCGAGTACACCCTCCAGTCCGGTTCCGATTTTTGGCATGTGTTTGTCAGGCGCTACATCAAAATGGCTTGGAGCGCCTCCGAGCTGGACACCCCCAAAATCGTATTCACGGCAATGAATATCGGAGAAATTGACGGCGAGCTCACACTTGTCTACACCGATCCCGATACCAATCAGCAATATAGAAGCGCTCCCATCGACATCAAGGGTGCGTTTATCGACCCCACAATCAACAAGCATATTGTCGGAATCACCGGCATCAACCTTGCCGATGGAAGAGACACTGAGTTTTCCCCTGCAGTGATGCTCAACGGCTCCAGGATTCCGGCGAAGGATCTCGCCAATCTCTCCCTTGAGCCCGGCGACGAAATCGCTTTCCGCTTGCACACCGACTTCTTTGACTGGGATCCCGACATCTATGGAATGGGCGCTTCCGTGCGGAAGTCCAGCCTGGATAACGATCATGTCAAGGCAATCAAGACTGTGCTGAAGGGCAATGACCTGATCGATACAGTTGCGATTGAGAATATTGATGGTGTCGCCTATGTGATAGTTCGCTTTAAGGATGAGCTCAACATGATCAAGGAGCGGGAGTTCGACTTCAATGTTGCGCTCGGCCAGTACGGCATCCGCAATGAGGGCAGCCTTGTCAACCTGACCGGAACAATCGGCAACCCTATCTATGAAGCGAGCATGGACAACGACTATATCTACATTGGGGACGGCATGGTTGTAGAGGCGATTGCCGCTTGCCGCAATGTCCAGCTTGACCTGGGCAACGGCGTGGTCATCACCCTGAACCTCAGCCAGAACAAGAAATACTATGGCCGCGCCAGCACAACCCCCACACCCGACGACAAGGACATCATGAACTACTATCCCACCATCATCAAGGCAATCACCCTGAAAACGACGGGGATTGAAAATGCAGCCAAGAACGTCAAGTTGTCTGAAACCACAAATTACTACGTGTATGACGACGAGGGCATTTACCTTGGACGCTCTGACGACGAACTGGAATACCGCAACAAGTACTACCTCTCCCAGAAGGCGATTGACTTCAACCCCGACGGACTGGATGTCGATGCCCCTGATGAGGAGATTGACGACTACGAGAACGACAACCCCTCCACCGGTGGAATGCCGGCAGCTGCCACCGGAAAAACCGGCTTTGAGTTGATCGGTTTGGCTGCAGTTGCGGCCGGGGGACTCCTCCTGGCGCTGAAAAAGACCGGAAAGAAAAGCAAGTAAGCAGGGCTTCTGGATAATTACAGACGCATTAGGAGGAATTACAATGAAAAAAGTGCTGACAATGTTGTTGGCGGTGTTGCTGGTTGTCACAATGTTGGGTGCGGCTACCGGTGTTGTCAATACAAGCAACAATATGCCCAGCGTACATTACATCACTCACCTTGTGTACGGCGACTATATGGGTGATATCGCAATCTATCCTGAAAAGACATCCGAGGGCAGCATTTTGACTATTCCGTTGCTTTATGAGGGCTTTATGGATGAGAACAACGCTACAATCACAAACTGGGCGCCCGTTGACCCCACCTATGGTATTTTGGGGCCAAACGTATACCAGCTGAAGAGAAACGGTATTGTTCCCAAGATTCACACATCCGCAAACTATCAGTACATCAAGAGCATCAAGCTGGTTGACTTTACTCCTACCAGGCGCAACCCTGCCCGCGCGGCAATCCAGCTGGAATTCTATGAGGATGTCATCACAACCAAGGAACTGCTGTGGGAGTTCAGCATCTACCTTTCCCTGAACGACTCCTACACCGACAGCACCAAGGAAATCTACGGCGGCATGCTCTCCAACGAGCTGTTCGACGTCCGCGGCTTGGATTATCTCTACATCGGCGACGGCATCATCGCCTACTGCTCCGAAGAGAGCGTTCCCCTTGAGTTGGATCACGGCAACGGCGTCTCCATGTACCGCTATATGTACGAGGGAGAGAAGTACTACGGCAAGGCTTACCTTGACGGAAACTTCGGGCAGACTGCTGTACTGGAGGAGTACAAGGACATTGTCGTGATGATAGACATCAAGTCAGTGGATGTCAAGATCAACGGTCGCATTATGCGTGTCGACAAGGAGCTTGAATATCCCGATCCCCTGTATGTCTACGATCTGGAAGGCAAATATGTCGGCATGAGCAATGAGTTGCTGCCCTACTCCACCAAGTATTATCTTTCCAAGGCGGAGATCGAGATCGATCCCGAACTGGTCAAAGAGGATATTCCGGTATTGTCTGCCGATGAGCAGGAGCTCGGCGCAGCGCTGAGCCGCTTTATCGAAGGTGGCAAGGCGTCCGGCATTGTGGTCGAGGAAGACTAAGCATAATAAAAAAACAGGCTCTCCTTTGCGGGAGAGCCTGTTTTTTTGCCCCAAAGCCACGTTTTGTTCAGTCATACAATGTGGAAGCAATTAGTTAAGGTCAATTTCCACATCTTCCTCATAATCCACACTGTCACAGTTGAATCCGAAGAGATGGAAAAAGTCATCCCGGTATCCGGCGAGATCGGCGAGGCTTTCCAGATTGGCGGTGCTTACCTCGTCCCAGCGCTCGGCCACAGCCGCCTGTATGGCTGCATCCATTTCCCAGTCATCCATGCGGATTCGCCCCTCTTCATCCGTGGGAACACCGTTCCAGTGGCCGAGGGAACCGCTCTGGTAGATTCGCTCCATCATCCGAACCATCTGCATTGTGCAGTCTTCGTGGGTGCCCCGCTCCTTCATCTCACGGAACAGTAGAGAGATATAGAGAGGGACAACCGGAATAGCAGCCGACGCCTGTGTAACCAACGCCTTGTTCACAGAGACGAATGCCTTGCCGCCGGTGGGGGAAAGAAGCGCGTCGATTTCGTTTGCTTTGGCCTCCAAATCCTCTTTTGCCCGCCCGATGGTGCCGTCCTTGTAGACGGCGTGGGTGAGCACGGGGCCAAGATAGGAGTAGGCCAAGGTGAGCGCGCCGGGGGCCAGCACGCCTGCGCTCTGTAATGCCTCAATCCACAACAGCCAGTCCTCGCCGCCCATCACCTTGACGGTGTCGGCAATTTCCTTTTCGGTGGCGGGGGGAACCTCCACTTCAGTGACTTCGCCGCTGTGGAAGTCCACCGTCTTTCCTAGGAAGGGTGCGCCGATGGGCTTGATGACCGAACTGTACACCTCTCCGGTGTTCGGATCGGTGCGCTTGGGGGCGGCGAGAGAGTAGATGACCAGATCGACCTGGCCGCCGGGCAGCTTGTCTTGGATGTAGCGGATGGCCTGCTCCTTGATCTCGTTGGAGTAGGCATCGCCGTTGATGCTCTCGGCAACTCTGCCTTCCTGCCGCGCCAGCCGCTCAAAGGCGAGATTGTTATACCAGCCCGCAGATGCTGTGCGTTTGCCGGCAGCGGGGCGCTCAAAGAACACCCCCACACTGTCCGCACCGCTGCCAAAAGTTGCGGCAATGCGGCTGGCTAAGCCATAGCCGGTGGAGGAGCCCAGCACGAGCACCCGCTTGGGCCCTTGGGGGATGGGATGGGCCTTGGCATAGGCAACAGCCTGCTCCACATTCTTTTCACAGCCGACAGGATGGGCTGTGGTGCAGATAAATCCTTTTGTCTTTGGTTTGACGATCAATGCACTCATTCCTTGTTAATAAAGTTTTGTCATTAATTTGATTCATATATTCCCCTTTACTATAGCACAAACGCCTAATTGTGACAAGTGTTACACCGCTTCATTTCACAAATTGTCCATATGTTTCAGGTGGCCGGATGATATACTTTCACTTGTTGTAAACTGTCGGGCAAAGTGGGAAAAGGCTCGAAGTTTTGTTGCAATTTGTCGATAATAAGCATATAATAAGTATAGATATGGTTTTCTGAGAGGAGGGAACTCTCATTGACTGAACGCGACTCCGGCCCACAGAAGCCGAAAAAACCGATAAGGATTCTGGAAAATGATGGAAAAGCTTCCCCGGAACGGGAGAACACCATCAAGCTGAATCAGGTATCGGTGCGAAAAAAGCGCGACGATATCCCCCGGCAGGGTTTGTTTAACTTTACTTTGGAAGTCATCTACAAGAGTTTGTACTTTTTGGGTGTTGCGATCATGCGCAGGCTGCTGCGGACAAAGCGCAAAACCCGTCTTTTCTTCTCCAGACTCGGGGGAGGGCTTCGTGCTGGGTTCCTGAGCATAGGACAGGGCCTGCAGCGGGGATTCAAAGGTGCGCTGCGCCGCTTATTCAATCCGTTCCGCCGCATCGGCATGACCTATAAGGATGAGAAGCCCCGCATTGCGGAAAAGCGCAAGCAGCACCAATTCCCGCTCACCTCTTACTGGGCGGTGACCAGACAGGTGCTGCGCCTGATTTGGCGAATTATCGCAACAATTCTCAATTACGCAGCTCCCATTGTGGTAGCCGTTATATTGGTCACTACTATTTCGGACTACACCTCGCGGATTATGGGCCTTCAGGTCACCTACAAGGGTGAAGTGCTGGGCGTGATTGAAAGCGAAAAAGATTTTTCTACGGCGGTTCAGGAAGTGAGCGGTCGTATTATTCCGGCGGCGGACGGCTCCGGCGCATATGTGGCGGATATTCCCACCTTTGAGTTGGTGGAAATCGCGTCGAAGGAGGACTACGACACCGCCGAGGAGCTTGCAGACCGCATTATTAGCCTTTCCGGCAGTGAAATTGAGTCCGCGGTGGGCGTTTACATCGGCGGCGAACTGCTGGGTGCGGTGGATGATGCAGCCGGATTCGACACTGTGTACGACGAGGTGGAGAATATCCGGCTGACCAACGCCACAGGCAAGCCGGAGGAGCGCATCGAGTTCCAGAAGACGGTCGCCTTCAAAAAGGGATTGTATCCCAGCGACTCCATGGTCTCGGCATCCAGTTTGATCGATATGCTACATTCAGACGAAACCCAGGAGGAGACCTACACGGTTGAAGAGGAGGACACTCCTTCTGGAATTGCAGACAAGCTGGGCGTTCCCTACAGCCAGCTGCTGGAAATGAACCCCAACATAGAGGAAGAGTTGCAGCCAGGCATGACACTCTACACCCAGCGGGCGGTTCCCTTCCTGTCGGTCAAGATCATCTATACAGATGTCTACAGCCAGGAAGTCCCCTACGAGGTTGAAGAGATCGAGAATGTGCTGTATGCGACGAGCTACCGCAATGTGGAGTCAGAGGGCGTCAGCGGCGTCTCCGAAGTCACGGCGGAGATCACCACTGTCAATGGCGTAGAGGTCGAGCGCAGCATTACGAACAGTCGTGTTCTGGTTCCCCCGATCAACGAGAGAGTCACGGTGGGACCCCTTCCCAATACTCCTCCTGCATCGACATCTCAGGGCTCTGCCGGAACAGCACAGGAGAGCACGGCATCCACCACCATATTTGTTGATAACCCCAATGTCAATGCCGGGTCTTATGCGCAGACAGGCTTTAAGTGGCCGATGGATGGCGGATATATCTCCTGCTATGTGGGCGGCTATCCCGGACACGCCGGCATAGATATCGCCGGAACAGGAGGGATTGGTTCAAGGGTATATGCCTCCGCTTCGGGAACCGTCACCAAGGCGGTCAACCAGTGGACAGGCTACGGTTTCCACATTATAATCGATCATGGCGATGGCTACACCACCCTCTATGGCCATAACAGCCAACTGCTCGTCCAGGTGGGCGATTACGTCGCCCAGGGCCAGCTGATTGCATTGTCAGGTAATACGGGTATGTCTACCGGGCCTCATCTCCACTTCGAGATGCGAAAGAACGGCGTGGTTATCAACCCGGTCAACTATGTGGGCAATAGATCAAGATAACATAAAAAGAAACTTCCCTATGAGGGAAGTTTCTTTTTATGAGGAGTTGTTAATTTAGTCGACGCCGGGATAGCGCAGGCCGATCTTCCCTCTAATTTCGTCCAGCAGCTCCATCACCTGCAGGGTGTAGGCGTGGGAGACAAGCTCGTTCTCCAATCTTCCGGCAAGAATATCTTCCATTGCCGCATCGAACTCGTACTGGAAGCCCTCGCCCTGTTTGTGGGATTCAAATACTTCTTTTTGGCTGTCCACAAGCAGCTCAGCGGTGTCGGGGGCCCAGAACTTGGGCAGGCGGATCATTCCCTTTTCCCCGTAAATCCAGGCATCGTGAGGAGTCTGCACCTGGATGGCGGAGTAGAGCCGGGCGACTGCGCCGTCGGCATACTGGAAGGTCACCGCGCACTGGCCGTCTACGCCGCTGTCGGTCATCTGGGCGACAGCTTCCACACGCACAGGCTTCTCTCCAAAGACAAACTGGGCGAATGCTACGGTGTAGACACCCACATCCACCTGGCCGCCTCCACCCAGTTCAAGCTGGAAAACCCGTCCATCGCTGGCGAGGCTTGCGAAGTCTGCGCTGAGTGAGAGAACCCGGCCGATGCGGCCCTCCCGCACCCAGGCGAGAGCCTGCCTGATCGCGGGATTGAAACGTGTCCACATCCCTTCCATGAGAAAGAGGCCCTTTTCCTTCGCGAGGGCCAGCATTTCCTTTGTTTCCCGCACATTCATTGCGAAGGGCTTCTCGCAGAGCACAGGCTTGCCAAGCTCCAGGGCTTTTAGCGTATGTTCCCGGTGGACAGAGTTGGGGGTTACCACGTAGACCGCTTGGACATTAGGATCAAGGATTGCCTCCTCAATGGTGGAGCAGCTTCTGCCGCCATATCTTGCCGTGAGAGCGTCCGTGCTGGATTTGGTGCGAGAATACATCGTCGCAAGATAACCGGATTTGGTATATCCGAAGTCCGCCATCACCCGCGGAACGAGTCCTCCTGCGCCGATGAAGCACCAACCGAAAGTCTTGTCGCTCATAAATATCTTCCTCCTTAAAAGGAGGCCCCGCCAGAATGAGCGGAGCCTCCAATTTAATCAGATCAGGCTTTCCCTTGTTGCACTATCCGGAGCGGTTTGACCAGTGCGACACAGACCAGGATAGCCGCTGCCGCCTCCAACAGGCCGTTGGTGCCGATGACTACCCCCATGGCCCCCAGCAGAGCCCCGTAGGAGATGCCGTAAGCCTCCGCATACTTGGGGCCAAACATGATGTAGACCAGCCCCAGCACTGAGACAGAGTGGAACAGTGTGGCGACACCGGCGGCAATTCCTGCGCTGAGGCGCTCCCGCTTGCCTGTGACCTTCACCAGCAGACGGAAGAGCCACGCCGCCAAAAGGCCGAAGAGAATGCGGGGAACCATGCAGAGAATGATGCTTTGCAGGGGCGCTCCCGAGTAGAAGGGGGAGAAGAAGAGGGCGTCCAGTAGGCCGGGCCGGGTGCTGGCGACAATCATGCTGCTGAGGCCGAAGACCCCGCCCAGAATGCCTCCCGCCATTGGGCCCATGGAGACCGCTCCCACCAGAACGGGGAGATGCATCAGTGTGATACTGAGGGCAGGGGAAATCTGGATGAAGCCCAGCGGGGTCGCCGTCAGGATAACCTGAATGGCGATGAGCAGCGCCAGCTGCACCATGTAGCGCGTCTTTCGGGATGTTGCGGTTGTTGATGCCATATGAAACATTCCTTTCGATGGGAGCCTGGCCGCAAGGCTCAGGATACAGGCTGAAAGTGGCGCTCTCAGTCCGCATCTCCCTTGCTACTGCTCACCGCCATCGCGGGATGCAGTGCGTATGGTAAAACGGAAAATCCGTATTTCCATCAGTTAAAGCATGCATGGGGCTATTTCACATTTTTGTGGTAGATGATTTTGAGCCCCTCCAAAACGATATTGTCGTCATAGACGATTTCTTCCCGGCAGTGTTCGATGATGAACTGCGAGAGTCCGCCGGTGGCGACCACCGTGGCCTCACCGCCCAGCTCATCCCTCATGCGAGCGATCATGCCGTCCAGCATGCAGGCGGTGCCATAGATGGAGCCCGATTTCATGGAGTCCACCGTGTTGGAGCCGATGATGCCCGTCGGATGATCCAGGCTGATATGTGGCAGCTGAGCAGTCCTGGAAGCCAGGGCATCCAGGGATATCTTCACGCCGGGGGCTACCGCTCCACCCAGATACTCCGCATTTTTGTTGATCGCGAAGATGGCGGTTGCAGTGCCAAGACTGATGAGAATACAGGGAAGGGGATATTTTGCAGTTGCGGCCACTCCCGCACAGACCATGTCCGCGCCCAGGGTGGCGGGATTGTCAATTTTGATGTTGAGGCCTGTTTTCAGGCCCGGGCCAATCTGAAAGACCCGCTTTGTCTGAATAACCCGCTCGATTGCTTCGGTGATAGTGCCGGAAAGAGGGGGGACGACACTGGAAATAATCGCTCCGTCGAACATGGCGCGGTTGAAATCACCCAGCCGGAAAATGTCCAGCAGCCGGATGGCGTATTCGTCGCAGGTGGAGAGAGGATTGGTCTGGAGCCGGGAAACAAAGGCGAGATGGTCATTGTCCCAGGCGCCTACCTTGATGTTGGTATTGCCGATATCTACTGCTAAAATCATGTTTGAAACTGTCGGCCCCTTTCTAAAGCTACAAAACATGGTATAACCACGTTCCTTGTGGCTATTATACCTGGCTAAAGTGAAAAATGCAATTCCACTGGCAGGGGAAGTATGTTATAATGATCATTACCAAATTATGGAAATTATGTGTCGCATTGGGCGATGTGGAGGATAATCGATGTATCGCATGGATATGGGGTTGTGGGGCGGCATTTTTGCCGTGCCAAACGAGGTGGTTGACAAGCACATCCGCATGTGCGGGCCCCTTTCTCTCAAAGTGCTGCTGGTGATGCTTCGCGCCGGGGAGCCCATGGCGGCGGAGGTTCTCGCAGAGCGCCTGGGGCAGACCGTGGGGGACATCCGCGATGCTCTGGGCTATTGGGTGCAGGTGGGCGTCATTCAGGATGAGGCGGCGGATGAGAAGCCCACGGCTCCAACTGCGCAGGTGGAGGTCGCTGAGAGTGCTGCAAAAAGCGAACAGTCCCGGCAGGAGCCAATCCAGGCGGAAGTCGCCCCCGCTGCGCAAGCTGTGCAGGAGGAGAAGTCCCGCAAAACAGTGCATTCCGAGCGATTCCGCCGCATGAGCAGACAGGACCTCAACGAATGCGCCATGCGGGACAAGAATCTGGGCGGTTTGCTGCAAGAGGCCCAGGACATACTGGGTCGTTTGCTCTCCAATGGCGAGAGTGAGATGATCGGCAGCCTCTACTACAACTACGGCATGCCCGCGGATATCCTGTTGATGCTGCTCCACTACTGCCGCAGCATCGGCAAGGAGACGCCAGCATTTATCGAGCGCATGGCGCTGGATTGGATCAACCGGGAGATTGTCACCCATGAGCGGGCGGAAAAAGAGCTCAAGCGCCTTGCGGGCCGCGGGGAAAAGGAACAGCTTGTCCGGGAGACGCTGAGCATCAAGGGGCATACCATCACAGACAAGGAGCTGGGGCTCTTTGCAAGCTGGCAGAAGGAATTTGGCATGTCACAGCAGATGATCCGCCTGGCGTATGAGCGAAACGTGGAGATCAAGGGGAAATTCAGCTTCAGCTATGTGAATGCAATCCTCAAATCCTGGAAGGAGCAGGGTATCACGACGCCGGAAAAGGCGTTGCAGGACATGAAGGGCGGCGCGCAGTCCGCCGCCGCAAAGACCCCGGCGAAGCAGGGCAGGGCAGCGGAGCCGAAAGCTTCGTATGACCTGGATAAGCTGGAGAAGATAATTGCCAACGGCAACATTTGGGATTAGCCGAAATACAAGACAAAGGACATAGTGGAGGGAAACATGGGGTATCCCAAAGAAGTGCATCAGCGCGCCTGGGCGATTATGGACAGCCGCCGGGAGGAGAGCCGGGAGGAGAGTCTTTCCCACCGGCTTGAGGCGCGGGCCGAAATTCCGGAGCTTGTGCAGATAGAGGAGCAGATGGCAGTCACCGCCGCCGGAATCACCAAGGCTGTCGTGGTTTCCCCGGAAAAAGCGGGGGAGTTGGTGGAGCAGCTCGGACGAGAGAGCGAGGCTCTCCAGCGGCGCAGAGCGGAGCTTTTGACGCAGCACGGCTATCCGGCGGACTACCTGGAGGAGCGGTACCGCTGCACAAGGTGCGAGGACACCGGCTACATCGGGCCTGAGATGTGCGACTGCTTCCAAGAATTGCTGAAACAGCAGGCGGCTGTGGAGCTGGGCAGTGTCATGGGGGACGGCACCTGCACCTTTGGCAGCTTCCAGCTTGACTACTACCCCGACGCGCCGCTGGAATCGGGCGATATTCCCCGCAAGCGCATGGAGGATATTTACAATTTCTGCCACCGCTACGCCGAGACCTTTTCCAAGGAGAGCGAGAACCTGCTGCTCATGGGCCGCACCGGCTTGGGGAAAACCCATCTCTCCCTGGCCATTGCGGGGGAGGTGACGGCGCGGGGCTTCGGTGTTATCTACACCCCCGTCCAGCGGCTGATGGACAGGCTGGAGGCCAACAAGTTCTCCTACGACCAGTCCAGCAAGGAGCGATACTCCCAGGATTTGAGCGCGGTGCTGGAGTGTGACCTGCTGATTCTGGACGACTTGGGCACCGAATTCAGCACCTCTTTCACGACCTCGACGCTGTACAACATCATCAACTCCCGCATGGTGGAGGGCTATCCCACCATTGTCAGCACCAATCTGGAGTTATCTGCCATGGAGAGCCAGTATTCCCAGAGAATGGCTTCCCGGCTGGGGTTTGGCTATAAAATCCTGCGATTCTACGGCGAGGATGTCCGCTACAAAATGCTGGAGGAGCGCCACCGTCGGGGAGAAAAAGAAGGAAAGTGAGACAAAGCAAAAGAGGCCGATCCAATTGGATCGGCCTCTTTCTCTGCGCTATAGATAGGCGTTGCTACTCTAAAATCTTCCGCACCCGTCCCACCTGTCCATCCGACAGCATCACCTTGATGCCGTGAGGGTGAGAGGCGCTTTTGGTCAGCAGCTTTGCCACTGTGCCCTCGGTCAGTTTGCCGGTGCGCTGGTCGGCTTTCAGCACGACAGCCACTTTGGCGCCAATGCTGATATCGGCGCGATTTTGTCCATTCACAATAATTTTCCTATCTGCGCCGTCTTTTGCGCCGCACAATCGGCCTGTCATCACTTCTCGGCGTTCTCGCCTCGCGCTCTGCCGGTGTGCGCCGGGGTCTCGTCTGTGGCTGAATGACCTCGAACACCTCCATGGGATAGGGATGATCTTCAACCACGGTGATTTTCTTACCAATCAGCTTCTGGATGTCCGCCAGGTATGCCTTTTCCCCGAAGTCGCAGAAGGAAATGGCATCGCCGCCCAGCCCAGCCCGGCCAGTTCTTCCAATGCGGTGGACATATGTCTCGGGCTCGTTGGGCAGATCATAATTGATCACGTGGGACAGCTGGTCGATATCGATTCCCCTTGCCGCAATGTCGGTCGCTACCAGAATGCGCGTCCTGCCCGCCTTGAAGTCGGCCAGTGCCCTTTCCCGCGCGGCCTGGGATTTATCCCCATGGATGGCGCCGGCGGTGATTCCCGCCTTGTTCAGTATCTTCTTGATCCTGTCGGCGCCGTGCTTGGTGCGCGAGAAAAGCAGCGCCGACACTATTTCATCGCTCTTTAGCAGTTCGATCAGCAGCCGCCCCTTGTTCGTCTTGTCCACAAAATAGACGCATTGCGTGATGGTGTCCACCGTTGAGGAAACCGGCGTCACCGCGACGGTAACAGGATTGCGGAGGATGGAGGAGGCCAGAGTTTTGATCTCTTTGGGCATGGTCGCGGAGAACAACAGGGTTTGTCGCTCCTTCGGCAGCTTGGCGATCACCTTTTTCACGTCGTGGATGAAGCCCATGTCCAGCATGCGGTCGGCCTCATCCAGTACAAACATGGAGACATGGCTCAGATCGCACAGCCCCTGATTAATCAGGTCGTTGAGTCTGCCCGGCGTCGCAACCAGAATGTCCACACCGGCTTTCAGCGCCGCCACCTGCGGAGCCTGGCCCACGCCGCCGAAGATCACGGTGGTTTTGAGCCGGGTAAAGCGGCCGTATGCCTTGAAGCTTTGGGCGACCTGTGCGGCTAGTTCCCTTGTGGGAGTGAGGACAAGCGCCTGCAGAGTGTTCGGCGGGGAACCGGCCAGGCGCTGCTCATACAGCATCTGCAAAATTGGAATGGCAAAAGCCGCTGTCTTTCCGGTGCCTGTTTGCGCGCAGCCAAACAGGTCTTTTCCCTCCAACAGCAGCGGGATTGCCTTTTTCTGAATCGGCGATGGTTCCTCGTATCCTTCATACTCTACTGCTTTTAGTATGGGACGAATCAGGTTCAGTTCGTTGAATTTCATTTACTCTCCTATGGTTTGTATGGTGTATTTTTACATTTGCCCATGAAGGGCAACAACAGTCCATCGATTATTATACCACAAACTCCTCCGATTCTGTATGGCTTATATGCGCTACGCACCCCTGACGGCATAAAAATTTGCTTGACAGAACATCATATCCTCTGCTATACTGCAAAAGTTACAAAATTATGACAAAGGAGGCAAGCGCCATGCAAAGGAGTTATCTGATAGGACAAGACAATCGAATACCAGGTTTCGGAATAGATATGCCAATGTACGGCGCGGCCTTATTGTAGGGTGCGCACCCGTATACAGCAAACAAGTTGGCATACACAAAGGCCCGAAGCCGTCGCGCTTCGGGCCTTTGTGTATGCTTTTTTACAGAAAGAAAGGTTAGAATCAAAATGTTAGAACTCACCGGAAAATACAACACCGCAAAGGTCTTCACCGATAATGTGGAGCAGGAGGCAATCTCCCAGATTATCACGCTGCTCAACCAGCAGTTTGCAGAGGGAAGCACCATCCGCATTATGCCCGACACCCACGCAGGGGCGGGCTGTACCATCGGCACCACCATGACGATTCACGGGAAGGCCGTCCCTTACATGGTGGGGGTGGATATCGGCTGCGGTATGGAGACAGTGCTGCTCCGCGACAAGCATGTGGAGCTGGAGCGGCTGGACAAGACGATCCACGAAAAGATTCCTGCCGGATTCTCCGTGCGGAAGGAAGCCCACGAGATGGCAGCCTCCACCCGCATTCACGAGCTGCGCTGTGTAAAGCAGGTCAACCTGGATCGCGCCTACAGCTCGGTGGGAACCCTGGGTGGCGGCAACCACTTCATCGAGCTGGACAAGGACGATGAGGGCAGGCTCTACCTCGTCATCCACTCCGGCAGCCGGAATCTGGGTAAGCAGGTGGCGGACTTCTACCAGAACGCCGCCGTGCAGCAGCGCAAGCAGGATTCCAAGGCCGCTCAGGAGCTGATCGCCGACCTGAAAGCCCAGGGCAAGGAGAAGGAGATTCAGAAGCGGCTGAAAAAGCTGCCGATCTCTCAGGTGACCAAGACCCGTGCCTGGCTGGACGGTGCGCTGCTGGAGGATTACCTTCACGACATGGCCATCACCCAGGAATATGCCGACATCAACCGCCGATGCATGGCAAAGGAGATCGTCAAGGCGGCGGGCCTCAAGGTGGAGGAGCAGTTTACCACCATCCACAACTACATCGACATCGAAAACGGCATCCTGCGCAAAGGTGCAATCTCCGCCCGACAGGGAGAGCGGGTGCTCATCCCCATCAATATGCGGGACGGCAGCCTGCTCTGCACCGGAAAGGGCAATCCCGACTGGAACTTCTCAGCCCCTCACGGCGCTGGACGGCTCATGAGCCGCCGCCAGGCCAAAGAGAGCATCACGCTGACCCAGTACAAGGAGACCATGAAGGGCATCTACTCCTCTACCGTGGACAGAAATACTATTGACGAGGCCCCCTTCGCCTACAAGCCCATGGAGGAGATCATCGCAAACATCGGTGACGCTGTCACCATCGATAAAATCATCCGCCCTCTCTACAACTTCAAAGCGGCGGACGCATAGAAAGAAGGAAATATCCAATGCAAACTATAGATATCGGTATCAATCTAACCCACCGGCAGTTCCAGTCGGATCGGGAGGAGGTCCTGCCAAAGGCAATCGGCGCTGGGGTGTCCCCGCTGATTATCACCGGCACCAGTGTGCGTGCCAGCGGAGAGGCGGCAAACTATGCCGCAAAGCATCCCGGTGTGCTCTACTCCACCGCAGGGGTGCACCCCCACGACGCCAAAAGCTGCAATGCGCAGACCATCGGTCAGCTGCGGGCTCTGTTGGGGCAGCCCCAAGTGGTGGCGGTGGGGGAGTGCGGCCTCGACTACGACCGGGACTTCTCTCCGCGGGATGTCCAGCGCAAGTGGTTCGAGGCCCAGATAGCGCTTGCGGAGGAGCTTGGCATGCCCTTGTTTCTCCACGAGCGGGCGGCGTTCGCGGATTTTCACAGCCTATTATCACAGCACCCCGAAATTTGTTCACGCGCTGTCGTCCACTGCTTCACCGGATCAAAGCGGGAGCTGGAGGCTTACCTGGAGATTGGCTGTTCCATCGGCATCACTGGCTGGGTCTGTGATGAGCGCCGGGGCGAGCAGCTCCGAGCTATCGTCAAATACATCCCCAGGGAGAAGCTGATGATTGAGACCGACGCGCCCTTCCTGATTCCGCGGAATCTGAAGCCGAGGCCGCAAAGCAACCGGAATGAACCGGCTTATCTGCCCCACATAGCGGCGGAAATTGCAAAATGCAGGGGGGAAGCCGCCGAAGAGCTGGCAGCCTATACCACGTAAACCGCCAAGCGTTTTTGGCCTGACCCCTTATATTGTACACAGTAAAAGAGTTAGCAAAGACGTAAAAACGACTCTAAAGGAAGGTGTACAAAATGGGGAAAGTGAATTACACGACGGAACAGATCATTGTAAAATTGCGGGAAGTGGAAGTGCATTGTAGTCAGGGGAAAACAGTAGCAGAAGCAGTGTGAGCCCTTCCCGAAAAAGTAGACAACAACCTCAACAGGCAACGAGATAAAAGTCGCGGGCGAATTCATTCGGGGAAATCCATC
>JBKEBS010000084.1:0-26596 GCA_047973265.1 Oscillospiraceae bacterium
ACTCACCGCCGATTCAATCTATTGACACGAACGCACCGATGAAGGTGGCACTACCTGCATAAAACGAACGCTGTGAATGAGAGGATGGCTGACTGACTTTCCGACGGACGTGGTTAGTCCCTGGAGGCATACGTCAGGCCAATTGCTCTCTCATTCTACAGCTTAGGCGTGAGATAGGAAAAGGACACGGCTGGATGTCGTGTCCATAACCTAAATTTATAGTAATAGGAGGCATGCAGATGGATTTTCTCTCTACCGTAAAAGGCTCCCTGCTGGAGGACTTCTACCCCAGGGGCTGGGACATGGCCCGGATCGACGCCTGCTGCTCCCACCCGCCCGAGGTGGTGGCGGAGCGCCAGTCCTTTTGGAATGACGGCTTCTCCCTCTCCGCCTGCCGGGATGTGGCAGACTTTGGCGTGAAGATGGGCCATGAAATCGCCTTGGAAATTGCAAAGGCGCGCCGGGAAAGCCGTCCCCTCGCCCTCATTCTCCCCGTGGGGCCGATGGGCATGTACGAGTGGGCGGTTTACTTTCTCCGGGAGTGGAACATCCCTTGTGATCACATCCACTGCTTTAACATGGACGAGTGGGCGGACGGCGACGGCAACACCGTCTCCCCCGGCCAGTCCGCCTCCTTTCAGTATGCCATGGAGCAGGCTTTCTATGGGCCGCTGGGCCTCCTCACCGTGCCGGAGAGCCAGCGCAACTTCGCCACAAAGGAGAATCTGCCCCTCTATGGCGAAAAAGTCGCCGCCCTACGGAAGGATGGCGCAAAGCTTGTGCTGGTCTACGGCATTGGCCGAATGTGCCACATTGCTTTCTGGGAGCCCCACTTCGCGGAGGAGTTCGCCTCTGACGAGGAGTGGAGAAAGCCGGAATACCGCCTAGGGGCAAAACTCCATCCCCTGACCATTGAACAGAACGCCATCACAAGCTTCAAATCCCGCACAACCCTGGTTCCATGCCGGGCGAACACCGTCGGCCCCGGCCTGTTCCTCAAGGCAGACTACACCATTGGCGGCTGCGACGGCGCGCTGTCCAGAGGGATGGGCTGGCAGGGCATGAGCTTTTGGACTACCCTGCGCTACGGCCCGGACAGGTGGATTCCCTCCACCTTTGTGCCCACCCTGCCCGGCAAGCTCTTTTATTTAAATGAGTTGGCGGGGCCCCTGGTGGCCGATTGCAACTAACGGTACCGCAAAGGAAAGCCCTCACAGTTACGATAAACTGTGAGGGCTTTCTTTTCTGCTCAAATATTCTCTCAGCCGGACGCCAACTTTTCCACGGGCTCTATGTCCGCCGTCTGGGCATTTTCCCGCCACTTCCCGGGGGATATCCCGTAAATCCGCTTAAATGCCTTGTAGAAGGTGTTGATGGAGTTGAATCCCACAATGCCCGGAATCGCACCGATCTCCACATTGTTGGTCAACAGCTCCTCCACCTTGGTGAAGCGCAGCTGCTCGATGAAGTCGCCCAGACTCATCCCCGTCTGGTTCTTGATAATCGTGAAGACATACTTTTCCGAAACCGAAAAATGCTCCGCAATCGTAAGTGCACAGAGGCCGCTGTCACTGTAGTTCACCCTGACGTACTCCACCATCTCCGACTGCTGCTGTTCCGCCTGCCGGGACTGCTCTGTCTGTACCGATTCGCAGATCAGCTGGCAGGGAATCTCAAACAGCTTCCAGAGCTCCTCCGGCTCGACAAAGCTCCGGCTGTCCGGCAGCATGGTCGCCTCCGCTGAAAGGGAGAGTGCCCGTCCTGCGCTCTCCACCGCGCCCCGCACCCCGAAGAAGAACTGCTCCAGCTCCACCTCGGAGACATACTGCAAAAACGCCTCGCTGGGCAGCATGCCCACAATGGATTCCCGCACCGCGGTCAAATCCCCATTCAGCAGCAGGTCGTAGAGCCGCTTGCCCATGTTGGGGCTAAACTGGATAATGGTGATTGGCGTCTTGTCCGGGTCATAGACCTTGGCGGGATGCTCCTCATCCGCGTCACGCATCGCCATGGCGGAACGGTCTGAGCAGATGCGGATGCCTTTTAGGTCATCGACCACCGTGCTGATGCCCAGCGAAATTGGGATGCCATCCCCCCTGAGTATGCGCACATGCCGGTCTATCAGCTCGACCGCAGCCGGGAATAGCGACTCATCCGGCATGGCCAGCACAAACCGCCCCCTGCTCGGATTGCCGTGCACGGGGTGCGCCTCCAGGTTCAGCTCCCGCCGCAGCCCGCCGGAGAGGCTCTCCCAGGAGCGGTCAAAGGCCACTTTCAATTCATCGTCCGGCAGATCGGCAGCCAGATGCTCCGGGTAGCCCTGGAAGTGGTACATGCAGACCAGGTATCGGCTGTTTCCCGCCCCCAGCAACACTCTGCAGCGCTCGGCATCGTCCTCGCCATAGACTTGGCCGCGAATCAGCTGCTTTAGCAGGCCCTTACGGGAGGCACTGCTCATCAGCTGCACTTCCTTCTCGTACCGCTGCCGCTCTCCTTCCAGCATCACCACCGTGTTTGTGATGTGCTCGTAGTGGTCGCGGGTTGTGTCGCTGGGGTTGAGCTCCTGTACAACCTCAAACAGCTTTTTCATCGGCCTGCTCTGGCGGTAGGCCAACAGGGCGCACAGCAGGAAGATGATCGCCCACACGACCACGCTGAGCACCAGCATCAAATTTCGCATGGGGGCTACCTGCCTCGTGAAAAAGGAGGAGGGCAGTCCGGCGGTCACCGACAGGCCGGTGTCGCTGTAGTCGCTTTTCAGCAACACATAGGACTGCCCGTTGTGGCGAACCACCGCAATATTTTCATCCGCCTCAATGGGGTTTTCCACAAAATTTTCCCGTACGATCACATTGCCGTTCTGGTCGCTGATGTAGAAAAAACTCCCCTCTGCCTCCGGCAAAAGGCTGGCGATCAGTTTTTCTGTATCCAGCATGTAGACGACGGCTCGCCGCGCACTGGCCCCGTTCACCGAGATGGGGAGGACAAAGTGCAGAATCCTGCTTCTGCTCTGTCCCTCCCAGGGGGCGAAGATGGGGTTGGATACAGCATCGGGAATAAAATGGTACCCGCTGCCCTGCTCGAAAACTGCTTCCTCCCACTGCTCCAGCGAGTAGCCGTCGATGGCGTAGAATTCACCGTAAGCCTCACTGCGCTCAGTGAGAATGAGGGAGTTGGAGATCAACATGTCGTTGTTGCGGGAAATAATGTAGGCGCCGGAGACAAGATCGCTGCCCATGATGCTGTTCTGCACAACCTTTTGCGCCTGCATCAGCACATAATAATCCTGGTGCTTCATTTCGTCGCGCATATTGGTGATCCGGCTGATCATAATCTCGCTGGAAATCAAATCCCCCTGCACGAGAAGCTCGGTCATCTGCCGGTTTATCTGGGAGGATGCGGATTCAAAGTGGTTGTAGGTCTGGGCAACTGCATTGTCCTCGGTGGCGCGGAGCGTCTGGATCAGAACCGGAATATAGACTGCAAGCAGGACAAGTGCAACCAACAGAAATTTTGCCAGCTGCAGCCAGAATATCCTGTTCTTGACCAGGCTGTTTTGCACCATATCCCGAGTTTTCAAAGAGTGTCACCCATTTCCAATCCAGAGATTCCCTCTGAGATTCAAGAGAAAAATTGCCAATATTTTGTTTGATGTGAATAAATGAAAAGCGCTTTCATTGGTAAAAACATTATATGCCATTCCGAAATGAAACGCAAGAAATTCCAATAAGGTAGTAACTTTCCAATCCGAAATTGTACAATTTTCCAATAAAAACAGAGATATACAATTTACGGCATGTTGTGATAAATGGTAATCTTGTTGAAGATTCCAGGATGTATTTTGTCATTATTATTCACATTAAACATAAGTCAACGATCCGCGCAATGTGAATGGATAGAGAGGCAGCCTGTGGATCACCCTCCCCTGAATTTTGGTGAGGCAATATGAAAGGAGAACGATGTATGAAGAGCTTCGGTAAGCTGAAGTCCGCTGTTGCCCTGATGATGGCGGCTTCCATGGTTCTGTTGACCGCGTGTAACGGCGGCGGAACATCGTCCGCACCCGCCAGCGATGCAGGCGGCAGCCAGTCGGAAACTGCCAGCAGCGCAGCCCCCGCCGATTCGAGCGATGCAGGCGAGGAATCCCAGTCCGGCGGCGGACTTGAGGGCGTGTCCTTCGACACCAGCAACCTCAACGAGCTGGGTACCACCCCTGTTCTGAAGGAGACCGTCAAGCTGACAGTGGGACGCAACACCGACACCAACATCATCGACATGGACACCAACACCTACACCAAGATGCTGGAAGAAAACGTCAACCTTGACCTGGAGTTCGTCTATTTCCCGGCAAATACGGACGAGCGCAAGCAGAAGCTGTCCGTCATGATCTCCTCCGGCGGCGAGCTGCCCGACGCCATCATCTTCGATCTCACCGACCTCCAGACTTATACCTGGGGCTCCCAGGGCTATTTCCTGCCCCTCAACGAGTACCTGGACAACGTCTCTGTCTACATGAAGCCCCTTCTGGATGAATACGAAGACGTCTACGGCAAATACTACTACTCCCCCGACGGCAACATGTACGCTCCCCCCCGCATCGTGGAAGACCTCGGCAACGACTGGTCTCACCGCATGTGGATCAACCAGACCTGGCTGGACAATCTGGATATGGAAATGCCCACCACCACCGACGAATACTACGAGGTGCTGAAAGCCTTTAAGGAGCAAGACCCCAACGGAAACGGCAAGGCCGACGAGATTCCGCTGATGGGCTCCAAGGACGGCTGGAACACCCTGCTGTACCCCGCCCTGCTGGGCGCTTTCACCTATGTCAACTGGGATTACGACTGCCTCCAGCTCAATGACGGCAAGCTGAACGCCGCCTACACCACCGATGGCTGGCGGGACGGCCTGGAGTACCTGAACAAGCTCTGCTCCGAGGGCCTCCTCTCCCCCCTGACCTACACCCAGGACAACAACCAGTTCAAGCAGATTCTGGAAAACGCCGACGACCAGCTGATCGGCGGTATGACTGCGGGCTCCATGAGTATTTACCAGATGGAGAGCGAGCGCAAAAAGGACATGGCCAGTATGGCTCCCCTCACCGGGCCCGAGGGCATCTGCTACTCCAGCTACCTCATGGCCGGTCTGCCCGGACAGTACGGCTTTGTCACAAAAGACTGCAAAGACCCCCTTGCCGCCTTCATGATGTTTGACTACATGTACAAGGAAGAGATGGTCTACCAGGGCCGCTTCGGCACCAAGGACGTAAACTGGTTTGATCCCGAACCCGGCGACACCAGCCTCTTCGCCTCCGCCGGATACGAGCCCAAGCTGAGAGTTCCCAACCCCATCTGGGGCACCATGCAGAACGAGTTCTGGGGCGAGAACCACCCCACCTTCCGCAAGAACGAAGCGATCTGCGGCCAGGTCGACCTTGGTAACCCCTACGACTACACCTACATGACCGCCAACGCGGTGCCCAACTACATGGGCAAGGTTCCGGCCGAGACTGTCCAGAAGATTCTCTACACCCAGGAGGAAGCCGACTCTATCGCCGACATCAAGGCCACCCTGGAAACCCACCGCAAGGAAAACGCCGTCGCATTCATCACCGGCAACCGTCCCATCTCCGATTGGGACAACTATGTCGCCGAGGTTGAATCCATCGGTCTGGCGCAGTATCTTGAGGTTTCCCAGCAGGCCTACGACAGAATGATGGCAAGCTAACTCATCACTTCGTTTACACCATGGAATGGCAGGAGCGAAAACTCCTGCCATTCCACAACTTTTCCGTTCGCGGTTCGGCGGGAACGGATTGCCTCAAAATCATCAGAAAAGGAGCGATGTGATGTGAAAGCATCCGCCGTGCCCGCCTCCGGCTCGCCTGTCCGCAAAAAGAGTATGCTGCGGGTTGTTCTAAGCAAATGGCAGCTCTATGTCTTTTTGCTCATCCCTCTCATCTACATCATCGTCTTCGCCTATGTCCCCATGACAGGCCTGCAGCTGGCCTTCAAAAAATTCCAGGCAAATCTGGGCATTTGGGGCAGTCCCTGGGTGGGGCTCGACAACTTCAGGCGCTTCTTCACCTCCTACCAGTTCGAGCGCGTCATCAAAAACACCCTCACCATCTCATTCTATACCCTGATCGCCGGTTTCCCGCTGCCCATCATCCTCGCCCTCGTCATCAACTCCCTGCGCAGCGACCGGTACAAGAAGTTCGCCCAGACCGTCACCTACCTGCCCTACTTTATCTCCACTGTGGTGCTGGTGGGCATCATGGGCCAGATGCTCAACCCCCGCATCGGCCTGGTAGCCAGCATCTACACAATGGTCACGGGCTCCGAGTTCACCAACTTGATGGCCAGTCCCAGCGCCTTCCCCCACCTGTATGTCTGGTCGGGGGTTTGGCAGTCCATGGGCTACAACTCCATCATCTATATCGCGGCCCTGGCCGGGGTGCCAGTGGAGCTCCACGAGGCCGCCGAAATCGACGGTGCAAGCCGCTTTCAGCGTCTGCTGCACATCGACTGGCCCGCCATCATGTCCACCGCGGCTATCATGCTCATCCTCAACGCAGGGCAGCTCATGAACGTCGGCTTTGAAAAGGCCTGGCTGATGCAGAACGACATGAACGTGGCAGCGAGCGAGGTCATCTCCACCTATGTCTACAAGGTGGGTATCGCTATGTCCACGGCGGACTTCGCATACGGCACCGCCATAGGGCTGTTCAACTCGGTGATAAACCTGCTGTTGATTGTAACCGTGAACACCGTCAGCAAGCGGCTGGGCGGCAACAGCCTATTCTAGGAAAGGGGAAACGGAAGATGCAGAAAGCAAAAAAGCAAAAGATTGTACTGCCTATCGACGACAAGATATACTACACCATCATCCACATACTGATGATTCTGTTGTTGGCCGTGGTACTCTACCCGCTCATCTACGTCGTGTCCGCCTCCTTCTCCTCGGCCTACGCGGTGAGCACAGGAAGAGTCATCCTCTGGCCCGTGGATATCAGCCTGGAGGGCTACAAGGCGGTTTTTGAAAACCGGGATATCATCACGGGATACCGCAACACCATTATCTACACCGTCTCCGCCACTGTGGTAAACATCGTTGTCACCATGTGCTGCGCCTATCCCCTGTCCCGCAAGGATTTGCCCGGCCGGAATATCTTCATGCTGATTTTCACCTTCACCATGATCTTTAACGGCGGCCTGATCCCAACTTACATGCTGATGCGCGACCTCAAGCTCATCAACACGGTGTGGGCCATGATTCTGCCCGGCGCCATGTCGGTGTACAACATGATTATTGCCCGCACCTTCATCCAGAACAGCATCCCGGGTGATCTGCTGGAGGCCGCCCATATCGACGGCTGCAGCGACGCGCGGTACTTCTTCTCCATCGTCCTGCCATTGTCCAAGGCCATCATCGCGGTGCTGGTGCTCTTCTACGCCATTGGCCATTGGAACGCCTATTTCAATGCCTTCCTCTACCTCAACGACCGCAAGATGTTCCCTTTGCAGATTATCCTCCGGGAAATCCTGCTCGCAAACCAGGTAGACGCCAATCTGGTCATGGACCCGGAGGTTGCGGCGGCCAAGCAGGGCATGGCGGAGCTGCTGAAGTATTCTCTGATTATGGTCTCCACCGTGCCCGTGATGTGCCTCTATCCCTTTGTACAGAAATACTTTGTCAAAGGAGTGATGATCGGGTCTATCAAGGGATAACAACTAATGGTTAAACAAAAACCTCAGCCTATTGGCTGAGGTTTTCTCTTATTCATTATCGCCGAGGAAAACCTCCCGGATAGCCTCCAGATAGCCGTAGCCATAGAGGTCGTCCGGCTGGAGGTAGCTGCTCTCCGTCCACTCATTCCAGCTGTTCACCGTGATCAGAGGCGGCTGTTCCGGATGGGCGTCCACGTATTTTTTCGCCTTTTGAAAAGCCATCTTCACCTCTTCCGGCGTGTTGCCGGTGGTGATGCCGGGGCGAAATTGCTGGAACCGGGGGTTGTTGTCCCAGCCCAGGGAGACGTGGGGGAAGTAGGGAATGCTGTACCCGGCGTCAATGCGCTTCCACTCCCGCAGGATGTCGGGCATCAGGGCGGCATAGTCCCGGTCGATGTCGGTGAGGTGGGCGTATTGGTAATTGGTTCCGCTGTCGAAGCCCAGCCCCTCCACGGCCTTTTTCTGCGAGGTGCGGTCTCCGCTGTCCACCCCGCTGATATTGACCGAGTTTTCGCTCCACAGGGTGCTTTGCAGATGCACCCCGGGCAATCCTTTTTGAACGGCGCGCTCCCGGAACCAGTCCAGGGCGCGCCGGGCGTTTTCCATGCCGCCCAAACCGTTCACCAGGTTGGAGGTGTCGTAGATCATGAACACCGGCTTGCCGTTAATTTTATAGTAGTTCGGCCGGTGAAAATATTGGTCTATGACGCGCTCGCAGATTTTCTCAAATTCCGGCCTGTCCACCTGGCCGCCCCAGATCACGGTGTCATCCCCCGCCAGGCGCTTGTCCCAGGTGACGTTGGCGTCGTGGTTCGCCCACATGAGGTAAAACTGCATGCGATTGTTGTTGCGGGCCTCCAGAAAACCGTTGTTCAGGCATTGCTCCAAAAAGGGGCGGCGGTCAAACCAGTACCAGTCGTAGATGAATACGTTCACCCCGTGATCGGCAGCGGCGGCGATTTCCATCTCCATCACATAGGGGTCGGCCTCGTCCACATAACCCCAGAGGGGCTTTCGGGGCCAGGCGTGACCCTCAAATTTTGCGGTGGCCTTCCGCACCGATTCCCACTCCCCGTTTTGCTCCGGCCAAAACATCCGGGTGCGGGGCTCTGTGCCGGTGTAGGCGGGCCAGACATAGGCTGCGATATCATAGCGATTTTCCATATCACAAATCATCCCTTCATCGGTTTCTCTGCCACCATGATAGCACAGAATAATGACCCCCACCCGCTGGCCCAGCAAAAATATCGGAAAAAGACAAACAGCACCCGAAACATACGCTCCGAGTGCTGTTCCATTGTGCTTAGAGTTCTACAACCCTGTGCTCTCTGCCCGACTGGTAGAGGGCCAGCATGGTCTCCACTGTATCGGTGATGCCGGGGATGTCGTTTTGGAAGGGCCTGCCCTCCCGGACACTGGCGTAGAAGTCCCGGATGCAGGCTTCGTGACTTGCGCCCCAGTAGCTCTTCCCCAGTGTCTCGGCCTCCGCAGCGGTCTCCACCAGCTCTTCCCGGCCATCGGCCCAGAAGCAGGTGAGCTTTCCCTGCTCAATGCGGGCTGTGACGTTCTCGCAGGCAATCTCCACCAAAATGGGACTGTCCGCGCAGTAGCTGTTGGTGGCGTAAAAGACAGAAGCGACGTCGCCGCTTTGCAGGTAGGCCTCCATGGTGTCCTCCACCTGGATAACCCCCTTGAGGTGATGGTTGGCAATGCCCGCCTCCACCGCCTGGGGCCGGCCCACACAGCGGAGCAAAAGGTCGAGGGTGTGGACGGACTGGTTGATCAGCACGCCGCCCCCCTCTGTGTCCAGCTCGCCCCGCCAGCCGCTTTCGGTGTAGTAGGGGGCATTCCGGCACCAGGTGACAAAGGCCCTTCCGCCCCGGAGTTTCCCCGCCTTACCGGAGGCGAGCAGCTCCATCAGCGCCCGGGTTTCAGGGTTGTATCGGTTCTGGAGGCAGACGCCCACCGGCGTTTTGCCTGCGAGCGAGCGGAACTGCGCCCACTGCTCCCAGGTGATGACGGGGGGCTTTTCGCAAAAGATAGCCTTTCCTTTTTCCGCCGCGGCCAGAGCCTCGGGGGTGTGGAGGTAGTGGGGGGTGCAGATGTGCAGGACGTCGAAGTCCGCCTGTTCCAACATCTCGCCGAAGTCGCTATAGATGGCGGCGCCCGGAATATTCATCGCCTCGGCCCGCTGGGGAATGATATCGCAGAGGGCTACAACCTGCACGCCCTCCATTCCTGTCAGTACAGCCTTGTGCACCTGTGCGATTCCCCCGCACCCGACAATTGCAGCACGCATACTCTACCTCCAGTTTAAGTCCCACAGGAGGGACTTGAGTGCGTTCAGGGCGATGGCAAAGGCATAGGAGCCGTCTGTTTCCGGCTTCTTCTCCCCACTTCCCTCAGCGTTTTCCAGGGCGGCAAAGCCCGCGAAGTCTGTGAGATGGGGCTCCAGGGAGAGGAAGCCCTTGTAGCCGGAGGCCTTGAACTTGTCCAGCAGCACAGCCACCTGGCCGTCACCCATGCCAGCGGGCACTACCTGCCCCGTGGAGGACAGCGCATCCTTTATGTGGATGTAGTCCACATAGGGCCGCAGCAGGTCGTAGGCCTCGGCGGTGTCCTGGCCGCACTGCACAAAGTTGGCGAAGTCGAACACCGCCCGGAAGTTGGGGCTGGCGAAGTGCTGGAGCAGATCGCGGCAGCGGGGGGCGATGTCGCCATAGATGTCCTTTTCGTTCTCGTGAAGGAGAATAACATCCTCCTTGACCGCGTAGTTCAGAAGCTGCTCCAGGCGATACAGCACTGTATCCCGGTGAGCGACGGGATCGTCCCCCTCGGGGATGAAGAAGCTGAACATGCGGATGTAGCGCGTGCCTAAAACCTTAGCCAAGGCCACCACGTTCTTGTAGGCCTCAAAGTGGGGCTCGAAGTCGTCGCCGATGCCGATTTTGCCCACAGGGGAGCCGATGGAGGAGACCTGAAAGCCCTGCTTTGCCAGCCGGGTGAGGAGGGCTGCGCCCTCGGTCTCGGCATTGTATTCGGCGATGTTGCGGCCGTCCACCCCGCGGATTTCCAGGTGGGAGAGGCCCAGCTTTCCCGCCACCATCAGCTGGGTATCCAGCTCGGGGGCAATCTCGTCCGTAAAGCCGGAGAGAAGAATATCGCTCATATTGTTATCCATTCCTTTTCAAAGAGAATTGCTTAATAGCTGTTGGAGGTGTCGAAGGTGGTCGCCTTCACATTTTCTTTTCTTCTAGAGGTCGCCCTGTGCTCATCCAGCTTTGCGAGGAACAAGTCCTCGTCGATGGGCAGGTCGACGGGCTGCTTCTGCCAGCTGGAAAGGTGCATGGCGTTGGAGAGGGTAAGGCCGTTGATGCCCTCGATTCCGTTTGCCACAAGGGGCTCGCCCCGCAGGATGTTGGCGGCAAAAGCGTTGAGCACCGCAACGTGCTGGAGGTTCAGACCGTCGGTCTCCACCTCGAACACTTCGCACGGGGGCTTGTCAAAGCCGCCCTTTGCAGTTTTGTTGAACTCCCGCTCGTTGACGGAGAGCTTGTGGAAGGTGAGTTTGTCATTCTCGCACACCAGCTTGCCGTACTCGCCGGTGATCTCAAAGCGGTTGGTGCCGGGAGCGTCGGCGGTGGAGGTGATGAATACGCCGGTTGCGCCGTTGGGGTACTCCAGATAGGCGGTGACGTCGTCCTCGACCTCGATGTCATGCCATTTGCCGTTGTGGCAGAAGGCCTGCACGCAGCTGGGCATGCCGCAAATCCACTGGAGGAGATCCAGGTTGTGGGGACATTGGTTGAGCAGCACGCCGCCGCCCTCGCCGGACCAAGTGGCGCGCCAGTCGCCGGAATCGTAATAGGCCTGAGTGCGGTACCAGTCAGTGATAAGCCAATTGACGCGCTTGATCGCGCCCAGCTCGCCGCTGGAAACAATTTCCTTCATCTTGCGGAAAACGCAGTTGGTGCGCTGGTTGAACATCATGGCGAAAACGCGGTCGGTCTTGCCCGCTGCCTCGTTCATCTCCCGCACCTGCTTGGTGTAGACGCCCGCAGGTTTTTCGCACATGACGTGGAGGTTGTTGTCAAAGCCCTCCATAGCCAGGATAGGATGCTGGTAGTGGGGCACTGCGATGAGGATTGCATCACAGACGCCCCCCCGGATCAGGTCGCTGCCCGACTCGAAAATCTTGACGCTGTCGCCCAGCAGCTCCTTGGCAGCCGCCCGGCGGTCGGGGTTCAGGTCGGCGATGGCGGTGAGCTCGATCTCAGGGATCAGGCCCTCCATGATATTCTTGGTGTGGCCGGAGCCCATGTTGCCGAAGCCGATAATACCCAGTCTTACTTTACTCATAATTTTTCAGTTCCTTTCATCTTGAGAAAGTGGATTCTATATGTCGGGAATTGTGCCGTTATCGCGGCAGCGATGTTGCGGCCCCTCGGCCGCAAAGGTGCAAAACCGCTAGTGGATTGCGTCGCAATCCACTATTTCCAACCTTTTGCCGCCAGGTTGTCATAACTGGTCTTGAGACAGGCAAAGGGGTCTGCGCCGTAGCAATCATCCTGCTCCACCAGCAGGTACTCGGTTTTGCCGATCTTCTTGATCGTTTCCAGCACGCCGTCGAAGTTGATATTGCCCTCCATAACCGGGGCCATGATGGGGGTGAAGCCATTGGCATCCAGATCCTTGAGGTGGACGCAGGGGATGCGGTCGCCCAGCTTTTCGATCCACTGAATGACGTCGCCGCCCGCGATCTGCACCCAGAAGGTGTCGAGAGTGACGCCCATCTCCTCGGGAGTAAAGCCCTCCATCAGGGTTTCCATCACGCGCTTGCCGCCCATCTTGCTGAACTCGAAGGCGTGGTTGTGGTACATCAGCCGCTTGCCCGCAGCCGCCACCTTCTTGGCGGGCTCCTTGTAGTCGGTAATGAAGCGATCCAGCCAGGCGATATTGCGGTAGCGCTCGGGCATCATGCCGATGCCGATATATTTGCAGCCCATGACGTCGTGTTCCTTGATGACTGCCTCGGTGTCATTCAAAATGCGGTCGGGATTGGTGTGGGTGAGGACGATCTGCAAGCCGTGCTTGTCGCAGATTTCCCGCACCTTTTCGGCGGGGATGGGCCCGATGGCCGAAACCTGCACCGTCTTGTAGCCAATGGCCGCAACGCGCCGCATGCTTTCCTCAAAATCCCGCTCGGACTGGGTAAATGCCCGGATCGTGTACAATTGTGCGCCGACTACCATAATAAACTTCCTTTCCATCTTTTGATCTTCCTGTGGGCCTTCGACCCACACTCACAACGCTAGTATATCAGATGGCGCCCTGAAAACCATTGCGAATCGGCACATCGATATTGCAAATCAACCCATCCCGCGCTATAATTACCATAAGGGGGAATCTACTGTGCAGATACCGTTTGAAATGCCCGAACTCCACGCGGGACACCGCCTGGAAGTGTTTCGCGATGCGGACCTGAACTACTCCCTTCACAGCCACGAGCACTACGAACTGTACTACTTCGTGGGGGGAGATATCAGCTACCTGGTGGAGAGGCGGCACTTCAAACTGAGCCCCCACTGCATGTTGCTGCTTGCCCCAAACGTTTTCCACGGGTTCCAGAATTTCGGCGGGAAGTTTTACGACCGCTACAGCATCCACTTTCTGCCGGATTTGCTGGAGGAGGTGCATGCAGAATCGCTTTTGAAGCCATTTTACGGCGGAGACATCTTCTTCGACAATTTGGAGGCCAGCGGCCTCCTCCCCTATCTCGACGCCGTTGTGGAGGCAAAGGATTTGCCAGAGGAAATCCGGGACGTCGCCCTCAGGGCCCGGCTCACTGCCCTGCTCTCGGAGGTCTACCGGGTCAGCCTGGAGGATCGCGCCGAAGAACGCAGGCGGGAAACCCGCCGCTACCAGGCGGAGGACATCATCTTATATATCAGCAGGCACCTTGCCGAGCCCCTGAGCATCGAGCGCATCTGCCAGCGGTTCTACATCAGCAGAACGCACCTGGGGCGCATTTTCAGCCAAGCCACCGGCACCACCGTGAACCGCTATATCAGTTACAAGCGCGCGGTGTTGGCCCGCCAGTATATCCTTCAGGGACAGACCGCCACCGAAGCCGCCATCAACGCCGGATTCCGCGACTACTCCAACTTTTACCGCACCCATACCAGGCTATTCGGATTTTCCCCCTCAGAACAGAAGGGCAGGGATGGTGGCGCCAATTCACCCTCCTAGACCAAATCGACAGATTACAACACCCAAATTCTCATTTTGTATGTTAAAAATACAATCCTAAAATTAACACAACAGGTGCACATAAGTGCCTGTTGTGTTAATTTTATGCAAAATTTTCCAGTAATCGTGTCGGGTCGAGGGCCGCTGCCCGGAATGTCGGCATTGATTCTTTTCGAATCTACACCGTTTTGTAAAATTCTTATTGCCATTTTGTTTCTGCACTTCTGGCGGGCCGGATGTTCCACAAAAAAATCCTTTTGGTATGCCGGATTTTTTTGTTTTTGTGCATTCAGGCCCTGTGGTGTAAAGATTTAACACAGATTGCGTTGTGTCTATTTTCTCGCCCCGATATACTGTAATTGTAGGTAGGGAGCGGACGAATTTCGATTTCCTGTACGGCGGTGTCGGGCCGCCGGGGATTCGGGTAGACGCAACCTGTGGTATATGGTGTACGGTATATGGCACATGATAGGAAGATTCGAATACGCCTGAGGATTCGCAAGTTTGAGAGCCTCGCTTTCAAGCTTATGTGAAAGGAGTGACTATCGGAATGGAGAAAAAGGTACAGAATAAACGTGTGAAGCGCACCCTTGCACTGCTGGAGCAGAGTCTTGCGGAGCTGATGAAGGAAAAGAAACCGGATGCCATCACCGTCAAGGAGCTCACGCAGCACGCCAACCTGAACCGGGGCACCTTTTACCTGCACTACAAGGACATCGACGACCTGCTGGAGCAGGTGGTCTCCGGCAAAATTGATACCCTGCTGGAAATTATCCGCACGAACTATCCGCCCGACAGTTCTTCCTCTTACTACCACATGTTCTTGGAAGTGCTCCGCTACCTGAAAGAGAACCAGAATGTCTGCCTGACCATCTTCCTGAACCCGTCCAGCCCTGCCATGCAGCGCTTTCGACAGGAACTGAAGCACCGGGAGGAGTCCGAACTGGAATCCTACTACGGCAAGGACAATATTCCCGAGTACAACTACTTCCTCACCTTTGCCACCACCGGCGCCATCGGCGTGATGGAGCAGTGGATGAACAGCACCCATGAGAGCACCCTGGAAACCATAGCAAAAATGCTGGACGACTTTGTCTGCGGCGGAAGGGCTTCCCTGTTTGGCCGCACCAGCATCAGCCATATTTACACCACCGCCTATCATCCTATGCGCTAACTTAAACGCAGTCTAAGTTATGTAGTTTTATGCTTTCGCGCCAAAGGGACAGCGCAAATTTGGCTATGCCAAAACGCACAAAACATCCGTCAAAAAGCCCCCGGACAAATGTCCGGGGGCTTTTTCATTAGTAGCGGTTGTCGAATATGCGGGTGGATTTCTTTTCGCTGCGGGGCAGCTCCCCCATACCCACCGGCTTCGCCTTGGGCAGGATGCCGATCTTCTCCTTGAACTCCGCCTCCACCTGCTTCTGGAGGGCGTGCAGGGCGTCCCGTTCGGTGGCGTTGGTCTCGAAAAAGAGGGTGAGCACATCCCGGCCGTTCAGGTGGTCAATCATGATCTGGTACTCGCTGCTCACACCGTCCACCTTTGCCAGCATCTCATCCACACGGCTGGGATAAATGATGACCCCCTTCACCTTGACCATGTCGTCGGAGCGGCCGATCAGGGTATCGATGCGGGGGAACTCGCTGCCACATCCGCAGTCGCCCGCCATCTCCCTGGTTAGGTCGTGGGTGCGGTAGCGGATGAGGGGTGCACCCTCCTTGCGCAGGGTTGTGATGACCAGCTCGCCGATCTCGCCGGGAGCAACCTGCTCCCCTGTCTTTGGGTCGATGATCTCGTAGTAGAGGTAGTCTGTCCACATGTGCATGCCGCACTCATGGCGGCAGCTCATGCCGATGCCGGGGCCGTAGATTTCGGTGAGGCCGTAGATGTCGTACAGCTCCACCCCCAGCTCGGTCTCAATGCGCTTGCGCATTTTCTCCCCCCACCGCTCCGAGCCGATGGCCGCCTTCTTTAAGTGAATCTGATCCCGCACGCCCCGGCGCTCAATCTCCTCCGCCAGCAGCAGCGCATAGGAGGAGGTGGCGCAGAGCACAGTGGATTTGAGATCCATCATCATTTTGATCTGCTTGTCGGTGTTGCCGGGGCCCATGGGGATGGCCATCGCGCCCATCCGCTCCGCCCCCAGCTGAAAGCCGATCCCAGCTGTCCACAGCCCGTAGCCGGGGGTGATATGGATGCGATCCTGCTTTGTAATGCCCGCTATTTCGTAGCAGCGCTGGAACATGATCGCCCAGTCCTCCACATCCCGCCGGGTGTAAGGGATGATGACCGGTGTCCCCGTCGTGCCGGAGGAAGAATGGATGCGCACAATATCATCCTCCGGCACTGCCCGCAGCCCCAGGGGGTAGGCGGCGCGAAGATCTTCCTTCTCGGTGAAGGGCAGCTTTTCAAAGTCCTTCCGGGACTTGATGTCCTCGGGAGCAACACCTGCAAAGCGGTTTTGGTAGAACGCCCCGTTCATGGCATGCTTTATGGATTTTTGGATATTTGTTAGCATGGCGGCAGTCATTTCCATGGCCGACCAATCCTTTCCCATTAGGTTTTATGTTAACCCTGCAATTTCTTTTCCCAGCAGGAGGGCCCGGCGGTTCATCTCCATCAGCCGTTCGGGGATGCGCTCCGCCATTGCCCGCTCTGCGTCGTCAAAGTCGAAGGGCAGCAGCCCCGCACCCAAGGCAACGCCAAACAGCGCCACGTTGACGGCCTTGGCGGTGCCCAACGCCCGGATGAGGGTCTCGCCGTCCACCAGGATGAGCCTTTCTACATTGGTCCGGAGGAACGCAGTCATATCCCCCCCTGTGTAGTCGTCCCCCTTAAGGGAGCTGGTCACAGGCTTGATCGCCCTGTCCAGCACCACAGCCGCGCCGCCCTTTTTCAGGAGGGGATAGGCCCGCACGGCCTCCCCCGGCTCGAAGGCGACGAGCAGGTCGGCCTTTCCGGGCGGGATGAGTGGGGAGGCTATCGGCTCGTCCTGAGCCGCAATTCTGACGTGGCTGACCACTCCGCCGCCCCGCTGGGCCATTCCGATGGTTTCGGTGCCGCGAACCCGCCATCGCTTCGCGACCGCCGCGCCGCCGATCAGCCGGGACAGCAGCACGGTGCCCTGTCCGCCCACACCTGCAATGACAATATTCATGGCTGTCATTCTTCCTTTCCAAATAAGCGATACCCTATTCCCCATCATTGTATCCTTACCTTCTCTGATAGATCGGAAACCGCGTGTCGAAAATATCTTTGGGGACATAGGCCCGCATATCGGACACAGTCAGCTGCCACTCGCTCACGTCGACGGTCACTTCGTCGCTGTCGGCCAGCGCGTGTTCTCGCAGCAACTGCAGCAGCCCCACCCCGTCCACCAGATCGACGCTTGTCCCGACGGCGTACTCCGCGGCTTGATTTGAAAACTTGCTTGTCGTTATAAAAATCATTCTGCTCGCACCTACTGCGCTATTGGCCCCCACCAGCTTTTGAATTGCCGGCCTTCCAATACTGTGTCTGGGATTGTAGCACTTGCACTCGACAATCGCCGTCTCTCGGCCTCTCGCCAGCAGAATGTCGTAACCTCCGTCGTTAGTGGCCTGGGTCACCTTTGCCGCATAGCCCATTTTTCGGTAGAGGTCGGCGCAATAGCTCTCGAACTCTATAGGGTTGTCGCGGAAAGAGTCAATGATCTGTTCCAAGCTGAGGCTTGCCGCCAGTCGTGATTTTTCCTGGAGGAGCCGGTCGTACTTGGCCCGCTCCTCTTGGCACATCTTGACCCCATGCCCGTTCCAACGCAGCATTCTCACCAGCTCGATCAATGCGTAGGGCCTGCGGGCGGTGAGCCGATACTCGGGCAAGTACAATAAGCTCTCGCCCCACTGAATCAAATTGCTGCTCCGCCGCTTGTCGGCCGTGCCATCCTTGTTAGAATAGGCCCAGGAGGGGTATTGTAGCCGGAACTGAAATGCGTGGGCGGCTCCCTTGTTTCTTCCGACGGAAATTTTGTCGGGGAGTCGTGTAACCCCGTACTTTTTCATGAACTCTTTTTTCAGCGCAGCTGAATAGGCCACATAGGCTACCAAACCTATGATTACCACAGCTATAATGCCCCAAAGAATCAAAATGCCAGCAGTGGTAGAACCCATCCGCCCTCACCTCCTCCGCTCATTGTCTTTGAGACTGGATCGCCCCAAATGGGCAAACGTTAGTGCACAGCCCGCAGCCTGTGCAGAGCACGGGATCGATCATAGCCTTCCCCTCCTTCATGGAGAGCGCTGGACAACCCAGCTTCCGGATGCAGAGGCCGCAGCCCGTGCAGGTTTCACTGTCCACACAGAGGGAATCTCCCCCTCTGTCCACCATGATGCAGGGGCCCTCGAAGAGGATAACCCGCACGCCGGAGCCCGCTATCGCTTTCTCCACCGCCTGTTTTGCGGCGGGGTAGTCAAATACATTCACCCGCTGTAGGTCACTCACCCCCAGGGAGGCCACCACATCATGGATAGAAATTTTCGGCGCAGGCTTTCCCATGGCGTTTTTGCCGGTGCCGGGGTGGGGCTGGCTGCCGGTCATGGCGGTGGTATAGTTGTCCAGTATCACCACGATGATGTCGGTGGCGTTGTAAACCGCGTTCACAATGCCAGGAATACCAGTGTGGAAAAAGGTGGAATCTCCTGTGAAAGAAAAATTCAGCGTCTCCGGCTCGACGCGGTGGATGCCCTGGGCCACCGTGATGCCCGCCCCCATGCAGAGGCAGGTGTCCACCATATCCAGGGGCGGGGCGTTGCCCAGGGTGTAGCAGCCGATGTCGCCGGAAAAGACAGCTTTACGCCCGGAGGCATAATGCCTCTTGGCGGCCTCCTTCACGGCAAAGAAGGCGTTTCGGTGGGGGCAGCCCGCACAAAGCACCGGCGGGCGGATTGGCAGGGGGGGCAGCTCCATCGGAACATCCTGTGGCAACTCCATCCCCAAGAAAGCACCCAGCGCCCGACGGATGCCTGCGACGGTGTTCTCTCCGGCATTAGGCATGTCCCCGCTGCGTTTGCCACTGATCTTCACTCGGAGGCCGTGCAGCCCACAGAGCCGCACCAGGTTGTCCTCTATGACGGGGTCGAGCTCTTCCGCCACCAGCACCTCATCCAGGCCCTCCAGGAACTCCAGCGCCAGCTCATCCGGGAAGGGCTGGGTGGACACTTTGAGAAGCTTGTACTCCTTCTGCTCCGCTCCGATATCGGCGAGGGCCTCCTCCGTGTAGGCGAAGCTCACCCCGCCTGCAGCGATGCCCTTCCGGCCGGAGCCAGCCAATCTGTTGTAGGGGAAAGTAGGGGCGGAGAATGCCTCCGACAGCTCTGCGAGCTGCTTTTCTATCGTGATATGGTTCTTGTATGTGAGGGAGGGGAAAATCACCCACCTGCCGCCGTCCTTCTGAAAGCCCTCCGGCTCTTTCACCGGAAGGTCGTCCAGCAGCTCTACCGACGCGTAGCTGTGGCAGACCCGGGTGGTGGGCCGCAGGATGACCGGCCTGCCGATGCACTCGGACAGCTCAAAGGCATCCGCCATCATGGTGTAGGCCTCCTCCGGGGTGGAGGGGTCAAAAACCGCGACCTTGGCGTGGGCGCCAAAGCGGCGGGTGTCCTGCTCTGTCTGGGAGGAGATAGGGCCGGGATCGTCCGCCACCGCGATCACCAGGCCGCCCTTCACGCCCACATAATTTAAGCTCATCAGCGGGTCGGAGGCCACGTTGAGGCCCACCTGCTTCATGGTGACCAGGCAGCGCGCCCCACTGTAGGCCGCCCCTGCCGCAACCTCCAGAGCCACCTTCTCGTTCACCGACCACTCCACATAGACGCTCTCTTTTTTGCGGGCCGCCACCGTCTCCAAAATCTCGGTGGATGGGGTGCCGGGGTAGCCTGTCACCATCGTTACCCCCGCCCGCAGCGCGCCCAGGGCAATTGCCTCGTTGCCCATCAAAAGCTGTGCCATGCCTTTGATCACCATTCCTCTCTTCTATCCGCTTGCCTCTCCAAAAATAAAAAAAACCGTCCTCGACAAATAATTGTCAAGGACGGGATGTTCCCGCGGTGCCACCTTGGTTGAGGGGAAGCAACTGCGCTCCCCTTCCTCTTTGCGGGATGCGGAGGCGACAGCCTCGATATCCCCGGACATTGACGCAGTCCTTCGCGTCGCGGGATATGCAAAGGGAATCCCCTTCTTTGGCCCGCGCCCTCGGTGGTCCATTTGATGCGTCGTTTCGTGCAAAGCTTTCACCGGGCCAACCCACAGGGGCTGGGCTTGCTTCGCTCTCTGTGACGGCGTTCCGCACCGTTATCTCCACGTCATCGGTTTGTTTATGTGGTTGTAGGGAAAAGTATACGGCCATTTTTAGCGTTTGTCAACCGGCCAAGTTAGCGTCAGTTGGGGTAATTGTCCTCGTCGATGAGCATATCGGTGTTCTCCGTAAAGTCCGCCGTGCTCTTGAGCACCTCATCCGGCCCAACAAGGCGCGCCATAACCCCATAGCGGTAGTGGGTGTCTGGATAGCCGGTTTCCGTTCCGTCCGGCAGGTTGTAGATGCAGGTGGACAGAGTCAGGAACTTATCGTCCTCCCCAATCTCCACGTTGTAGTCGTAGATGGAGCGGGGCAGCACCTCCTCCGTCACGATCTTCTGGAATTCATCCCGTTCCAGGTCGTTCCGGTTGTAGGCAAAGTCGTTGCGGTTGCCCATGAACACTGCGAATATCTCCCACACAAGAATTTCCTTCTCTGTTGCGAAGATGAGATAGGGGGTCTTTTCCGCGAAGTCCTTGTCCCGGAAGTTGTGCAGCGAGCCCATCTTGATCCCATAATTCTGGCTGCCGTGCACATCGGTCATCGCGTGGCCGTAGATGCAGGTGTTCATGCCAAGGCCCGCGGCAGTGCCGTCTCCGAAGGCGCTGCGGTAGTCGGCGTAAAAGACGCCGTTAAAGTCATCCTGCCCCTCAAAATTCCGGCGCAAATAGTAGTCGTTGTTCTCGGAATTCCACACGACCACGTCGTTGATCTCGGTGTTGGGCACGATCAGCCAGCCGACAGTGTCCCTGTTGATTTCATCCAGATCGGCGATCTGTGCCAGCAGGGTGCCGGAGTTGGTATAGCTTTCGATAATGCTGGCGATATCCTCCTTGGGTACCGGCACCGCCTCGCTGACTTCGCCCGCTTCGCCGGAATCAACATCCGGTTCCGAAGAATCGGGCGTGCGGTCACTGGTGCAGCCGGACACCAGAACGGCCAGAACAAGGATCAGCGCGAGTATGGATCGAAGTGTGCTTTTTTTGAATGTCATCTTTTTTCTCCCTTTGCTTGTGTTGAGTTTCTCTCTCCTATATTCCCGTTACGGGCTCTCCTCATCCTCCAATAAATAATGCAGCACGCGCTCGGGCTTGTTCACAAAGCTCTTCATGAGACTGAAGTGCTCCGTTTCCTGGTAGGGCGTCAATTGGAGCCCCTCCGCCCCGATCAGGTACACCTCCGCCCCCGGACAGGCCATGAGAATGGGGGAGTGGGTGGCGATGACGAACTGGCAGCGCTGCTCCGCCAGCCGGTGGATGTGTGCCAACAGCTCCAGCTGCCGCTGCGGGGAAAGCGCCGCCTCCGGCTCGTCCAACAGAAAGAGGCTGCCGGGCTTGAATCGGTTTTCCACCAGGGCGAGAAAGCTCTCTCCGTGAGACTGGTGATGGAGGGATTTCCCGCCGTACAGCCGCATGAAGTTCTCCCCATCGTCCAGCCCCGCCTCCTTGAGCCTCTCCACCTCCGAAGCCACGTTGTAGTAGCTCTCCGCCCGGAGAAAGAAGCCGTCGCGGGGGAAGGGAATGCTGCGGGCAATGCGAATGCTCCTCCACAGACCGGAGTGGGTCTCGTTGGTGGCAAAGTTGAAGTTGCGGGTGCCGCCCTCGGGGTTGAAGCCCGCGCAGACCGCAATGGCCTCCAGCAGGGTGGATTTGCCGCTGCCGTTCTCTCCCACAAGAAAGGTGACGGGTGCATGGAAGTAAAACTCCCGAAGGGCCTGAAGAACGGGGATGGCCCTCAGATAGTTCTCCTCCAGGGGCTCCCGGATGGAGAAGCTCTTGATGTAGGGGAAGTTCGACAGCTCCACCCATGCATCCTTCCTTCCAGTGTGGTATACTACCTATATTACTGCGTCAAAGGAGTTTTGCCAATGCCAAAGCTGGAATTCTTTTTCGATTACTCCTGCCCTTACTGCCTAAAGGGCTACAATCTCCTGCTGGAGCTGCTGCCCGACTTTCCCGGGTTGGAGGTGGAGTGGTTCCCCTGTGAGGCCCATCCCCGCCCCGAAACCTACGGCAAGCACAGCGACCTCTGCGCCCGTGGCATGTACATCGCCCGGGAGCTGGGCGTGGATGTGATGGCGTACCACCCCATCCTGTTTGAGACCGCCCTGGACGGCCGCAGCAACATTGAAGACCCCATTGTCATCGCCGAGGCCGTCTCCTCCCTGATCCCCGGCAACGCCCTGCTGGACGCCCTGCAAAAGGGCAAGTACCAGCTGGAGCTGGAGGAGAACAACCGCCTTTGCTGGGAGGAATACGACTTCCCTGCGGTGCCCTCCATGCGGCTGGACGGCAGGCTGCTGCCCGCCGTCCCCGGCGTGGGGCTGACAAAAGATGGCATGCGTGCCTTTCTCGAAGCAAAATAATCTCTGCAAAAGAGGAGAGCAACTGCTCTCCTCTTTATTATGTCGTCATTTGCTAGGTGAACGCTGATTATTCGCTTTTCAGCGGCTACAGCCCGCGAGAACACCTCACTGAGCGGGCGCTTAGCCGCTCTAATCAGAGCTTACCTTGGGTACTCAATCAGCTCCGCCATCTGTTCTGCCGTTTCGCCATGTATGCGCCAAGCGGCGACCTCCAGCGGCTCCAGAACAGCCGTAAAAGCAATTTTCAGTGCGGGCATGTCCACCCGTGCCTCGGCGGGCTCCAGGCCGGAGTTGAACAGCCGAAGGATGATGTCGTCGCTGTCCTCGGCCTTTTTGCAGGCGGACAGCTGCACGGCACTATTGTCCACCAGACAGAGAGGCGATGGCTGCGGCTTGTCGTCTCCGCCGGGGAAGAAGCACTCCGCCTCTGGCGGCTGGTTCAGCGCGTCGCATTCCCTCTGCACATGGGTCAGCCGCTCCGCCCAGGAGGATGCCTTCAGCTGGAAGGTAAACTCCCTCGCCTCCTGGTCGCTGCGGGGGGAGAAGCGGTCGGTGGGCAGCAGCGGCCTGTCGTGGATGGGATGGGCGCAGTAGGCGGGCGTGTGCAGGAGGGAAATCCAGATGTCGCCGCCCTCCACGCTGTAGCCCCCTCCGCCCGTGCCCGAGAGACTCATGCCGTCCGCGCCCTGACGGGCGAGCAGGTACTCGCTGAGCACGCACTCGGTGCCGTCTGTGAACTGGCTCTCCAGCCCGAACGCCGTCTTGGTGAGCAGCTCGGCGTTTTGGTCTGCGGGCAGCAGGCTCATCTTCACCATCCGGTCGTTTTCCAAAAACTGCAGGTTCAGAGAAATATTCACAGCCCCGGTGGCGTGTTCCATTGTGTAGCGCGTCACAGCCCGGGAGGTGTTGTAGACAAATACGGCCTCCACCACTGTGCGCACCGCACCGCTCTCGATTACCCGTACCGGCGCCAGCTCTTCCCTATGCACCCCGCAGATGCGGGCGGTTTCGGCTCTGTCCGCCAGGCGGAAAAAGCCCTCCGTTTCAGTATAGGAGGTCACGGTCATTCCCCAAGGGTCTTCGCTGTCCTTCACCACCCGAAGCTGTCCGCTGCCGGGGCGGAGCAGAGATTTTCCATCCAGGGTAAAGCCTTCGACCAGACCGGTATTGCGGCCGATCCTAATCTCAGCCTTTTCCCCGGAGAGGACAAAGCAGTCATCCTCCACCAGGACGGCGTGACCTGGCTTTTCGGGCAGGATGTCCTGCACGGCGTAAAAGCGGCTCATCCTTCCGGCATTCAGCTTAGCCCGGAAGACCACCCTTTTGCGCCACTCCAAAGCGAGGTTGCTGCGCTCCTTCTCCACCTGGGCGGGCAGCTCGTTCCCCTCCTCGTCAAAAACGCGGAGATTCACGAACTCCTCCTCCCAGTTCTGGTCGGGCAGCATCATCTCGCAGGTAACGACTGCGTCCAGGTCAAAGGGGTGGTTGTTGTACACCAGGATGGGCAGATCACCTGTGCCCGCCCCCTTCTGCCCCGCACAGAGCCGGAAGAAGGCTCTGGCCTTCACCCGCCTGACCTCCTCCATGCCGTGGGCCTGCATGTCGAGGCCCGCCTGCTCCACATCGCGGATGGAGGAGCCGGGCAGAATGTCGTGGAACTGCGCGAACAAGAGGTCGTGCCAGGCCGCGTTCAACTCCCCGACAGGATAGTCCATCAACCCCGCGGCCCAGGCGGCGGTGGCCATCCGCTCGGCGGAAAGCAGCTCACTTTCCAGCCTGTGGTTGCCCTGCTTGATGCGCACCTGGGAGAGATAGCAGCCCACCATGCTGGGGCGCAGGGACTCCTCCACCAGCTCCAGCTTCTCCCCCGCGGTGTCCGCAAAGAACGCCTCGGGGGTGGAGTGGACGATCTCCACGTCGGAGGAGGCCATCAGCCCCTTTATCTTCTCCAAATCCTCCCGGGAGGGGCCGCCGCCGTGGTCACCCACCCCCCACATGGTAATGCCGTGGTTCTCCCCGGCCTGCCCGGCCATATCCTGGGCGATGATCTCGTCAACCCTGCCCAGGGGGCTGTTGTATCGGGGAACCTTGCACACCCGCACCGAGCTGCCGTCAAAACCTTTCCACTCAAAGCGGTGGCCGAAGCCGGACTCGTTGGGGCGAGTGATGAGATAGCTGTCGTAGCCGCACTTGGTAAAAATCTGCACCAGGCCCCGGCTGTGGCCGAAGGAGTCAAGGTTGATGACGGTGGTGGGCCGCACGCCGAAGCGGCTGTGGAACCAGCGAAGCCCCATTTCGATCTGCCGCACGAAAGATTCCCCGCAGGGGAGGTTGCAGTCGGGCTGCAGCACCCAGCCGCCCATGATGTGCCATCTCCCCTCCCGCACCAGCGCCTGAATGCGCCGGAACAGGTCGGGCTCGTACTCCTCGATCCACTCGTAGAGCAGCACTTCGTTGTGGTTGAAGATAAAGTCGGGGTTCTTCTCGCACAGGTCGGCCGCCACCCGATAAGTGGAGATTGTGGCCCCCGCGCCCTCCCGCCACTCCCACTGCCACATGGGGTCGATGTGTGCATTGCTGATGAGATGCATCTTTTGCATGGAACTATCACTCCTTTATAAGTCATTTTCCAGCACCAGTATAGGCCATTCATTTGTAAATGAAAATCCATCCGGCTGTAAAAGCCGGATGGATTTTTGCAGTAATCCGATAATAAATTTTATTTATACGTCAATCCCGAGGAAACGCTTGACCACAAGCCCGATGAGGAAGGAGATGAGCGCCACGCCGAGGCTGATGGCCGCCATCTCGCCAAAGCGTTTCGCAAATGGCTCAGACTTGGCAATCGCGATGTAGTAGTTGAAGAACAAGATGATGAGGATGGCGACCGCCAGCATGGTGCCCAGCGCCGCCGCGTAGAGATGAGGCGGAAACAGCAGGTAGGGCAGCACCAGAAAAACCACCGTGACCAGATAGGCCACGCCGGTGTAAATGCTGGATTTGAGAGCGTTGGGGCTGCCGTTGGCCCGCTCCGCCAGATAATTTGACGCCGCCATGGACAGGGTGGCGGAAACGCCGGTGATGATGCCGGAAAGTGCGATGAGCCGGGTGTCTGCCATGGCGAAGGTGAGGCCCGCCAGCGCGCCGGTCAGCTCCACCAGCGCATCGTTGAGCCCCAGCACCATGGCACCCACATATTGCAGACGCTCCTCGTCCAGCATGTTGTCCAGCTCTTCCTCATGAGCCTGCTCCTGGTCGATGATCGCCTGTGCCTCGGGGAGTTCGTCCATCAGCTGCCGGTAAGCCGCGCCGGTGGCGTATTCGTTTTTTTCCATGAGCTTGATCACGAAGGTGTAGCCCAGCAAAAGGCCCAGAATGTTGTACCACAGCACCTTCCAGCGGTTGGGGTAAGCTCTCTTCCCCGTGTACTGCCGCCAGGTCTGGGCGTGGGCCCGCTCCTCGGCGGCGATGCGGGCGAGAATCGCCTTGTTCTTGCCGTCTTTTTCCCGTGTGGCCATTCTGCGGTAGATGGCGTAGTCGGTCTCCTCGCACCGCTGGTAGCTGTAGAGCAGCGCCAGGGTCTTATTGCTCAATGCTGGCTTTTCCATCACACCCGCCTCCTTTCGGCAAAAGACAGAATACACCCCGAATGCCGCGTATTCTGTCTGAACATGTATCTTCTTGCTTCAAGTATAACACCCCGCCAATAGCGAGTCCAGCGGTAGCCGTTTGGGATGTGCTGCTGTGACCGCGCCCGCGCCCAAAAGAGGAAGCGCAACATAGCGCTTCCTCTTTTGGGCGATCTGTCCTAGTGTCTTGTTAACCCAGTGATTTAGTGTTATCATCACAGAAAAAGGGCGGTGTGATGATGGCGAAGAAATACTATGTAAATTTAAGTGAATGCGAGCGCACACAGT
>JBKEBS010000085.1:0-1644 GCA_047973265.1 Oscillospiraceae bacterium
GTACCAAGTAAAAAGTTAGTGGCAGAGATTTGCCTTTGTGTCCATGGGTGGCGTCAGCACCGACATCTCCCGTGGCGGGAAGAGCCTACCTGACCGAGCCCCCGCAAACTGGTCCACCAGAAAAGTTAGTGTAAGGTCGGGCCATGGAGGGCATCATATGGGTCGTAAAACATTCACGCCTGAGCAGATTATCTTCAAGCTTCGCGAGGTAGAAGTTCTTGTAGGGCAGGGCGAAAACATTGCTATGGCATGCCGGAGGATAGCTGTAACGGAGCAGACATATTACCGCTGGCGCAAAGAATACGGCGGCATGGGCACGGAGCAGCTCAAGCGTCTGAAAGAGCTGGAAAAGGAAAACGCCCGGCTCAAGCGTGTTGTTGCGGACTTGAGCTTGGAGAAAGCCATTCTCGCGGAGGCGGCAAGGGGAAACTTTTAAGCCCCGCCCGTCGCCGCAAGTGCGGACAGCATGTCCGTGAAAGGGTGAACGCCAGCGAGAGAAAGGTCTGCGCCACTTTGGGGCAGAATCGAACGACACAGCGCTACCGGCAAAGCTCCAGTGAGTTTGCCGTGCTTGTCCGCCAGGCGGTTATCAATTATGCCACGGAATATGGTCGGTATGGCTACCGAGCTGTTACGGATTTGCTGCGCCAGGACGGATGGGGCATAAACTACAAGCGCGTTGAGCGTATTTGGCAACAGGAAGGGCTGAAAGTTCCGCAAAAGCACAGGCCCCGCAAACGGTTGTGGCTTAATGACGGTTCTTGCATCCGGCTTCGCCCGGAGTGGGTGAACCATGTCTGGGCCTACGACTTTGTGCAGTGCCGGACAGAGAATAGCAAGCCCTTCCGCATCCTTGTCGTGATTGATGAGTATAGCCGAGAATGCCTGGCTTTGCATGTCTCTCGGAGCATTCGCTCTGAACAAGTCATGCACGTTCTTGCTGATCTTTTCCTTGAGCGCGGCGTCCCTGCGAATATCCGGTCTGACAATGGGCCTGAGTTTATAGCGATAGCATTAAAAAAGTGGTTAGCAAATTTGGATGTTCAAACGCAGTACATCGAACCAGGCAGCCCTTGGGAAAACGGCTACTGCGAGAGCTTTAACGGCAAATTACGCGATAAGCTGCTTGACGGGGAGATTTTCACAACTTTGAAGGAGGCCGAGGTAGTGATTGAACACTGGCGGCGACACTATAACACTCGTCGTCCTCACCGCTCCCTCGGAGGTCGCCCGCCCGCGCCGCTGACGCATTTTGCCTCTCCCATGGGAGGGGCAGTGGGTAGGCTCTTCCCGCCACGGGAGATGTCGGTGCTGACGCCACCCATGGACACAAAGGCAAATCTCTGCCACTAACTTTTTACTTGGTACAAAAACTGGGGGCCGGGCAACGAGATCATCTTTGTCGATGACGGCTCGACGGACGGCACATGTGCCGCAATTGAGACCTTGAGCCGTGGAAATGCGGCGATCCGGGGAGTTTCCTTCAGCAGGAATTTCGGCAAGGAGGCGGCCATGTTCGCCGGGCTTGCGGCCAGCCGGGGGGATTGTTGCGTGGTGATGGACTGCGACCTCCAGCACCCTCCCCAAAGTATTCCTGATATGTATCGCCTCTGGCAGGGAGGGGTTCAGGTGGTTGAGGGAGTA
>JBKEBS010000086.1:0-3961 GCA_047973265.1 Oscillospiraceae bacterium
GCGGAAGTAGATGTCACATGCCCGGCGCGTTTAAGCCAGCTTTTGAGCGTATCAATGCAGATGCCTAGATCCGTAGCGACCTGTCGAGCTGGATGATGTTGCTCAACAACCATCCGAACCGCGCCCTCCCTAAATGCTTCATCGTAACGCGGTGGAGCTTCACCTTTTCTTGATTTGTTTGACATGTTTTTTGCCTCCTTCTTTCAGTATACACGATTGGCTGCGTGTCTACCATTTCGAGAAGGGGGACATTGCCGTATGGTACAAGCGTTTGCATAGTGACGCTCGGCATATTCCACAAATGGCTTTTCGAGGGGCGTTGTCCGCGCGAACCCCATGCGAATGGCCTCCCGGCGATCCTCCAGAACCGGCAGCTCCTCCCCTGCAGAGTCGTCGTAAAATCTGGGAGTCTCCCCTGTCCATCCTGTCGTCAGATTCGCCCACCGTCGGACGGCCTGATAGGCACTAACGCATTCGGGATGCTCTTTAGAGATGCGAATCATGTTCAGCATGCACTGTTCAGCCTTTCGGGGCTCCCTTGGAGCTAAACAGCATCGGAACAGCATACATTGGTGCAGAATTTCCTCCGTGCAGGTTTCCACCGTTTCTTGTTGCTCCCGGATCAATTCCAGCGCATCGCCAAAACTGCCTGTAAAATACAGTATCTCGCTGCGAATCTGGCGAACCATACGACGGCCCGCGCTGCCCCAAAAGCCATCGATAAGCTTTTCCGCACGAGGCAGCATCTGCAAAAAGGTTTGCAGCGCACCCGCCTTTTCCGGAAAGACGTTAAACCGGTTGGGCGCATCGGACAGCCACACCTGGTTGAGACAACGAAACCGGGAGGCTGCCCCAAGCTCAGCCGCCAGCGCCAAGTCGGACAGAAAGGTGGCGTCGGCTGCAAAAAGCTTGATCTGCGCCCTCATCAGCAGCGCTTCCCGCCGGTCATCCGCCGAAAGCTGTATTTCCAGCTCCGAGAATAAATTCTCAAAATCTTGAAGCCTGCAGTTGGAGGCATACAGATACATTCGCTCTATGTTTGTATTTTCGGTACTCATTTTATCCCCCAATTCTGATATTATTGCCTGGAAGATGAAACATCAATATAGCCACGAGAAATAGCAACGGACACTGCCTCTGCCCGGTTGGCGGCATCCAGCTTATTGTAAATGCTTCTGATAAACGTCTTCACCGTGTTGACGGAAACATATTGGGCCGAAGCGATTTCCTCCCGGGTCAATCCTCGGGACAGCGCTGTCAGAACCTCCATCTCCCGTTTTGTCAGCGGGTTATCCCCGGCAGCGTTCACGGGGTTCTGTTTTAGATAGGCGGTGCGCACCGCAGTCGCCCTCCCGGAGAAAAGCGCAGCCTGCTCCTGTATGGCATCCAGCCAGCCGGAGTCAAACTCATATGTGTTCTGGTGACTGGCAGCGTCGACCAAATTGCACATATGCTTCTCCGCCTCGACAAACAGAGTGGTCAAGCCATTGTGAAAAGACATATCATATGCTTCCCACAATGCGTTTACCGCTTTGTCAGGTTTTTTCAGATAATAGTAACCGATGGCAAGCAGGATGTAGCGGCAAATGCGGTCGGGCCAAATTCCCTGTGTCACATACAGCCCCACGGGGGATTCCAGCATGCCGACAAGCCTTGCATATTCGCCGGTGTTAAGCAGATAGTTTGCGTAGACGATCTGTGAGCGGTCATGGGCGAGCACCGGCCTGTCCGGGCTGACCAGCCTCGCGATGCCCTTTGGCACCTTGTCGCAGTCGTGCAGCTTGACATAATACCAGCCCAAAACGGTGTCTCGAATCTCCTTGAGCGTGCCGATTTCGTATCGTCCGGCGTACTCGGTGACATTTTCCACCTGGCGGGTCATCTCGTTGAAATCCCCCTGCGCAAAGCCTACCCGGGCCAGAATGCAGTAGCCATTGCACACAAGGTCGTGCTGAGCGTTGGCCTCGGCCTTGTAAACAGCGCGGTAGGCGTGCTCCCTTGCCTCCTCCAGCCGGTTGGTCAGGTAGGCTGCTTCAGCCGAAAAAATGTACTCCATACCGGCCATGCCGCCGCCCAGTGCCCGGTTCGCCCAGGGGATGCTTTCGTGTACGATTCGCTCCATTCGCTGCAACGCTCCGGGAAGACTGTCGGCCATGGAAAAGTTGTGGTTATTCTGGGTGGACAGTTTCTGCCTGCGCTGCAGGACAGTCCCCTCGGGAAGATACCCCGCCGCCTTTTTGTAGTAGTCCCCAAAATCCTCTTGGTTGCGCATCATGTGAATGGGTGCCAACAAAGCGTAGACGTCCCCCAAAAGCGTTGGTTCCACCGGTATGCCGTCCGCCAGAAGTCTGCTCTCCAGCTCTAACAGCAACGCCTCCGCTTTGCCAATCTCCAATGTGTTGACATAGATCAGCGCCCGGATATATGTTGCAATGGGGTAAGCTGTTATCTCCTCTGGCGTGAGGTCATCCAGCTGATCCAGAAAAAAAGCCGCGTTTTCCCCACTGATGCCGTGCTGTAACTGGATAAACCGGCAGATTGCCTCTATTACTCCGGCGCGGTTTCCGCACTTGCCGTAACAACTTATCGCGTCAATCTCATACCCGGATGCCATGCAATACTCCGCCGCATCCTGCCACAGCTTGTTCTCCTCCCCATCACTGAGCAGGTACTTCTTTTTCTGCAGGAAAGCGCGGTAGAGGTTGTGGAGAAAGAAGCGGCCTGTTGACGGCTCATTGCTGAGGAAAACATGGTTGCCCAGTGCTTCGAGCTCCGCGCTTTCCCCCTCGTAGATACTGACGGCAAACTCTTTTGTGAAGGAGTTGAGCAGCGATAGTTTGATGATCAATTTTTGCTGGCGCTCCGAGTAGGCGGAAAAAAAGCGATCTTCAAAGAGATAGGAGATTTCGTCATGGGTCAGCTGCTGCTTGTGGTGAGGCAGTCTGTCATGATCCATTGCCAGTAGGTGCAGGCAAAGGGGCCACCCCTCGGTGTATCTCTCGATTTTGTCCAACTCACCCGGCTCCAGACGGATGTTGTACATATCGTAGAGTCCCACGATTTCTTCTCTCGTAAACCGCAGATCCTTTCCCAAAACAAGAGACCGCTTGTTGGTCATGAAGGCTATGGACTCCGTGCTGGTGAGGACATTGGACATGAGGACAAGTCGAAAATTATCCAGTTCCGTGTCGGCCAGCGCCCAGAAAAAACTTTTGATCAGCCTGTCGGTTATTTCACCGAAATCATCGAAAACCCAAACGATTGGCTTTTTCAGGCGGGTTTCCTTGATGAGAATGTGCAAGAAGGCGTCAAACTTCGACGGCGTATCAGGAAATTCCAGAGTGGTTAAATGTCTGGCGATATCGGGGAAGTCGTGATCCAGGGCATAGACAAAATGCCCCCAAAAGTGCTCGCGCAGATTGTCGAGTGTATTCAGGCGAAGCCAGAGGATTCTTGCGTTTCCCCTGGACAAATAGCTTGCCAAAGCCTGTGTTTTTCCATATCCCGGCCCGGCCAGCATGACAAGAAGAGGCTGGCGCAGGCCCTCCTCAATCAGGGCGTGCAGCCGCGGGCGATGCAGTATCTTGTGTTGTAACGGCAATCTATCGCGTTTCGGCATGGCATCTCCCCCTTGTGAATCGTATTTTACCACGACTTTTTATTCATCACAATCGCTAATTTCTGTCTAATAAAATAGTGAGTGTTTTATGACTGGGTGGGGAGAACGCATGTGAAAATGTAGATCAGATATCATGAAAAAAGGCTTCTGGAATCTTCTTTCCAGGAGCCTTTTTTCATTGAGGAGAGAGAAAGCATTGCGGCATCGGCACAGAGAAGCAACTGCAAAGTAAACCTTTGGCCAAGCTTTTTCGTATCTGGGCGATGATACTGCTCTTCTCTTCGGTGGCCTGACCCCGTATAATGTACACAGGAAAAGAGTTAGGAAAGACGGAAAAACGAC
>JBKEBS010000087.1:0-26076 GCA_047973265.1 Oscillospiraceae bacterium
CAACTGCTTCCGTGATCACAGCCCTTTCACAAACACAGAGCCGGTAGTTGGTCATTGAATTACACCATCAGAGCATCGACTCGGTAAAGGAGCAGGACTGACACCACCTTGCGGGCAAGCAGAACGAAGGACTTGAGGGCATTGACCCTGTTAGACATGGGAGGTTTGCTGCTGTGGGATTTGTGGGTTGCCGTTTGGCCTGTCATCAAGAAATCACTTGACGCTGGCTTTGCCGTACCCGCTTTTCCCGCTGGACATGGCGCTCGACGCCGTCCTACCCGCATCCGCTTTGTTGTGTCTGTGAAATACTGTGAAAACGAGAGCTGTTCGAAGAAAACGTAAGATTATTTAGGGAGGTTAAACCTGTGACAGGTTTTGAAACAAGCGGGGGTGATAGCTGATGGCCAGCACCCGACCGCGGTACAATAAGCAGGGGGACATCATATCCTACGAGATTCGGGTATCTCGTGGCAGAGATGAGAACGGCAGGCAACTCAAGCCTTATACCACAACCTGGATTCCTGATGCTGGTATGAGCCAGAAGCGCATAAAGTCGGAATTAGCGCGAGCTGAGATTCTTTTTGAAGATGACTGCCAACAGGGCAAGATTCTGACTAGAGAAGAGCAACTCGTGCAGCAGGCAAAGGAGAAGCAACACCAACAGCAGCGCCCAACCCTCCGACAATACGCCGAAGACATCTTCATGCCTCGCAAATCTGCTGTATTCAGTGAGAACTCCATCGAGAGCTACGAAGGCTGCTTCAGGCGTATATTCAAATACTTGGGTGATATGCGGATGGAGGATATCCGTCCTGGCGACATCTCCTCCTGCATTTCCGCTCTGCAGACAAAGGAGCGGGTGACCTATCGGTATCGGAATGGGCAGGAAAAGGTTACCAGCAAACTGCTGTCTCACAACACGGTGATCAAGCATTACACTGTACTTCACAGCTTGTTTACTGAGGCCTATCAGCTGGATGAAATAACCGAGCGAAATCCCATTGACAAGGTACGCCGTCCTGTTCCCCGCAAAGATGAGGAACTCAAGGAGATGCACGCCTACTCGGTAGAGGAGGCCCGCTATATCTTGGAGTGCCTGGAAAATGAGCCACTGCAATGGCAAGTTGTCATCCGCTTAATGCTCGACACAGGTGCCCGACGCGGTGAAATCACCGGACTTCGCTGGAAAAGCGTCAACTTTGAAGATTGCACCATTAAAATTGAAAACAATTTGCAATATTCAAAGAAGCGTGGAATCTACGATACAACGCCGAAAGGAAAGTGCAGCCGGATGATCGACATCGATCCTGAGCTGATTCCTCTCATGCGCCGATTGAGAAATTCTCAAAAGGTTCGTTCCATCAAAGACTATTGCTTCATCCGCGGTGATGCCCAACCACTTTTCCCCCAAACACCCACCAAATACCTACAGGACTTCGGCAAAAGATATGGTATCCACGAACTGCATCCTCATGCACTTCGCCACACTGCGGCTACCATCGCTATTACTCATGGAGCAGACATTGCCAGTGTCAGCGCAAAGCTTGGTCACGCGGACAAGAGCACAACGCTGGATATGTACACCCATGCGGATGAATTGGCCATCAAACGGGGCAATGAAATCTACCGGAATGCGCTCTACAAGCAGAAAGCGGAGTAGTCTGTTGGGTTTTTGTTGGGTTTTGAAAACATGCAGCTCTATACACAAAAGTAAAACCCACCTAACTATGGCCTAGTTAGGTGGGTTTATATGGAGCTGATATCCAGGATCGAACTGGAGACCTCATCCTTACCAAGGATGTGCTCTGCCTACTGAGCTATATCAGCAAAATGATCAGCCTATATATAATACCGATTTCCCCCATTGTTGTCAAGGGGTAATCATGCCATCCTCTGTTTAATCTTTGAAAAGCAACCGCACCGATCAGAAACCGCACAACTTGCACATCGACCTGGTATTTATCGGGTTGATGTGTTGTGCTATAATCTATATCATTACAGCTGTCATTGAGACAAAATGCTTATTGATCCAATTGCCACATTTACCATTTCAAGGAGGAGCACAAAAGATGGATAAACTATCAGCAGATAACACTTTCCTGGGAATTGAATTGGGCTCTACACGAATCAAAGCAGTCTTAATCGGCGAAGATTATGCCCCGTTGGTTTCAGGAAGCCATGATTGGGAAAATAGCCTGATCGACGGTGTGTGGACCTATTCGCTGGATCATGTCTGGGCGGGCCTCCAGGACAGCTTCGCAAAATTGTCCCACGCATATCAGGAGCAATATGGTGCAAAGCTGACCAGAGTCGGCGGAATCGGCATCTCCGCCATGATGCATGGCTATCTGCCCTTCGATTCTGCGGGCACACAGCTCGTCCCCTTCCGCACCTGGAGGAATACGATGACAGAGCAGGCCAGCAAGCAGCTGACATCAGCCTTTGGCTTCAATATCCCTCAGCGCTGGAGCATCGCCCACCTGTACCAGGCAATCCTGAACAAGGAGCCCCATGTCGAAAAAATTGGCTTCCTAACCACCCTGGCGGGTTACGTTCACTGGAAGCTCACCGGGGAAAAGGTGCTGGGTATCGGCGACGCGTCCGGTGTTATGCCAATCAACGGGCACGGTGACTTCGACCAGGAGATGATCCGCAAGTTTGACAGCCTCACCTCCGGTGGGAACTATGCCTGGAAGCTGGCGGATATCCTCCCCAACATTCTGCCCGCCGGGGAACAGGCTGGCGTGCTGACAAAGGAGGGAGCCCTGCTCCTCGACCCTTCCGGTGTGCTGGAGACGGGAATCCCCCTCTGCCCGCCGGAGGGCGACGCAGGCACCGGCATGGTCGCCACCAACAGCGTGGCCGAGCGCACCGGCAATGTCTCTGCCGGCACCTCCATCTTCGCGATGATCGTCCTGGAAAAGCCGCTCTCAAAGGTCTACCCTGAAATCGACATGGTCACCACCCCTGCAGGGCGACCGGTGGCGATGGTGCACTGCAACAATTGCACCTCCGACCTGGACGCATGGGTCGGCCTGTTTGGAGATTTTTCAAAAACGGTGGGAGCAGACATCTCGAAACCCGCTCTCTACGACGTCCTCTATGAAAGCGCCATGAAAGGCTCGGCGGAGGGCGGAGGGCTTCTCTCCTACAACTATTTTTCGGGGGAGCACCTCACTGAGCTCGATGCCGGAAGGCCCCTATTGACCAGGCAGCCGGACAGCAAGTTCTCCCTCGCCAATTTGATGCGAACACTGCTCTACTCCACAATGGGCACCCTCAAGCTGGGAATGGACATCCTCACCGTCGAGGAAAATGTCCGCGCCGAGCAACTGACCGGGCACGGCGGGCTCTTCAAGACCCCAAAGGTGGGGCAGACGCTGATGGCCGGTGCACTGGGCATCCCCATCGCTGTGATGGAATCCGCCGGGGAGGGCGGAGCATGGGGCATTGCTCTGTTGGCCGCCTACATGAGTGCACGCCGCCCCGATGAGTCCCTGGATTTCTTCCTGAAGGATAAGGTATTCGGGCAGCTAGACGGCACTGTCGCTCAGCCGCAGAATGAAATCACAGATGGCGTCGCTGTGTATATGGAACGATATAAAAAGGGATTACCCATTGAGCGTGCCGCCGTTGAGTATCTGACAGATTAATCACAATACAGAACAAGGGATGCCGATACCGGCATCCCTTGTGATTTTATAGACAATTTGTGCCAATTATGCAAGATACCATGCCAGCGCTTCCGCGATTCCCGCCTTGAAATCCCACCGAGGCAGATAGCCCAGCATTTCCCTTGCCCTGGAGGTGTCAGCCAAGCTGTGCAGAATATCCCCCGCCCTGGGCTGCGCATATTCAGGCTTCTGGGAAGACCCCACTGCGTCCGCAATGATCGCATATACCTCATTGACCGTGTAGCGCTCGCCGTAAGCGATATTGTACGCGCTCCCACCGGCATCTTCACCGGCAAGGCAGGCCCTTATATTGGCCTGAATCACGTTACCGATGTAGGTAAAATCCCTGCTCTGTTCCCCATCCCCGAATATCTTCATTGCCTGGCCACTTTCAAGGTGCTTAAAAATAAGCGGGATCAGGGCGGCATAAGGGGAATCCGGGTTCTGCCGGGGCCCAAACACATTGAAATAGCGAAGCCCGATACAGGAAAGGCCGTAGAGACGCCCATACAGGGCGGCATATTGCTCGTTCACGGCCTTTGAAAGCGCGTAGGGGGAAAGTGGATTCCCGGTTTTATCCTCTCGTTTGGGCAGCTCCTGGCTGTCGCCGTAAACCGACGAGGATGAGGCGTACACGACCCTCTTCACACCGTTTTGACGGGCCGCATCAAAGATATTGGATGTCCCCTCGACATTGTTTTTGACGTAGAGAAGCGGCTCCCGCATGGAGCGGGGAACCGAGCCCAAAGCCGCCTGGTGCAAAATGTAGTCGGCGCCGTCACTTGCCCGCAGGCAGGTGTCCATATCACAGATATCGCCCTCAATAAAATGATACAGGCTGTTGCCCGCAAACTCTTCCACGTTTTCCCGCAGGCCGCCCGAAAAATTGTCGAGCCCAGTCACCTCGACCCCCTGCTCCAGCAGAGCTTCTACCAGATTGGAGCCGATAAAGCCCGCGCTCCCGGTGACAAGCACTTTTGAACCCGGCGGCAGCGAAACGGCTGATTCCTTCATTGCAACTCATCCTTCCACTCAGTATTGCTGTGTTTATGGGCAGCGGACTACAGTCTCCAATAGATAAATTGGCGCTCCATTTCCACTTTGTCCAGCACGCCCTTCACATCCATGAGAATATTGCGCTCAGGCTTCAGAAGGTTTCGGAGATCGCCTGCCGTCAGTGTGCGGTACTCATCGTGATTGACTGCAAGGATGATGGCATCCGCCTTTGGCGGCACTTCGCAGAGGGTATAGCCATATTCTTCCTCCACCTCGGCGGAATCGGCGCAGGGATCGCACATCCAGATGTTGACCCCATACTCCCTCAGGCTATCGGCAATGTCAAACACCTTTGAATTTCTGACATCCGGAACGTTTTCCTTAAAGGTCGCGCCCAGAATCACCACATCCGCGCCCTTGATATGCACATCGTAGCGCGACATCATCTGTATTGCTCTGTTCGCGATGTGTTCTCCCATATAGTCGTTAATTCTTCGGCCCGCAAGGATCACCTCCGGGTTATACCCCAGCTCATTCGCCTTGTACGCCAGGTAATAGGGGTCGACGCCGATACAGTGCCCTCCCACCAAACCAGGAGAAAATTGGAGAAAATTCCATTTAGTTCCTGCTGCTTCTAGAACCTCTCTGGTGTCGATGTTCATGCGGTCAAAGATGAGCGCCAGCTCGTTCACAAATGCGATATTGATATCCCGCTGCGCATTCTCAATTGCCTTGGCGGCCTCGGCCACCATTATGCTGGAGGCTCGATACACGCCTGCATCGATAATACTGCCGTAGGTATCGGCGATCAGATCGAGAGACTCCTCGTCACAGCCCGCGACAACTTTCACAATCGTCTCCAGCCTGTGAACCTTGTCTCCGGGATTGATGCGCTCGGGGGAGTAGCCCACCTTGAACTGACTGCCGTAAGCCAAGCCGCTTTCCCGCTCCAGTATGGGAACACAGTGCTGCTCGGTCACCCCGGGATACACTGTGGATTCGAACACCACCACCGCGCCCTCGGTGAGGTTTCTCCCCACCGTCTTGGCCGCGCTGGTCACAGGGGTCAAGTCGGGATTGTGGTGCCTATCAACCGGGGTGGGCGTAGCCACAACGATGAATTTGGCATCGGCCAACAGCTTCTCATCGTCTGTGAACTCTATGATGCACTCAGACAGCGCCTCCGGCCCCAGCTCGTTGGTGGGGTCCTCTCCCCGGCGATAGGCTTCAATCTTATCGCTGTTGATGTCAAATCCTATGACGCGGTATTTTTTTGAAAAAGCCGCGGCAAGGGGAAGGCCCACATAGCCGAGCCCAACCACTGCGATAGTCTTTTTTTGATCAGACACTTACTTCCTCCTCAAACTTGTTTGACCTTCTGACGGCGCAGAGGAACCTCTATCCCCTGTTCACGGAGCTGTCGGACAGCATCGTCCTTCAGACGATACTTGGCAACCTTTCCCGACCCGGTCAGCGGAAAGCTCTCTGTAAACTCGACAAAGCGGGGCACCTTGAAGAAAGCTAATGCTTCTCTGATCCGTTCAATAACGTCTTCCTCAGTGAGCATCGCACCCTGGGCAGGGATGACACTGACCAATATTTCCTCGCCGTAGAGCAAGCTGGGGATTCCCACAGCCTGCGCATCGGTGATATCAGGGAATGAGACAAGAAAGCTTTCAATTTCCTTTGGATAGATATTCTCCCCGCCCCTTACAATTAGTTCCTTTGTACGGCCGGAAAAATAGATAAAGCCATTCTCATCCATTGTACCCAGGTCGCCCGAGTCAAACCAGCCATCTTGATAAAAGACCTCTGCTGTCTCTTCTGGTTTACTGTAATAGCCGTCCATCACCCCATAGCCCTTTATGAATATACGCCCCTCTTTTCCGCGGGGAAGCTCTTCATCACTGTTAATATCCATGATTTTCAGTTCCATCTGGTGCATGGGGCGGCCCACAGATTCATATTTCCAGGGGCTTTGATCCTCCCGCCGTGTCATGGTAACCGGCCCCGTGACTTCTGTCAGTCCGTATGCCTGGTGGAGGTATTCCATCCCAAGCAGCTTGTGGGACGCCTCCATGACCGCTTTGGGGCAAAGTGCGCCTGCTGCGACTCCTTTTTTGAGAGAGGAGCAGTCGTAATTGGACAGGTCTGGATGAGCGGTCAGCGCCACATATATGGTAGGAACCGCAAAAAGAGCCGTTGCTCGGTACTTCTCTATGCACTCCAACGCCTGGACAGGCTGGAAGCTCTGGGCAAGCACCAGAGAATCGCCGATCACGAAAGTCATACAAAGGGCGACATAACCAAAGATATGAAAGAGGGGTAGGGGCGCAAACAGAATGTCATCATCGTGAATGTGCATGATGTCCGCGGTTGACCTGGTAACGTTCAGCACGGAAAAATGAGTCATGCAAACACCTTTGGAAAAGCCGGTCGTGCCCGATGTATACATCATCACACTGCCGTCATGCGGCTGCACACGGGCTGTCGCCTCTGCAAGCGCACTGTCTGTTACGGTGCGGCCCATCGCAATCAGCGAAGCCTTTGAGAGCATTCCACTGTACTCATCCTCCGACATGCAGACAACCGACCGTAAATGGGGATATCGTGCATCGTCCAGCTCGCCCATAGTTGAAACCGAAAGACTGGGAAAGAGAGTATATGCCATTTCAGCATAGTCCATGTGCTTAGTCTTGTCAGGCACAATCAGCATTTTAGCGTCGGAATCCTTCAGGAGCTGTGATAACTCAAGAGTTTTGTAGTTGCTGTTAATGAGAACGCTGATAGCCCCTACCTTGAGCAGGGCAATCTGCGTAAACGCCCACTGGCTTCCATTGGGCATCATGAGCGCCACTCGGTCGCCGTGGCAAACTCCTGCGGCGATAAATCCTTTTGCCAGCTCTGTCACCCTGCAGTTTACCTCATTCCAGTCATATGTCTCTTCCTCATCCGGAAAGTGCAGAAAAACCTTGTTACTATATTTTGCCACAGCCTCGTCAAATGCCACCGCAAGCGTCTTTGCAATCAATTCCAATCCAGTTGCTCCCCTTTACACTATTTGTTTTTTTTCATGGTCAACCTCAGACGCATACATCGAAACAGAAAGCTGAAATTGCCAACCACATATCTTTTCCAGAGTCTGCCGGGCTCCTGCGCCAGCCTCCACAGCCATTCCACCCCCGCCTTGCGCGCCCACAAGGGCGCCCGTGCAAAGCGCTCCGCATAGAAATCCACGAAGCCTCCCCCGGCGACAGCCACACATCCAGGCGGCAGGCAATGAAGGTTTTGAGCAATCCACTTCTCCTGCCGCGGCACACCCATTCCTATCACCAACAGCTTGACGTTAGCTTTGTGGAGGGCCTCGAGAATATCGGACTCCTCTATATCATCAAAATAGCCGTTGTGGGAGTCGATGACAAGTCCTGGAAACTGCCTACGCGCCTTTTCCCGCACAGCGTCGGACACCTCTTGAATGCCGCCCAAAACGTAGACTGCATACTTTTTCTCATGGGCTGCAGCAATCAGCATCGGTATGAAATCCGTGCCGTTCATATTTTCGGGGAAAGGCCTTCCGGCCATTTTGCCCGCTATGGCAATGCCGGAGCCGTCGTTCAGCACAATCGCGCTATTTTCCAGAATGCGGTGGTACTCTTGATCCTTTTGGGCAATGTTAAAGCAGTGCGCGTTTACAAAATACAGCGCGCTCGCAGAGGGCTGTTGCCAAAGCTCCTCCACAGCAAGGATTGCACTTTCCGTTTGAAACTCATCCACCCGAACATTGAAAAGCACGCCGGGGCAATTCCGTTTCTCCATCATCACAGGCCTGATGGGTCTTTGGGGCGCATTGTCAGTGCCAGCTTCCCAAGGAGGGTATTGGGATAAAAGAAGCAGTATTCCGTGACAATCTCGCCGCCAAATCTCAGCTTTAACACATCCACGCCGGACTCCGGCTCTCCTTCGGGGGTGAGGCGCAGCCCGCCAAAATCGTATTTTTTCAGTCCCAGCGACTTAAAATAACACATGTTGCTGTAATGGGAATACTTGGTGTTGTGGGAAATCTGCTTTCGCAGCTCTGGATCTTCGGACATTCGGAAATGGGAGCAGGAGTATTGAGCCGAAACCCGATCTTCGTCATAGAAATAGGTCAAGTACCCTAACACATTGGAATCCCGGTCACGCGTCTTCGTGAGCAGAAATCTCCCAGTGTCAATATAGGGCTTGAAGTGCTCCGCATCCAGCGAGTATATGCCCTTGTTTTGGGAAAACTCATTGAAAAAGGCCACAAACTCATCGAGCTCCTCCTTGGAGGGCTTCGCTATTCGCTCGATCACAAACGCTTCGTCCCGAATGCAGCCTCTGATCACACGCCTGTGTTCGCGGCTCATGCCGCCCAAAATTTCATCTTCTGTCTGTGTCAGATCAATCACCAGATTGTGCTTGACCTTGTGCTTGACAGGTGCGCAATCTCCGCACATGACAAACATGCTGATATCCGCTTTGGCCCTTTCAGTTCTGTAGCTTTCCGCAAAGAAAACCTCGTTCATCCGCAATGGCCCTTTTTTTCTGTCGTTAAAGACAATCACAAAAATACACCTTCTTCACTGTATTGGCGCCCTCATTTGCTGCACTTGCGATTTTTGTTCCGCTTTCAGGCAGACAACTCCAAATGCCAAGATCGCCCAAAGATACATATTGGTCAAGCAGGGGAGGAAAAAACCGCCGGACATTCCCCTTGCCATATACAACACAATCGAAATGCAGATACACCGCAGCATCAGTTTCCGAAAGGAGTTTTCCGTTTTTTTTGACGCTTTGTAAAACTGATAAAGATAATAAAGAATAACCGCGACAAAAAAGATCATTCCCACAATACCTGCATCGAGTATCGTGTTGAGATAGGCGTTGTGCGCATGGCTGACAGCCAACATGCTGCCCTGGTTAAACGCCTTTGTCTGAAAAATGCCGTATCGCCCGAAGCCAAACAGCAGCGTCAGCGGGTCATACCCTAGCATCTCCTGAATTAACGGCTGCCAGATTTCGTCCGTACGGCCCGCCGTCAGTTGGTTGGCGTTGGAACTCTGAAAAAGGCTGGTCACCCTGGTCACAACATTGTCCGGCCAAAAGGGAAAGGAAGCCCCGACAATCCCAACACCACCCAACAGCAGCAGTCCTTTTTTCTCCATAACCAAAAACACGACCACCGCCACCGCAGTAAGCATATAGACAGTCCTGGAATAAAGCATCAAAATGCTGACCAGTGCGATACCCAATACTCCAAAATAGACAAGCTTTTTCTTGTAAAAGGCATATCCCATCAGTAGCGGAACGGCTAAAAGGAAAAAATTCGCTATTTCATTGGTATGCGCGGGATAAAAGAGCAGATAGTAATCGCGTATTGTCTCAAAATCCCCGTAAAAGCGCAATGTTGTGATATAGAGAATCAGCAGGTATCCTCCCAGCAGCAATACACCAATGTTGAGAGATTGCAGGAGGCTATGAATATCTTTATCTTCCCTGAGGTAAGCACAGATAAAGATAAAGGGGAAAAAGTAGACATAGTCCTTGAGAATGTAAGAGCGAAAAAACTGCCCGGCCGTAACCGGCTCCTCTGTCGAAAGAAATGGCAACGCAAACCCTATGGCGCGAAACATTGAGAATAGATAAATCACGGTGAGTGCCATGATAATCTTTTTTTCCCGGGCTCCAAGATCACTAGGAACCTTGTTGATCAATAGGCAGAACAGTGCGCCGAATGGAATCAGTATTTCCAGCTTGATGCCTGGAATGTTGATAATGCGCGTGCTGAGAAAAGAAGCGGCCAGGAGCGGTAAAAAAGCGACAAGAGCGTAGATTCCCAACAAGGCATTTCTCAGAAAGACAACTGCGGCGATCACAGCCGCGCACAATATCAGTACAGTGGTGGCTTTCTTGACAGACGGACCATCTTTGAAAATGAAAAAGAGAAAACCCATCAGCCCGATGAGTGCCGCCATCCACAAAAACATATCGCCGAGGGAGGGCAGACGAAACCGTTTCATCTGGTCGGTGGCCGGATTGATTCTCATTCTCCCCCTCCTTCCACAATCAGCTCATAGCCCAATATGCCGGGCTGGAAGGGGATTGTCAAAAGGCCATCAGCATCCGCAGTTAATACCTCTGAGGTGATTCTGCCACCTTCCGCTGTCAGCGTCCAGAGAAAATATTCTCTTCCGGGATGCGCGGTGCGAATGGAGATAGCGCCCGAAAGCGATTCCACCTCCACAGCATTTTCTCCCCAGGAAGTAAGACCGTTGGTTGTGGAGTTTTTCTTTTGATTTTTATTTTGAATGCGTCCCGCAGCTGAAAGATATAAATGGTCGGAACTATTGATCGGACTCCCGTCCAGTGAGGTCAGCAGCACGGAGCAGTCGCTCTCCGCTGCTATGGTGACAGAACCCAGCGAAATTGTCTGCCCGGCCAAAAAGCCCACCGCTCCCTGGCTGTTGTCAGTATCAATCGCAATATACTCTCCGCCCGCATTTTCACAGTCCCAGAGCAATTGACCAGTGTCGCTTTCGTGCCGGGTCTCACTCGGCAGCTCTTCAGGAAGGATCAACTCCTCTCCCTCTTCCCCAGTGAAACTCCTCCGAATACTACTCTGATAAATCAGCGTCGATGGAATCTGCTCGTTGGAATACCGCATCGCCGAATCATGGTAGATTTCCGCCTTGGTGAGAAGAATTCTTTCATCCTCGGGAAGTGGGACGTTAATTGTTTTTTTTGCCGCACTGACATCTCCACGCAAAAAGAGATTGGAGCAAACAGGCATTTGGGCGAGCTTTACCAGGTTGTTTTCCAGCAAAAAGAAATCGTTGATCATGTGCTCTCTGCCCTCCGGCTTGGAGGGTGGGCCGTAGGAGTAGACAAACGCAAACATGGCATCCCAGTCCTGCAGGGCGGCATACGCCGCCACAGCCGGAGCGGTTTCATATTGATAATCATTGGGATAGCAGGAATTCCACTCGCTGACGACCACCGGCTTGCCTTCCACCGCGGAAAAGCTCATGGTGCCCAGCAGGGAATAGATCCCGTCCTCCGCCATTCCATCCGTTTGAATCATAGAGGTGTTTTTCTGCTTAAAATTTCCATAATCCCAAGCCCTGCCCGGAAACTCAATCATGTCATAATAGGTTTGCGCAGAGGTGAAGTCTGTCTCCTCTGCGACCATCTCAAGGTAAGCAGGGCCAAAATAGGCAGTATTTCCGCCGATTGGCGCCTTTATGCCCAGCTCATCCCGATAAAACTGCATCATTTCATGATAGTAATCCCGCTCCAGTTCAGCATAAAAACGTATCAGATCATCCACTGCACCGGGCACATGCTTTCCGCGCTCCGAATAGCGGGGGCGCACCACGTCCTCAATGCGAATCGCCTTGTTGCTGTTCCACGCCTCTGTCACAGCCTGATCAGTACCGTACGTTTCACGGAGCCAATCGTGGAACAGATCGGTCAACTCCTGTTCATAGGTATCGGGCAGTGTTTTCCCCTCATACCACATTCCAAACAGGGAATTCTCGTTGGTCAGTTGGAACATCGCTACTGCCGGGTCATCCGCATAGCGTAGGCCTGTATAGGAATTTGTCCTGGTCAGCAGTTCCTTTGCAAGCTGTTTTTGGAGGTCGATCATCCTCCTATTGAAAATAGTTGCATATTTAGAGCCCTGAGCCAATTTTCCTGCATCGGCAACCCCGTCTGCCTCTGTAAAAATCCGTTCTGAATGCACACAGAGTACGGTGCGGATTCCCTTTTCTTTCAGGCAATAGATGAGATAGTCCATCCTGTCCAGCGATTCTTCACTAAGCTGGGTTGTGTTTTCTTTGATATTGCTGAAATAAGACCAGCTTTGGTTGGTCGAATCCAGGGATAACAGCCGCACAGAGTTGAAGCCGAGTCGCTGAAACAGCTCTGCCATTCGCTCTGCTTCCTCTTTTTCGGGAAAGCAGGCGTCATAAGCCAGATTCACGCCCCACAGCTTGGCTCGCTCGCCGTTTTCATAATAGAAGTGGCCGTCCCTCGCCTGCAAAAACCCTTCTGTATCAATATCCTGGGTGAGAAACCACTCTGCCTGCCCTCCAGTGGCATCAGAGGCAGCGTCGACCAGTGCATGTTCCTCACCGGATGCAGAGGCTTCTCCCGACGCAGTGGAAGACCCGGATGCCCCCGACTTGCCGATAAAATAATAAAAAGCCATTGCGCCAAAAGCCAAAAGCAACACCGCAAGACCAATTAAGATGGGCCTCCGTATATTTTGTTTTTGCCCGTCTTGTCCCATCCATTTACTTCCTTTTTTGTATTGTGCCAGTCTGCTCATACAGCTTGGCCAATCTGTCGCCAAGTATCCGGGCGTCGTAGAGTGATTTAATTTTTTCCCTGTTGTTCCGGCAGACCTCGGCCATTTCTTCGGGATGCTCCGCCACATACAGGATTCGCTCCGCAAGGGTTTTCGTATCCTTCGGTTGTATCAGAAACCCATTTTCCGGCTCGGTGACCAGATCGGGAATCCCCCCAACTGCAGAGGCAATGACGACCTTCCCCGCCGCCATCGCCTCGATAAGCGACATAGGCAACGCCTCCGCATGGGATGGATGGACAATGCACCCGGTACGGCTGAACATCTCCAGCTTTTCTTCCCCTGAAATCCAGCCCACAACCTCAATCGTATCCTCCAGACCCTGTGTTTTCACCAGCTCGCGGTATTCGTCGACCTCTCCGTCCCCGCACAGATAAAAACGCAGCTTTGCCCGGTATTCCGCTGAAAGTGACACCACCGCACTGACAAGGTCGGTCGTTCCTTTTGCCTCCCACAATCGGCCGAGAAACAGAAAGTGGTGGAAATCATCGGTTTGAAAGCACTTTTCGTACTTCTCACAGTCCACGGCATTTGGCAATATATCCACCGGAATCCCAGTGGACAGGTCGCTGTAGAAGCTGGCCCAGTGGGGGGAGAGGGCTATGATACGGTCGCTTTTCTGAAAAGTATCCCGTATCTTCCTCTTGTTCTCTTCACTCTGGGAAGCATAAAAATCCTCAAATTCGCCCGCATGCGTGTGCAGGATCACCCGAAGGCCCTTCCTTCTGGCCAGTGATGCAAGCATAGTCTTCCGCCAGAAGCTGGCATGGCTCGCCACGTTGATGTGGGCAATGTCAAATTGTCTTCCCCGGAAGAAAATGTAGAGCGCTGCCCGCAGGAAAAAAAAGATCTTAATGACAGCTCCTCCCTCGGCATGGGTGGGCATATACTGAATCGTACACTTTTCCGCGAGGACATCATTGTCCAAAATCCCCTGCAAAACTGTGGCCATCCCGCCAGGTGTTCGCTGAATGCTCGGGCCGAGAAGAAGCACTTTCAACTCTGGGCCGCCCCCTTTCGGCGAACCGTGTTCCACAACCAGGTCAACTCCTTGCGAAATAGGCCCGGCACAAGGGACAGCAACAGGTACACCGCGAAGTAAGCACCTCCGGCCAGAAGCATGGAAAGCAACTTGGCAAACAGGCCTGTAGCACTCATCAAATTGTTAAAGAGCATGCCCAGCACCAAAGACAACCCGGCATTTACCAAGAGATTTTTAATCAAAAACCCAACGATTTCTCCCCTATGCTGAATAAAGGGAAAATACTTACCCAACACAATAAAGAGAAATACGCAATACAGCACCGTTCCAATCAATTGCCCAAGGGGCGCGCCGACATAGCCAAACAGCCCCACCATAAGCCATGCAAATAGCATAATGGCCACGTTGTTGATAATCTTCCATACAAGGGAGGTTCTCTGAATTTGGCGCGCTATAATCAGGCGGTTGACAAAATCACTGATAAGGCGGAATGGAATGATCAGAATGAAGATCATGAAAAACTGCGCAGTGTTGGCGGATGCTTCAGCTCCGAACTCTCCCCGTTCAAAGAGAACGGAGATTAATGGCTTTGCGCACATCGCCAGCACAAAACACACCGGCGTAATCATGTAAAAGCTTACCCGCAAATATCGGCCAAACAGCTCACTCAGAATCTCGTGTTGGCCGGAATGGTAGTATTCGATGATATTGATTCCCACTATTGTGGTCAGCTGGGAAATCACCACCGTTGCAATGACGGTATTGATCTTCTGCGCATAATCCATCGCGGTGTAAATGCCATCCTCAAATCCGGAAACCAGGTACATTAGAATAATTCCTGCCAAGAACACAATGACCTGCCCGACCACCACATAGCTGATATTGGCACCAACCGAGCGATCCAGCCCCGTTTTCCCATATCGTGGCCGCCATTTCAGTATGACCCGCATGGTTATCAGGAGAAAAACCAGCTGTAGCACATTGGCGATCAAAATTGCCTGTGAAAGCTTGATGATAGAGCCGCCCTGCCAGGGGAGAAGGACGATTACAATGATCAATAGGCTCTTGATGCCGTCTACTACCATCGGCATGGTGAAGTACTTATACGCTGTAAATATGTCCGTGATGAGGGTGTTGATCACCATGAGCAAAAGAGTCGGCGCAATAATACGCAGAACCGAAGCATTTTCCAGCAGTGCAGAGTGCTCAAACTTTGAAAGAAAGGAGAATGCTTCCACCGGGAAAGCCGCTAGAACCGCGCTAAGAACTCCCGCAGTCAGGAAGTAGACGATAAATACCAACGTTCCGAATCGCATGGCGCTTTCTTCGCCACTTTTCTCCCGCAGCTTAATTAAATTGGGAACAATCACCTGTTGGTTGACAGTGCTGCATATCACCGAGCAGGTTGTAATGATGCCGACTGCATAAAACAGGATATCCGTTGTGCGCTGTGCACCATATTGCCACGATACGACTACCGATTGAAAGAATGTAAGTATCTTGGCGCCCAGGCTAAAGGATACCGACAAGAGAATATCCCAGTTCATACTCTTCTTTTTTGCCAATGTGCTCGCTCCAAATCGATGTTTTTCCCTACAAGATGTATCCAACCCATGGGCTGTCGTTGTAACGTCAGTCTAATTGCTTACGTGTCACTACCTGTCCCCGGCTCATCGGGCAACTTGTTTTCCACTTGTTCCTTATCCTGTTTCGCTGCTTTCTGTTCTTGTTTCATCCTGTAGAACTCAAGCTCGATTCTTTTTTTCTCATTTTCCAGATCCAAGACAACAGGTATATTATTTTCGGATTCATCAACAGAAATAGATACGTCTTTCTGCTGCTTGCTTCGGCTCAGGTAGTCAAGGAAAAGGGCAACTGCAACCGCAAGCAGAAGGGCAGCTCCCGCACAGATGGGAATATCCCGCGTATACTTGGGAAAAAGCGGTTGGCTCGGCACCGACGAGGTCGCAAGAATATAGAGATTGTTGTAACCTGTAATTTCTTTGTCCGCCTCAACCAAAGTGCGCGCAACCTCGTTCGCGACCGCGGCAGAAAGCTCCGGCTGCGTTGTCGTGACATAAACCCAGAATACGCGGGTCTGAGGAACCATCTCCGTCATAAAATTCTTTTCCAGGTTGATCACAGAGGGATCGTTGATCTGGGGATAACTGTCCTGCAAATTCATAACTACCTTTTTTAGAACAGCCTCCGAGGTGACAATCGCCATGTAGTCATTAATGAACTTATCACCCGCCTGCAAGTCGGTATAGGGTGTGTCGTAGGACTGTGTTCCCGTATTCACGCGGACATAAAGCTGTGCTCCGGCCCGGTAGAGCCGGGGGAAAATAAAGAACTCTAATCCAGTAAAAATCATGGTGGCAACCAAGGTGAAAACAAGGATGCCTACCCATCGTTTGCCAATCGCTTTAAGATACTCTGTCACTGGATGCACCTGCCGTTTCCGTTATCAAAAACTCTTTATCCCATATTTTTTGCCGATATGCCAGCCTTCCTCCGGGCAGGCGAAATTGATAGAGACAGCCATGCACTACCGCATGGAAGGTATCCGCGTTTTTCAGCGACGCAGGATTATCCTCATAAATTAGCCCCAATGCATATTGACGGCCCAGTTGCTTCATCTCCAACAACATCATATTCAGGCCTTCCACGCCCGAACGTTTTCCTCTGTTTCGGGGAAACACATATAAATCCACCCCGAAAGCGCAGTTTGGGGGAACCTGCAGGACTGTCTGGAGCGCAGAATCGTAGAAATCATTTAGAACAATTTCCACATACCCAAATATCTCATCATCCGGATTATGGAAAAAGAAGAATTCGGATTTCCTTTCATCCTCCAGATAGCGATTTTCTAAAGATAAATACTTTTCTGCAGAAATGTTTTCCTCCACCAGTCTGCGGTAGCTTTGAAGCTGTTCCAACGATATGATTCGTACAGCTCCAAACCCCGGCGATATTGGAATATCCCGGTTCACTGTGGCGTGGAACTGATATAGACGGCTATAGAATTTGCGCCGGAGCCTGGAAAACGGGGATCGCTCATTAAACATTTCAAAACTTCTTTTTCCCATTTTAGCCTCTCAATACAGTATAAGGTGGCGAAGATCGATATCGGAATGGTCACTGCCTTAGAATCTATCAAGTCATGTTGCCGTTTTTCGGCACATTCCGCTGCAAGTCTATAACCGTCCACCGTTCAGACTGGTTAATGGTATGAGCTCCCATTATACCGGTGCTTTCATCGAACACCAGATGCTCTGCCAACTCTTCCCGGTAACATTCTCTGTCTATCTGCAAAATGCGGTTCCAGTTCAGCCCGCGGCCATACCGCAGGGAATTATCCTGCGAGGGCCTCCACAGCACGCCGTTCTCCTCCACCACCCTGCCCGCGGGGCGGGCCAAGCTATTGTCGCAGACCACCGGATTCATCTGGTGGGGATGCCATGTTCCCTCAACCGGGTCATCCGCGTAATACAGGTACAGCTCATCCCTGTTGAAGTAGTCGTTTGAGTGCGCCGCACAAGTGAACATCCACCACAGCTCATCATGCTGCACCAGCGTTGTGTCGGCAAAGTGCATGCCCTCCAGCAGGGAGCGCACCTTGATCCACTTATCCGGAAAGCGCTCACACTTATACAGCTCGATTGTCTTCGTAGAAGAGGATTCGGGAATCAAGTAGATTTCGCCGTCATGGGAAAAAACAAAGGGATAAGACAGGTGCCACGGCTCCTCCAAAACCTTCACCGGATCGGCAAATCCCCCGTTTTCGATTTTTGCAGCACAGAGGTATCCCTTCCAACTGTCAAGGCGCAGTTCCTCGTAGAAGAGCCAATCCTCTCCCTGATGGGAGAAGAAAAAGGGGTCAGCGCGAAAAAGACCATCCGGCTGAGGCATCTCTATGTAGCTCGAGCTGCCAATCTGCGAGAGCGGGATTTTCCCCTCATAGAGCCGGATTGACCATATGCCCTCCCGGCTGCGCAGCGCCATCTTCTTTTTGAGGATTTCCAAAAGCCCTTTGGAAGCCCTGAAGGCATCCAACGTGGGCAAATACTGGGCCTTGCTAAGGCAGACGGCCTCAAGCGGGGAAATCTCCCTTTGCTCAATCACTCCGGGCAGTGCCGACGATAGCAGATAGCTGGCTTTCCAATAAACTTGCGCGCGATTTTGGGTGGATGACAGTTCCCCGCAATATGTTTTCTGCTCGACAATGTTCTCCGTCTCCTCGCCTCTGCAAACGCAGACCATTGTCCGTATAAAGTTTGTCTCCTCGACGAATCGGTACTCAAACAATCCAGAGGGAAATTGCTCTGTGGATGCAGGGGTCTCCTTAAGTGTAAAATTGATCAAAAGATCGTATTCATCCCACTTGACATCTTCTGCTTTTTTGTATGTAATGTCGGCGGGGAGGAGAATCAAATCGGTGGGATCGTCGCCGGTTCCGAACCAGCGCTTGTCGAGTCGTTCCGCCAGTGAATCCTTTGGCCGGGTATATTCCCCCGCTGTCAAAACAGGAATCAGTTCCAGTCCCGCAATCTTCCGCGACTCTAAAAATGCGCGAAGAATCCATGCCGGGATTGGCCCGCCGCGAAACAGGCACGCGGCCCTCATTATTTCCCCTCGGTGGCTATCACAGACATGCCGTCTTTGAGAAGCACCAAGCCATTGGTGATAATCTTCTCGCCCTGAAGCAGCCCTGCTGAAACAGCGGAAGCCTGGCTTTCGTCGTCGACATAACCCAATATCACTTCGCGGCGGGTGACCGTGTCGTCGTCGTTCAGCACATACACATAGGTATTGCCGTTTTCTTGAAGAACCGAGTCGCTGGGAATCGCGATGGCATCTCCCGTGACCCCACTCAATGCAACCAGCACCTGCCCATACGGCTTGTGCTCGCCGGACAATTTCACCTCAACCTGCACCGGATAGCCCTTACCGCTCTGATAGTAATACGGGTTCACCGACACCACCCTGCCCGTAAACGATTGAGAATGGCCGGAAAGAAAGGTGACCTCCGCCTGTTGCCCCAGCGAGACGCTCTCCAGCATGATTTCATCCACATAGATTGTCACTGTTCCGCTGTTCAAATCGGCGACGCGGATGGAGACGTCCTGTGCGGACAGCCCTGTCTCCAGATTGCTGAGAACCACTGTGCCGTCAAATGGGGCCCTGTGCTCCGCCAGGGACAGGCGACCCCTTGCCATCTCCAGGTTCTCCGCCGCAGAGTTATACCGAATTTGCGCCATTTGCCGCCCGAGATCGTTGATACTTCTCTGGGTTGCCGCATCTTCCCCCTCGTCCGACGTGGCCTGCAGCACAAGCCTCGCCTGACTCAGGCTCAGTTCAGCATTGTGCAAGTTTGTCTCCTGCGTTGTCACCTCTTTTTCCAGCGCCTCGCTGTCGAGCGTAAAAAGGAGTTGGTCTTTTGAGACGCTTTCCCCCAGAACAACGTCGACACTTTTTACTTCCGCATCGATGCTGGGCAGAATTTCTTTCTCCTTGGAGGGGCGTATCTCTTCCGTATACTGCCCGGCAATCTCCATTGTCCGCTCCTCCACGACAATGTATTCAACCTGAACCATGTCGCTAAAGGAGGATACCTGTTCGCCCCCGGACTGTCCGCTCTGCTGCGGGCTGCAGCCGGACAGCACAAAAAGAAGGGGTAGCAGCAACGACATGAAAACATAACCTGTATGCTTCATTGTGCGTACTCCTCTTCTATGTCCGTTCCATGTACTCCCGCAAATCCGCAAAGCATATTATGGTACTTCTCCACCATTGGGCCACTTGTAAACTGTTGCAGAAAAAGCGTCCGGCTGTTTTCTCCCATCCCTTCCAGAGCATCTGATTCACACAAGGTGCGGAGCTTTGCCCGCAAATCATCTATATCGCGGGCACGATATAGATATCCATTGTGCCCTTCACTGACCAATTCTTTTGCCCCACCTACATTTGAGAGCAGTAAAGGTTTTGCCATTGCCATCGCCTCCAGAGCTGAAATTGATAGCGCTTCCCAATCTGAAGTCAATGCAAAACAATTTATCCGAGATAAGTATGGCTTGACATCTGTCTGGTGTCCAGCCATATACACATACTTTTCGGAGCCCAGTTCCGTTATTTTTTTCTCGATCTCTTCTCTGCATTCCCCATCTCCGACAAATACTGCGGAGATGTTGAGTCCCTGCGCCCGCAGGCCCGCAATCGCCTCCGCCATGTCGACATGGCGCTTGACCGGTTTGAGCCCCGCGACAATTCCAACCAGAAAGGCGTCATTATCCAATCCCTGCAGCCTAGCCGGAGCAACCGTATCGCTGGAAAAGTTTTCATCTAAACCGTTGTAAATCACAGCAGAGCCGGCTTCTCGAAGGCCATAGTGATGAATCCAGTAGTCCTTTTGAGCGTGGCAGACAAATATGTTTTGCTGAATCCGGTTCTGGATTCCCCGGTAAAGAAGTAGCGTTTTGAACAACTCCTTCCGGGACAGGTAGGTCATGTGGTTGACGCACAGGAGGGGAATCTTTTTTAAGGCAGCTTTCCCGCGCGCATAGTATGCGTACATGCAGGAATAGGATTCGCAGGCCAGAATGACATTCGGCCGCGTAGCGGCCATCAGCCCGGCAAGTTCTCTCACAACTGAGCGGTCAAGAAAACCTTTTTTCTGATATACGGCAAGCTGAATCTTAGCGTTCAGACGATAGGACAGTTCATCGCTGTCCTCCAGCACTGCGAGATGGATGTTCCACCCCTTTTCAATGAGCCCGTTTGCCAGATCGACAGTTTGAACCTCAGCGCCGCCGCAGCGCAGGTTGCCGACAACTATCAGTATTGTTTTCCCATTTTGCTCTGACACTTCAGCTATTTTGCCCCTTTACGAGTGATCAGAACGCCAATCGTTTGGAAAATCAACTTGAAGTCCAAAATCAGCGACCATTTATCGATATATTCCTTGTCCAGAGTCACAACCTGGTCAAATTCCAGGACATTGCTTCTCCCATTTACCTGCCACATGCCGGTGATACCGGGGCGGATGCTGATCCGCCTGCGCTGAGAGCGGTTGTACTTGTTTACCTCATCCAATGTCGGCGGCCTTGTCCCGACCAGACTCATGTCCCTTTTCAGCACGTTGAAAAACTGGGGCAGCTCGTCGATGCTTGTTTTGCGGATAAACTTGCCGACCTTGGTTACTCTAGGGTCGTCATCCATTTTGAACATCATGCCGTCCTTGATCTGGTTTTTGTCAACCAGCTCCGCCTTGCGCTGTTCGGCATCCATGAACATGGATCGAAACTTGTAGATTTCAAACACCTTGCCGTTGAGACCCGCACGCTTCTGCTTGAAGATGACCGGCCCCGGCGATTCCAGCTTTATGGCAATTGCAGTCACGAGCATAACCGGCGAAACCAGTATGATGCCAAACAGGGCAAGAGCAATATCCATCAGTGATTTGATAAACAGCTGTATCCTGTCCTGAGAGGTGCTGCAGTAAATGACCGCCGGGTATTTGTCCACATGACCGAAGTAGCGGCGGGAAATTGGCAGCTCGTAAAGGTCGAGCAGCAGGCGCACTGTAATGCCCATGTCGTCGCACACCAGCAAAAGGTCTTCATAAGGCAAATCTGTGGGAAGTCGGTGCAGAAGAAACACTTCATCCACCTGCCTGTCAATCAGCAGCCGCTCGAAGTTTTCCGATGAATTCAGCATTGAGTGCGTAATCGGGATGCAGTCGACAAAGGAAATACCCATAACCGTCTTGTCCAGATGTTCCTTGCACCTGGCAAATTCGTCCTGATCCCCAATGAACAGCGCGCGCTTGCCATCAGCTAAACCGCGACTCCTTTGCAAAACACGGCGAAGGATTCTTGCCACGATAACACTGAAGGTAGTGAAAAAACAAAAAAACAAGAACAGCAGTCTGCTGGTGGTATCCAGCTTGAGCAGAAAAATAACGAGAGTTATGGCCAGCGCTGTCAGCACGGTAGAGGTAATTGTGCGGATCACTACTGATTTGGGGTCATATGGGTTTGTAATGTCATACATTCTGTTGAGCGTCATAAAAAAAGTGAAAATGATGAGAAAGAGGATCAACATCCACACGTGTCGTCCAGTAATAATCTCTTCCTTAAAAAGACTATAAAGCCAAGCAGAAACAAAAAAAGACAAATTGATCATCAGGAGGTCCAGAAAAAGCTGGAAGGCATCAACCAACGATCCTGTCTGTCGCCGGCCCATTCCTTCTCACCTCGGATTCTACAGTTAATTAGTAGTACTTGAATACTATTTGTGCCGTGATGCAAAGCGACCCGCATTCTAGCATTTGTCTATCACATCATGAAGCGTACCACAATAAGTATATACTATGTTTATACTTGTGTAAACCATAGTGTCGATAACTTAATGCATAATTTGACAATATCATTCAAAACATCTAATAATTCCAATGGTTTCCCTTAATGATTCTGTACATTTCCCTTTTAAGTCCATCGCCAATAAACTGTTTAGATGCTTTCGTTGATTACCTGTTGGCTGCAATAGATTGTAGTTAACAAAAAATCCGAACAATGCCCAAAACTATATGGGAATTGTTCGGATTTTTCCTAGTCTTTCAGTTGAATTCACTTTAAAGCAATAAGTTTACAGTTTTACTAATTGTCCCTCGCTAATAATTATTTGCCCTGCATTGCTCAATGTAAAATGCAGATACCCATTGCCGTCATACGCAATATCTGTAGGTCGAATTTGAACAACGGTATTCTTTTCCATGTTGTACTGATAAAAGACCAATGTTTCTACTGCTGTTTTAGAGGGAAGCACAACTGCAACCCTCACAGTAGAATTAAAGCTGGCTGTCTGTGCAAAGGTGCAAACAGTTACCTTGTTTTTATACCACTTCTCGAAAAGTGCCTTTGTGCTCAAGGATTCCTTTGAACTAATAGAAATTGTCGCACAAATATCATTCTGTGCCTGTGCAGGTGAAAACACAATTCTAGCAGTGATGTTTCCCTTTGCGTCGGTGGTATCGGCATAGATTTGCAGAGTTCGATTTCCAGCGGCCTCCGCCATTTGTATTAGTTGTGCAGCCGTCAGCTTATCTGGATTTTTAAGCTTTACAATAGCTGTGCCTTGATTCCCGTTTTCCTTCAGCGCCGTTTCTGCCATTTTCAGGAGCTGCGTAGTGGTATACGTGGTCAATGACGGTATGGTCGTCGTATCCACAGTTTGAACTGTAGAGGATGCTCCGTCTCTATAGCCACCTCCACCACTACCGCCGCCTTTTGAGCCGCTACTGGAGGAGGAACCTCCTGTTGAACTGGAGCCCTGCTGGGATTCACCTGGCGTCGAAGTCTCATTTCCTGATCCCGATTCCGAGCTCCCCTTTACCACGCCGGGGGGCAATGGCGCTGTGGCTGCCGTAGCCGCATCCATTGTACAGAATGTAAAGTGCTGCCAATCATTCCTGACAAGCTTCATTTTCCCCATTCCAACGCCGGGATTGTACCCTTGAGTCAACCCGCCGTTGCCAGTGAGATTCAGCCAATAATCCGCTCCCGCGTTCATGACAAATCGCGAGCTGCTTCTGTCATCGGGGCGATTGGGATCCAACGTAATCAGGCGGCCCTGGAAGACGACGAAAACACCCGCGATGTCACTACTCGATTTGATGCCGGATTGGCTGTACAGGGATGCCCTACCCCCGGACGGCCAAAAATGGAACACCATTCCACTCCCCGGAACAGCCGATATTGTGTCGTCGGTCTTGGGCCAGGAATCTGACAGAGGCTTGTTGTAATCACCATAATAGTTTTCAAGATACATCTTGCCGGAAACAGTCGCGATTCCCTGCGCCTCATACCACTCGGAGGAAAGCTCTCTGCCCATCTCGACCCAAACATTCTGCGATTTGCTCAGAATATAAACCTTTGGCGCGGTTACCTGCACAGCTGTATTTTGTGAGGAGCTGCCATCCTTCGCCTCAAAGGCCTGCCCCCAGGGCATAATATAGTTCCAGCCGCTGGGCGGATTGTTGCCCTGCTTAATTGCCGCGCCATGCTGTCCGGAGTCCTGATAAAAGCCCTTCGGCTCCATTTCGTGATAGCCGGTCATATCCCCCAAGATATCGTCTGATGTCAGCAACGGCATACTGCTTGTCTCGATGCCGGAAGAGAAGAACACCTGTACCTGCTGTAGGCCGGCAGCTTCAAGGGCGGCTGTCTCGTCGGACAATCCCATTGCAGGATATGCAGACAGGTCTTGTGCCCCCTCAGCGCTGCCTGAAGCATTCATTATGCCCATAGTCACAAGCATAGATAACGCTGCTATAACCGCAACTATTTTTGATGTTCGCTTCTTTTTGCTGCCAAAATACATCCTTTAATCCCCCAAATACTAATCTATAGATGCACAGAAATCTGTGAATGCCGAAAACATGTATATTGAATATAACAAATTGTGAGAGATTTGTCCATCTATATCTGCACAGAAGTCACTTGTTACCTGCATTTGTGCGCCATCCCATTGAATAAAGTAGTATTTATTTACATTCCTTTGCAGATACTATATACTGGCTTAGAGATTGCCACTACTGAACCGGGAGAGATTCTCTTGAAAAATCGGCCCATAAGAGTCAGCATTTTCATGTCATATCTTTATCCATTATTCAATCCCGAGTGCCGCGTCGCTTTCGGCGGAGCGGAGGTGGATATGTACAATGTCGCCACTGCTCTTGCGGAGGATCCGAACTATGAGGTTTCCGTATATGTCTCCGATTTCGGCCAAAAGAAAGAAGAAATTCACCAAGGTGTAAAGGTTCGCCGACTGCGTTGGGATTATCCCAACCGCTCTTCATTATTAAACCGAATCAGAAAATATCTATACCTCTTCTACACGCTCCTCACAATCGATACGGATATTGTCATTTCAAAAACAGCTGCTGAAATGGATGGATGGGTGGAGCTCTTCTGCAGCAAACTTGGCCGGAAGAAACACATCCACCGCCTCGCCAGTGACAAGGATACAACGCCAGAGCAGTATCTGAACTCTGAAGGCAAACGCTTCTATAAGCTGCATCAGTATGGATTGCACGGAGCCGATCTTATCCTGGCGCAATCCGAAGTTCAGAGGCAGAGGCTGTTAGAAAATACCGGCCTTGAAAGCATCGTAATCGCAAATGGATTTCGTATATCAAATATCAGCCCAATAGAAAAGAAGAGCATATTGTGGGTTTCCAGAGGCGTTCCCCTGAAACGACCGGATTTATTTCTTTCCCTTGCAGAGCGCATGCCAGATGAGAATTTTGTTTTAATTATGCCAAAAATGACAGTTCCAAATCAGGAACAGCAAGCAGAATTTAATGCATATTATCAGGCGATAGTCGATAAGGCTGCACAATTGCCGAATGTTCATTACATTCCACAAGTACCCTTTCACGAAATTCAACCCTGGTTTGATCGCGCTAAGCTCTTTGTAAATACATCCGAATATGAGGGTTTTCCCAATACTTTTATACAGGCCTGTGCTGGTTGCACACCGATCCTCTCATTTGCAGTTAATCCAGATAGCTTTATAAATAATTACGATCTGGGTTATTACTGCGAAGACAATATTGATAAAGCAGAGGATTTTATCCGTTCCCTCTCGAATGAGAAAATCAGCAAATTGGGTGATAATGCTGCCAATTACATTCGCGAACACCACAATATTAGCAAAACCATATTGCAGTATAAAGATGTTTTTACAAAATTGAATGCTGAATAAATATTGTGATCCTATTTCACATAATAAATTACATAAAAATGACTTCCTCAACTCAACAGTTGAGGAAGTCATTGGTGGGCCTTCAGGGACTCGAACCCGGGACCGTTCGGTTATGAGCCGAATGCTCTAACCAACTGAGCTAAAGGCCCGAAAAAAGTCGCCAGGCTATAAGTCCGGCGACCCTAAGTGGCTCCCCAAGTTGGACTCGAACCAACGACCCTGCGGTTAACAGCCGCATGCTCTACCAACTGAGCTATTGAGGAATA
>JBKEBS010000088.1:0-9366 GCA_047973265.1 Oscillospiraceae bacterium
AATATCACATGGTTCACAGCATGAGTCGCAAGGGTGACCCCTATGACAACGCTGTTGCGGAAAACTTCTTCTCCTGCCTCAAATGTGAATTGGTCCACCTAACCCATTACATTTCCAGACGCCAGGCACAACTTTCCATTTTTGAGTACATTGAGGCGTATTACAATTCTTTCCGCCCGCACTCTGCTATTGGATGGATTTCCCCGAATGAATTCGCCCGCGACTTTTATCTCGTTGCCTGTTGAGGTTGTTGTCTACTTTTTCGGGAAGGGCTCATCTTCCGAAAGGCCAAGGCTCTCGTAGGCACCAGACATTCCAAGACTAGTGTCAGCATCTACAGTTTCTCCAGAGGTTCCCAGCGCATCCCAAACAAGCGATCTGTCCTGTTCTTGAGACTCATCAGAAGCGCCAATCGACAGCCCTTCTCCATAGGCATTGAGAAGGACAGATGGGATTGTTATGCCCATAACACCGACGATGAGAAAGATGAGGATGTTTCTCATCGCCTTGTTTTGGTATAATTTCTTCATTTAATTCAGTCCTCAACCTATCTATTTTAAAGAGTATCGTGTTTGCTGCATAAGAATAGCTATCTATATAGTGGCTAAAAAAGACACTTTTGTTGCACCTACTATTATGACGTGTTTATTGGCCATAAAAGATCACATTTATGCAAATTCTGCATGTAAAAAGAAAAAGGGTTGGCAAATGCTCTGGATATTGTGTCTGGCAAGCTCTTTGAACTCTGTTTTATAGAATGATGTTTACTTCGAATTTTGCATGCCAAAAGCCGCACCCTTGGAAATACCAAGAGTGCGGCAGTGTTTAACTTGGAATAGATAGTATTTGCAGCCTTGCTGGAATATTTTTGTGCAATTATTCAGAAATTTTATCTGCATTTTTTACCGAACGAACAAAGAACAGGTATGTCACCAGGTCAACGATACCCTTTGCCAACAACAAAATCCCTAATATCTGTACAAAAGTGACCGCACTGGCGAAGGGATTAATTATAATCAAAACGCCGCCCATAGTGATGAGAATGTTCAGAATAAAAATGAATATCCAGGCGCCTGCGCCATATTTCTTGATTTCTAAAGCACGCACCATGTTCAGAACGCCGTTCATAACTACCAGGATACCCAACAGCACAGAGAAGACGCCTGCGATTACGGTAGGGAAGGCGAACATCACCAAAGCCAGCAATATCTCGCAAATACCGCTGATGAGGTCACTGTCCACAAAGGAAGTTTTGTCTTTGTTGCGAAAGTAGGAAGTCAAGCCTATGATACCAATAGCGGCCAGATAACCGGCCAGGATGTACACCATGGCAATGGTGGTAGTGCGTGGCCAGAACAGCAGAAACAGACCCAGCAGTATGGATACTACTGATTGGATGATGACATGTGTGCTGATTCTTCTGATTACGTCTTTCATTGTTCGTTCCTCCAAAATAATAGATGGTATTTTATATTTAACTTTATAACGTTTTAATCAACGGTAGTCATAGTTGCCTCGTCTTTATCCAGTGCCTCCCAGGCAGCTTTATCTGCACCCTCTGCAAGCAACTTTTTCTCATACATTCTGAAGAAAGGGTAGTATATGGCAACACTAAGCGCCAGATTGAACACACAAAGCAGAATAGCTTTCCAATCCCCTGTGGCAAAGAATGCCCCCACTGCAAAGGGAAATGATCCGGAAGGGTTGCTGTAAGGCCGTCCCACAAGATTCAATTGCAGGCATAAATAGCTTATCAAGGTGGAGGCCATTGGCCCTAATACAAAGGGTATGAGCATGTAAGGGTTCAGGATAACCGGCAGGCCATAGATGACCGGCGTGCTGATGTTAAACAGGGAAGGCAGTAAACAGCTTTGTCCCAACCGTTTGAGGTATCTGGATTTTGAAAAGCAAAGCAACAGCACAATTGCCAATGTGGAGCCTACGCCACCTATCCAAATGAAAAAATTGAAAAATGGCAAGGGGGCTACATTGGGGAGAGCTTCCCCGGCGATATGCGCTATCCTGTTGGACAGCAAGAGAGAAAGCCAAGCAATACTGGCGGCGGAGTTGGCCACCGAAAATCCAATGACACCAAAAAATCCCAGCAAGGTCATGATGAGCACATAGCCCATTGCGCCAGGTAGTGTGCTGACCGAGCCAATCAGTTTTGCGAAGAAAGCGATGCTGACATTCAGCAAATCGAACCCCAGCACATCTCGAATGAGGAACATGAGCACAACCACCAAGAAAATTGGAGTAATGGTTTGCACTGTCTGGATCATCGAGGCAGGGATCTGGCTTACTGCCCAAAATTGAGGCTTATTGCGCTTTTTGTGCGCATGCCGTTCATATGCCCAATTGCATAGGTGCAGTATCTCCACACCCATAATGGCCGATAGAGCGCCTACGTATACTGCTGTGCCGCCCATTAGGGCCTGGGGCATCACCCAGCCTATATCTTCCAATCCGCTCATCCAGGAGGTGTCCAGCCCGAAGCTTGTAGCCTGCTGCAAAAACGTTTCGGGAACCATAGCGCTTGGATGCACTGGAATCTGTGTCATCAGAAAAGCCGCCAAAGCAACCAAACTTCCGGAAACGGAGTTATATTTGTAGTACTTGGCTAAACTAGCCCCCACACTTACTACCATGTATAGGGCGATAAGTACCAGGGTCATTCTGTAGGGTACCAAGATAATATTTTCATGAGCAACAATGAACTGGCGGACAGCCCAAGTCTCGGGCAAAGGCAAGGTGGTGATGAGTAAAAAAAGTGTGCCAATAAGGCTGAGCGGGAACACGGCCATAAGGCCCTCGCGTACCGCCACCAAGTGCCGTTGTCGGGAGATTTTTTCCAGCGGCAAAACCACCTTTTTCTCGACAAGCAGCAACAATTCACGCATGTTCATATGCTTTCACACATCAGCTGTTGAGGGTGTGAATTTGCTGCGTTTTCCGGATCGGCCACACTTTGGGCTCATTTGCATCCAAATCTTCGGCCAATAGGTCGATTTTGACAATCTGGCTGTTGTCATAGGTCTTGAAGTAGTAGGTAGCACTATCGCAAAACATGCAGCTGGCGTGCTGAGTATAGTCCACTCCATCGTCGTCCTTGATAACACTGCCCTTGGGGATGCTGACTGAATCCAGCAGATGGAACACTGCTGTCACGGCCTCCAGTTCATTGTCGGTCCGCTTCATGGTAGCTTTGCCAAACAACACCCGAAGAAACCGAGCTGGCGGAGTATAATCGCCGGGAAGTCCCACTGTGCCAGATGCCTGACCCAAGGGGGCAAAGGTGACGCCATCCAGCTGGACCGGTTTGTGTTGATAGGGCCGCAGACCAATATAGTTGCGCACGTTCGTCATGTGCCAGTTAAAGTCTGGGCTATTCGACATAACACCCACTGCGTTGTCGGACACCGAAAGGCCATCTGCCAGCGGCTCAATGACGATGGTTCTGTTCTTTTTGTCGGTGACGATCCAGTGAAAGGGCGGTGTGATGCCCAAAAGGGAGACGGGACTGTTTACAATGTTCAGTTCTTTTACAGCTTGTTTTACTTCTTCAGTGTCGGCACAGCCAGCCAAAAGCCAGTACAGCACCTCATGGGGAGCAAGATTTGTCATACCTGCCGCTTTTTTTTCGCTATAAATCGCATATCCTGGAAAATAAAGTACAGCGCATCCCAGACCATGCTCATTGATGCCATCGGCCAATACGATGTTTTCATCCAACTTCCGCGCCAGGCCTGCAAAGGCATATTTTGTTTTGTATGCAGTGCCGTCCACCTGAGAGTGCCAGGCATAGTTCCTCGGAATCATGTAGGCATCGGGATCCAGAACAAAAGCAAAATCCATCGTGCGCCCAAGCGCGTTGGAACCGTCATCCATTTGATATGTCAGGCTTGTACACATTTTCATTTCCTCCAATTTGTTCGACGACACTCAGTGAGATGGGTATCTTTTGTTTAGCATATATCATGAGTGTATTGAAATTATGTCGAAAAAGAACAAGCAGAACTGTTTTTTTGTGGCATGATGAGTATATTTCCTGCAACCCTGTTGGACACCCTTCTTGTCAGATTAATGCCCTTTCTGAGTATGCTGCCGGAATAATATTGAAAATGCTATGATTAAATAGTTATGGATAACTAAAACAAACCACCCTGTCTCCATTTACATGGTTGACAGGGTGGCTTGTATAATGCACTTTTGGTGGACCCGAAGAGGATCGAACTCTCGACCTCTGCGTTGCGAACGCAGCGCTCTCCCAGCTGAGCTACGAGCCCATACAACTTGGTACCCCCAGTAGGAATCGAACCTACAACTAGCCCTTAGGAGGGGCTTGTTATATCCATTTAACTATGGAGGCGGATATTGCTCCCTATGGGGCCAATGTCAAAGAAAACGGCGACATAAAGTGCATTTTCCTTAACATAAGCTATTTTACTATGCTTTTGACCGGATGTCAACAAAGGAAATCCACTTGCACCTGAATCATGGCGTAATGCAATTCTTGTATTTCGCAAAAAAGTTGTCAATGTTGAAGGTTGGCTCGGGGGGATAGTTTAGAGAAGCAAAAAGCTCTTTGTGTATCTGCCGAAATTCCTCCGGCAGGACGCCTTTCTCAATGGATTGATCTCCTGCATAATTGAATCCCGCTCTGAGAATTCCGTCCAACAGAAAAGGATCGGGGTCTTGCGATTCATAATATCGAATCGAAACACTGTTCCCCGCGATTTCAAACAATCCTGCGGCAAGTTTTTCTCCGCGATTTTCTGCCAGATAGAGAAAAATGCCTCCATTATATGGGAGCTTGGCCTTTTTGCAGTAGGGGAGCAGCAGCTCCTTTTCTGTTTTGAGCCCGATTGTCAGCATTGCATTACTTCCTTCGAGGAGTCGTTTTATTCCGGTCGGCAGCCTTCTTCTGCACATCTTCCTGCTCTGCCCGCGCGGCAGCTTTTTGCACAGAACCCCGCAGGGCGATCAGTTCAGACGGCTTGAGTTCGCGCCATTCACCTGGCTTGAGCATCCCCAACTTGACAGGGCCGATGGCGGTTCGCTTTAGGCGAACCAACTCCAGGCCGACAGCCTCGCACATGCGCCGGATCAGCCGGTTGTGGCCCTCATATACCGTGAACTGCACCACCACACGCCCCGGTTCCTGCGTGAGGACGTGGACAGCCGCAGGTGCGGTTTTATGGCCATCGTCAAGGGTGACGCCGGTGGCCAGGTCAATCAGCTGCTGCTCCGTAATGCTGGGGCGCACCGTTACCCGATAGGTTTTGGAGACATGACCCCGGGGGTGCATGATCTCGTTTGCCAATGCACCATCATTTGTAAAGAGCAGGAGGCCCTCGCTGTTGCGATCCAGCCTGCCGACGGGATAGACCCTCGCAGGCGCATCCTTCACCAGTTCGGTTACGCACTGTCGGCCCAGCTCGTCGTTTGTCGTAGTCACATAGCCCCTGGGCTTGTTGAGGATGAGGTAAACCTTTTGCTGCCGTGCCCGAATCGGAACGCGCACACCGTCAATGGCGATGATATCTTTTCGTGGATCAATTTTTTGCCCGATGGGGCAGGGACGGCCGTTGATTGTGACCCTGCCCGCTGCAATGGCTTCCTCCGCTTTGCGGCGGGATAGAACACCATTGTCTGACAGCACTTTTTGAATGCGGATTTCCTGATTCGGCATGATAGCTCCTTTGTTTGCGGGTAGAACCAAGCGTTGAAAAATCAACGCCTATTCTTGAATAATATCTATTTCCGGCTCACTGACAACATTGGCTTTTTTGCCGGAGTGTTCCTGCCTATCCTTTTTGCTGGGGATCAGGTCTATGATCTTGTCCAGTACGCCCGCTCCGGCGTTGACCATTCGGTCGCCGGTGTTGTCGGCGGTCTGCATTTGGAGCAGCTTTACATCCTGGCCATTGATCACCAGAAAGCCCAGTGGCTGCAGAGTGACACCACCACCGGAAGCGCCTGCAAAGCGGTCGGGTGCCTGGCCGGGCAGGTCGGAACCGCCGGAGGCGTAGCCGAAAGACACCTTGGAGATGGGAATGATTGACACGCCGTCCGCAGTGGTAATGGGGTCGCCTATAATGGTGTTCGTGTCCACAAGGCCGCGCAGGTTTGACATTGCCGCATCGGTCAAATTGCTGACAGAGTTGGAGTTGTTCTGGCTCATAAGATCAATCCTTTCTGGGGCCTGATATCAGGCCTGAAATGGAAAACTTAGGCTCTTTTGCGCTTCGGAGCGGAAGCTTTCGGGGGCGGATTGGCGGGCGCACGTTTGATACTTGCCAGCAGAAAGACCCACACAAGGTTGAGGGCGGCAGCAGCCCCAAAGATAGGACGAATGCGTACCCTCCCCGACAAATCATAGTGGCTTTGCTCCGACAGAAAATCGGGAATGATGACTATCTGTTCAATGTGTACCGGGAATATTTCACCCAACAGTCCAAGTCCACCATTGATGAGCGCCGCTGTCTTGCCATAGGCTTCGGCTGTCTGGTGGGCGTCAGGGCCGCCTATGCGGGCCAATATCCGCAGCCGATAAAATATAAGATGCCTGCGAATCAGGCCAAACGCCCATCGGGATGATTTCAAAGTCTCCCAAACCTGCGGGATTATATCGCCGAGTCCGGGCTTTTTTTCTTCTTCCTTTTCCTTTTTTGGCTTCTTTTTTTTCTTTGGAGCATCGTCTTTTTTTGGCCGCTCCTTCGTGAGGTCGAATCGGAAAAAGAGATAGTGAGCTGTGAGGTGATAGCCCTCTTCCTGCCAGGAAGCATGCAGAGAAACGGAGGGCAGCAGTAACAGAAAAATAAACAGGAGGATCCCTCCCAATATCCAGAGGACAATCACATCGATTCCTCCCTATGGCATCTAGCTTTCAAAAAAATCGATTTGCCCCTCCAACTGTTCCTCCTGGCTTTCATCAGGGGGCGCATCCGGCAGGGTGGGGAGCTGTTCCAGGCTTTCAAGGCCAAAGCAGCGGAGAAAATTGGAGGTGGTGCGATAGACAATCGGCTTGCCGGGGATATTCATTCGCCCGGCTTCCTCCACGAGCCCCTTCTCAGTGAGGGAGCGCACGAGAGAGGAACAATCCACGCCCCGCACCTGTTCCACAAATGCACGGGTGACCGGCTGGTTATAGGCAACCACTGCAAGAACTTCCAACGCTGCCTGGGAGAGCGTCGCGCCCTTGCGAACCTCTAAAGCGGCTCGGATATCATCGGCAAACTCCGGGCGCGTCGTGATCTGATAGGAGCCGGCTAGGTTTACAATGGAGAGGGGACTGTCCTGATCCAGATAGCGGTCTTGGATGCGGTTGATGAGGCTGATGACAGCTTTTTCCTCCACATCCAGCAGCTCGGCCAGCCTGAGAGCCTCAATGGGCTCGCCGCTGGCGAAGAGAACAGCCTCAATGCGGCGCTCCAGCTGATCCAGTTGTGCCATAAAAATGTTCAATCCTTTACCGTGAATCGGGATTATGTGGCCTGTGTCCTGCGCTTTCCAAGCCGAATGGAGTCCTCGTCCATCACAACGCCGCCAGACCGCACCAGTTCCAGCAATGCCAAAAAGGTTGCGACAATAGCGCTGCGCCCCTCATCTGATTGGAAGAGCTCTGCATAATGAACCGAGTTGGCGCCCCGCAGCCTTCGCAGCAGGGTGAATATTTTGGCAGTCACCGAGACAACCGGGCGTGCCACCAGAGGCTCAAAGCTGTCTCTGGGGGGAGGGAGCCTTCTCGCTCCCCGGCCCAGAGCATCCGCCAGGGCCTCAAAGAGCATGTTGGGCGGGTGGAAATTTTTGTAGGTCATATCAATTTCCAAGGCCATGGGCCTGCGGACAAAAATATCGGAGTAGAGACTTTCAGACCCCAACATCTCAGCCGCCATTTTGCACATGCGGTATTCCATCAATTGGCCGGTAAGATCCTGGCGAAGCCGCTCAATCTCCTCCTCATGGCGGGGCAAGAGGCTCACTGTCTTCATATAGACAAGGCGGCTGGCCATTTCCAGGAACTCGCTTGTGACCTCCAAATCCTGTTCCTGCCAGCTGGAGATGACCTCCATATACTGTGCCAGCAGGGAGGAGATATCGATGTCAGTGATATTCAGCTTGTGCTTTGAGATAAGGTGGAGGATCAAATCCAGCGGCGCATCATATTCTGCGACTCGAAAGGAAAGCTTTTCCAAAGATGCCGAATCCTTTCTATAGGCCAAACAGTCGGATTGCTAATTGTACCCCTTCGGTGACGGGCTGCGAAGGGATGCCGAACAGCATGTCGATGGGGGAACACAGCCACCAGAACAATTGGAAAGTGAGGTTGGACAAAAAGCTTATTGGTATGGAAAGGATACCCATGTAAAACAGCACCAGCACTGCAACGGTTATGATGCCCTGGTATTTCTGAAAGAAAGCAGAAACCTTGTAATAGACCCTGCCGGGCAGAAGGGAACTGATGATGACGCCGCCGTCGAAGGGCGGAAAGGGGAGGAGGCTGAGAAATGTGAGCCACAGGTTGATGCTCACCATTGTTTGAATGCCTATGTAGACCCCCTGCACAAAGCCATTCGTAACACCCATCCCAAAAATCACATTATTGAGGATGCGAAGTACAATTGTGAGGATAAACGCCATCAGAAAGGTAGAGATTGGCCCTGCTGCCGCCACCAGAGCGGAATCCCGCTTGTAGTTTTTGAAGTTGCGACGTTGGATAGGAAGAGGCTTTGTCCATCCGAATCGGAATAAAATCAGCGCGATGCTTCCGAATAAATCCAGGTGCTTGAGTGGGTTGAGCGTGAGGCGCCCCATCTGGCGCGGCGTATCGTCGCCGCACTTAGTTGCGACCCAGGCCTGGGCATAGGCGCGCACCGGCATGCAGGTGAATAGCATGAGAACCGCCGGTATGATAGTATAGAGGTCGAACATGCGTGTCAACAAACTCATGGCCGGTGATCCTTTCTGGGCGGCAACGAATATGTCGCCTGCCGCTTCCTTATCTTTACTATTATATCAGAGAGCGGATGAAAAACAAGGGCGAATGCCTCTGTGACGGGTCATGTTTTCAGAATATTTACGAATTATGTGTCGAAGCAGTGCCGGGAAAGAGAAGGGAGTGTCCTTATAGCAAACTTTATGATATAATAGGACTATGAGAGTAGCTAAAATAGAAGAAGGAAAAATATGCCCAAAATGTGGCAATATAGAAAACCAAATAAAAAAAGGAAAAAATCGTTCAGGAACACAACGTTGCATATGTAAGGACTGCAAAGTTGTCTATACAATAAATCCCAAGAAACGAGAATATCCAGAGGAAACACGAAAATTAGCAATAAAAATGTACTATTCAGGAGTAAGTGG
>JBKEBS010000089.1:0-13219 GCA_047973265.1 Oscillospiraceae bacterium
CCGCCCGCACTCTGCTATTGGATGGAGGTCCCCGCATGAATTCGCCCGCGACTTTTATCTCGTGGCCTGTTGAGGATGTTGTCTACTTTGTCGGGAAGGGCTCAACTGCCGCATTGTAACCGTGGCTCACAGCCCATTGCTCCATCCATTCCTCCACGTCGGTGTACATCGAGATATATCCCATCACCTTGACGTTGGGGTTTGCAGCCTTGTAGCCGTCGTAAACGCGCTCTTTGCGGATTTCTCCGCCGATGATCATGTCGTGGTGGGTGGCGAGCCACTCAATTTCACTGTCCGTCATGTCGTAGATGTAATCGTAGCCCGCCGTGCGGAAGGAGGTAAACAAGCTGCCGTCCCCCGCCGCCTGCACCGTGAAATCAGGCAGGTTCAGCGTGCTGACCGTTCCGCCGGCATCTGTGACCTTGATGGAACATCCACTGTAGCTGCCATCATCGAGCCTGTCCAGCTCAATGATATTATCGCCCTTTTCCGCCTGAGTTACCGAGGAGCTGATCCCGCCGGTATAGGTGATGTCCCCCGCAAAGGGGGTGATGATCACCAGCACCGGGGTGGGGTCGGTGAATAATTTCGGCATGGCGATCTTGAAGGTGGAAGGAGCGCCCTCCGCAAATAGAGCAATCCCTCCGCTGCCGCCCAGGCTGCTCTCGCCCAGCGTCGCCATCACCATCTGTGTGCCGCCGATAAACACCACCAGCAAAAGCGGTATCAGTATAAATGAAACGATTCGTTTCCCTGCCGTTTTCCGCATTGAACATCCTCCCAAAATCTGTCAATTCTCAAATGTATACCAATCATACGAAACTATAAAGGCATGCTCAAGAGAATCCGCGCAGGTTGGAAGGGTTCATTTATTTTGTGAACAATTGTCACCTTTTCAGTGAACAGAAAATAATCCCATAAAATAAGGGTTTCCCGCTGTTTCGTCCCGATCTTCTCCTTTTTCGGAGGTCACAATCGGGAAAGAAGAGTGTTCAAGTATTCAATCGTTTCCTCCTCCGACATGCTATAATTGGGTACAAGGTGCTTGTCAACATACTGGAAGAAAGCTTCGCTGAATGTCCGGTTTGGGATGATGACATGGTCGAACATTCCGGTTCTATCCTCCGCCTTTGCATAGCCAAACAGCATCTCGCTCCCCTGGGAAACCGCCATGACGGTGAGGTCCGCTACAGGTGGATTTTTCAGGAGAAGGAGCCGGTAGGGGTCCTTGGCACTGGCGGTTCTGTCCCGCCAGGTTTCCAGCACAATTTTCATCTCCCGCTTGTCAAGTGAGGGGAAAAGCGATACCTCGTCCGAAAGCTGACCGGTCTTCATAAACTTTTCCATTCCCTCAATGTTGCAGACATCCACATTGGCGTGCTTGAAAGAGTTTTTATACCGGTTTTCACAGCTTTGCAGGCAGGCATCGGCTGGGTCTTCCATCCACACATCCGGCGCCAGCATCTCCTTTAGGGCAAACAGCGCAGAGTTGTTGCGCTCGACCAGGGTGCGGAACACCTTTGTGGGCACCGAGCGGAAGCTGGGAGTATCCTTGATCATATAGTAGATGCCCGCGTTTTCCAGCGTCATTACTTCATCCATGGCAGGAATCAGCGGCTGTGCGCGGTAAAGGGGCTTGTCTGTTCTGATCGTGGCGTTATAGCTCTTTTTGATAAATTCATAGAGATAAGAGTCCTCAAAATACATGCAGTCGGAGAGCCCATCCTGCGCAAAGTTAAGCCAGTAATACCGACGCGCGCCGTCAAAGGTGCAGCTGATCAGCATGGAATCCTGGAACAGCAGCGTCCCCTGTAAATTCGCATCCTCTCCCAGGTAAACCTGATACCGGTCGTTCATGGAAAAGGGGAGCACGCTCACCAGGTCAAGGAATATCTCCATATTTTTTGCGTAGCTGTTTTTTTCCAGCTGCACAAAGTGAGTGGCGTGGAGGGCGCTGGGATTCGTCTCCACAATTCGCCGCAAAAGCTCGGACAAGTGGGGCAGGATGCCGTTGCCCATGCAGTTCACGATAAAGATGTCGCAGGCATAATCCGGCTGCCCCAGCCCCTGTGTGACCGTGTCGATCAGCTCCGGCAGTGTGCGGAGATACCTCTCGTTTTGGTAGAGGACAAATCCCGGCGCTTCGACTTGCTTGGGTTTGTTGGCTGCAAAAAAAATTTATCCAGAATCTCTGCGGTGTCCAGCAAGGCATTGTCCTGGCTGCTCAGCGCAATGTGCCTGCGAAATTCCTCCTGCTCCCGCTTGTCCATGGAGAGCGTGCGGATGAACTGCGCCTCCACCTCTGGATGAATCGGGGTAATCCCCTTCATATACCGGTATATCGTGGAGCGGCTGTATCCGCACAGTTCCGGAAACGCCTCTATCTTGATTCCCCGCTCCCTCGCCTTGCCGGAGAGGAAGGAATGCAGGTCTTTGTAATCGTTCGCTTTCATTTATTTGCCCCCCTTTCATAATTATGATATGCTAATTCTGAACAATCGTCAAATTTGTCACGAATTGTCTGTTTTGTGTCTGGAGCATTTATTACAGGAGGCCATATGGAGCTGCTGATTTTGCACGACCTGGTGCAGCCGGAGCTGATTTTCCCCGAAAGCTTGCAGCCTGCGCTGTTCTCCGCCCATCAAATTCACCACCACTGCACTGGCTGCTTCGGCTGCTGGATCAAAACCCCGGGCCGCTGCGTGATCACCGGGGATGGGCAGAATGAGCTGCTGCACAGGTTCGCCATCTGCAAGAGGTTTGCAGTGGTCAGCCGCATTCGCTACGGCGGCATGTCCTCGGTGAACAAGATAGCCTACGACCGCTGCATCGGCTTTCTCCAACCCTTCATGTACATCAACCGTACTGTGGGGGAAATGCACCATCCTCCCCGTTACAGTGACACAGAGCACCTCGACTTCTTTTATTACGGTGACTGTTCAAATGAGGAGAAGCAGACCGCAAGCCGTCTTGCCGAGGCAAACAGGGTTAATTGGAACATCGGCGCGTGCTCGGTTCACTTCGGGAACAGCCCGGAGGATGCTGTCGGCCAGTTGCAGGAGGTGTTTGGATGAACATCATGCTGATCAATGGCAGCCCAAAGAGGACAGTCAGCGCCTCCGCCGCTTACCTGAATCATATCGAGAGCAGGCTCCCCAAGGACGCTGTAATCACACGGGGACACGCAACCGCTATCGAGCCGTCTGCGCTGTCTGCGTGCGACGCAATTGTCTTTGCCTATCCCCTGTACACCGACAACGTGCCGGGGCATCTTCTCCGTCTGCTGGAGCAGTTGGACGAGAGCGGGCAGTTATTCGGCCAAGTGATATATGCGGTCGCCAACAACGGGTTTTTCGAGCCGGAGCAGTGCACCGCTTCGGTCGAGGTTTTGCAGCATTGGTGCGGTCACACCGGGCTCCGGTGGGGGCAAGCTGTCTGCATCGGCGCAGGTGCAGTCAACCAGCACATCCCGAATATGGAGTTTCCCCTATTTCGCCGCATCCGAGAAGCGCTGGACGGCCTAGCGAACAATGTTGCCGCATTGCAGAGCGGCGAAACGCAATTTGAGAGCCCGCAAATGCCCAAGGCCATCTATATGACTTCGGCACACCGTTTTTGGCGCCAGGAAGCAAAAAAGAACGGACTGGATGAGGACGCTTTGTCCAGCCCTGCCGCCCAACCGTAAAGTCGCAATCAAAAAAGCAGCCATGCGCTCGATGTGAGCGCATGGCTGCTTTTTTGCGCGGTGTTGCTAATAGAGGCCGATTGCCAGGTTGACAAAGCCCATCAGGAAGCCGAGAAGCGCCCCCAGATAGACAATCGCTTTCAGCTCCTTTTTCATGATAGAGAAAATCAATGTCTCCAGTTCTTCTGCATCCAGTGAAGCGACGCGCTCCTCAATAATCTTCGCGATATTGATCGCATCGAACACCTTGGACAAATGGGAGGAGATGATATTGGTGTAGGCGCGCAGCAAAGAGTCCATCAGATCCGGCAGCTTTTCATCATATTTTTCGATGAGATCGCAGATGCGCGTGGTCAGAATTTTATCCGTCTCTTTGCCGATGACATCCTCCAGCATCTCCTGGGAGTGGTCGGCAACCGCTGTGTTGATCATCTCACCCGTTCGCTGGGACATACTGCCGATCATGCGGTCGTCCAGAACAGACGACACAAATGACCAGCGGGAGGACTCCATTTTTTGCCGAATTCCCTGGAGCGCGACTACGGAGATATCCTCCCCGAACTCCAGTTCCACAAGTTTGTTGTGTAGCATGGTGGCAAGGCCGTGGTTGATCCCCTCCGCGGTCTTCTCCAAATTTTCGTTGCTTGTGTACTGGAGGATAGTCTCTTCTATGGTCATCGTATTGTCCCGGTTGTCGTCCACAAGGGCCATCAGTCTTGTCCGGATTGTGGTGATCATGTTTTCCGAAATGAGGCTGTCGGTGAGGATATCACCGTTGAGGAGGTTTGCCTGAATGGCCGCACCAACCATTTTTGCGATCCGATCCTTTTCCTTGGGAATCAGCCCCGGCGTGAAGGGGAGCTTCCATTTGCCGATGTATATGGCTTTCCGCGGGCGGAACAGCATCCGAATCGCAATGTCATTGGTGATATATCCGATTCCCGCTCCAACCAGTGGGGGGAGTAGCATCTGTAAATTCATGCAGCTTCATTTCCTTTTCAGTAACAGTGCAGATTGAGGGAGCTTTCTCAGCCAGTTTACCATGCCGGATGTGAGAGTTTCATTTAATGCTCCTTAAAAACGCATAAAAATGCGCTCCTGTAAAGCCGGGAACGCATTGTGTCCAAATCTATCTTCTGCTGGCGACTGTTTTTGCCAGCATATGCTCAGATTGCACGCAGCCGCTCATGATCCAGTAGGTAAGAAGACTCCAAAGGCCGCCGGAATGATATGCCAACTCACAATTGAAGATTTCCTGATCAAGTCCGTCCGCGCGATGGAGCGGAAACAGCCAGGGAAGCTCGCGGAGAGACAGCAAGTATGGAGTGAAAATTGCATAGGTCAGGTTGTTTTGATTCAGCAGCGCGAGGAGAGGTGAATAGCTCCTCCAAAAGATAAAATAGGACTCAATGATTGCCTCGTATGAGTTTGATCTTTGGATATTCATCGCCGCCACAAATTCGTCGATGATGTCCTGCGATTTGTAAGCGATCACCTCGTCAATTTGATTAAAATGACGGTAGAAGGTGCGGCGTGAAACCTGCGCCCGCTCGCACAACTCTATGATAGTGATCTCCGCAAAAGACTTCTTTTCCATGAGGAAAAAAAGGCCGTCCGCCAGCAGATTTTTTGACACTGTGGCTGCCGGATGGAGCTGTCCCTTTCGCATCAAATCCTCCTGTCACACATCTGCAAATTATGTAGCACAATCTCCAAAACCATTGATTGAAGCCTCATCACAGTGTATAGTGTGATTGTGGCACAAATGACGCACAATGTCAATGCAGGGAGGTAAAAAATGCGCAAAGCCTATTTGGATAATATCCGCTGGTTTATCATTCTGTTGGTGCTGGTGTTTCATGTTGTGGCTATATTTTGCAGTTGCGGCGCACTGATGAGCTATAATTATCCCGGGATTCCCGCGCTGGATGCGATTGGATACTTTGTTTATCCTTGGTTTATGCCGTGCATGTTTGTTGTCGCCGGAATTTCCGCCCGATTCTCGCTTGCAAAAAAAAGCAACATGCAGTTTGTAAAGGATCGCGCTGTTAGGCTTCTACTCCCATTTGTCAGCTATCTTGTGCTGATTGGGCCGTTTGCTGCCAGCTTATCCTTTCGGGTAAATCATTTGGATGAGGCATTTTCCGCCCTTCCCGGTTTTGTCGTGTTCTTCATCCGCATTCTCAATGGCATGGGGCCGTCCTGGTTTTTACTGCAGCTCTTTGTGGTGTCTTTGATTCTGGTCTTGATCAAACGCTTGGATAAGGCAGATCGACTGAGTACCTGGGCCCAAAAATGCAATGGGTGGATTTTGCTTCTGCTCTTTTTTCCGGTGTGGGGAGCAGCACAAATTCTATATATTGCTTACACCTTCCGTGTCGGTCTCTATCTCCTGCTGTTTTTGCTGGGGTACTACGTCTTTTCCCAGGAAAAAATCCAGCAGCTGCTTCAAAAATACAGCCCTACACTGTTGATTACCGGAGCTGTGCTGGGGGTTGCGCAAACTTATGTGTCCTGGGGGCAGCCGTTCCAGAATGTAGTGAACCACTGGCTTGTCATGCTGTTCACATGGGTTATGACGCTGGCTGTGCTGGGAGGAGCAGGGCGCTGGTTCAACCACAACAACTGGTTTACCCAATACATGACAAAGCGCAGCTATGGCCTTTACTATTTCCATTATGTACCCATGACCTATATATCTTATTGGCTTACGACGAAGCTCACGCTGCCGTATATATGGAATTACGTTTTGGTTCTGGCTCTTTCGATTGTCGCTTCTATTCTTTTGTATGAGATTTTCAGCAGGGTGCCTGTTGTAAATGTGTTGTTTGGATTGGAGAAAAGAAGGAAGGCTTGATTGTTGCGGAAATATCGATGTGAGGATACGGCAAAAAAGGAGTAGCGTTTAAAGCTACTCCTTTTTCAAAAGCTGAGATACAGCTATTGGTGCGCCCGAGAGGACTTGAACCTCCACACCCTTGCGGGCACTAGAACCTGAATCTAGCGCGTCTGCCGATTCCGCCACGAGCGCACATTTCTGTGTCGCAACAAACAGTATTCTACCATGCAGAAAATGGTTTGTCAACAGATTTCCCTCTGTTCTGCATAAACAAATCCGCCGATTTTCACCGGCGGATTTGTTACAGCCAAATACTATACGCCGGAGTAAGCGGAGAAGCCGCCATCCACAGGCACTACAATGCCGGTGACAAAACCGGAGGCCTCTTTGCTGAGCAGCCAAAGCAGCGTGCCCAAAAGCTCCTTATCCTCACCGAAGCGGCCCATTGGAGTAGACCGCAAAATTTTCTCGGTGCGGGCAGTGGGATTGCCGTCGGCGTCAAAAAGCAAGCCGCGGTTTTGATTGGTGACGAAGAAACCGGGGGCGATGGCGTTGACTCGAATGCCCGCCTTGGCGAAGTAAACCGCCAGCCACTGGGTGAAGTTGGAAACCGCCGCCTTTGCACTGCTGTATGCGGGAATCTTTGTGAGAGGGCGGAAGGCATTCATGGAGGAAATGTTGAGAATATTGCCCTCCTTCCCCTTGCCCGCCATATCTTTGGCAAACACCTGTGTGGTGAGCAGCGCCGCAGTGACATTCAAATCCATCACGAATTTGAGGCCGTCAGCATCCAGGTCAAAGAAGGTCTTGATGCCCTCCACATCGGGGCTGTACTGCTCGTCGTCGGTGGTGCCCCTGGGGTTGTTACCCCCCGCTCCGTTGATGAGAATGGTACAGGCGCCCAGCTTGTCCGTCACAAGGGCATGCGCGGCTTCCAGGCTGGCCTTCTCCAGGCAGTTGGCGGCGACAGGGATAGCCTTTCCGCCGTCGGCGGTGATTTCGTCCGCAACCTTTTTGGCGGCCTCCTCATTGATATCCACAACCGCTACAGCCGCTCCACATGCTGCAACCGCCTTGGCAAAGCTCGCGCACAGCACGCCGCCCCCGCCGGTGATGACGGCGACTTCGCCGCTGAGATCAATCTGAAATGGCAGCTTCATAATACGATTCCTTCCTTTCCAGTCCCGTTACTTCGACTCTTTTTCGATGGCTTCCCAAAGCCCGATCAGGTAAGTAGCGCCCAAGGCGCGGTCATAGAGGCCGTAGCCCGGTCTGCCGGTCTCCCCCCAGATCATGCGGCCATGGTCGGGGCGGATATAGCCGTCAAAGCCGTTGTCATGCAGAGCCTTGAGGATGGCATACATATCCAGCGAGCCACAGGCGGAGGGATGCGGAGCCTCCTCGAAGTCGTGATCACCTGTCCACTTGACGTTTCGGGCGTGGGCAAAGTAGATGCGGTCGGTATACTTCTGCGCAATTGTAACGATATCGTTGTCCGGATCGGAGCCCAGAGATCCCAGGCAGAGGGAGATTCCGTTAGCCGGAGATGGATTGATCTCCTTCATGCGGGCGTAGCTCTTTTCCCCTGTAATGATGCGGGGAAGGCCGAAGATGCCCCAGGGCGGATCGTCGGGGTGAATGGCCAGGTTGACGCCGCTCTCCTCACAGACAGGAATGACCTTATCCAGGAAGTAAGCGAAGTTCTCCCACAGTTTTTCCTCATCCACAGCCTTGTACTCGGCCAGCAGCTGGCGGAGGCCCTCCTTGCTGTAGCTCTCATCCCAGCCGGGCAGGGAGAGCTCGCTTGTGGTCGGATCCATCGCCTTGACCGCGGCATCATCGTAAGCCAGCGCAAAGGAGCCGTCAGGCAGCTTGCGGGAAAGATCGCTGCGCAGCCAGTCGAAGACGGGCATAAAGTTGTAGCAGACAACCTTGACGCCTATTTCGCCCACGCGGCGCACATTTTCGCAGAAGTTTTCGATCAGCTTATCCCGTGTGGGTGCCCCCCTCTTGATGTCCTCATGGACGGGGATGCTCTCCACCACTTCAAACTCCAGGCCGTTGTCGTTCGCCATCTTCCGGATATCCGCAAGGCTCTCTCTGGGCCAGAGTTCGCCCACCGGGACATCGTACACAGCGGAGACAACACCGCTCATGCAGGGGATTTGCCTGATCTTCTCCAGGCTGACAGGATCGCTTTTTCCATACCAGCGGAAGGTCATTTTCATAGCTGCCGATCAATCCTTTCCGTAATATATTAGTCGTGTAATATCTCGGAACAATCATAGCACGCAAGAGCTGGTCAAGTCAATAGAATTACGCCTGTTTTCTTCTTAACAAAGGGAAATATGATAGTATATCACAGAGCATATAAATAATATATTACTTCTGTGTTGACTGTTCAAAAAAACCGTGTTATTCTTTGAGCAACACCACAATGCAGGGAGGGAAAGCGATTGGATATCCTGAATTTACTCGGCAGAGAAGAAGGAGCAAACAACCGGGAGCACGCCTACAATGTTCTCTACAATAATATCATGAATCTTCTTCTAGTTCCAGGCACAGTTCTACAGGAATCCGAAATCGCCGCAAAGCTGCAGGTGAGCCGCACACCGGTGCGGGAGGCCATTTTCCAGTTGCGCGAGGAGCGCCTGGTGGAAATCGAGCCGCGCCGCTCCTCCACCATCACCAAAATCAGTCCCCTCCTTGTGGAAGAGGCCCGGATGGTTCGCACAGCGTTGGAATCCGCTATCTGCCATCATCTCTGCGGGAACCTTGACACCTCCGTGACACAGCGCCTCCATGATAATCTGATCCTGCAAGAACAGGCCGTGCGGGAAAATGACTCCAACTCCTTTTTGATTATCGACAAGGAGTTTCATGAAATATTATACCTCGCCGCAGGCAAGCCGGACGTTTGGGCCGCCCGCAGGTCTCTGAACAGCCATTTGGAGAGGATTAACCATTTGGAATCCTCCAGAAACGGCGGTTTTCTGAATGAGCTGTACCAATCCCACAAGGATATCTACTATTGTCTGCTGACCGGATTATCCGACGGGATTGATGCTGTTTTTACGAATCACTTCTCTATTTCAGCCGGGCCTACCGAAGAGTGTGAGGCGATCTATCCCCAATATTTTCAAAATGACAGTCTTGCCAATTTTTCCGGTTCGGCAAAGCCGACCAAGCAAAACAGCAGCGAGCTGGCCTATCATGTTATCCGCTCCCGAATCATGACCATGGAGCTTGCTCCCGGGCAGCTGCTCAATGAGGGGCAGTTTGCCGGGGAACTGAATATCAGCCGCACACCGGTGCGGGAGGCAATCCTGCGCCTCAAAGAGGAAAAGCTGGTGGAGGTGTATCCCCAGCGGGCTTCCGTTGTTTCGCTCATTGACTTTTCTATCATTAATCAGAGCTTTTTCTTGCGAAAGACTCTGGAACCGCAGGTGCTGCGCATGGCTGCAGAGCGTCTCCCGGAAACGCCCGAGCTGCAAGCTATCATGGAGAAAAATCTGGCCGATCAGCAACAGGTACTCCAACAAAATTTACCCCATTCTTTTTTCCAGTTGGACAACGAGTTTCATCAGCTTTTGTATCACATGGCTGGTATCCCTCACATCTGGGAGTTCATCAATCGGTTGTCGGGCCACTACAACCGGCTCCGTTATTTTGATGTGGTGCTGGGCACCATGAAGCTGCGGGGGCTCCACCGGGAGCACACCGCAATTTGGCACGCGTTGCTGGACGGCCACTGTGAGGACGCCGTCGGGCTGCTGGAGCCCCATCTGGCCGGGTTTCAAAATACGCGTCCCTTTCTCCTGCCGGAGTATCGCGGCTATTTTCGCGGGATGGAGGCAATGGGCCGGAATGCTTGAAATGTGCAGGCTGTGGTGTTATAATCGAGAATGCTGATTCGTTGCGGCTGGATGAGGTTGCTGCGGTATTGACCTTGCATAAACCGGGCATTTCCTATATAATGATTCAGCAGATGAAATTGTCGCACATGTGCTTCCGTGGCTCAGGGGTAGAGCAGCTCACTCGTAATGAGCAGGTCTCTGAATATTATAGATAAGGTAGACCCTTCACCACCCAAGCTAAAGCGACCTTATGACGCCTATTCTTTTTAAAATAGGTCACTAATTGTTTATTAAAACCGGATACCCACAGGATTAGCCATTTTAAAGACATGGCTTAATTTGGGGGTATCCGGTTTCTCAACGAAAGCAGATATGCTGCATGTTAATAATTATTAACCCGCTGAAAATAGGATTGCAAAAAGCCTTTAGCAAGAAAACGTTGATAGAGTTCATCAATTGATTCGGAAAACCCGAAACGCCGTTTGGCCTTGGCGATACGCTTTTTTAAATCGTCGACGCAGTCCGGTGACATTGTAAATTCTTGATAAGAGTTTGCATTCTGTAGGGTATATGCCAAGCATCCAGATAGCACATCTTCATCAGCGCAATCCATATTGGCAATTCCCTTCAAAAAAGAATTCGGATGCTCATACCACAGCCAATGTAACGACCGGAAACCCTCCAAAATATAACTGCGCATATGCTCTGGAAGCCATGTGCTCTGATCCGAAAGAAACCACAGCAAATAATCAATCGTTTGGTAACCATTTACATGAGCGTTATAATTGCCGCCCTCGCAGTAACATTTAGCGACGGAAGCTGCATTCCAGTTGCCAAAGCAGGGGTGGCGCAGGGCCATTTCCAGGCCACACTCGGGTTCGGCGATACATCCGGTAGTCATACCAAAAATTATATCCGGATTGGCTGTCTGCTCCTCATTCTTTCTTACCAGATAATCCGCATATTCATTCCGGTATTCTTGATACAGGCGATCAAAATCATTTTCAAACTGTGCTCCGAATCCCGGAATCGTGAGCTGCGGTGCATTTATCGCTAAATACTCGGGGAATTTGTGGCACAGATCCTCCAGGCCGGGACACGATTCAATAAATTCAAGGACCACCCTCGGGGGCGATATCTGGGAGATATCCTTTTCTTTAGACTTCCGCTGCCAGCTGCGCTGCATAGCAGCCCAGGCGAGCTTTTCGCTTTTAGAGCAATGTCTGGGGAATGGGAAGCCCCACGAATACTCACGGTAATTAAATGTGGAAAATTCTGCAATCTCCAGCCACCAATCATCGGTTATCAGAGGAGAATTCATGCCGTAGGTGCTGAGCATATCGCGGGCGGACGTGAGCAGCGAGCCTTCCGGCCGCAAGATTTTCATGATTTCCGATGCGACAAGGTCGAGTCCTTTGGCGCTTGGTATGGCAATCCGATCTGCTAAAGAAGGCGAATACTCAAACACATCATGTGGCGAAATATTGTGCCAGATGGGAATGATGATATTGCATTCCGACTGGTTCAGCCTGTGTATTAGTCCGTCCAGCTCCCATTGTGGCCATTGCTTGGCAAAAAAAGCTTTACTCAAGACGATAATACCATACCGTGACTTCGCGATACCAATGTCGATGGAACGCCGTATGCTGTCGCCCGGTTTCAAGGTAAACTCATCGTACCAAACCGCAATGCGATGGTCATGAAGTTTCTGCGCAAGTGGACGTACGAACTCATCTTTGTCCTCACTGGCATGGCTGATAAATACATCATAAAGCATCGGCAATCCCTCGTCTGCAGGGGCGAGCCCCATTTATAGTGGGTACAGTTCCGAATTTATCTTACCATATTAACTGAACAAAATCAACCATACGTTCGCCTTTGTGATATATGACAGCAGTCTTGGATTGGCAATATGTTGTTACGCATACCCCTCCATAGATGTCTGTCCCATCGCTCTTGAAATCTCCACCTGAAAATGATATAATCAGCATTGCGTCAGCCAATGGTAACCCCACGCAAAACTTAATCTGCTACTGTGGCTCAATGGCAGAGCAGCTCACTCGTAATGAGCAGGTCTCTGATTGTAGATAAGGTAGGCCAAACGGAAAACACGACCCAAGCGATTCTATGACAACTAAATAGGGAGCGACGAAAGCCACTCCCTCATATTTGCTACTGTGGCTCAGGGGTAGAGCAGCTCACTCGTAATGAGCAGGTCGTCGGTTCAAATCCGACCAGTAGCTCCATGTACAGCGGTAGAAACTGCTGCCAACCATATAGACCCGCTCACAGAGCGGGTCTATATCTTTTTCCAGGCACTTTTCAAAAGCGGTAAATTACTGCTGCCAAACTCATACTTGCAGGATTCGAACCTGCATAACAGAATAATACCACCAAAGGCCATGCTTTCACAGCATGGCCTTTTTTATTTCCAAACCGTGATCGCCAAATAGCTCTGTACGCTATGAGGAAGATCAGCACAGCCTGCCGAAAACATTGGCAGAACAGAAGGTGCGGCGCAGGCTGCACCCTTTTTTGTTTCTGTGCCAGTTCACTGGCACTGTGTCTCGTTTCGCGGCATCATGTGCTGGAAAGCCTGCAAATAAAAAGTCAAGCCCAAAATGACAAAAATTTGCAGGCAGAAATTGCGCAACAAAAATAAGCCGATACACAGCAGGGTGTTTCAGCCATAGAAGAAAGGACGAAATCTATGCGTCATCGCCCTCGTCGAGAGCGTTCAGGTACTCTTTTACACGCCCATAGTATATGCGCAGAAACTTGTTAGCCGTAGCGGTCATGTAGACGAAGTAGGGCTTCCCCTCGGCCCGTTTTCTGTCA
>JBKEBS010000090.1:0-11881 GCA_047973265.1 Oscillospiraceae bacterium
TGCCGACGAGCAGCAACAGCACTTCCAGGAGTTGCGGGCAGCATTTTATGCGGATATTGAGCAAAAGATGGGCTTCCGTAACTACAAAGATTATAGCCAACTAAAACCGAGAATTTCCGAAGCAGCGACATTGAAGGCGGATATAGAAGCTTATCAGAGCCGCTTCAACGACCTCACAGTGAAAATCGCATTCCTGGAAGAAGCGCTTGCGGGAAAACCGCCTGTCGACCTGCCCGCTTTGGAGGAGGAGCACAAGGCGATCACGGAGCGCCTCGGCTCTCTCCAGGAGCAGCGGCTGACCTTGCGTTCCCGCCTGGATGCGGCAACCCGGAGAATGGAGGAGCTGGAGGAGCTGCATGACAGATCCGGCCAGCTTGAGGAGAAGTATGCGCAGCTTCACGAGCTAGTGGTGCTGGCAAAAGGCTCCAGGGCGCCCTATATCTCATTCGAACGCTATATCCTGGCCTCCTACTTCGAGGATATTTTGACAATGGCGAACATTCAGCTGCAAAAGATGACGAACATGCGCTACCGCCTGCTCCGCAAGGAAGAAGGCGGCAGCCGCACCGCGGGGCTCGACATGGAGATCGAGGACATCTACACGGGCAGCCGCCGGGATATTGGGACACTCTCCGGCGGGGAGGGCTTTCAGGCCTCTTTGGCGCTAGCATTGGGGCTCTCCGATGTGGTGCAGATGTATGCGGGCGGTGTGGAAATAGAGACGATGTTCATCGATGAGGGCTTCGGTTCGTTGGATGAAAACGCGCTAGACAGTGTGATTAACACGCTTGTCTCGCTGGAGCATACCGGCCATCTGGTCGGCATCATCTCCCATGTACAGCAGCTCCGCAGCTACATTCCGGCTAAGCTGCTGGTGGAGCGGGGCAGGAATGGAAGCCGCGCGCACTTCCAAGCACCGTAAAACCTCGATATAACGCACATTTTATATTGTAAAGCTATTTTATTGACATATCTAAATATGCACGTAAGCTATATAGCTTTACGCGCACGCAAAAGAGCGGTACAGGCCATTTTCTGGCCTGTACCGCTCTTTTGATTTATTTACTCTTCTTCTTGCTGTGCAAGCTGCTCGATGATTTCGTGAACCTCGGCGACTCCCTCCCCTGTTTCGGACGAAAATGGAATCAAGGTGATCTGCTCCGCATAGGGAATTTCCTGTTGCAGAGCTTCCAACCGCTCCGCCTGCTCCTTGGCGGAGAGCTTATCCTTTTTCGTGAGTACAATCACAAAAGGAAATTCATTTTCGACGAGGAAGTCGATCATTGCCAAGTCGTCCTTGCTGGGCGGGTGGCGCATATCCACCAATTGAAACACCAGCGCGATATCTCGGTCACTGGTGAAGTAGGCCTCCATCAGTTTAGACCAGCGGGCCTTTTCGCTTTTGGATACCTTTGCGTAGCCGTAGCCCGGCAGGTCGGCAAAGCGAACATCCTCCAGCCGGAAAAAGTTGATGGTGGCGGTCTTTCCCGGTGTCGCGCTCACTCTGGCGAGCTGGCGGCGATTGAAAATCTTGTTGATCATCGAGCTCTTACCAACATTGGAGCGTCCGGCAAAGACAATTTCCGGCAAGGTGGATTCGGGCAGCTGGTCGGGCCGACCATAGGATGTCTCAAATTCGACATTGTGGAAATTCATTGCCATTCCTCCATTTGTAGAAAGAGAATGAAACGCCCAGAGTATGGGCGTTTCTTTTTAGTTAGTGCTGGATGACTGCGGAGATACCTTCCTCCGCCTGTTCAAACTCCATTTCGGGTAAGCGCTTCTTGCCGGAAGTCCGCGGTTTTTTCTCGGCTGTTTCCGGGCGCTTGAGCGCGGTGGCTAGGACGGTATCGATCTGCTTTGCGGGGATGAAGGTGATTGCATCCTTGACCACCTTGTCCACTTCTTCCAGATCGGGCAGGTTGGCCTCCGGAATCACGATCGTTTTGATGCCGTTGCGGTAAGCCGCCATGGTCTTTTCCCGCAGGCCGCCGATGGGCAGCACCCTGCCACGCAGGGAAATCTCACCGGTCATCGCCACGTCGCCTCGCACCGGGATGCCTGACAGAGCGGATACCAACGCGGTGGTCATAGTGACGCCTGCGGAAGGGCCGTCCTTGGGGATTGCGCCCTCAGGGAAGTGAATGTGTATATCCTTATCCTTGTAGAAGCAGGGGTCGATCCCATACTTGTCGGCAATCGCCCGCACGTCGCTGACAGCCAGCTGCGCAGACTCCTTCATGACATCGCCAAGAGAGCCGGTCAGCACGATTTTGCCGGTGCCCTCCAGGACGGCGACCTCTACTTGCAGCATTTCGCCGCCGACCGAAGTCCAGGCAAGGCCGTTCACCAGGCCGATCTCGTCGGTCTTCTCAATCTCATCCTCCCGGAATTTATGGGCGCCGAGGTACTCCACAAGCTTTTTGGGGGTGATGGAAACGCTCTTCACCTTACCAGCGACAATCTGTTTGGCCGCCTTGCGGCAGAGAGAGGCAATCTGGCGCTCCAGGGTTCGTACACCCGCCTCACGGGTATAGTGGTCGATGAGCGCGTACAGGCCGGGCTTAGTGATGCTGAACTGCTTGGAATCCATGCCGTGCTTCTTCATCTGCTTTGCAATCAGATGGCGGCGGGCGATCTGGAACTTCTCCTCGCGGGTGTAGCTGCTCAGCTCAATGATCTCCATGCGGTCAAGCAAAGGCCGGGGCACCGTGCTGAGGTCGTTGGCGGTCGCGATAAACAGCACCTGGGAGAGGTCGTAGGGTACCTCGATGTAGTGGTCGCGGAAGGCGTTGTTCTGCTCGGAGTCCAGCACCTCCAGCAGGGCTGCGGAGGGGTCGCCCCGGAAGTCGCTGCCCAGCTTGTCCACCTCATCTAACAGGAGGAGCGGATTGCTGCTCTTTGCCTGATTCATCGCTGTCATAATACGACCGGGCATCGCCCCAACATAAGTTTTTCTGTGGCCGCGAATGTCGGATTCATCTCGCACACCGCCCAGAGACATACGCACGTAGTTGCGGTTCATGGAGGTTGCGACAGAGCGGGCGATGGAAGTCTTGCCTACGCCGGGAGGGCCAACCAGGCAGATAATCTGTCCCCTCTGATCCGGGGCCAAGCTCCGCACGGCGATCATTTCCAGAATGCGCTCCTTCACCTTATCCATACCGTAGTGGTCTTTGTCCAGCTGGCGGCCGGCGGCGGTCACATCGTTGCGATCCTTAGTGAAGTTGTTCCAGGGCAGCTCCAGCACGGTGTCCAGCCAGGTTTTGATCACCCCGGCCTCATGGGCGTTGGAGGGCATCTTGAGCAGCCGGTCAGCCTCCTTGTGAAGCTTCTCGGCGGTCTCTTCCTCCAGCTGGAGGGCATCTATTTTCTCGTGATATCCGAAGGTCTCCTCCTGGACGGAGTCGCCCTCGCCCAGCTCGGCGGAAATGGCCTTCATCTGCTCCCGTAGGTAGTATTCCCGCTGGTTTCCGTCGATCTGCTCCCGCACCTTGTCGTGGATTTCCTGCTCCAGGGAGAGGATGTCGTTCTCCTGCTCCAGAATTTGAATGAGTAGGCGCAGACGGGCCAGCACGCTGGTTTCCTCCAGCACCTGCTGCTTGTCCTGGTAGCTGATGGGCAGATTTGCAGCAATATATTCGGTAAGGAACAGCGGATCATCGGAGGTCATGGCGCCCAGCACAAGCTCTTTGGTCATTCTGGGCGTGCGCATGCCGTATTCCTCAAAGAGATTCTTCAAGGTGCGAACCAGCGCGCCCAGCATCTGCTTGTTGGCGCTCTTCAGGGATGTTGTGGGATATTCCTCAATATAGCCCTGGAAATAGGGGTCTTGCTGGCTGAATTCAACCAGATTCGCCCTGTATTGCCCCTCGACAAGCACCCGGAGGTGCCCCTGGGATTTGATAATCTGCTTGATCTCTGCAACGACGCCGACAGAATAGATTTCTTCGCCCTTTGGGTCTTCATCCTTCAAATTCTGCTGTGTTGTGAGGAAGATGAGCCTGTCCTTGCCCATGGCCTCGTTCAAAGCTAAGACAGAGCGCTCGCGCCCCACGTCGAAGTGTAGCACCATCTGGGGAAAAAGCACCATTCCCCGCATTGCTAAAACAGGCATTTGAACCATAATATTCTTTGTTTTCTGTGCCATAAGGTTATCCTTTCCCGGGCGGTAAATGGAGCCTCTTGCCCGTATGAGCAGAAAGATATCTGCATGTTTCTTTACAACAACCAGTCTTTCGCTCCGTGAAGCAGTCTTGCTTCGATCCTTCTTAAGTGTCTTTGTTTTTACATGTATTGTACCACAACGAAACAAGTCTTACCTTGTTGCAATGATTATACACCACTGGCACTCTCATTGCAATAGTGCCAGAATTCTTTTTACTGCGAGTCCATGTTTTGCTCACAGTTTTGACACAAACTCCCTTTCCAAGCCGATTTGACAACAAGTTCAACAGTGTTTTCAACATGGCTTTGCTTGTAATGTTAGGACTCCCTTTCTGCTCCACATGGTTCACTGTTTGTATAACAGCCTGTAGAGTTATCCTGAGAGTACAATAATTTGCCTGTCGAAAAGATTGTCCGACTCGGGATTACTATATGTAATATCCACCGCATGCAATTTGTTGTTGCGCTCTTATTTTCCATTAACAGTCCGGTCACTAATGTTACAAAATTCGTCAACAGATAGGTGCTATACTCCGGTTACAGCCGTATGTTAACCATGAAAGGACAATCTACTATGCTTAGACACTTAGATAAAAACAATATGGGCACCAGCGACCAGGGCTGGCTGCGCAGTGTATTTCACTTTTCCTTTGCCGAGTACTGGAACCCCGACAACATCCATTTTGGGGTGCTGCGGGTCATAAATGACGATCTGGTCGAGCCCGGCGAAGGCTTCGACCTCCATCCCCACAAGAATATGGAGATCATCTCCTATGTGGTGGATGGGGAACTCACCCATCAGGACAGCATGGGCAACAAGAGCACCCTCTCCCGGGGCAATGTGCAGTATATGAGCGCCGGCAAAGGTGTATTCCACAGTGAGCACAACAGGGGCGCTGAGCTGCTCCGCTTTCTCCAGATATGGATAGTCCCCGACCGAGAGGGGCATACGCCCCAATATGGGGATCACCGCTTTGACTGGGACTCCCGCCGGGATAAGTGGCTCTACATCGCAGGAAGCAAGGGCAGCGACGCACCCATCAAGATCAACCAGGATATCAATGTCTATGCCACTGAAATTACCGAGGGCAATTCCCTCGACTTTGAGGTCAAGGATGGCAGACAGGCCTATCTGGTGCAGATTGAGGGCACCTCTGATATCAATGGCTTGCAGATCGGCACACGCGACGGCCTTGAGATCACCGAGGAGGACATCACCATCAAAGCAGTCCAAACCTCTCACATCCTGATTCTTGAGATGGCGGAAGAATAGCGGCACAAAAAAGAAGCCTGGACAATTGTCCAGGCTTCTTTTCATCGTTTACTTGCTTAGTTCTTCCAGGCGGCGCATGGCCTCCACTGTGTTCTCGTGGGTGTTGAAAGCCGTCAATCGGAGATACCCTTCCCCATTGCTTCCGAATCCTGCGCCGGGTGTTCCCACAATATTGGCCTTTTCCAGCAGCAGGTCAAAGTAATCCCAACTCTTCATGCCGTCGGGGCAGCGCAGCCAGATGTAAGGGGAGTTTTCCCCGCCAACGTACCAGATGCCCAGCTTCTTCATAGTACTCGCAATAGTGCGGGCGTTTTCCATGTAGTAGGCGATGGCCGCTTTTGTCTGCTTTTGGCCATCGGGGGTGAACACAGCCTCCGCGCCGCGCTGGACAATGTAGGATACGCCGTTGAACTTGGTGGTCTGGCGGCGCATCCACATGGCGTTCAGCTTCATGCCCTCCCGCTCCAACTCCGCAGGAACAACTGTGTAGCCGCAGCGGGTGCCGGTAAACCCAGCCGTCTTGGACAGAGAGCAGAACTCAATGGCACAGGTGCGTGCGCCGGGAATCTCAAAGATGCTCCTGGGCAGGCTCTCATCGCTGACAAACGCCTCGTAAGCTGCATCAAAGAGGATGATCGCGTCCTGGCTGTTGGCGTAGTCCACCCACTTTTGCAGCATATCATGGGTGTAGACAGCCCCTGTGGGGTTATTGGGTGAGCAGATGTAGATGAGGTCGGCTTTGATAGAGGGGTCGGGCAGTGGCAAAAAGCCGTTGTCCGCGTTGGCGTTCATGTAGACCAGCTTCCGCCCGTCCATGGTGTTGGTGTCCCGGTAAGCGGGATACACCGGATCGGGGATGAGCACCACATTGTCGGCGCTGAACAGGTCGAGGATGTTGCCGATATCGCTCTTTGCCCCGTCGCCGATGAATACCTCCTGGTCGGAGAGCGTCACACCATGGCCGGCGTAATACTTTACGATGGCTTCCCGCACGAAATCATAACCCTGCTCGCTGGGAATGTAGCCCCGGAAAGTCTCCTTGTGGCGCATCTCCTCGGATGCCTTCTTCATGGCGTCCACCACCGCGTCGCAGAGGGGCAGTGTCACGTCGCCGATGCCCATGCGGATCAGCGGCGCATTGGGATTGGCCTCAGTGTAGGCCCTCACCTTCTTGGCGATGGTGGAAAAGAGGTAGGTTTCCTCTATATTGCGGTAATTGCCATTCAGCTTCATGTCGCTCAACCCCCAATGGTATTTGTTTCAATCAGATAACTTGACCCAGTATATCAGAACTTCACCGTGCCTGTAAAGACCTCGTTGGCCGCACCTGTCATATAGACAGCCTCGTCGGTGTAGCGCACCAGCAGTTTGCCGCCTTTGAGCTGCACTGTGATGTCGGTGTCCTTCTTGCAGTGGCCGTTGAGTACCGCTGCAACCACCGCTGCGCAGGCGCCGGTTCCGCAGGCCCAGGTCTCACCGATTCCCCGCTCCCACACCCGCATGCGGATGGAGGTGGGGCTGGTGACGCTGACAAACTCCACGTTGACCCGTTCCGGGAAAAGCGGTGCGTATTCAAACATGGGGCCAATCTTTTCGATGTCAAGGTTTTCCGGGTAGCCGGAGAACACCACGCAGTGGGGGTTGCCCATAGACACGCAGGTGATCTCGTAGGGCTGGCCGCCTATCACCACCGGGCGCGCTATGACATCTTCCCCTACCAGCTGGACGGGAATCTCGTTGGGGTGCAGCTTCGCCGGGCCCATGTTGACCCTGGTGGAGATCACCTTGCCGTTGATCACGTAGAGCTTGATATAGCGGATACCGCTCAGGGATTCGATGGTGATCTCCTCTTTGACAACAATACCCTTTTCATAAAGGTACTTACCTATGCAGTGCAGGGCGTTGCCGCACATCTCCGCCTCGCTGCCGTCCAGGTTGTACATATGGATTCCGGCGTCGGCGACCTCTGAGGGGCCAACCAGCACAATACCGTCTCCCCCAATGCCGTAGTGCCGGTCGGCGAGGGTGATGCTGAGGGATTCCGGCGCATAGACCGCCTGATCAAAGCAGTTGAAGTAGATGTAGTCGTTGCCCGCGATTTCCATTTTGGTGAAGTGGAGCTCCATGGGCTTGCTGCGCATGTCGTTGATGTCCACCAGCTCGGTTGAATAAGGGCTGTAACGCCCCTGGAGCACATGGGCCAGCGCATTGGCAGTGTCAATGGAGGTGAGGCAGGGAATGGAGCGCTCGGTGGCCGCTCGGCGGATTCTCACGCTGTCCCTGGCCGGGTTGCGCCCCTTGGAGGAGGTGGAGATGATATAGCTGATCTTGCCGCTTTCCAGCAGGGTCAGGGTGTTTTCGGGGCCCTCGTGGATTTTCTGCACCACGTTGACCGGCAGGCCCGCCGCGGACAGCACCTTCCCTGTGCCGCTGGTGGCGTAGAGGGTGAAACCCAGCGCCGCGTACTTCTCCGCCGCCTCCACGATCTCCGCCTTGTCGGAATCCCGCACGGTGACAAAGACGCCGCCCTGCTTGTTCATCTTGTAGCCCGCCCCAACAAGGCCCTTGTACAGCGCCTCATCCAGGGTTTTGCCGATGCCCAGCACCTCGCCGGTAGACTTCATCTCCGGGCCAAGGTGCACATCCAGGCGGGGCAGCTTCTCAAAGGAGAATACCGGCACCTTCACCGCAATGTAAGGCGGCGCGGGATAGAGCCCTGTCCCGTAGCCCATGTCGGCAATCTTCTCTCCCAGCATGGCGCGGGTGGCCAGATCCACCATGGGAACACCCGTCACCTTGCTGATGTATGGAATGGTGCGGGAGGCCCTGGGATTGACCTCGATTACATAGATTCTGTTGTGATAGATGACATACTGGATGTTGATGAGGCCGCGGGTGTCCAGCGCCAGCGCCAGCTTGCGGGTGTATTCGATGAGCTGCTGGGTCAGATCACCCGGTACGTTCCATGCGGGATAAACCGCAATGGAGTCGCCGGAGTGCACGCCCGCCCGCTCGATGTGCTCCATGATGCCGGGAATGAGGATTTCCTCCCCATCACAGATGGCGTCCACCTCCACCTCGGTGCCCATCATGTACTTATCGATGAGGACAGGATTTTCGATTCCCCCTGCCAGAATAATCTTCATGTACTCCTTGATGTCCTCGTCGGCGAAGGCAATGATCATGTTCTGGCCGCCCAGCACATAGGAGGGCCGCATCAAAACCGGATAGCCCAGGTCATTGGCGGCGGCCAGCGCCTCCTCCTCATTCATGACGGAGTGGCCTGCGGGGCGCTCCACGCCCACCTGCTCCAGCAGCGCGTCGAAGCGCTCCCGATCCTCGGCCATGTCGATGGCGTCGGCCGAGGTGCCCAGAATGCGAACACCGGCTTTTTCCAGCGTCTTGGTCAGCTTAATAGCTGTCTGACCGCCAAAGGCCACCACGACGCCGATGGGCTTTTCTGTCTCCAGGATGTGCAGAACATCCTCCGGGTAGAGTGGCTCAAAGTAGAGGCGGTCGGCGGTGTCGAAGTCGGTGGAGACCGTCTCAGGGTTGTTGTTGACGATGACCACTTCGTAGCCAGCTTCCCGCAGTGCCCACACGCAGTGGACGGAGGCGTAGTCGAACTCGATCCCCTGCCCGATGCGAATGGGGCCGGAGCCGAACACGACGACAGTCTCTTTCGTCTTCTTCCTGTTTTCCAGCAGCTCGGCGGCCTCATTGGCTACGCCGAATGCGCTGTAGAAGTAGGGGGTCTGCGCGGCAAACTCGGCGGCACAGGTATCCACCATCTGGTAAGAGGCGCGCAACGGCTTGGCAACCATATCGCCGGAAAGGCGCTCAATGACAGCATCCGGGAAGCCGTTCTTCTTCGCCCGGAGGTAGAGGGCGTCTGTGAGGGGCTGAGTCTCCAACTCCTTTTCCAACTCGGCGATGCCCTGCAGCTTGTGGAGGAACCACCTGTCAATCATAGTGATCTCGTGGATTTCGTCGATCCCCACTCCCCTGCGGATCGCCTCGTAGACGGTGAAGATACGCTGGTCGTCGCAGTTGCCAATCATCTCGTGGATTTCGGCATCAGTCTTTTCCGCAAGAGTGGGCATGCGCATGCTGTCCAGGGAGATTTCCGCACCGCGCACCGCCTTCATCAGGGCGTGCTCAAAGTTCTTGCCGATAGCCATAACCTCGCCTGTGGCCTTCATTTGAGTGCCTAAGGTGCGGGAGGCGTAGACGAACTTGTCGAAGGGCCAGCGGGGGAATTTGACCACCACATAGTCGATGGTGGGCTCGAAGCAGGCCTTTGTCTTGCCTGTTACAGCATTTTCAATTTCATCCAGGGTAAAGCCGATGGCGATCTTGGCGGCAACCTTGGCAATGGGGTAGCCGGTCGCCTTGGAGGCCAGCGCGGAGGAGCGGGAGACACGGGGATTCACCTCAATCACCGCGTACTCAAAGCTGGTGGGGTACAGCGCAAACTGGCAGTTACAGCCGCCCTCAATGCCCATGGCAGTGATAATGTTGATGGCCGCGGAGCGCAGCATTTGGTACTCTTTGTCCGAGAGAGTCAGTGCCGGAGCGACCACGATGCTGTCGCCTGTGTGCACGCCCACTGGGTCGAAGTTTTCCATAGAGCAGATGGTGATGACATTGCCCGCACTGTCCCGCATGACCTCGAACTCGATCTCCTTCCAGCCGGAGATACCCTTCTCGACGAGAATCTGAGTGATGGGAGAGAGCCGCAGGCCGTTTTCAGCGATGGCGTGGAGTTCCTCGGCATCCGCCGCGATTCCGCCGCCGCTGCCGCCCATAGTGAAGGCTGGGCGAACAACGACAGGATAGCTCACTTCTTCGGCAAAAGCGATAGCGTCCTCCACCGTTGTGACCACCTTGGAGGGGATGCAGGGCTCACCGATCTCCTCCATTGTATCCTTGAAAATCTGGCGATCTTCCGCTTTATCGATTGTCTCGGGGTTCGCGCCCAACAGTTTGACGCCGTGCTTATCCAGAAAGCCGTCCTTGGCCAGTTGCATGGAAAGAGTGAGGCCGGTCTGGCCCCCCAGCGTCGACAGCAAGCTGTCCGGCTTCTCCTTTTCAATTACGCGTTTGACAGTGTCCAGCGTCAGGGGCTCGATGTAGATGTGATCCGCCATGGCGTTGTCGGTCATGATAGTGGCGGGATTGGAGTTGAGCAGGATGACCTCCAGCCCCTCCTCTTTGAGGGCGCGGCAGGCCTGGGTGCCCGCGTAGTCGAACTCCGCCGCCTGGCCGATGACGATGGGGCCGGAGCCGATGACCAGTACCCGCTTGATATCCTTCCTCAGTGGCATAATTTCAATTCCTTTCCTAAGAGCAAAGGGTTATATTTTTGAACCAATATAGATTCAATCATTTTGCTCTATGGCAATTGCACATTATGAAAGACTTTTTGTATGCAATTGCCGCAATCTAAAAAGCGGGTGATTATTTTCCTATCATGTCTATAAAGCGGTCAAAGAGGAACTCGGTGTCCATGGGGCCGCCTGCCCCCTCGGGGTGGAATTGCACTGTAAAGGCAGGCATATTCAGATAGTCCACACCCTCGCAGGTGTCATCGTTGGCGTTGACAAAGCGCAGCTTTGCGGTGGAGGGCAATGTGGAGGAATCCAGTGCGTAACCGTGGTTCTGGCTGGTAATGTACACGCGCCCTGTCTCCAAATCCTTGGCGGGCTGGTTTTCCCCCCGGTGGCCGTAGTGCAGCTTGTGGGAGGATGCCCCCTGGGAGAGGGCCAGCAGCTGGTGTCCCATGCAGATGCCGAAGGTGGGCAGCTTCTCTTCGCAGAGCTTTTTCAGCTCCTCAATGATGCCCGGGTTGTCAGCGGGGTCGCCGGGGCCGTTTGAGAGCATGATGCCATCTGGCCGCAGGGCCTTGATCTCCTCCGCGGTTGTGTCGCTCGGTACACAGGTGACCTTGCAGCCCCGCTTTACCAGCTCCCGGACGATGTTGCGCTTCGCTCCGAAATCCCACAGCACCACATGGCGCTGCTCCTGTTCCGGCTCGTAGGTGACGGTTTCGCTGATGCTGGCATTCCGTACGGCGTCGGAGATGTGATGCTTTTTCGCCGCCTCCACACCTGCGGGGATGTCGGATTCACTGTAGACGATTTTGGCGTTCATTGTTCCCTTTTCCCGGATCAGCTTTGTCAGTGCCCGGGTGTCGATGCCGGACACACCAACAATTCCCTTTGACTTCAAAAAAGTGTCCAGAGTCCCTTCCGAACGAAAGTTGGAAGGCTCCTGACACCACTCGCCGACGATATATCCTTTTAACGCGACCTTGTCGCTCTCAAAATCTTCCGGGATCACGCCATAATTTCCAATAAGCGGAAAGGTCTGCGTCACGATTTGACCATAATAGCTGGGATCAGTCAATGTCTCAAGATAACCGGTCATCGCTGTGGTAAA